>DASVDH010000130.1:0-8988 GCA_036381195.1 Longimicrobiales bacterium | reverse complement strand
GAGGCACCCACCTGTGGTTCCGGAATGAACGGCCGCCGGACCGGCGGCGGGGGCTCTATGGAGCGGCCACCACCAACAGGCAGTCAAGATAGGCGGTCCGGCAGAATGCGCAAGGTTTACGCGCCCTTGACCCGCCGGCCCCGCCCGGCGGGGCACGTCGCACGTGCTCCCGCCCTGGCCGCGCCGTTGAGCGTCGGTGCGGGCCGTGATATCTTTGCACCGCCCTGCGCGGGCTCCGAAACGCTCCATTCCACCGGGTCGTCCGAGGCGTCGATGGCCCGGGGCTCCCACGCGGCGGCCGGCCCATGCCTGCGGCCCCATGCGGCCCCCCATGCACTCCGGATCTGCGATGGCCGACACGCTGATCGTCGTCCCCTGCTACAACGAGGCCGACCGTCTGCCGGTGCAGCGGTTCCGCGAATTCGCGGCGGCCTCGCGGATCCGGTTCCTCTTCGTCGACGACGGGAGCGCCGACCGCACGCTCGAGATCCTGCGCGCGCTCCACGCGGAGAATCCGGAGGCATGCGGCGTCCTCGCGCTCCCCCGCAACATGGGGAAGGCGGAGGCCGTGCGGCGCGGCGTTCTCGCCGCGATGGAGGACGCCAGGACGCGCTACGTCGGCTTCTGGGACGCGGACCTCGCCACCCCGCTCGAGGCGATCGCCGACCTGCGCGCCGTGCTTGAGGAGAGGCCGAGCATCGATGTGGTGATGGGCGCGCGCGTGAAGCTGCTGGGCCGCCAGATCGAGAGGCACGCCTGGCGCCACTACCTCGGACGCGTCTTCGCGACGGCGACCTCCATGGCGCTGCGTCTGCCCATCTACGACACCCAGTGCGGCGCCAAGCTCTTCCGCGTCTCCGATCGGCTCGCGGAGCTGTTCCAGCCCCCGTTCATCGCGCGCTGGATCTTCGACGTGGAGCTGATCGCCCGCATGATCCGCCAGCGTCGGAGTCGTGGATTGCCGGACGCCGGCACCGCGATCTACGAGTTCCCGCTGCTGGAGTGGCGGGACGTCCCCGGCTCGAAGCTGAAGCCGTGGGACTTCGCCCGCGCGGCACTCGACCTCGCGTCGATCTACTGGACCTACCTGCGGCGGGGGGCGCCTGCGCTGGCGACCCCGGCTCCGGCGGCGTCACTGGCAACGCCGCACGGCGCCCACGACAGGGACGGAGCTGCGTGAGGCGCACAGGTTCGGCGCTCGGTGTGAAGCCGGGCCGTCCGGAACGGGCCGACGCCGGTCCCGAGGAGATGGCCGTTCGAGAGGAGATCGAACGCGCGCGCGGCGGCGAGGGCCCGGTCGCTCGCCGGCCGTGGCTGCCCACCCCGGCGGATGTCCTGTTCCTCGCGATCGGCGTGCTGGGCCCGGTGCTGGCCGGCGGTGCGTTGCTGAACGCGGATGGGGACGTCGCACGCCACATCCGGCTGGGCGAATGGATGATCGAGGCGCGTGCAGTGATCGACCGCGACCTCTTCTCCTTCACGCGTGCGGGCGAGCCGTTCCTCGATTTCGAGTGGCTGAGCCAGGTCATCTACGCCGCCGCGCACCGTGCCGGCGGATTGCCGGCCGTCGCCGCGTTCGCGGGCCTCCTGCTCGGCGCGGCGTACGCCCTGCTCTACCGGTTCCTGCGCGGCCAGGGCGTGGACACGCTACTGGCGCTCGGCGCGACCGTGCTGGGCGCGCTCTGCGGCATGCTGCACTGGCTCGCGCGCCCGCACCTGTTCTCCATCCTCGCCACCGTGCTGCTCCTGGGACTGCTCGAGCGGCCGGGTCGACACCGCCTCGTGCCGATCGCGCTGCTGTTCGCGCTGTGGGCCAACCTGCACGGCGGCTTCCTCTTCGGCCTGATCCTCATCGCGCTGTACGCTGCCGGGGAAGCGATGGAGTCGTGGCTGGACCGTGATGCCGGAACCGCCTGGCGCCGGCGGCTCCGCGACCACGCGGCGGCATTCCTGGTCGCGGCTGTCGCCACGCTAGCAAATCCGGCGGGCCCGCGCCTGCTCGCGCACGTCGTCTCTTTCTTCGGGGACGATGTGGTGCTCGACGCCACGCTCGAGTTCCGCTCGCCGGACTTCCATGAGCCGCACACCTGGCCGTTGCTGCTGGCACTGCTGCTCGTCCTGGCGGCCCTCGCCCTGCGGCGTGGCCGGCCGCCGCTGCCCTGGCTCCTGGTCATCCTGGTGACCGCGGCGTTCGCGCTCTTCGCCGCCCGCAACGCCGCGCTCTTCGGCATCACGGCCGTGCCCCTCGCGGCGATGGCGGTGGACGCCGACTGGCGCCGGGCCGACCCGCTGGCCAGGGCGCGGCGCGCCCTCGCCTTCGGGGATGCGGGCGGCCGGCTCGGGCCCTGGGCGGCCGTCGGCGCCGCGCTCCTGCTGCTCCTCGTGCTCCGCGGCGGGGAGGCGTGGGGGCGGCGGCTGCTCCCGGCCTCGTTCGACCCCGCGCGCTTCCCGGTGGCGGCGGTGGCGGCGGCGCGCGCGGCCGGCCTCGAAGGCCGCATCTTCAACGAGTTCGCCTGGGGCGGCTATCTCGTCTACGCCTGGCCGGAGCAGCGCGTCTTCATCGACGGGCAGACGGACCATTACGGCGCCGACCTCGTGCGGGACTACCTGCGCGTCGCCGGCCTGGCGCCGGATTGGCGCGCGGTGCTCGATCGCTGGCGCATCGAGCACGTGCTCGTGCCGGCGCGCTCGCGGCTCCGAGCCCAGCTCGCCCGCGAGCCGGGCTGGCGAATCGCGTACTGTGATGCGACTGCCGTCCTGCTCACCCGCAGGCCCGGCCCCACGATCGGCAGGATCGGCGGTTGCGCCCCGGACCCTGCGGGATGAGGCACGCGCGGTTGCTGGCGGCCGTCGGAGGCCCGGGGCGAGAAGCGGCCCTGGTCGCGTTGCTCCTCCTCCTGATTCGGCCTGCGCTGTTGCCCGACCCACGGCCCGCAGTCGGGTCGTTCAACGACGACGCCATCTACGTGGCGCTCGGCAGCGCGATCGCCGAGGGGCACGGCTACCGGTCGCTCTACCTGCCGGGCGACCCCGTGCAGGTCCGCTACCCTCCGGGGCTGCCGGCCGTGCTGGCCTTGCTGTGGCGCATCGGCGGAACGCTGGATGCCGTGACGGAGCTCGCTCTCGCGCTCAACGCCGGGCTGATCGCGCTGGCGGCCGGGCTGCTGTACTGGCTCGCGAGGACGCGGCTGCGGCTCCACCCCGCCCTCGCAGCCGGCTTCGGCGTGGGGCCGTTCCTGCTGGACGCCTCCCTTCTCTACAGCCGTTTGATCCTGAGCGAACCGTACTTCGTCGCGGGCTGGGCCGCGGCGCTGGTGTTGGGCTACCGCGTTGCGGAGCAGGAGCCCGGCCACCGCAGGGTCTTGGCGGCGCTGGCGCTCGGGCTCGTCCTCGCCGCCACGGCCCTCGCGCGGTCACAGGGCCTGGCTCTCGTGCCCGCTCTGCTCGCGGCGCTCGTACTGAAGCGGGTGGACGCGCGTGCGGTGGCGGCGGCCACGGCGGGTGCGCTGGTGCCGATCGCCGCCTGGCAATGGGTCCACGCGCGCTGGGTCGCGGCCGGGCCGCTGTCCACCGCCGCGGACGAGGTCTCCTACCTCGCCTGGACCGGGATCGAGTCCGTCAGGAGCGCCATCCGGACGCTCGGCGGCGCGGCCGTGCTCAACGCGGCACGCTACACGGTGATCTTCTCCGAATACTTCGGGGACCTCGTGCTCGGTGGCTTGCTCCTCGTCGTCTCCCTCGTGGTGCTCGCCGTGGCCGGGGCCGTGCGCCGGTTCCGCTCCGACCCGGGCCTCGTCCTCGGCACCGCGGCAGCGGCCGCCGTCACCGCCGCCTGGCCGTTCACGCAGGATCGCCTCGTGCTGCCGCTGCTGCCCTTCATCGGCTTGCTGGCCGCCACCGAGGTCGCGCGCCTGCTCCGCTCGGCCGGCCCCCGCGGGCGCGCCATCCTCACGGCCGTGCTGTGCGCGGCGGCCGCCTCCGTGGCCATCCGGCAGGTCACCCTGCGCCACCACGTGAACGCGCGGCTGGCCGCGGGGGCGGCGGCGGACTACTACACGCCGACGGACTACGTGCGGCGCACGAGCCGGCTGCTGCTCGGGTTGACCGCGTGGGTACGCGCCAACACGCTGCCCGAGGACCGGATCATGGCGGCCCTGACGGGCGGCGTGTACCTGCACACCGGCCGCAAGGCCCTGCCGGCCGCGCCCGCGCAACCGATCATCGGCAGCCGCGTCTTCCGCACACCGGGCGCGTACCTCGCCGGCCAGATCCTCGCTGAGCAGCCGACGGTGCTCGTGGTCCACTGGTCGCGCAAGGGCCGTGCGGATATCGCGCGCGATGTCGACGCCGTCCGGGCGCACTGCCCTGGCGTGCTGATGCCGCTGCGACCCGCGCCGGCAGGGTTTCCCGCCGCTTACCGAATCCGCGCGAACGTCTCGTGCCTCGGCGCCCTCGTGCGAGGCGCGGCGACCGGCCAGGCGGGGCGCCAATGAACACCCGAGCCGGGGATGTGCGATGAGCACGGGTGGCGGGAACGGGCGCTCGCGGATCCGCGCGGGCGATCCGCGTAGGCGCGAGCAGCGCGTCGATGCCGCGCGGCCATTCCTTCGCGCCACGGCATTCGCGCGCCGCGCCGGCGCGCGCGCACACCGCTTCGAGCGCGAGCACCGGCCGCTGATCGCCATCTGCGCGGCGTACGTGGCGGCGGCCGCCGCCGTCGACGCGCTCCTGGGTGGCGACTTCCGCATCGAGCCGACCGCCGTGCTCACCGCAGCCGCGGTGGCGGTGCTCCTGACCTCCGCGTCCGCGGCTGTCTACGCCTGCTGGGTGAAGGTGACGGGATCCTACGGCCGCGGCGGCTTGCTCCGGGCACGCGCGTGGCGCGACTTCGCCGCCAGGCACCTGGACGGCCGCTGGTTCGGCGGCTTCATCGTCATCACCCTGCTCGTGGGGCCGTTCCGCGATGCGTTCCTGTACTTCAAGCGGATGATCCCGGTGATCCATCCGTTCGCCTGGGACCGGCGGATCGCCGATTGGGACCGCACCCTGCACCTCGGCCACGATCCCTGGACGCTGCTCGCTGGCTGGCTCGGGCATCCGCTGCTGACGAACGCGATCGATGTGGCGTACCACCTGTGGTTCCCGCTCGGCGTGGTGCTCGTGGCCTGGCAGGCGTTCACCGCGCGCGACCACCTCCGCATGCAGTTCCTCGTGAGCTACATGCTCATCTGGATGATCCTCGGCACCGGCGCCGCCACCCTGCTCTCCTCGGCCGGCCCTTGCTACTACGGCCTGGTCACCGGGGATACCGCGCGCTTCGCGCCACTCCTCGATTACCTCGCCCGCGTGCACGAGGCCCATGGCCTCCTGGCCGTCGAGACGCAACGGTTCCTGTGGGCCGGGTACCAGGGGAGGATCCCCATCCATCTGGGCATCTCCGCGATGCCCAGCATCCATGTGGCGCTGGCCGTGCTCTATGCGATCCTGGGCTGGAAGACGTCCCCCTGGCTCGGCGGCGCACTCACGATCTTCGCCGTCGTCATCGAGCTCGGCTCCGTCCATCTCGGCTGGCATTACGCGCTGGACGGCTACGTCAGCATCCTGGCCACCCCGCTCCTGTGGGCGGCGGCCGGTCGGCTGGTCCGCTGGTACGATCGGCGTGCCGGGATCGCGCGGGCCCCGTCCACCACCGCCGCTCGGGGCCGGGAGCTCTCGGCAGCACGGGGCAACTGACCGCCGCGCGACCAGCCGCGGCGCCTCACGCCGGCTCACGCGGACGCGTGCTCCCGCGCAGCGCGGCCGTCAACTCGCCGGCGCCGCGCGAGAGCCGGCAGAGCGCGTGCATGATGCCGGCACGGCCGAGGAACACCGCCACCGAGAGGAGGAATCCGCCCTCCGCCATGCGGACCAGCGCGCGCGCGGCAGAGGGCGGGACGCTATGCCTCCCGAGCACGACCGCGTGGGGCGGCAGCGCCGGCATCCGCTCCTGGAACGCCCGCCGCAGGATCCAGCGTGCGGTCGCCCGCTCGGAATCCACCACCGTCTCGACCACGGCCTGGTCGGCCCAGACGACGCGCAGACCCTCCGCGTGCCGCCCGGTGTCGCGGCGAGCCGCCGCGGGCCACGAGGCGCCGCCGGCCGCGGCGGCCAGCACCTCCCGCATGACCAGCACGTTGCTCGGGCGGACGAGCGGCACGGGCTCTCCCGTCCGCCGCCGCGGCGACTCGAAGAAGCCCCCACGCCGCACCCACATGGGAACGGCATCGGCGTAGCGAGGCACCACCGGCCCCGCGACCACATCCGCCTGATGGCGCGACTGCGCGACCAGCAGTTCCTCCAACCAGTCAGGCGAAGGGGCGGCATCCGCGTCCAGGAACGCAACGCAGTCGGCTCCGCACCCCAGCGCCAGCGCCACCACCTTCCGCCTCCCCAGGTCCGCCGCCGGCTCCGCCACGTACTCCACAGGCCACCGGAGCGCCTCCCTCAGCTCCGCGACCGCGCGCTCCGCGAGCGCACCCGGGCTCGCGTCCACCACGACGACCGACACGCCCGGCTCGGGTCCCCGCGTGAACCGCTGGCGCGCGAGGCTCCGCAGCAGACGCCTCAGCCCGTCGACACGCGCATCCGCTTCCACACACAGCAACACGTGCATGGCGGCCCGATGAAGCGAGGAAGAGCGCCCGCAGCGCACCGATCCACGATCCCGCAGCAACCTCGCCGCGGAAGTAACGCCGCCGGATTCCCCGGCCGCACCCCTCCCGCCTTTGCAGGAACGGCGCCCGTCCGGCACTCGATCCTCCTCGCGATGCGGCCAGCCGCCGTGCCCGCGCCAGATCTGCAACCCCACGCAGGGCCGGGTGCCGGTGGAATCGGGATCGCACGGCCACGCGGCACGCGGCCCGCAGAGTCGAGGAACCACGATGCTCGCCCGTACATGAGCGCGGGCGCGATCCCGGTGTCCACCTTGGGCTCGAGCCCTGGCGCGCCACGGTCCCGCCCGCACGTCCACGGCGCACGCGCGGCCGGCGCGGTTTCGGTTACATTCGCTGCCGAAAATAGATGCACACCCGCCGAACATTGGTCTGGCACGCAAGCGCGTGATCCCGTAGTGTCTGGAGCTTCCGCGTACCAGCATGCCCGGCGTGCCCGTTCTGGCCCTGCCGCCCGCCTCTCGACCGGCGCGGCGCGAGCTGTCCATGGACGGGCGGCCGGCTCGACCAGAGAGCCGTGATGCGACGACGCGTCAGCCTCGCCTTGCCGAGCGTATCGGGCCTGGCATCCCCGACGTGGGGCGGGCGCCTCGGGCTCGGCTTCACGGCTGCCCTGCTGGGCGCGTTCGAGCTGGCGTCCCGCCTCCTCGGCTCCTGGGTCGGGCCCGAGCCCGTTGTGCTGGTCGGGGCCGTTTTCTCCACGATGCGCGGCGGCGTGCGTGCGGGGTCCTACGCCGCCGGCCTGGGGCTCCTTTACGCGGCGTACCGTCTCCCGCTCGCGCTCCCGCTCGCGGGACGGCCGTTCGCTCCCGCTGCCGCGGTCGCGAGCCGACTGGCGCTGCTCGCGGCGGCCGTCGCCGCCGTGGTGTACATGACGGGACGGCGCCTCGGCCAGGGCACGCCGCACGCCCGGCTCCCGGACGGGGAAAATGCGGATCGCGAGCGCGAGCCCTCCGGGTTGGAAGCGCAGCGTGAGGAGATCGCGCGACTGCGGGGAGAGCTGGCCTGGCATCGCAATCTGCTCGCGGAGCAGCGTGACGCTCTAGCCGCCGAGCGGCGGCGGCGGCTCTCGGCGTTCCAGCGGCTCGGGCGGGCGATCGGGAGCCGGGCGGATCGGGGAGCACTGCTCGCCCTCGTCGCGGAGGCGGTGCAGGACCTGGCAGCGGCTCGTGGTGTGGCCGTGCTGCTCCGCGCCGCGCCCGGCGACGTGCTGGAGGTCGCCGCCGCGCACGGGGTCGGAAGGGAGCTGCTCGGCTGCTGCGTGCCCGTGCCGAAAGACGCCGGTCCGCGGGCTGCCGTGGAGGCTGGCGTACGGCGGTTCGATCCTGCATCGGCACCCCAGCCCGTTCGGGACATCGCGCGGCGACACGGCGTCCGGAGCGTGCTCGCGGCGCCCGTGCCGGCGTCGGACGACACGCCGGATGGGTTCCTGCTCGTGTTCGACCCGGAGGAGGACGCGGGGGAAGCGGCGGCCGCGCTCACGGCAGCAGCGGCGCAGGCCGGCGCTGCCCTGGCCCGGCTGCGCCTCGAGCGTCAGAGCGCACGCCGTGCGCGCCGGGCGCGGCTGCTCGCGGCCGCGATCGAACAACTGCAGCAGGGCCTGCTGATCGCCGGCCCCGACGGGCGCGTCCGCTACGCGAACGCCGCCGCGGCCGCGCTGCACGGCACGGACCGCCGTGCGCTGCGCGGTCTGCCGCTGCACCAGCTCTATCCGAGTGTTCCCGATGCATCACCGCACCCCACCGAGGCGGATGGGTGGAGCGCGGAGGTGGTGCACCGGCGGCCAGATGGGTCCGCCGTCCCGGTGCAACTGACGCTCGTGCACGTGCGGGCGCTCTCCGGCCAGCTGGTGGCGGCCGTGCTCATCGTGCGCGATGTGAGCGACGAGAAGCGGCAGCAGGCGCAGCTCATGGAGTCCGACCGCCTCGCGCTCGTCGGCGGATTGGTTTCTGCCGTCGCGCACGAGCTGAACAATCCGCTCGCCGCGATCGCGAACTTCGCGGAGCTCCTCCGCTCGGACGAATCGGATGGAGAGCGGATCGAGATGCTGGGGATGATCCTGGATGAGGCGGCCCGCGCTGGCGGCATCGTGCGCAACCTGCTCGGCTTCTCGCGTCCCTCCAGCACCCATCGCCGCTGGGTCCGCGTGTCGGAAATCGTGCAACGGACGGTCGCGCTGCGGATCTACGAGCAGCGGCGTCGGCGCATTGACATCGTCCTGGACATGCAGCCGGACATGCCGCCCGTGTGGGCGGATCCGAATCAGCTACAGCAGGTC
>DASVDH010000129.1:0-44684 GCA_036381195.1 Longimicrobiales bacterium | reverse complement strand
TCTATGAAGGCAGCCTCACGCCGGCCGAAGTGGTGACCAGCGCGCCGGCGGTCCGGGCTCAGATCGGCCCGGACATCGATGCCAACGGCGGCGCGATCAACAACGGGTTCGCGCCGTTCCCGCCTAGCCGGTACACGACGGAGGAGCTCGTGAAGGCGCCGTCGGGCGAGGGCGGCCCCGATTCGATGCGGATCCAGGTCTATCATCTCGACGGGCTCGCGAGCGGTTCGACGTACCAGGCCTGGCTCTACAATCCGGGGACGGGGGCCATCGCCTCGCCTTCCGTGGACTGGGTGATCGAGGAGGAGATTCGCGAGCTCACGGACGCCGGCGATGTCATCATCACCTACGACACCGTCGGCGCGGGTTCCGGCAGCACATTCCCCGGGCAAGGAGGTCCCGGCACCTTCCGCCATACCTTGACGGTGGCGACCAGGAGCGGTGGTCCGCGCGTGAGTGAGTACACGCACTTCCTGATCTCGATCGAGAGCGGCGGCCAGGCGGCGACCCCTTCCGCCAGCATCCCCGTGTGGCGGCAATTCACGGATGAACGCGGCACGCCGGAGGACTACTTCGACGATGCGTACATCCCCGGCGACATTAGCTTCGGCACCTTCCCGCTGAGCGGACTGCCGTACGTCTTCACGCCGCGTGGCACCGGGCGGGCCGACTTCCACGGCGGGGACCTGCGCGTCATCGCGGAGCAGCTCAGCCGCCCGCCGGTGGGATACTATTACGCGGGCTGGCTCGTCAACGATGAGACCGGGGCGGCGGTCTACCTGGGGCCGCTCACCAGCTCGCCGCCGGGGGCGCAGTCGCTGTTCGATGCGGACGTGAACCCCGGCCTGCCTGGCGTCACGCCCGACGGGATCCTGCGGGCGGCGCTGACCGTCACCGAATCGTCGGTCGGCGGGAAGTTCTACGACTACAACGCCATCCGCATCACGCTCGAGCCCAAGTCGAGCCCCGAGAGCGTACCGGCCCCGAGCGTCGTTCTGGGCGGTCCGGTGCCGGACCCGGTGCTCCTGCAGCGGCCGAGCGGCGAGTAGGGGCTGGCTTCGACCCCGGTGTGCTGCGCCGCCGGACGAGGCGCTGCGTGACCGGCCCCGCCAGTGCGGGGCCGGTCCGCGTTTTCGGGGTTGCCGCCGCTTGCCGGCTGCGGGACGCGCCGCTAGTGTCATGGCGCTGCCGCGCCGGCGCTGCGTCGCGCGGCGTGGATGACCGCTGAAGGGAGGTGCCGCCCGTGAGGCCGACGCGTGTGGAGAAGCCCTGGGGCCACGAGCTCATCTGGGCCAACACGGACCGCTATGTAGGGAAGATCCTGCACGTGAAGGCCGGCCACGCCCTGTCGCTCCAGTACCACGAGCGCAAGGACGAGACGATCCACCTGCTGCGGGGCGAGCTGCGGTTCTGGGTGGGCCCCTCCGCAGAGCAGCTCGAGGAAGTCGGGCTGCGCGAGGGGGAGAGCTACCGGATCACGCCCGGCACGGTGCACCGCATGGAGGCCGTCACCGACGTGGACATCCTGGAGGCCTCCACGCCTGACCTGGACGACGTGGTCCGGCTCGAGGACCGCTACGGGCGGGCCTGAGTCGGGCCACGGCGGACGGCGCCAGGCTACTCGCTCGGCCACACGGCAGCGCTCGCCCCTCCTCGCGACGATGGAGCGCCCGGCAGCACAGCGTGCCGCGTGCGCAGCGGTGCCTCCGGCCCGGCGGTCCCGCGTGGTGTGAGACGGCGACCGCACGCATGCCTACCATCTATCTCGGGCTCGGAACGAACCTGGGCGACCGGGAATCCAACCTGCGCGAGGCGCTGCGCCGGCTCGCGGAGCTCGTGCGGATCGAAGCGGTCTCCTCCGTGTACGAGTCGGAGCCGGTGGGCTTCCGCGCCCAGCCGGACTTCTGGAACCTCGTCGTGCGGGGACAGACCGAGCTGGGGCCGCGCGCGCTGCTCGGGGCCATCCAGGAGATCGAGCGGATGATGGGCCGCCGGCCCTCCTTCCGGAACGCGCCGCGGGTGATCGACATCGACATCCTCCTCTACGACGACGTCGAGCTCGACTTGCCGGAGCTGAGCATTCCCCATCCCCGGATGCTGGAGCGCGCCTTCGTGCTCCGACCGCTCGCCGAGCTCGCGCCGGGGCTGGTGTACCCCCGCACGGGCCGCACGATCGCGGAGCACCTCAGATCGGCGACGGGGCTCGAGCGCGCGGAGCCGCTCTTCCCGGGCGCGCGGCTGCTGGACCCGCGGAGCGAGGCCGGATGAGGCCGCGTCCGCGCAAGAGCTCGAGCCGCGGCGCGACCGCGGGCCCGGCGCGCGCGGGCGCGACGGTGGCCTGCGCGGGCGTCGCACGGCGATGGCTCGCGGGCGCGCTCCTGCTCGCGGCGGCGTGCGGCGCGCCGGGCCGCGAGGGCGAGGAGGCCCGCCTGCGCGCGGCGATGGACGAGCTGCTGCCGCGCATCCAGGCACTGTCGGGCCTCGAGGCGCGAGGACCGGTGCGGCTCGCGCTACGCGACCGGGCGGAGCTGCGGGAGTACGTGGCCGCGCGCATCGAGGAGGAGTTCCCGCCCGCGGAGATGGAAGGGGTCGAAGGCGCCTACCGGGCGCTGGGATTGCTGCCCGATACGGTGGACCTGCGCGCGCTCCTGCTCGACCTGCTGACGGAGCAGGTGCTGGGCTACTACGACCCGGCCACCGAGACGCTGTACCTGGTGGCGGGGGTGCCGCGGGAGGCGCTGGAGCCGGTGCTGGCGCACGAGCTGGTGCACGCGCTCCAGGACCAGCACGTGGACCTCGACTCGCTGGTCGCGCGGGAGCGCGGCAACGACCGCCAGACCGCGGCGCAGGCGGCCATCGAGGGACACGCCACGCTGGTCATGATGGCGCTGGTCGCGGAGCGGCGGGCGGGCCAGCCGGTCAGCCCAAGCATGCTTCCCGACCTCGGGCAGCAGCTCAGGCCGGCTCTCGAAGCGGAGAACGATCAGTTCCCGGTGTTCCGCTCGGCGCCGCGCATCCTGCGCGAGACGATGTTGTTCCCGTACCTGGGGGGCGCGAGCTTCGTGCAGTCGCTCTGGCGTGCGGCCGGGGCCGAGCGGATGCCGCCGCCGCTGGACACGCTGCTCCCGCAATCGACCGAGCAGGTACTGTACCCGGACGAGCGGTTCGTCCGCATGCGTGACGAGCCGACGGAAATCCGCCTGGGTGAGCCCGAGGGCGCGACCGGGGCGGGCTGGCGCACGTTGTACGAGAACGCGCTGGGGGAGCTCGAGACGTCCATCCTGCTGAGCGAGCACCTGGGCCGCGGTGCGGAGCAGGCGGCGCGGGGCTGGGATGGCGACCGCTACCGGCTGCTCGAGGGCCCGCGCGGTGGGCGGGCGCTCGTCTGGTACTCCGTCTGGGACGGCGCGGATGCGGCGGGCCGTTTCGCGGATGCGTACCGGCGGGTCCTGGAGCGGCGAGCGGAGCGCCGGCACGGCCGCGTGGAGCGGCTCGAGGTGGAGGGGCGGCCGGTGGTGCGGGTGGTGGACGCGGAGCGCGGCGTGCCGCTCGAATCCGTGCCCGTCCCGCCACTCGTGGCACTCTCGCAGCCGGACGGGTGACCGGCGCGCCGGCGGCGGCGCGGAGGGAGCGCCCTCCGCGCCGCCGCCGGCGCGCGCGGCCGTCGAGGCGCTTGTGTGCTGCGCGTGGGGGATCGCGCTCAGGCGTCCAGCAGCAGCAGCTCCTCGAAGGCGGGAGTGGCGACCTTGCGGCGCCCGTTGCGCGCGGGCGCCTTCCCGTTCTTGCCGTTGCTCCCCTTTCTCCCCTTCTTCCCATCCTTCGGCAAGGGATACCGGTACACCTCGCCCGCGTAATTGCGGAGGACGATCTCGCGGTCGGTGATCCGCTCGACGTATTCGGGCAGGAGCGGGATCTTGCCGCCGCCGCCGGGCGCGTCGATCACGAACTGCGGCACGCACAGGCCGCTGGTCCAGCCGCGCAGGGCGCGGATGATCTCGAGGCCCTTCTCGATCGAGGTGCGGAAGTGCTCGCCGCCGGCGACGACGTCGGCCTGGTAGATGTAGTACGGCCTGACGCGCGCCTTGACGAGGCGGTGCATCAGCTCCTTCATGATGGCCGGATCATCGTTGACGCCCTTGAGCAGAACGGTCTGGCAGCCGAGCGGCGCGCCCGCATCCGCGAGCAGGTTCAGGGCACGCACGGCGTCCGGCGTGAGCTCGTCCGGGTGGTTGAAGTGGACGTTGATGTAGACCGGGTGATACTTCCGGATGATGTCGCAGAGCTGCGGCGTGATGCGCTGCGGCAAGTGGCTGGGCATGCGCGTGTGGATGCGGAGGATCTCGAGGTGCGGGATCTCGCGCAGCGTCTTGAGGAAGTACTCGATCCGCCGGTCCGAGAGCATGAAGGGGTCGCCGCCGGACATGATGACATCGCGGACCTCGGTGTGCTCGCGGAGGTACGCGAACGCGGCGTCGAACTGGTTGAGCGGGATCTTCTCCGGGTCGCCCACCTTGCGCCGGCGGGTGCAGAAGCGGCAGTAGGAGGCGCACACGGGCGAGACCAGGAAGAGGACCCGGTCCGGATAGCGATGCGTGAGGTTGGGGACCGGGGAGTCCGTGTCCTCGTCCAGGGAATCCACGATGCCGTCCTCGACGACGAGCTCATCCGGGGTCGGGACGTACTGGCGCCAGAACGGGTCGCCCGGTTTGCGGATGAACTGCAGGGCCGCCGGGGTGATGCGGAGGTTGAACTTCTCGATGGCCTTCGCGACCGCGTCGCGGTCCACGTTCTCGGCGCCGAAGCGCTCGACGAGGTCGTCAACGGTCGTGAGACTCTGGTGCAGGATCTGTTGCCACGTTTCCATTGGTCAGGTCGCCCGAAGGGGAAGAATGGAGCCGTTTGGCGAAGATCACGCGATCGTCGCCATCCGCGTAGAAATCCGGGACCCGTGCGACCTCGGCGTAGCCGCGGCGCGCGTAGAACGCGCGCGTGAGGTGATACAGGGGCTGCGAGGAGGTCTCGATGATCACGAGTCGAGCATCCAGGCGGGCGAGCCTTCGTTCCACCTCCTGGAGGAGGAGGGTCCCGACCCCCGCGCTCTGCGCCGCCGGGTGGACCGCGATCCAGTAGACGTCCCAGGTTCGCGTGGTCCCCGGCGTGGGGCCGTAGCAGACATAGCCGATCAGGTCGCCGCCCGGGGTGAAGGCGCCCAGGGCGGAATAATCCCTGTCGGGGTGGGTGAAGAACGCGTCGATCACTTCGAGTGCGATGGCGACCTCCGACTCGCGGAAGACGCCGGTCGCGCGGACGATGGCTTCGATGCGCGGACGATCGTCCGGCCGGAGCGGCCGGACCTGCAGCGGCCCTACGGAGGGCCGGGAGCGTGTCGAGCCGGCCGAGCTCACGCCGCGGCCTCGCGGATGATGCGCCGGATCATGTCCGTGTAGCTCAGGCCGCCGGCCCTGGCCATGCGGGCGAGCCCGGCGGACGGGGCGAGGTCCGGGTTGGGGTTGACCTCGAGGACGTAGAGGTTGCCGTCGCGGTCCGCGCGGAGGTCCACACGGCCGTAGCCCCTGCCCTCGACGAGGCGCCACGCGGCCTCGGCGAGCTCGAGCGCGCGGCTCCGGGTCTCCTCCTCGACCGGGGCAGGGCAGCGCGGCGTGGCGGCGATGTCTTCCTCCGAGCCGCTGTCCCACTTGGCCCGGTAGCTGAGCAGCGGCCAGCAGCCGTCCGGGACGGCGGCGTAGTCGATCTCCGAGATGGGGAGCGGCCGGCCGCCGATGAAGCCGACCGCGAGCTCGCGGCCGGTCACGAACTCCTGGACGAGGACGGGCCCGTGCCGCGCGGCTTCCTCGATGGCGGCGCCGAGCTCGTCAGGACCGCGGGCGACGGAGCGCTGCGTGATCCCCAGCGATGCGTCCTCGCCTGCCGGCTTGGCGATGGCGGGGAAGCGCTCCCAACCCTCGGGCGGCCGGGAGCCCGGCATCACCACCGTCCACGCCGGAACGGGCAGGCCGGCCGCGGCGAGCAGGGCGTTGACGCGGTCCTTGCGCCGGGCGAGGGCGAGGGTTTCGGAGCCGCTGCCGGTCATGGGCAGGCCCATGAGCTCGACGACGGCGGCGACGTACGCCTCGCGGGCGGCAGCGCCGCCGACGCCCTCGCACAGGTTGAAGACGAGGTCCACGCGCGCGTCACGCAGGAGGCCGGTCCACCCGTCCAGGTCGGGCCCGACCGGGATGGTGAGCGGCGCGTGTCCGAGCTCGCGGAGTGCAAGCGCCACCGCCTCGATCGCCTCGAGGACGGCCCGCACGTCGGCCGGGGCCGCGCGGCGGCCCGCGATCTCATCGTAGAGGATCGCGACGTTCATGGACGCATGCGGTAGCGCTGGAGCGCGATGTCCAGGACGGCGCAGATCAGCTCGTCGTAGTCGAGCCCGGCTGCCCGCGCGGCCTTGGGGAAGCACGAGTTCTGATCGGGGTCCGGGAGAACGCCGGGCAGCGGGTTGACCTCGAGGACGTGCGGGAGCCCGTGCTCGTCGAGGCGCAGGTCCACGCGTGCCCAGTCGCGGCAGCCGAGTGCGTGGTATGCGGCGAGGGCGGCGCGCTCGATGCCGGCGGCGAGGCCGGGCGGCAGGTCGGCCGGGCAGCGGAAGATCTCGAGCGGCGCGTCCGGCGTGTCCCAGACCCACTTGGCCTCGTAGCCGTAGATGGGTGCGGCGCCGGCGGGCAGCGCCTCGAACAGGATCTCGACGATCGGGAGCACGCGCGCGGCGGCGCCGTTGCCGAGGATGGCGCAGGTGAACTCGCGGCCGGGGAGGAACCGCTCGACGAGGGCCGGCTGGCCGTACTCGTCCACGATTTCGGCGGCACGGCGCTCGATGGCGTCCGGCGTGTAACACAGCGCGCGTTCGGGGATCCCCTTGCTCGAGCCCTCGTACAGCGGCTTGACCACGGCGGGCAGCGGCAGGCCGCGCACGCTGCCGTTCCGCCCGTCGTCTGCAGTCGCGACGTCGCCCAGCACGACGAACTCGGGCGTCGGAACGCCGCGGGCGAGGAAGGCCTCCTTGGCGCGTCGCTTGTCGAGCGCGAGCGCGAGCGTGAGGGGGTCGCTGCCGGTGTAGCGGACGTCCAGGAACTCGCAGATGGCCGGGACGTGGGCTTCGCGGCAGGGGCCGTGGAGTCCTTCCGCGATGTTGAAGACGATGTCGGGGCGGGCTCGGCAGAGCTGGAGGGGGAAGTCGGGATCGGCTTCCAGCCGGACGACGCGGCCGACCCGGCGGAGGGCGGCTTCGACGGCGGCGATGGTGGCGGGGTCATCCCACTCCGCGTAGCGGTCGTGGGGCCCGGATCTTGGAGGGACGCCGCCTGGAGGCTCTGCGTCCTCTGGAGGTTTTTCGTTGTACGCCAGTCCGATGTGGAGCGCCATGTTGTCCTGCGTCGTACGCCCCTACGAAAAGGCGCGTCTCCGGCGACAGAGACGCGTCCAGAAGAGGCCGCTCGAAGCGGGCCCGATCCAGGGAATGTGGTCGGCCGAACGGATTCGGCGCATCTTCGATTCACTCCGCGGCCGGCGCGCGCCGTCCGCTCGACACCCACGCATCCGCACCGCCCGGCATCAACCTAATCAAACGCGCGAGCGAATGGAAGGAGGGGGGAGCCGGGCGGGACGACAGCGGGGACGCGTGCGGGGCAGCGCGCGGCAGCCCGGCGCGGGCGCCGCCGTGCCGCGCTCCCGGGGCCTCCTCGCGGACGAGCGCCAGGAACGTCCGCGCCACACGCCTCCGGGGTGACGGCGCAGCACGGCGTGCCGCTGGCGGTTTCCCGTTCCGCGCGGCGCCTGGCGCCTTGCTTGCTGTACCGCTGGAATTGCGCGTAGGTTGTCCCGCCGACTGGGGTGGGAACGATGAGGCGAGCGAGCCGACTGGCGGAGCTGTTCACGGTCGGGGTCGAAGAGGAGTATCAGCTCGTGGATGCGGTGGCGGGTGGGCTGCGCAGCCGCGCCCGGCACGTGCTGGCGTTCGACTGGAGCGAGGAGATCCGCGGCGAGCTCCAGGAGACGACGTTGGAGGTCGGCACGCACGTGTGCGCCACCGTGGCGGACGTGGAGCGGGAGCTGAAGCGGTTGCGGCTGCAGGCCGCGGCGACGGCCGCAGCGCAGGAGCTCCGCATCATCGCGGCGGGAGTGCACCCGTTCAGCCGGTGGGAGGGCCATGCGCGGAGCGGTGAGGCGCGGTACGCGCGGATCGAGCGGGAGTACGGCAGGATCGCGCGGGACGAGCACAACTTCGGGATGCACATCCACGTGGCGGTGCCGCCGGGTCTGGACCGGATCGCGCTGCTGAACGTGGTGCGTGGCTACATCCCTCACCTGATCGCGCTGTGCTGTAGCTCGCCGTTCTACGAGGGAGAGGACACGGGGTACGCGTCGTACCGGCTGATCCTGTGGCGGCGCTGGCCGGGCAACGGCGTGCCGCCACGGCTGGGGTCTGCGGGCGAGTACCGCCGCTACGCGGACCTGTTGCTGCGCGCCGGCGCGATCACGGACGAGCGGGGCCTGTACTGGAGCGTGCGGCCGCATCCCGTGTATCCCACGCTGGAGTTCCGCGCGATGGACGCGTGCCCGCGGGTGGAGGACGCCGCGGCGGTCGCGGCGCTGACGCGGGCGCTGGTGGTGGCGGCGGCGGAGGGTCGGCTGGCCGAGTGGGCGCCGGCCGGGTTTTCGCAGGAGGCGGTACACGCGCTGCTCGCGGAGAACGAATGGCGGGCGGCGCGGGCCGGGCTGGGGGGCTGGCTGATCGCGCCGGAGTCGGCGACGGGGCGGCAGCCGTTGCGGGAGGCGATCCGCGAGCTGGCCGCGGCGCTGGCGCCGACGCTGGCGGCACTGGGGGATGGCGCGGCGCTCGGGCGGATCGATGCGCTCCTGGAGCGGGGCAACGCGGCAGATCGGATGAGGCGGGTGTACCGGGAATCGGCGGACATGGGCGTCGTGGTGCGGTGGCTGGCGGCCGAGACGCTGCTGGGGGTGGGCCTGGACCGGCGGCGAGAGCAGCGCGGGGAGCTGGCCGCGTGAGCGTGATGCGCGCCGTCGTGCCTGGATGCGTGGGCGCGCCGGGCGCGGTGCGCCGCGCGTGGCGCTTGCATGTACGGGAAAGGCGAGGCGAGGAGTGACTCTCGGCGCGCTGGGCCGCGTGGTGCTGATGCTGGGCGTGGTGCTGCTGGTGCTCGGGCTGGTGCTGTTGCTGGTCGAGCATCTGGGCCTGCGCCGGTTGCCCGGCGACATCGTCTGGCAGCGGGGGAACGTCCGGGTGTACGTTCCGCTGGGATTGATGCTGCTGCTGAGCCTGCTGTTGACGCTCCTGCTGAACCTTCTCCTGCGCCGTTAGGGTTCGCTGCCGTGAGACGCATTTTCATCGGGGTGCCGGGGACGCCGCCCGCCGGCTACGACGTGGTGGTGGATGCGGGGGCGCTCGGCCGGCTCGGCGTGCTGGTGGTGAGGGCGGCGCCTGCGGCGCGGTACGCGGTGCTGGCGGACGACCGCGTCGCCGCGCTGTACGGCGCGGCGGTGTGCTCGGCGCTGGCAGCGGCGGGCGTGCGAGCGGACCTGGTGCCGTTCGCGGCGGGCGAGGCGCGCAAGACGGTGGCGACGTGGGCGGAGCTGGTTGACGCGCTGGTCCGGCTGGGGGTGGGCCGGGACGGCTGCGTGGTCGCGCTCGGCGGGGGCGTGGCGGGGGACGTGGCGGGCTTCGTCGCGGCGACGTACCTGCGCGGGATCCCGCTCGTCCAGGTTCCGACGACGCTGCTCGCGATGGTGGACGCATCGGTCGGCGGGAAGACGGGCGTGGACACGGCGGCGGGGAAGAACCTGGTGGGAGCGTTCCACCAGCCGCGGCTCGTCGTGGCGGATCCGGAGGTCCTGGCGTCGCTGCCGGAGGCCGAGCTGCGGGCCGGCCTGGCCGAGGCGGTGAAGCACGGCGCGATCGCGGACGCGGCCTACCTGGACGGGATCGCGCGAGATGCGGACCGCCTGCTGGGGCGGGATGCGGAGGCGCTGGCCGCGCTGGTGGCGCGCTCGGTGGAGATCAAGGCGGAGGTCGTGGCGGCGGACCCGTGGGAGGCGGGGCGGCGCGCGTCGCTGAACTTCGGGCACACGATCGGGCACGCGCTCGAGGCGCTGAGCGGCTACACGCTGCGTCACGGCCACGCGGTGGCGATCGGCATGGTCGCGGAGGCGCTGATCGGCGAATCGGCGGGAGTGACCGAGCCGGGGACGGCGGCGCGGCTGCGGGGGGTGCTGGATCGGCTGGGCCTGCCGACGGGTTGGCCGGCGGGGATGGACCCGGCGGCTGTGGTGGCCCAGGGTGGGCGGGACAAGAAGGTGCGTGGGGGCCGGGTCCGGTACGCGATGATCGCGCGCGTGGGCGCGGTGGCACGGACGGGCGCAGGCGAGTGGACGGTCGAGGTGCCGGATCGCGTGGCGGTGGAGGCGCTCGGCGGAATGGGGGCCGCAACGCCCTCGCCCTTCGCGGGTATGTAATTACGGGAGCATTGTTTGACGTTGCCCGGAGCGGGGACTATGTTTGTGACGGCCGGGAACGGCGGTCCGCCCCCGGGCGGGGCGGGCGGCGAGGAGTGACTCCCGACGGAGGCGGAATGGCGCTCGCGGAGCGCTTCGGTGGCCGGTCGGTTGCCCAGGCGTTGGAGTTGCGTGCCGCGGAGGGTGCGGACCGCACTTTCCTGATCTTCGGCGACCGCCGGCTCACGTTTGGGCAGGTGGAGGAGCGGTCCGCGGCGCTGGCGGCTGCGCTGCACGAGCTGGGCATCGAGAAGGGCGACCGGGTGGCGCTGGACCTGCCCAACTGGCCCGAGTTCGTGATCGCGATGTTCGCCGCGGCGAAGCTGGGGGCGACGATCGTCCCGCTGAATCCGCGGTACACGGTGCCCGAGCTCCAGTACATGCTGCGGCACTCGGAGGCGGCGGTGGTGGTGTGCGCGGAGAACTTCGACGGCACGGACTACCTCCAGCTCTTCGAGGGGTTCCTGTCCACGCTGCCCGATCTCCAGTACCTGGTGACGGTGGGGGAGGAGGACCTCTGGTACGACGACCGGATTTACCAGTTCGAAGATCTCCTCTCGAGCGGGCACGGCCGGGAGGTCCCGGATACGGTCGTCGATCCGGCCGAAGACGTCTTCGCCATCGTCTACACCTCCGGCACGATGGGCAAGCCGAAGGGGGTGGCGTTGACGCATCGCAACCTGCTGCATACGGCGGCGCAGACGGTGGACGCGATCGGCCTCCACCCTGGGGACGTGGTGTTCGGGGTGACGACGATCTTCCACGTCTTCGGCCTGGGGCCGGGCGTGCTCGGCACGATGATGGCCGGTGCGTCCCTGGTGCTCCAGGAGCAGTTCGATGCAGCAGAGGCGCTGGACCTGATCGAGCGGCACGGTGTGACGGTGCATTACGGCGTGCCGACGGTGTTCGTCCAGGAACTGCGCGAGCAAGCCGCCCGGCCCCGCGATCTGTCCACGCTGCGTGCCGGCGTGGCGGCGGGCGCGCCGATCGGGGACGAGCTGGTGCGGCGGATTCGCGCAGAGCTGTGCCCCGGGTTGCAGGTCGCCTACTCGTTGACGGAGACGTCATCCACGGCGGCGATCACGCGGCCGGAGGATCCGCCGGAGAAGCAGGTCTTCACGGTGGGGAAGCCGCTGCCCGGGACGGAAGTGCGCATCCTCGATGTGGATGGGTCGACGTTGCCGGTCGAGAGCCTCGGTGAGATCGCGGTGCGCGGGCCGGGTGTGATGCGCGGGTACTACCGGCAGCCGGGCGAGACCGCGCAGGTCGTGGACCGGGATGGGTTCTTCCTGACCGGCGACCTGGGGATGGTGGACGACGAGGGCTACATCCACATCGTCGGCCGGCGCAAGGAGCTCATCATCCGGGGCGGATTCAACGTGTACCCGCGGGAGGTGGAGGACCGGTTGCAGGCGCATCCCGCGGTGCTGGACGTGGCGGTGGTCGGACTCCCGGATGAAGAGCTGGGCGAGGCGGTTTGCGCGTGCGTCGTGCCGGTCGAGGGGGCGATCATCACCGGGGAGGAGATCAAGGCCTGGTGCCGCGGCGCCCTGGCGGACTACAAGGTCCCGGACATGGTCCGCTTCCTGGATGCGCTGCCGCTCACGGGGAGCGGCAAGGTGAGGCGCGTCGAGCTCGCGCGGATGATGAGCGCCGAAGAGTCGAGCCGACGCACGTGAGGTGGTTCCCGCCCCGCCGGCGGCCGATCGCGCGCCCCGGCCGCCCGCGGGCGGGATACTGGTGAGAGGTTGCGAGACTCCTCCGCCGCTCGACGGGACCGCGACCGGTCCCGGGCCGACGGGGAGGGGCCTCGCTCGCGAGAACGTATAACGACGCGAGGCAAATGGCTGCACAGTTTGCTCGGGCCCCCCACCAGGGGCGTCCGGTAACGCCGGCGCAGGGTGCGCCGAACGCTGCACTCCTCATCGACTTCGACAACGTGACGATGGGGATCCGCAGCGATCTCTCGAAGGAGCTGAAGAAGCTCCTCAACAGTGACATTATCAAGGGAAAGGTCGCGGTACAGCGAGCGTACGCGGACTGGAGACGTTACCCGCAGTACATTGTTCCCCTCTCCGAAGCCGCCGTCGACCTGATCTTCGCCCCCGCCTACGGAAGCTCCAAGAAGAACGCAACCGATATCCGCCTGGCGATCGATGCGCTGGAGCTGGTCTTCACGCGCCCGGAGATCGGTGTGTTCATCCTGCTCTCGGGCGACAGCGACTTCAGCAGTCTGGTGCTGAAGCTGAAGGAGTACGGCAAGTACGTGATCGGGGTGGGGATCCGCGAGTCGAGCTCGGACCTGCTCGTGCAGAACTGCGACGAGTACTACTCGTACTCGGCGCTGTCGGGCCTGACGCGAGCCGGGGAGGACACTCCGTCGGCGAGCGAGGATCCGTGGGTGCTGGTGGAGCGGGCGGTTCGCCAGATGGCGGAGAACCGGGACGTGATGCGCTCGGACCGGCTGAAGCAGGTCTTGCTCGAGCTGGACCCGAACTTCGACGAGCGGACGCTGGGCTACAGCAAGTTCAGCAAGTTCGTCGCCGAGGCGGCGAACCGCGGCTGCCTGCGACTGCGGAAGCTGGAGAACGGGCAGTACGAGGTGCTGCCCGTCGAGGGCGAAGAGGCGGCGGAGGAGCCGGCGCCGGCGCCGCGCGCGCGGCGCGAGGAGGCCGGGTCGCGGCGCGGGCGCCGCGAGGAGCGGCCGCGCCGCGAGCGGGGAGGAGAGTCGGCCGCCGTCGCGGCTGTGCCGGAAGCGCCGGCAGAGTCGGTTGCGGCGGCGCCGCCCGCCGGTGCGGCGGATACGACGGACGCGCTGCGGGCGGCGTACGAGCTGCTGCGGCGGGCGGTCGAGGATCTCACGCGGCGCTCGGGCGAGGCGGCGCGCGACTCGGATGTGAAGCGCCGGATGCTGGAGCTGCAGCCGGGCTGGGACGAATCCGGGCTGGGCTTCAGCAAGTTCAGCCGTTTCCTGCGCCAGGCCCACGACATGGAAGTCGTGGACCTGCGCAAGGCCGACAACGGGACGTACGAGGTGGCGCCGGCGACGTCGAGGGCGTGGAGCGCGCTGCCGGTCGGCGGCGCGGCGGAACAGCCCGGCTCGCCGCGCGAGCACGGGCCGGCGGCGGAGCAGCCGCGATCCCGCCGGGCGCGGCGCGAGCGGGAGCGGCCGGCGGCCGCGCCGGCCGAGCCGGCGGAGGTGGGGGGCGAGGCCCGTGCGGCGGAGCCGGCGGCGCCCGCGGAGGCGGAGGCCGGCGCCCCGGGCGGGCAGCCCCGGGCCGAGGCGCCGGCGGCCACGCCGGCGCAGCCAGCCGAGCCCACGCCGGCGCAGCCGGCCGAGCCGGCGTTCGCGACGGGCATCCTCGTCCCGGGGGTCCTGCGCTACCGCCGCGGGACGCGCGGCCGGGCCCTCGCGCCCGTCGCGCCGCCGCCCCTCCTCGCCGGCCAGACCGTGCCGGCGCTGGAGGAGCTGAACGGCGCGGGGCCGGACGCGGGCGCGCCACAGCAGGCGGCCGGAGGCGAGCCGGCCGGCGCGCCGGCGGCGGAGCGGCGCCGCAGCCGTGGCCGCAGGGGCGGTCGCGGCGCCCGGTCGAAGCGTGCGGCCGCGGCGGAGGCCGCGGAGCGCGCCGGCCAGGAAGCCGCGGCGTCGCCCGGCGCGGCTGAGCACTCGCAGGCCGACGAGTTCCCGGTCGATGCGGCGGCGGTGATCGAGCGGCTGAGCCGGTACAAGGGCGTGGGCAAGCGAACGGCGGAGGCGCTGGTCGAGGCGCTGGGCGCGGCCAACGTGTTCCCGGCGCTCCGGGATGAGCCAGACCGGGTACGGGCGGCGCTGGGCGGCGGCCGGCGCGCGGAACTGCTGATCCGCGCCTGGGAGGCGGAGTCGGGTGGCGGCGCGGCGCAAGCCCGCGCGGAGGCGGCCGACGAGGCGGCAGGCAGCGAAGCGGCAGCCGGCGAGGCCGCGGCCGGGGCGGCGGGTGATGCGGCTCCGGGTGCCGCGACGGCGCGCCGGCGATCGCGTGGCCGCCGGGGCGGCCAGCGGAGCGGCCGCCGGAGCCGCTCGCGGGAGAACCAGCCCGTGCCGGCCGGCGGCGATTGAGAGGGGCAGCGAGCGCGCTCCGGCCGCTCCCGCCGGCCTTCTACGCGCGCCCCGCGGATGCGGTGGCGCGCGATCTCCTGGGCGCCGTCCTGGTCTCGACCACGGGCGGCGCTCCCGTGTCCGGCCGGATCGTGGAGGTAGAGGCGTACCTGGGGCCGCACGACGCGGCCTCCCACGCCGCGGAGCGCACGGGCCGCACGGCGCGCAACGCGTCGATGTTCGGGCCGCCCGGCATCGCCTACGTGTACCGGATCTACGGGCTGCACTGGTGCCTGAATGCGGTCACCGGGCCGGAGGGCTACCCCGCGGCCGTGCTGATCCGCGCGCTCGAGCCGCTGGAGGGCATCGACGTCATGCGGCGGCGCCGCGGGCTGCGGCCGGCCGGATCCGACGCGGGGCGGCGGAGGCAGGGGCAGGACCGCGGGCTGACGAGCGGGCCCGCACGGCTGGCGCAGGCGCTGGGGATCGACGGCGCGCTGGATGGCCACCGGCTCCAGGATCCGCCGCTCGTGCTGGCGGAGGGGGAGGGCGTGGATCCTTCGGCGATCGCGGTGGGCCCGCGCATCGGCGTGACGCGCGCGGCGGACTGGCCGCTGCGCTTCTACATCCGTGACAACCCGTGGGTTTCCCGATGAAGCGGCGCACGGTGTCGGCGCAGGCGGCTCGGGTCCACCGTGAGGCCCTCGTGGTGGACCTGCACGCGGACACGCCGACCGAGTTCTTCCTCGAGGCCGGCTACGACTTCGGCGCGCGCAACGCACGCGGGCACGTGGACCTGCCGCGGCTGCGCGAGGGCGGCGTGGACGCGGAGTTCATGATCGCGTGGGTGCCGGCAGATCTCGCGGCGGAGCCGGGGGCGTCCGCTGCGCATGCGTTGCGGCTGGTGCAAGCGGTGCACGAGGTCGCGGCCCGGACGCCGGGCGCGCGCGTGGCCACCAGCGCTGCGCAGGTCGAGGCGGCACGGGAGGCCGGAGACGTCGCGTTGCTGATCGGCGTGGAAGGCGGCCACGCCCTGGAAGACTCGCTGGACACGCTGCGGCGGCTCCACGGCGCGGGCGCTCGCTACCTCACGCTCACGTGGAACAACACGAACGGCTGGGCGGACGCGTGCTGCAGCCCGCCGCGGCACGGCGGGTTGAGCGAGTTCGGGCGCGAGGTGGTGCGCGAGATGAACCGGCTGGGGATGCTGGTGGACGTCTCGCACGCGGCGGACACGACGCTCGCGGACGTGCTCGAGGTGTCCGAAGCGCCGATCCTGGCCAGTCATTCGTGCGCGCGCGCGCTGGCCGGGCACCCGCGCAACCTGACGGACGGGCAGGCCCGCGAGATCGCGCGGCGCGGCGGCGTGATCGGCGTGAACTTCTTCCCGGCGTTCC
The DNA here is from genome assembly GCA_036381195.1 of Longimicrobiales bacterium. Lineage (GTDB taxonomy): Bacteria > Gemmatimonadota > Gemmatimonadetes > Longimicrobiales > RSA9 > RSA9. The sequence goes on along the minus strand of DASVDH010000129.1, from coordinate 28,640 downwards.
TGGACGCACGCTACGCCGCGGAGTACGGGCCGCTGGAGGCGGAAGCCGAAGAGCGCGAGCGCGCCGCGGCCGCGGCGGGCGGGGATCGCGAGCGCGCGCGGCGGGAAGCCAGCGCATGGCTCCGGTCGCGGCTGGAGGCCCTCGAGCCCGTGCCGGTGTCGCGGCTGCTGGACCACCTGGACCACCTGGTGAAAGTCGCCGGCCCCGACCACGTGGCGCTGGGCAGCGACTTCGATGGCGTTCCGACGCTGCCGGCCGGGATCCGGGATGTGTCGGACATGCCGCTGGTGACGGAGCTCCTGCTCGAGCGCGGCCATTCGGAGCGCGATGTCGCCAAGATCCTGGGTGGGAACGTGCTGCGGCTGCTGCGCGAGGTGGCGGGATGATGCGCGGCGGCGCAAGTGGTTCGTGGCACGTCTTCTGCGCCTTTCGGCCCACCGGCCGCATCGGGGGATGCGAGCCGCAACGAAGGGAGGCGAGGCATGGCGACCGTACCCGGGCCCAACCGGGACAAGCCCTTGCCTCGGCCGGGAGCGCCGGCACAGGAGCCGCCGTACGAGCCCGAGGAAGAGCCGGACGTGGTGGGGCCGGAACGGCCTGACTCGCCGGACTGGCTTCCGAAGCCGTACGACCCGGAACGCGAGGTCGCGGAGCCGGGGATCCCGATCGGGGTGGAGCCGTAACGGGTGGAGCCGTAATCATAGATCCGCGAATCCCCCGGTTGCCTGGCGACCGGGGGATTCGCGTGCGAAGGGGCCAGGGCGGCGCGCGCTGCGTCTCGCCGCGGGCGCCGCCTCTCGCCGCGGGCGCTGCGTCTCGCCGCGGGCACTGTCTCTCGCCGCGGGCACTGTCTCTCGCCGCGGGCGCCGCCGGGCCAGGGAGAGGCGGCGAGCATTGCGTTTCGCTGCGGGCGCCGCCGGCCAGGGAGACCGCGCCGGGGGCCGCCGCGGCCGGGCATGCATCTTGAACGCGGGACTCGCCCCGATGCGGATCCTCGTCACGACGGACGCCGCCGGCGGCGTCTGGGCGTACACGGAAGAGCTGGTGGACGCCTTGACGGCGCGCGGGCACGAGATGACGCTGGTGACCCTCGGGCCGGAGCCCGGGACCGCGCAGCGCGAGTGGCTGAGGGCGCGACCCGGGTTGGCTGTCGTGACGGTGGCGGCGCCGCTCGAGTGGTACCCGGAGCCGGAGCCGGGGCTCGCCGAGTCCGTGGGCGTGCTCCGCAGGATCGTGCGCACGCGGCGGCCGGACGTCGTGCACCTGAGCCAGTTCTACTACGGCGCGTTCGAGCTGGGGGCGCCGAAGCTGGTCGTGGCGCACAGCGACGTGCTCGGGTGGTGGCGGGCCGTGCGGCGGCGCGATCCGCCGGACGACGCATGGCACCGCCGTTACAGGGAATGGGTGCAGGCGGGGCTCGCGGGCGCGCAGGCCGTCGCCGCGCCGTCCGGCTGGATGGCCGAGCAGGTGCGGGCGCGATACGGCGTGCGGGACGTCCGCGTGATCCACAACGCGCGGTCGGCCGCACGGTTCCGGTTCCGCCGCCGTGCGCGGCGAGAGCGAATGGTGGTGTGCGCCGGACGGCTGTGGGACGAGGCGAAGGGCGTGCAGGACCTGGTGGGCGCGGCGGCGCTCCTCGGCGGCGACATCCAGGCCATCGTGGCCGGGCCGGAGGCATCACCATCCGGACACGAGAGGTTCCCCGTGCGGGCGCCCGGGATCCGCTGGGCCGGCGTGCTCGAGCCGATGGACCTGCGGCGGCTGCTCGCGCGCGCGGCGGTGTACGCGGCGACTTCGCGCTACGAGCCGTTCGGCCTCGCACCGCTCGAAGCGGCCCTCGCCGGCTGTGCGCTCGTCGCGGCGGACATCCCGACCTATCGGGAGCTCTGGGGCGGCTGCGCGGAGTTCTACCCGCCGGGGGACGCCGCAGCGCTCGCGGCCGCGATCCGCTCGCTCATGGATGACGACGCCCGCCGCAGCGCGCTCGCGGACGCCGCGCGCGCCCGGGCAGCAGAACGCTTCACGCCGGAGCGCATGGCGCGAGAGTACGAGGCCGTGTACCGCGAGCTGGCGGGCGCGCCGGCCGGCGCCCCGCGGGTCCCGGCGCAGCCCGGGTCCTGAGCAGGCGGCCGCGTGCTCGCCCCGATGGGCGGGACGCGTGCCGTCGTTCGAATCGTGTGGGGTATCAGGGACGGGGGCGAGGCGGCCGGCCGGCGCCCGCGGTCAGACGAACGCCCGCGCCGCGCCGCCCTCGCGCCGCTGCGTGCGGGAGGGGCCGACCGGGATCGAGCCCGCGGCGGCCGGCTACTCGCGGCGCCAGCGCTCCATCTCCCGCTCCTGCTCCTCGCTGCGCTCTTCGCCCAGGTCCAGGTTGGTGCCGGGACGTTTGCGTTCTCCCTCTTCGACCAGCTCGCGGTCCGTCTCGTACGGCCGGCCAATGCGGTCGGGCTTGCCCCTGCGACGGAGGTCCTCCCGCTTGCGCTCGATCTCGCGTTCGAGGTTGCGCTCGGCCATGGATGCCTCCCGGAGTGGCGGTCCGGTGCAGCGCCACCGCGCTCGGCGCACAGCACGCGCGGCTGCGCCTTTCCATCCAGGGGCGGCAAGCTCCGTTCCCCGGGGCGCCGTGGCGGCTGATTGCGGGCCTGGCCTTCGTCCCGGCGGAGCCGGGCGGCGGGACGGCGTGCGCTCGCCCGCGGGGCCATCCGCGATGTGGACACGGGCCCCCGGCATGCCTAGATTGGGGCGCCTTTTTTCCTCATTTCCCTCGTGGAGGGGACGGGCTTGAAGATCAGCGTGTGCATCAAGCGCGTGCCGGAAACGGAGGCGCGCATCCGGATCGCGAATGACGGCACGAGCATCGACCCGGCCGGCCTGAAGTTCATCGTGAGCCCGTACGACGAGTACGCGCTCGAGGCGGCGCTCCGGCTGAAGGAGGCGGCGGGGCAGGGCGAGGTGGCGGCGGTCACGCTCGGTGAGCCGGCGGCGGCCGAGCAGCTGCGCGCCGCGCTGGCGATGGGAGCGGACCGTGCGGTGCTGCTGAAGGGCGCCGTGGGGATGGACGGGCTGGCCACCGCGCGCGGGCTGGCGGCGGAGCTGCGGGACGCCGGGGCGGACCTGATCCTGTTCGGCATGAAGGCGGTGGACGACGATCAACAGCAGGTCGGCCCGATGGTCGCGGAGCTGTTGGGGTTGCCCTGCATCACGGCCGCTGCCGAGCTGGAGGTCCAGGACGGGCGCATCGTCTGCCACCGGGAGATCGAGGGTGGCTTCGAGGTGGTAGAGGCGCCGCTGCCGGCGGTGGTGACGGTGACGAAGGGGAAGCACGAGCCGCGCTACCCCTCGCTGAAGGGGATCATGGCGGCGAAGAAGAAGCCGCTGGAGGAGAAGGAGGCGCAGGCGGGCCAGGAGCGGATCCGGTTGCTCGGGCTGAGCTACCCGCCGGAGCGGCCGCCGGGCCGCGTGGTGGGCGAGGGGGTGGAGGCGGTGCCGGAGCTGGTCCGGCTGCTGCGGGAAGAGGCGAAGGTGCTGTGAGGCGCCTCCGGAGGTGAGGAGGCGAGACGGAGGCGGAGAGAGGATGCGGAGAGCGTCCCGGGCGGGGAGTGTGGAGGAGGCGGACGGGGCTGGCGGACGCCGGGCGGGGGCGTTCTGCTGCGGACGTGGGAGATCGAGGGAGCTCTGGTGAAGAACGTACTGGCAATCGCGGAGCAGCGTGACGGCGCGCTGCGCAGGGTCTCGCAGGAGGTGGTCTCGGCGGCGCGTGACCTCGCGGACGCGCTGGGCGGAGAGGCCCATGCGCTGGTCATGGGGCCTTCGGGCGCGGCCGGGGCGGCGGGCGAGCTGGGGCGCTGGGGCGCGGACCGCGTGCGCGTCGTCGAGCACGAGGCGTTCGCGCAGTACACCCCGGACGGGTTCGCGCAGGCGGCCGCGGCCGCAGCCGGTGACGGCGGCTACTTCGCGGTGCTGCTCCCGGCGACCGCGATGGGGAAGGATCTCGCGCCACGGGTGGCGGCACGGCTGGACGTGCCGCTGGCGACCGACGCGACGGCCATCGCCGTCGAGGGCGGCGAGCTCGTGGTGACGCGGCCGGTCTACGCGGGCAAGGCGTTCGCGCGCGTCGCGCTCGAGGGTTCGCCGCGGCTCGTCTCGCTGCGGCCGAACGTGTTCCGGCCGCAGGAGAGGCCGCGCGCCGGAACGGTGGAGCGCCACGACGTCGAGCTGCGGCCGGAGGAGTGGCGCGTGCGTGTGCGGGAGGTCGTGGCGGCGGCGGCCGAGCGCCCGGATGTCACCGAGGCGGCGGTGGTGGTGAGCGGGGGGCGCGGCCTGCGGGGTCCGGAGAACTGGGGCATGCTCGAGGCGTTGTGCGATGCGATCGGCCCGCGCTGCACGCTGGGTGCGTCGCGCGCGGTCGTGGACGCGGGCTGGCGGCCGCACGCGGAGCAGGTCGGGCAGACGGGCAAGACGGTCTCGCCGCAGCTCTACATCGCGGTGGGGATCAGCGGCGCGATCCAGCACCTCGCGGGGATGCGCACGGCAGGCGTCATCGTCGCGATCAACAAGGACCCGGACGCGCCGATCTTCAAGGTCGCGGACTACGGCCTCGTGGGCGATGCGTTCGAGGTCGTGCCGCGACTCACGGAGGAGATCCGCAAGCTGCGCAGCGGGGAGTGATCCATGGCATCCGTCCGTGCGCCGGAGTTCCCGGCGGGGCTGGACTGGGTCAACACTGGCGGCCGCGCGCTGACCTTGCGCGAGCTGCGGGGCCGGGCCGTTCTCCTGGACTTCTGGACATACGGCTGAGTCAACTGCCTCCACCTACTTCCGCAGTTGCGGAAGCTGGAAAGCTGGTTCGGCAGTGAGCTCGTCGTCATCGGCGTCCACTCCGGGAAGTTCATCGCCGAGCGCGTGACAGACAACATCGCGCGTGCGGCGGAACGGCTGGAGGTCGGGCACCCGATCGTGAACGACCGGCAGTACAGGATCTGGCGCGCGTACGCGGTTCGTGCGTGGCCCACGCTGGTGCTGGTCGATCCGGATGGCCGCGTTGCGGGCCAGCATGCGGGTGAGATCACGGCAGAAGAGCTCGCCCCCGCCGTCCAGCGCGTCGTCGCGGATGCGGAGTCCCGTGGCGTGCTCGATCGCTCTGCATTGCCGTTCCCGGAGTCCGTGCCGGAGCCGCCGGCGGCGGCGTTGCGTTTCCCCGCGAAGGTGTTGGCGGACGATCGCGCCGGCCGGCTGTTCGTGGCGGATACGGGCCACCACCGCGTCGTGGTGGCGCGGCTGGAGGGGGAGGGCACCCGTGCCACGGTGGAAGCGGTGGTGGGGAGCGGCGAGGCGGGTTTCGTGGATGGCGGGTACGAGGACGCGGCGTTTCGGCACCCGCACGGCCTCGCGCTCGCGGGCGGCCGCCTGTACGTGGCGGACACCGGCAACCACGCGGTGCGGGCGGTGGACCTCGAGGCGCGGCGCGTCGAGACCGTGGCGGGGACCGGGGAGCCCGGTGGCTGGGCGGAGCGGGAAGGGAGGGGCAGGGCGGTGGCGCTGCGCTCGCCCTGGGACGTGCTTGCGCTCGGCGATGCCCTGTACATCGCGATGGCCGGGTCTCACCAGATCTGGCGGCTCGATGTGACGGCGGGGGAGCTGGCGCCGTGGGCGGGCAGCGGCGCGGAAGCGCTGCACGACGGTCCGCGCGCGCAAGCCGCGCTGGCCCAGCCCAGCGGCCTCGCCACGGACGGCACGCGCCTCTACTTCGCGGACAGCGAGTCCAGCGCGATCCGCTGGGCGGAGCTGGACGGCGGCGGGGCCGTCGGGACGGTCGTCGGCACCGGGCTCTTCGACTTCGGCGACCGGGACGGCGAGGGCGACCGCGTGCGGCTGCAGCATCCGCTGGGCATCGCCTGGCGGGGCGGCGAGCTGTTCGTCGCCGACACGTACAACGGCAAGATCAAGGTGGTCGAGCCCGAGCGCCGGCGCGCCCGCACGTGGGCTGGTGGCGAGGGCGAGTTGTGGGAGCCCGGCGGATTGAGCATCGCAGCGGAGCGGCTGTACGTCGCAGACACGAACCACCACCGCATCGCGGTGACGCCGCTCGCCGCGATGCGCTTCGAGACACTCGAACTGGCGGGCCTCACGGAGTGAACCCCCTCACCGCGCGCTCGCGCGCGCACCGACACGATAGAGATCAACGAACGATGAAGAAAATACGAATTGCCGTGGCGTTCGTGGCGGGTGCAGTGCTCGTCGGTGGTGCGCTGCTCCTCCTGGTACGGACGCCGCAGGCGGCCGAGCCGGACCTCGGTGCGCCGCTGCCCGTCCCGGCGACCTCTCTACCCATCGAGGTGGACAGGGAGCGCCACGAGCTGGTCCTCGAGTACGGTGCCGTGGATCTGCCGGCCGGCGCCTCGCACACGGAGGTGCAGCAGATCGGGCCGCTCGTGGGGACGATCCCGTTCGACGGCTGGCTGCGGGGCTACCGGGTCGAGGTCGTGGATGCGGCGGGCAATCCGGTGCCCCAGGTGGTGCTCCATCACATCAACATCATCGGCACCGACCGGCGCGAGCTGTTCAGCGAGATCATGCAGCGGGTGGGCGCGGCCGGTCACGAAACCGCGCCCGTGAAGCTGCCGCGGCTGTTCGGCGTCCCCATTCACGAGGGCGAGCGGCTGCTCGTGACCGCGATGCTGCACAACCCCACCTCCGAATCGTACGAGGGCGTGCGGGTCCGGACGCGCATGCTGTACACGCCGCGCGACACGTGGCTCCGGCCGATCTCGGTGTTCCCCTTCTACCTCGATGTCATGCCCCCGGCGAGCAAGCACGCGTACGACCTGCCGCCGGGCCGCTCGGAGAAGAGCTGGGAAGGGCGGCCGGCCGTCTCCGGCCGGATCCTCGGCGTGGGCGGCCACCTGCACAAGTACGCCGTGGCGTTGCGCTTCGAGGACGTGACGGCGGGGAAGCTGCTCTGGGAGGCCGCGCCGGAGGTCGATGAGGACGGGAACGTGATCGGGATGCCGACTCGCCTCTTCCTCGGGCGCTTCGGGATTCCGCTGCGCACGGACCACGTCTACCGGCTCACCGCCATCTATGACAACCCCACCGGCGACACGCTCCCCGATGCGGCGATGGGCGCGCTCGGCGGCATCATCGCGCCGTCCCGGGATACGGAGTGGCCCGGCGTGGACCGCCGGCACCCGGACTACCTCCTGGACTGGGAGCTCCTGCGGGACACGTCGTACGAGGATATGGGCGGCACCGGCGGGCACCATCACCACCATTGAGCCCAGCCCGCGCGCGGCGGCCGCGGAAGTGAGGCCGGAAGAGGCAGCGCGCGCAACCGACCACCATCGTTGAGCCCCGCCGGCCCGCGGCGGCGGGGCTCAAGGGCCGTCCTGCCGGGTCCCGCGTGCCGGCCTTCACCGCAAGGGCGCGGCCGCGTGCGGCACGCGGCCGCACCCGTCACATCCTGCGGTACTTCGGTCCGCTGCCGCCCTCGCGCGGGGTCCAGCGCGGCCCCAGCACGTCGGTCGCCTTGCAGTCGATGCAGTTGGGCGCGTTCACCACGAGGCGGCCGTCCTGCCGCTCGTAGACGCCCGCCGGGCACATGTGCTCGTACATCTCGGCCAGGTCGGGCGGGATGTCTTCGCCCACCAGCAGGTGCGAGGGGATCGTGTCCCGCGTGGCGTTGCCCGACCTGAAGACGGCGTCCACTTTCCGGAACGTCAGCTTGCCATCCGGCGTGAAGGGCGGTGTAGGGACGGGCCGGCGCGGGACCGCGGCGTCCGGCGGCGCCGCGATGCGCCCTCCGGGGAAGCGGCCGCGGGTCAGCGTCATGAGCGCTGCCTTCGCCCCGCCCACGTAGAACCCGGAGCGGAAGGCGAGACGCATGTTGCGGCGCTGGTAGAGGTCGCGCATGATGAAGCTCCCCTCCACCATGCGGTCGTACGCGGAGAGCCGCGCTGCCGAGATGTCGCCCTCCTTCAGCGCCGCGAAGATCGCGCGCGCCGCGTAGATCCCGGACTGCATTGCGTAGTGGATCCCCTTGAGCGAGGCGACGTCCACGAACCCCGCGCTGTCGCCCAGGATCACGACGCCGTCTCCGTGCCGGCGGGAGGGGAGGGCGTAGTAGCCACCCTCGGGGATCGTCTTGGCGCCCCACTCCACCATCTCCCCGCCCTCGAGGTAGCGCCGGACCAGCGGGTGCAGCTTGAGCCGCTGCAGCAGCCCGTGCGGGTCCAGGGCCGTCTCGTGGTAGTCCAGTCCGACGACGAGCCCGACGGCCAGCACGTTCGGCTCGAGCGGGTAGAGGAAGCTCCCACCGAACACGTCGGTGGGCAGCGGCCAGCCCAGCGTGTGCACCACGGCCTCGAGCGGCTCGCGCGTCTCCCAGATCTCCTTGACGCCGAGCGCGTAGATCTGCGGGTTCTCCGAGCGGATGCCCTGCCACTCGAGGTACGCCTGGGACAGCAGGCCGCGCGTGCCTTCCGCCAGCGCGGTCACGCGGGCCGTCACGTCGGTCGGCGGCATGTAGTTGCCCGTCGGCTGGCCGTTGCGGTCCAGGCCGGTGGGCGCGGTGCGCACGCCGATCACCCGCTGCCCGTCCACCAGCAGGGCGGCGGCGGGGAAGCCGGTGAAGATGTTCACGCCCAGCTCTTCCGCCTTCTCGCCCAGCCAGCGTACGATCTCGCAGATCGAGGCGATGTAGAGCCCATGGTTGCGCATGGTCGGCGGCGTCGGGATGCGCAACGCGCGCGTGTCGCTCGTCAGCCAGTAGACCCTGTCACGCGGCACGCGCGCGCGGAACGGGAAATCGGCCTCCCCGAGCTCGGGGAACAGCTCCCGGAACGGCGCCGGGTTCACCACCGCGCCGGACAGGCAATGTTCGCCGAGCCCGTCTGCCTTCTCGAGCACCGCGATGCTCACCTCGCCCAGCCCGCCGCCGGCCTCGTTGTCCCGCTGGACGAGACGCGCCAGCTCGATGGCGCCCGCGAGCCCCGCCGGCCCACCGCCAACGAACACCACATCCAGCTCCACGCTCTCCTCGCCCGGCTGCTCCTTGAGGATCAGCCGATCCAGCGGCAGCGCCGGCTGGTACCGCGCCGGGATCACCCGTTCTGTCATTGTCCCTCCATCGAACGTCCTCGTCCCTGCCCGGCCCTCTGCCCCTGGCCGCACCCCGGGCCGGGGCGGGGGCGAGCGCCCCGACCCTGCGCACGCCTTCACTCGGGCAGCCCGCTCTCCTCCTGACCGGCATCCGCCGGCAGCAACGGGATCGCCTCCAGCTCCTCGCCCGCCTCGACGTGATCCACGTCCTCCGGCACGATCAGCAGCGCATCCGCGCGCGCCATCGAGGAGAGGATGCCGGAGCCCTGCGGCCCCGTGAGCCGGGCCACGTAGCCGCCAGCGCCATCGCGCTCGAGCCGCACGCGCAGGAAGTGGGTGAGCCGTCCTCTCGAGGAGATCGGCTCCGCGACCCGCACGCGGACGGTCCGGCTGTGCACGTCGCGCCGGCCGCCCAGCCGCCGCAATGCCGGCCGCACCAGCACCTCGAACGTGACCAGGGCGGAGACCGGGTTGCCCGGCAGCCCGAAGACGAGCGTGCGACCCAGCCGGCCGAACGAGGCGGGGCTTCCCGGCCGCATGCGCACGCGCCAGAAGTCCAGCTCCAGGCCGAGCCGCTCGAGCACGTCCCTGACCATGTCGTGCTCGCCCACGCTCACCCCCGCGGTGGTCACCAGCACATCCAGCATCGCCGCGGGCGCGAGGTGCTCGCGCAGGCTCGCCTCGTCGTCCCGCGCGATACCCAGGCGCACGGGCTCGCCGCCCGCGAGCGCGACGGCCGCGGCGAGCGCGTGCGAGTTGGAGTCCGCGATCCGGCGGCCGGCCTGCACTTCCTCGAACGCGTCGAGTCCCGCGAGCTCGTCCCCGGTCGAGAGGATGCCGACGGCGGGCTTGCGCGCCACCTCGACCTCCGCCCGGCCCACGGCGGCGAGCACGCCGATCTCGCCAGGGCGCAACACCTTCCCGGCCTCCAGTACCACCGTGCCCGCGCGCAGATCCTCGCCGCGACGCCGGATGTTGCGGCCCGCGTCGGCATCGCCCAGCACGGCGATCCACTCCGGCACGCCCGGCCGCGGCTCCGTGTATTCGAGCCGCACCACCGAGTCCGCGCCCTCGGGCACCGGCGCGCCCGTCATGACGCGGATCGCCTGGCCCGGCCCAACGGCGCGAGTGGGAAATCGGCCCGCGGGCACGGACTCCACCACCTCGAGCAGTGCCGGCACGTCAGGGGTCGCGCCGCGCACGTCCGCGGCCCGGACCGCGTAGCCATCCATCGCGCTGTTGTCCCAGGGCGGATGGTCCACGGTCGAACGGACGTCCTCCGCCAGCGTGCGGCCCGCCGCATCGGCCAGCGCCACCCGCTCCGTGCCGAGCGGCGCCGCGGCCGCGAGGATCCGCTCCACCGCCTCGCGGACCCCGATCCAGTCCGCCCGCCGGCTCTCCCGCTGCTCAGCCACGTGCCAGGGCCTCCGCTCGCTCCCGCTCCTCCGGCGTGTTGACGTTGAGGAACAGCGTGCGCGGGTCGCCGAAGCCGCGAACCTCGTCGAGCGGGACGCGCTCGACCGGGACGTCGTCGTAGAACCCGATGACGTGCAGGTCTCCGCGCTCGAGCTGCGCTTCGATCGCGGGGATGCAGCGCACCGAGTAGTACGCGCACAGCGGCTCGACGCCGCGCCGCCCGCTGCTCTCGGGGGCGACGACGGCCGCGCCGCCCGCCGCGCCCGCGGCCAGCCGCGCGAGCAGCCGCGCGTCCAGGAACGGCATGTCGCAGGCGACGGCGAGCACGCCGGGGCGATGCTCGTCGCGCGCCCAGAGCAGCGCGCTGTAGATCCCGCCGAGCGCGCCCAGGCCCGGCCGCGCATCGGGCCGCATCGGCACCCCGACCGGCGCGTACACCTCGGGATCGTTCGCGATCAGGATGATGTCCGGTGTCACCGCCCGCAGCGCGCGGATGACGCGGTCGATGATCCGCTCCCCGGCCACGGCCGCCAGCGCCTTGGGGGCGCCGTAGCGGGTGTTGCGCCCGCCGGCCAGGATCGCGCCGAAGGGCGGCGGCACGGTCACGGCACCGGCTCCGAGGCGGGCGGCCAGTGGACGCGCGCATCCTCGCCGGCGGCGCGGGCCACGATGGGCAGCGCCGCCGCAGCCGCGACGCGGAGCGCCAGCGTCGTGGGGATCGAGCGGCTGGCGACCCAGGCGATCCCGGAGCGCGCGGCTCTGAGCGCGATCTCGCCGCTGACGCGCCCGCTCACCACCAGACCCAGCCGGGCGAGGTCTTCGCCCGCGAGCAGTGCCGCGCCGATCGCCTTGTCCACCGCGCTGTGACGGCTCACGTCCTGGATGCGATGCCTCAGCTCCGCGCCGTCCGTCACCGCCGCCGCATGCGCCCCGCCCGGCTCCCGCCCGGCCGCGACCAGCGCGCGGCACAGCTCGGCGAGCCGGTCCGGGGAAGGGAGGGCGAGCAGGCGGGCGCGGCCGCGCAACAGGTCGGGCGCGTGCTGCACGAAGTACAGCGGGCCGGCGCCGCTGTCCCGGCAACGCTCGATGTGACGGCTCGCCTCGTCGGCGCGCGCGGGGTCCACCGAGACGCGGAGGCCGAAGCTGCCCTCGGCTGCCGCGACCGGCTCGAGCCAGGCCATGTCTTCAGCGCGCTCGATGAACCCGTGCGCGAGCAGCCAGCCGGCGGCCAGTGCCTCGAGCCGCTCGGGCGTGCAGGTCGCCGCGCCGGCACGCCGGCCGTTCACCTCCACCCAGAACGGCGCCTCGTCTGCCGTGTCCGGCCGCGTGGTCATGGTACGGGCCTCGGCAGGATCCGCTCGCGCGACCTCAGAACGGGCTTACCGCGCGGGAGAACGCGCCCAGCACGACGCCAACCAGCACGGCCGCGATCCAGCCCAGCACCGCCGTGAGGATGGCCTTGCCGGTTGAGAAGTCCAGCGCCTGCCGGATGGCGACCACTCCGGTGATCAGCAGCCAGACCGCCACGACCAGAGCGATGAGCGCACCCAGACCGGGGATGAAGGCGAACAGCAGGAGCACGCGCGGCGCCTGCGCGAAGCCGATCGTGCGGAGCAGCTCGCCCCAGGTGGCGGTCCCGCCGAGCAGCTTGTCCCCGATGAGGTAGGTGAGACCGGACCACAACGCCCAGCCGAGATACGTGGCGACGATGCCGCTCAGGAAGCCGCTCGCCCCGGCGCCGGCGCCGGCGCCGCCGATCGCCGCCGCGAGAGCCGCGATCCCCACCACGATCGCCGCCTGGTTCGTGGCGGTCGGGTCCGCCTCGACCTCCTCGTACACATCGACCTTCAGGAGCGCTGCGCCCTTCATCCGCTCGGTCAACGACCGCTGCCCGACGGGTCGCATTGCCGCCTCCGGGAAATGGGGGAGTTCGTGGCCGCAAAGATAAGGCGGGAACGGGGATGCTGAAAGGCGCGCGGCGCGGGCGCGCGGGGGCGGGTGTGGGGCCCACGCAGCGCGCCGCTGCTTCGGGGGCGGTGGTCGTGGCGGCATCCTTGTTGCACACCCCCGCCCGTCCGGCTGTCCTTCCGCTCACGCAAGGAGGTCCGAGATGGCCCAGTACGGTTGGGAGTTCTCCCGCGCGCGCGAACGCCGGCGCGACATGCCACCGGCGCCGGGCGCGTGGCGGCGCAGTCGTCGGCCGCCGCCCGGGAGGCCGCCGGCCGGCCGGCCGGATTACGGCCGCGAGTACGAAGCCGGCGGAGAACGCTACGAGCCGTGGTGGGGTGGGGGGCCGGGCTACACCGGCGGCTACGGCTACGAGTACCGGGGCCGCCGGTACCGCGCATCCGGAGGCCGGCGCTACGGCTACCGTCGCGGCGAGCCGCCCTGGCGCAGTGGCCGGCGCCGGCTGCGCCCGGCCGAGGAGTACCGTACCCAGCCGGAAGCGGCTTGGATGGGCGACGAGGCGTGGGCCAGCTTCACCGGCTACGGGCCGGAGTACGAGGAGCCCGGCTACGGCCGCGAGTACCGCCGCGGGACGCGCCACTTCCGCCCGGTGGACTACCGGACGGAGTACGACGAGCGCGCATTCGCCGGGCCCGAGTACGTCGAGCGTTACGGGCCTCCGGAGCGGTACGGCCACACCCCGCCCGACCGCTGGCCCGGGACCGGCCGCGACCTCGACCACCTTTCCCCCGCCGAGCGCCGCATGGGCGACGACGAGGTCCGCGAGAACGTCCTCGCCAACCTCGATGAGGACACCTGGATCGACCCGAGCCGGATCGACGTGGATGTCGAAGACGGCATCGTCACGCTCTCCGGCGAGGTCGACGACTTCATGCAGGCGCGTTACGCCTGGGATGACGCGTGGGAGAGCGCCGGCGTGCGCGGCGTGGTCAACAACCTGACCGTGCGCACGGACATCCCGCGCCGGGAGATGGAGCTGCCTCAGACGGCGGGCAGCCGGCGGCAGGGCGGCCCGCGCGGCCGCGCGCGCTGAGCCCCACCGCGACGGGCCCTCTCACCCGGCGGCCGGTACCCCTCACCCGCCGCCGGCGCGGCGCGGAGCCGGGAACGCCCGCAGCTCCGTGGCCTCGAGCTGCGCGACCACGCTGCGGCCCGGTGCGAGCCCGAGCGCCTCGGCGCTCTGCCGCGTGACGAGCGCCATCAGGGCGAGCGGCCCCGCGGGCCGCACGCGGGCCAGCGCGCCCGAGCCCGTGAGCGCGAGGCAGAGCCGCGCGGCTAAGAGCGCCCGTGCGCCCACTCCAGGAGCTGCGCCGTGTTGATCAGTGCGATGTGCGTGAACGCCTGTGGGAAGTTCCCCAGGAACTCCCCCGAGTGCGGGTCGATCTCCTCGCTGTACAGCCCCAGGTGGTTCGCGTGCCGCAGCATGCGCCGGAAGATCCGCTCGCCGCGCTCCACGTCGCCCGAGAGGATCAGCGCATCCGCCAACCAGAACGTGCAGATCGAGAAGACGCCCTCGCCGCCCGGCAAGCCGTCCGGGTTGATGTAGCGGTAGACCAGCTCCTGGTCCTCGCTGGTCAGCTCCCGCAGCGTCGCCTCGATCGTGGCGCGCACCCGCTCGTGGTCCGGCGGCAGGAAGCCCACGATCGGGATCAGCAGGTTGGCCGCGTCCAGCGCCGTGCTGCCGTAGTACTGCACGAACGACCGCCGTTCCTCGTTCCACCCCTTCTCCATCACCTCGGCATGGACAGCGTCCCGCTCGCGCCGCCAGCGCTCGATGTCGCCTGGCAGGCCCAGCTCCTCTGCCATGCGGATCGCACGGTCCAGCGCCACCCACGACATCACCTTGCTGAACACGTAATTCTGGACGCCGGCCCTGACCTCCCAGATGCTCGTGTCCTTGCGCCGCCAGTTCTCCGCCACCCAGTCCGCCAGACTCGCCAGCAACGACCACATGCCTTCCGTCATGCGGTTGTTCTGGTGCCACAGGAAGGCGGCCTCCAGGACTTCGCCGTAGACGTCGATCTGGAGCTGGTCGTACGCGCCGTTCCCGATCCGCACGGGCCGCGAGCCGCGATAGCCCTCGAGGTGGTCGAGCGTGCGCTCTGCGAGATCGCGCTCGCCGCCGATCCCGTACATGATCTGGAGATGATCCGCCGACTTCCGGCAGACCCGCTTCAGATAGCCCATGAACCGGTCCGCCTCGTCGTACTGCCCCAGCACGTGCAGCGCGTAGAGCGTGAAGGCCGCGTCGCGCAGCCACGTGTAGCGGTAGTCCCAGTTGCGTACGCCGCCGATCTCCTCCGGAAGCGACGTCGTCGGCGCGGCGACGACCGCGCCGGTGGGCGCGTAGAACAGCAGCTTCAGCACCAGAGCGCTGCGCTCCACCTCGGCCCGGTACGGGCCCGTGTAGCGGATCCGGCTCACCCACGAATCCCAGAACGCGGCCGTCGCATCCAACTTCGCCTGCGACTCGTAGCTGCTGATCGGGTGGACCTCGTCATCATCGTAGCGGAGGACGACCCATGCCACGTCGCCCGCGCTCAGCCGCAGCCGCGCGCGCGCCGTGCCGTCCGACAGCTCCCACCAGAGGTCCTCGAGCGAGGACAGCGCGACCGCCTCGTCCTCCCGGTCCGTCGCCAGCACCCCGTGCCGCCGCGCCACCAGATGAACCGGCGAGAGGCCGTAGTCGAAGCGGGGCGCGAACAGGATCTCCACCTCGAGCTGGCCCCGCGTGCACCGGATGCGCCGGTGGATCTCGTGATAGGCGGACAGCTCGTGGCCGCGCTCGAGGGAGGGCATGAAGTCCGTCACCTCGACGACCCCGCCCGCGTCCGTGTGGAAGGTCGTCACCAGGATGTTGGTCGCGGGCAGGTAGCGTTGCGTCGAGGTGTAGGGCGTCGTCGGCGCGATGCGGAACCGCCCGCCGCGCTGGTGGTCCAGGATCGCGGCGAACAGGCTGGACGAGTCGAAGCGCGGAAAACAGCACCAGTCGATCGCCCCATCCAGGCCGACCAGTGCGCACGTGCGCATGTCCCCAATGACGCCGTAGGCAGAGATCGGCTTGTACTCGGGGAAGCGCTCCGGGTGCGCCGCCTCGGCCGCCTCGGCGATCTCTCGCTCCTCTCCCTGCGAGATCGGATTCGCCAGCTCCCTCAATGTTTCTCCTCGGACCAGCTCCCTTCCTGGACCGGGCGATCCGGAGGCTCGTACGCCTCGCCCCGCGAGATCGCCGCCTGTACGTTGTGCGTGCCGTAGAGCTGTCCCGGCAGGTCCTCGATCAGGTGGTCCGCCTGAGCATCCGTCAGTTCGCCCTCCTCGCCCAGTTGCGCCTCCACCTCGGCGTCCTCCGCCGCCGCCTCGTCCGCGGCCTCGCTGCTCGTGCCGCGCACCACCTCGTCCACCACCACCTCGTTCGAGTAGTTGGCAATCCCGAGCAGGTCGCTGACGATCTGCTCGATCTCCTGGACCTCCGCTTCCGAACCCACGCGGCCGGTGATCGTCACGAACCCGTCCTCGACCTGGATGTCCAGGAGGTCGGGGTCCAGCTCGGGATACTCCGCGAGCTCCTGGAGGATCAGCTCTTGGAGCTCCTCGTCGTCCAGATCGCCGAGCGAGTACAGGTCCTCATAGTCTTCGTCGTGATCCGGCATCCGTGCCTCCCCTCGCGACCCGGTCTCCAGGGGGCGCCGCACGAGCCGGCCGCGCGACCGCGGGGCTCAGAAGTGGATCGCCGCCCCCGCGGAGACGTAGAAGTGCTGCACCCATTCGTCGCTGGGCGCTCTCGGGATCTCGGCCTCGAAGCCGCGCGGGATGTCCAGTTGCCAGAACAGCACCCGCCCGTCCAGCCGGAGCGCCAGCCGGCGCATCGCGAACCACTCGATGCCGCCGCCCAGGTGCCCGGCGAAACTCGTGCCGAAGTCGAACCGCGCGTCCGCCTGCAGGTCCGTACCCCGGTCTTCGTCGGACAGCTCGATCACCGCGCCGCCGCCCGCCACGAGGTACGGCTGCAGGTTTCGATAGGTCCGGGGGCCCGTGAGGTTGAAGCGCAGGGTGGCCAGGAGCAGCAGCAGGGACTGGTCCGACTCCCGTCCCAGGCGCACCGGCCGCGACACGGTGGAGTCCGGCGCGATGGTGTCCTGATCCAACCCGATCACGAACCGGGATGTCGGCAGGTAGGCCGCCTCCCCCTCGATCGTGAACGGGCCGCTCAGCCGGATCCCGTACCGGGCCCCGACCAGCGGGCTGGGCCCCGGACCGAGCTCGAGCTGCCCGCGATCCGTGCCGAGGTAGCCGGCGAACAGCCCGCCGGCCTGCGTCTCCTCGATATACCGGTAGGGCGACCGGATCTGCTGGCCGGCGCCGGGTGCCGGGGAGGAAGCCAACGCGCAGGCCGCGAGCACGGCCGGAATCCATCGGAACGACTGCCTGGAAGTCATGCGGATCCGGATCGTCGATGACGGGTCGAAGTTCGGCGCGCCAAGCTAGATGCGGCCCGCAGGCCACGCAAGCGATGCGCGCCGGCGAATTGACACCCCACGCACACGGGTCTAGGTTCCGGCTCACGCGCAGAAACCCGCGCAACAGATAACCGCCCGCTCTCGACGCGGTTCCCGCATGATTCGTTTCATCGCGCTGGCGTGGGCGCTCCTCTGGCCCGCCGCCGCTCTCGCCCAGACCGGTCGCGTCGCCATCGACGGCGAGCTCCTCCGCGCCGCTCCCGATGGTGCCATTCTCGCCACCCTCGAGGCGGGCACGCCCCTCCGGCTCGGCCGCCGCCAGGGCCCCTGGCAAGAGGTCACGCTCGAGGCGTGGATCTGGCATGAATCCGTCCGCGCCGAGCGGAACGGGCCGCATGACCTCGTGATCTCCGCGCAGGGCGGCGAGAACCTCCGCGCCACGCCCAACGGCACGCTCCTGGCCTACGGCCGGACCGGCATGCGGCTCGAGCAGGTCGAGCGCGCCGGGAGCTGGGTCCGCGTCCGCCGCACCGCCTGGATGCGTGAAGCGGGCGTGCGCCGGGACCAGGCCGGCGCCGCCGGACGCCCCGCCGCCGGAACGCCCGCTGCCAACCCCGCTCCGGACGCCAGCCACGGGGCCGCATCCGGAACGGAACCGGCACCGCCTGCGGCCGCGCCGGCGCCTGCCCGGCAGGCCAGCGTCGGTCCCGCCGGCGCCGTCCTGCTGGTCCGGCCAGGCGCGGACACCCTCGCGCGCCTGCGCCCGGGCGCCGTTCTCTCGACGGAGGGGAGGCAGGGCGAGTGGGTCCGCGTGCGGCTCGAGGGCTGGGTCCCGGCCGCCACCCTCGGCGGCGATCCCGCTGCCGCCACGGGCATCCTCGTGGACATCCCCGCCGCCGCGCTCGCGGAAGATCCCGGCGCCTTTGCGGGCCGCACCGTCGAGTGGTCCCTGCAGTTCATCGCGCTCCAGCGTGCCGAGCCGATCCGCACCGATTTCCGCACCGGCGAACACTTCATCCTGGCCCGCGGGCCGGCCGGCGAGACGGGCTTCGTCTACATTGCCGTGCCGCCGGAGCTGCTGCCCGAGGTCGAGCGCATCACGCCCCTCTCCCGCATTCGCGTCCGCGCCCGCATCCGGAACGCCCACTCGCCGCTGACCGAGGCACCCATCCTCGATCTGCTCGAGATCAGGAGCGTCGGGCGCGGTGGGTGATGGTTCGAGCAGCGAGCCGGCGCACGGACTCCCCGGGGTCGGGCCGAGGCCGCTGTAGCCGGCGACGCATGACCGCGCCTCCCCGCCCGCGCGGGGATTCGGCGATCGCGGCGCTCTCGGCCGGCGCGGCACTGTAACCGGTGGCACGTTTTCGTCCCGCCCCGCGCCCGGGGGCGCGGCGCCGGCCCCCCGCCCCCGAGGCCCCGCCGCGACCGGGGCAGAGGCGCCGAGCATGCGCCCCGGCCGTCGGGCCGGCGCGCCCGCCGGCGCATGCTCGGCGCCATGAGCGACCAGAGTGCCCAGGAGGTACCGTCCGGCGGGGCGCCGGCCGTCGGCGGCAGCAAGGGGACGGCGTCCTGTGCGGCGTAGGGCGGGGTAGGGCTTTCGCTTCCTGGCCGTTGTCTGCATCTTTCTGCGGCACCCGGCGCCCCGGACCGGTAGGCCGTCCGTCCCGCGCCCGGCCCGACGGCCGGATCGGGCGACTGCGCAACTCTGGAACATGGACGCGCCGATGAGCAGGCTCGCGCAGGGTCTCCGTATTGCGGTCGCGGTGGCGGCCGCGTGCCTCTCCGTCTCGTGCGAGGACCCCTCCGGTCCACCGTACCCCCGAACCATCGCCATCGAGGGGGACTACCCGCGACTTGGCTCGGCGGGCGACACGCTCGATGCGCCGTTGCGCGTCCGCGTCACCGGTGGGCGGTCTGGCGGCCCGATCACGAAGGCGAGCGTGAGCTGGCACGTGGTGCAGGGGAGCGGCGCCACGATCAGCCCGGCGAACACGTTCACCGACACGGCCGGGGTCGCGGAGGCGCTCCTCAAGCTGGGGCCGGACACGGGCCTCTACCGCGTGGAAGCGCGCCTGCACGGCTCGACCAGTGCGCCCGCCGTGTTCGAGGTGAGGGCGGTCCGGCCGCCGCAGATCCTCTCCATCACGCCGGACCCGGCAGCGGCCGGGTCCATCGTCCGCATCACCGGCCTCAACCTCAGCCCCGTGCCTTCAGACCACACGGTGCTGTTCAGCGGCTTTCGCGGCACCGTGGTGGGCGGGACGGCCACGGAGCTGGAGGTCGAGGTGCCGGCGTGCATCCCCACGCGCTCGGTGAGCGTGATGATCGAGCTCGGGCCCGTCCGCAGCGATTCCGTGCCGCTCGCGGTGGTCGCGGAGGGCAGCGATCCGCTCGTCCTCGATCCGGGCGACGCGGTCACCCTGTCGAGCGCGGCGGAGCTCGCCTGCATCCGGCTGCCTGAGGGGCCTGCCTCGGCGTGGTACCTCGTGATCGCCCGGAACGCAGCCGACGTCCCGTCGCAGGACCTGCCGTTCCAGCTCGTGGGGCTGACGGGCCCGGTCAGCGCGACGTCGGCCGGCTTCGCGCCGGCGGGCGTCGCCACCAGTCTTGGGGACATGGCGCCGAGCGACCCCGCGATCCGCTGGGAGGCCCGGCTGCGTGCGCGCGAGCGCGAGCTGCCCCTCGAGTCGGCGATCCCGCCACGTGGCGAGCTCGGCGTGCTCGGGTACGCCCTGCCGCCTCAGATCGGAGATCGGCGCACCTTCCAGGTCCTGAACAAGGACGAAACCTTCACGCGCGTGACCGCCGAGGTGAAGTACGTCAGCGAGCACGCCGTCCTCTACCAGGACCTGAAGGCGCCGTCCGGCGGCTTCTCCGCTGCAGATTTCGAGGCGCTCGGACGCCTGTTCGATGACCCGATCTATGACGCCGTCATCGAGACCTTCGGCGCGCCATCCGACGTCGATGGCGATGGCCGGATCATCATCCTCTTCACGCCCGTCGTGAACGAGATGACGCCGCCGAACTCGGGGACGGGGTTCATCGCGGGCTTCTTCTACGGCCTGGACCTCACCACCCAGGCCAACAGCAACCGGGCGGAGATCTTCTACAGTCTCGTGCCGGACCCGGAGGCTCAGTTCGGGAACCGGCGCGCCACCTCGGATGTGCTGCGCGCCGTTCCGCCAGTGCTGGCCCACGAGTTCCAGCACATGGTCCACTTCAACCAGCGATTCCTGGTCCGGAACGCGCCGCCGGAGGCGCAGTGGCTGTCCGAGGCGCTCGCGCACACCGCCGAGGACGTCGTCGCCGCCGTGCTGCGCGCTCGCGGGGACGGCCGCGCGAACGAGTTTTTCGCCTCGAACCTCGCTCGCGCCCGCCTCTATCTCGCCGACCCGGGCGGCGCCAGCCTCATCAATGACGAGCCGCCGGGGTCGCTCGAGGAGCGTGGCGCGCAGTGGCTGTTCATCAAGTACATCATGGGCCATTACGGTGGGACGGACCTGCTCGGGCGACTCACGCAGACGACGCTCAGCGGCGTCGCGAACGTGACGTCGGCAACCGGCCGGAGCTGGGGCGACTTGCTCGCCGATTGGTCCATCGCGCTGTGGGCGGATGATGCGCCGGAGCTCCAGGGTGTCGCCCTCGATCCCCACTTCACCTTCCCCGAGCTGAACCTGCGCGAGGAATACGCGCGGGGCGACGACCCGTTTCCGCTCAGCCCCGTGTCGATCGGCATGCTCGATTTCATCGCGCTCGACACGCTGCCGGCTTCGAGCATGGACTACCTGATGCTGGTCGCACCCTCCGACGCGCCGCCGCCGCTCCACCTCAACTTCGCAGGAGCGCGGGGGGCGCCGTTCCAGAGCGCCGGGGCGCAGCTCACGATCGTACGCGTGCGCTAGCCGCCGCCCGGCTGCGCGCGGCCGCCGCCGAGTCCGCTGCCAGACGCGCCGCCGGATCGAACGCCATCGCCACCGGCGCCCCCGTCCAGCCGGCCGGCACCGGCACGCCCAGCAGCCAGAGCGCCGTCGCGGCGGTGTCCATCGTACGGATGCCGGCCGGCAGTCGACCCGCCTGCACGCCCTTGCCCCACGCGATCCACGGGATCGTCATGTCCCGCGGATCCGCGCTGCCGTGATCCCTGCCGTGGCCGCCGTGGTCGGCCGTGACCACTACCGTGTAGTTGCCCCGGCCGAACGCCCGGTCCGCGGCTTCGAGGACCTCTCCCACCGCCGCGTCCGCCCGCCGCACGGCCCAGCCGTAGACCGGCCCCATCCACCCGGTCGTGTGCCCCGCGTAGTCCGGCTCGCCAAAGTGCACGAACAGCAGATTGGGGCGCTCGAACCGCAGGTAGCGCACCACGGCCTCGGCCGTCTCGGTCGCGAGCAGGTGCCCCCAGCCGTTCGGCGCCTGCGTGTAGTCCAGCGTGCCCGGCTTCTGCAGGTGATGGAACTTCGACTTGCTGAAGAACGCCGCGGTGTGCAGCCCCGCCCGCTTCGCCGCCTCGAAGACCGTGGTGACCTGGACCGTCCCGCGCTCCTCCGTCTCGTCACTGTTCCAGGTCACCCCGTGCTTCTCGGGCGGCACGCCCGTGAGCATCGAGGTGTGCGATGGCAGCGTCTTGCTCGGGAAGATCGTCTGCGCCTCGAGCGAGTACGCGCCCTCCCGCATCAGCCGCTGCAACTGCTCCGCGCCGAAGCGCTCGATCGCGTCCGGCCGCAGCCCGTCGATCGAGATGATCACCACGTGATCGGTTACCGCCCCCGTGCTCCGGGCCTCGCCCGCCGGCCGCCAGCCCGCGACGAGCCCCGCGAGCAGCAGCGCGGCCGCGCCCCCGAATCGGCGCCACTTCGCAATGTCCATCATGCTGGTTGGCTCGCTCCGCCTGCCCGCCGGCGGCGCACCGCCCGGCGATCCGGGCGCCTGATCCCCCGCGGGCGCGTGGGTTTTAAGTTGCGATGGGACAACGACTTGCACTCTCTACACACGGCGCCGCGCCGGCGTTCCCCGCCGCCACCCGGCGAGGCCTGCCGGTGGCCGGGCGCGCTCCCCGTCGCCGCCCTGGCTCAGCTCACGCGCTCGAGGCGGGGATTCGGCTGGTAGCGCCGGCCCGCCTTGGCCAGCGGCTTGCCTTCGACCAGCACCACGTCTGCCGTGAAGTCGTAGCGGTCCTTGAAGAGCGAGGAGCCGACGCCGTAGGAGTCCACCGGCACGCCCAGCTCCTCGAAATGGCGGATCTTCTCCGCGTCGAAGCCGCCGGAGACGACGATCTGCACGTGCTGGAAGCCTTCCCGGTCGAGTGCGCGCCGCACGTTCCACACGAGCTGCGGGTTGACGCCGCGCGGGTCGAACCTGCCCATTTGCGGGAAGATCGAGCGGTCCACCAGGGTCTCGGAGGTGTCCAGCCGCACGCCGTAGAGCCGAGGGCCCAGCGCGCGTGCGACGCTCAGCGCCGTGCCCACGCAGTCGTTCTCGAAGTCGACGAGGCTCACGACCCTCACGTCGTCGGGCATGGTCTCGGCGAACGCCACCGTCGCCCGCACCGTGTCCCCATCGTAGCAGGCGATCAGCGCGTGCGGAACGGTGCCGACGCCTTCCGACCCCCACCACGAGGCCTGCGCATCGGTGGAGACGCCGATCGCGCCCGCGATGTGCGCCGCGTAGCCGTCGCCCGTCTGCACCAGCCAGTGGTCGTGCCGGGCCGGGAAGAACATGACCGTCTTGGGCCACGCGGCCTCGACCACCTTGCGGGTGTTCGTCGCGACCTTGGTGCGCCGGCTCAGCACGCCGAGGTAGAGCGTCTCGAGGTGCGCAAAGGCCGCGTACGGGCCGGTGATCAGCATGACCGTCTCCCACGGCTCGACGGCGTCACCATCCCGCAACGCGTGCACCTCGAGATCCTCCCAGCGGAAGCCATCCGTGAGGCAGAGTTTGAGGATCGCGATGGCCTCGTCCACGCCGCCCAGCCACGCGCGCTTCTTCGTGAACACCTGCATGGTCACGACGGGGTTGTGCCCCTGCGCGAGCAGCACGTCGCGTGCGCGCGTGAAATACTTGTCCGAGTAGTAGCCGCTCCGCATCTTCTCGACCGGGAGCTGGAAGATCTCCGGGTCGAGCCGCTTCTCCGGGCGGAGCGGGGGCGGCGGCGCCGGCCTCGGGTGGGCCGCCGGCTCGACAGTCTTCGTCGGGGTCATGCGTGCAAGATTCCAGCTCGGAGCAACCAGCGATTCGAATGTTCCCGCCCACCAAACTGGCGCCGATCAGTTCGTGGCGCCAGTCGGGCGCCGCGCCTCCTGCCGGGCGGCGAGGATGGAGCCCCGGAGCACGAGGGAGCCGGCCAGCGCCAGCGCGCCGGCGATCGGCCACATGAGCGGGTAACCCCGCGTCTCCGGGTACAGCCGCGCACCCAGGTCGATGCCCGCGCCCACCAGCAGGGGTGCCACGACCCTGCCCAGGCCCATCATCAGGATGTAGAGGCCCGTGTAGCGCCCGATCGCGCGTTCGCCCGCGACCCCCGCGAACAGCGGGTACGGCAGCGCGATCAGCGTGGCGGCGCCCACACCGGAGGCGAGAAGGAGCAGCAGGGCAGCAGGCACCTCGCGCACGGCCACGCCCGCCGTCATGGCGAGTCCCGTGATGAGCGAGCCGGCCTGGAGCAGCCAGGCGCGGCCGTACCGGTCGCCCAGGTGGCCGATCGCCACCGCTCCCACGCCCAGCCCCGCCACCAGGATGACCAGCACAAGAGACGCCTCCGCGACCGAGATCCCCAGCACCGCGACCGCGAACAGGAACACGTACGGCCGGATCCCGTCCACCGCGCCGGTCCAGAGCGCGTTCGCCACCAGCAGCCGCCGCACCGCCGGCCGCTCCCGCATCTCGCGCCAGATGCGCAAGGCGCTGCCGCGGTCCGGCTCTTCCGGCAGCTCACGGTCGCGTGCGGTCGGCGGCGCCGCGCTGTACGTCAGCCAGGTGGTCACCAGCACCAGCGCTGCGGCGAGCAGGAAGGGCAGCGGTTCCCACAGCCCGAACAGGAGCCCGCCGGCCACCAGCCCGTAGCCGAGCCCCAGCGCGTGCAGCGCGCCGCGGACGCCGTGCACCCGCCCCCGGCGCTGGTCCGGCACCGCGTCGACCATGAGAGCCCAGAGCGGCGTCAGGTAGCCGTGCAACGCCGCGAAGAACACGAAGGAGACACCGGCGAGCGACCAGTAGCCCTCGAGGAACGGCGCCGCGCACAGCGCCAGCGCCATCAAGGGCGCCATGACCAGGAGGAAGAACGTGCGGCGGCCGAAGCGGCGCGCCAGGCCGACCGGCAGCGCATCGCTGTAATGCCCGATCCAGTACGGCACCAGGAGGGCGAAGGCGCCTTCCGCGCCCACCGCGAAGCCGATCCACACCGCGGACGGCGCGTACCGCGCCAGGAGCACCGGGAGCAAGGCGACCATCACGGTCTGACCGGCCGTCGAGCCCAGCGTGCCCGCGGTCAGGCCGTACTCCCGCACCACGCGCCAGCGGCCGCCCGGCCGCCGCGCCCTGTCCCTTACCGGTTCAGTCGCGCTCGAATCCATCGGGCCTCGCGAAATGCGCCAATGTGCGGGCCCGAGCATCGGGATTCAAGCTCCGGGCGATCCGACCGGCTGGCCGCCGCTCAGGCCGCCCGCCGCTGCCGCTCCGCCGCCACCCGCTCGAGACTCTCGCGCAGGCGCCGGCTCAGGTCCACGACCGGCGTCGGCCCCGGCGGTGCCGGAGCGGGCCGCTCCAGCTCGGGCGGCAGCCGCCCCTCCGCTTTCCGCCGCAGGATCTCGAGCACCCGCTCGCGGTACTCGTTCCGGTAACGGCCCGGGTCGAAGTCGCCCGATAGGCGCGCGACCAGCTCCACCCCCATCCGGATGTCGCCCTCGCGCAGGCGCACCTCCGCCGGCAGCGCCAGCTCCTGGTCCGGGATCAGCTCCTCGGGGAAATACAGCGTCTGCACGACGAGCGCGTCACCCTGCACCCGTACCGCGGCGAGGTGCTCCCGGTGCATCAGCACGAACTGCGCGATGCCTACCTTGCCGCTGCGGCGCAGCGCCTCCCGCATCAGCACGTACAGCTCCTCGCCGCCCTCATCCGGCGCCAGGTAGTATGGCTTCCGGAAGAAGATCGGGTCGATGTCGCGCAGGTCCACGAAGTCCCGGATCTCGATCGAGCGGGTGAGCGTCGGCGCCGCGCGGTGCAGCTCCTCGTCCTCCACCACGATCCAGCCGCTGTCCACGGCGTACCCCCGCACCACCTCCTCGTCGGGAACCGCGCGGTCTTCCGCGCTACACACCTTGAGGTAGCGAATGGGCGCCCGATCCGGCTCGTGCAGCAGCCGGAACTCGATGCGTCGCCTGCGCACCGCCTGATACAACCGGATCGGCGCCTGCACCAGGCCGAACGCGAGCGTACCGCGCCAGAGCAGCTCCATGGCCATGACCTCCCCGCGCGTTGCTCCGTCACGGCGCGCGCAAGAGTCGTTCCGAGCACCTCCGACCGGCCCGGTCGCCCTTGCCCCGGTCGCCCTTGCCCGGTCGCCCTTGCCCGGTCGCCCTCGCCGTCGCGTGCCCGTCGCACCGCCCGCGGTTCCACCCGCGCTCGCGGGTCGGACCGGAATCCGGCTTCCGCGCGACGACGCGCCTGCCGCGCCCCGGGCGTTCCGTGTCCGTCGCGCGCTCAGCTCGCGGCCGGCACGCGCGCCTGATGCGCCAGCGTGATCCCGCCGATGATCACGGCCGCGCCGACCACCTGCCACGGCAGCGGCCGCTCACCCAGCCACGCCCACGCCACCACCAGCGCGACCACCGGCACGAGATTCGAGTACATTGCCGTGCGCGTGTTGCCGATCCTGTGCACGCCCGTGTTCCAGATCAGGTAGGCGAGGCCGATCCCCAGCCCGCCCGCGTACGCGACCCCTCCCCACGCCGCGAGCGAGACCGTGCCCCAGTCCAGCCGCGCGAGCGCCGGAGCGCCCAGGCCCAGCAGCCCCAGCGAACCGATCCAAAGAGTCCACGCAGTCACGGGGATGGGGCCGTATTCGGCGATCATGTCACGCGCGCCCACCGTGTACAGCGCCCAGGCCAGCGATGCCCCGATCATCATCAGGTCCCCCGCCAGCGTCTCCGCGCCGAAGCCCAGCTCCCCGCCGCCGCTGGCCACGATCAGCGCCATGCCGATCACCGCGCCGCTCACCCCTACCCACGCCCGGGCGCTCAGTCGCTCGTGACCCGCCCACGCCGAGAACAACGCGGTCAGCACCGGCGTCCCCGCCAGCAGGACGCTGGCGTTGCCCGCACGTGTACGGTCCATGCCGAAAATGAAGAGGAGCTGGTAGACCACGTTGGCCACCAGTGCCAGCATCGTGATGCGCAGGCGGTGGTCGCGCCGCGGCAGCGGCACCGGTCCCCTCCGCCGCAGCGCCGCCAGCACCACCAGCGAGGCCAGCGGGAAGCGCAGCGCGTTGAAGGCGAGCGGCGGAAGCTCCGCCAGCGCCGCTTTCACCACCGAGAAATTGACGGCCCAGATCAGGACCATGAGGAGCAGCACGAGGTCCGTGCGCGCAGGCGCCGCCGGCCCTGTGGCCCGCGCCTCCCCGGCTGCCGTCGCAGCATCCTGTCTACTCATCGCTTTGGAATCCACCCGGCCCCGCCTCCCCGCAGCAGGTCGGCGGCCTCTCGGGAGGGAAGACTGTTCCGGACTGTCGCGGGCGCCAAGATCTGCGGGCCCGTGCCGGTTGGCAAGATCCAGCCGGCACCACCCGTTGCGGGCCCCGCCGGTTGGGCCTAACTTCGCCGCTCCAGGTTCGATCTCTCACCCATGGGATCCGGAAATGGCATCCGTCGGCAAATTGTTCGAGGGCAAGCGCGCCCTCGTGTGCGGCGTCGCGAACGAACGTAGCATCGCCTGGGGGATCAGTCAGGCCCTGCACGAGCACGGCGCGGAGCTCGGCTTCACCTTCGCGGGCGAGGCGCTCGAGAAGCGGGTGCGCCCCCTTGCCGAGAGCGTCGGCGCCGCCTTCGTCCTCCCGCTCGACGCCACCAACCCCGAGCAGACGGCAGCGACCTTCCGCGAGATCCGCGAGACGTGGGATGGGCTGGACGTGCTCGTCCACGCCATTGCCTTCGCCAACCGGGAGGACCTCGAGGGCCGCTATCTCGACACCGGCCGCGACGGCTTCCTCACCGCCATGGAGGTGAGCGTCTACTCGCTCGTCGCACTGACGCGCGAGGCCGCGCCGCTCCTGGCGGCGCGGCGCGGCAACGTGCTCACGCTCAGCTACTACGGCGCCGAGAAGGTCGTCCAGGGTTACAACGTGATGGGCGTGGCGAAGGCCGCGCTCGAGGCCAGCGTACGCTACCTCGCGGCGGATGTGGGGCCGGACGGCATCCGCGTCAACGCCATCAGCGCCGGGCCCATCAAGACCCTCGCTGCGTCGGCCGTGCGCGGGTTCAAGAACATCCTCACCATCGTCCCCGAGAAGGCGCCGCTGCGCCGCAACGTCACGCAGGAGGACGTGGCGCGCGCGGCCCTGTTCCTGTGCAGCGACCTGGGTGCCGGCGTGACGGGCGAAGTCGTGCACGTGGACAGCGGCTACAACATCATGGGGCTTTGAGCTCCGCTTCGGGCGGGGGCGACGCCGCGAGGCGGCGGCGCCGGGCCGGGAGGTTCACCCCTCGCGCTCACCGCCGCCGGCACGCCGTTCATCACGCACGACGCGCGGCCGCTGCCGGGTCCGCTCGTACCACTCGCGCGTGATCTCCGCCGCCACGTCGCGGCCGCCCAGGCCGAACGCGATGCCCGCGGCCAGCGCTCCCGCGCCGACCACCGCGATGAACGCGACCAGCACGATGTCCTCGGCGATATCGAGCTGCTCGAGGCCCATGAACACGGCCAGCACGATCACCGCGGCTTTCGCCGCGCGGGCGAGCGTCCGGCCGCCCGGCAGCGCGCCGGCGGATGCGAGCACGAGATCCTTGACGAACTCGCCCAGCACGATCCCCAGGATCAGGATGATGACCGCCGCGATGACATTGGGGATGTAGGCCAGGAGCTCGGAGAACAGCGTGCTGACGACCACGAGGCCGAGCGCGTTCGCCGCCAGCAGGATGACCAGCAGCATCACCGTCCAGAACACGAGCTTCGCCAGTGCCGTGGACGGGTCGAGCGTCGTGCCGGCGCGCTCCAGCGCCTCCGTGACGCCGCCCTCGCGCATCCAGCGGTCGAAGCCGATCCTGTGGAGGGCCCGGTCCGTCCCGCGCTCGACCATCTTCGCGATGGCGTATCCGGCGAGGAGGAGCCCCAGCGCAGCGGCGAGCTGTGGCAGGAACGCCGCGATCTGGAGGATTCCTTCTTCCAATCGGTCGATCAACGCCTGGGGCATGGGGGTATCCTCTCTCGATTGGGACCGCGCTCAACGCTGCGGTCGCGCGCGCAACGCCGCAAGGGGCGCGCAGGAGGAGTGCCATGCGTAGATTCGTGGATGGGGACGGCCAGGCCTGGGACGTGGTCCTGGGTCGCGAATCCTGGGGTGCGCTCTACGCGCTGTTCGTTCCCGCGGGCCCCGGGCACGACCGGCCGGTCCGGCAGGCACCGCTCCGCGCTGCGGGGTACGATGCAGCGCACGGTGAACTGATGAACGCGGACGAGGCGCGCATCGCCGAGCTGTTCCGCAACGCCGTTCCCAGGGAA
>DASVDH010000128.1:0-13484 GCA_036381195.1 Longimicrobiales bacterium | reverse complement strand
GTCGTTGTCGAACGCCGCGCCGGCGAACATGGGTGAGAGCGACGCCGCATCGGCGTACGCGTCGACGGACCAGCGGTCCGCGAACCCGAACAGCAGGGCGGACCCGCTCGCGTAGTAGAAGACGTCGATGGGGTCGGCGCGTGAGACCGGGTCCTCGTACGCGTAGAACGTTGCCTCGACCTCGCCCTTGATCAGGCCGGCGCACTCGACCGGGAACTGGGCGACGGGCCCGCCGACCCACCACGGGCAGTCGTCGAAGTCCACGTCCTGGCCGTTGTGGTCCAGTCCCTCGAGGAAGACTGCCGAGATGACGAAGCGGAGCGAAGCGTTCGGCGCGTTCTTGCGGAAGCGCCAGACCTGCCGCAGGTGCGCCTCGCCGCCGATCAGGCTGTCCGGCGCGAGCAGTCCGCCCGGCGAGGTCGGCGCTTGCACGGACGCCCAGTACGTCTCCCCCGTCTCGTTGGAGAAGAGGTCCGCGAACGCAGTCAACGTGCCGCCTTGCGGATGCAGGACCATCGGGCCGATCGGCTGGTTCTCGTGGAACACGCCGCCGTCTTGCGAGCCGGACCCGAGCAGCGTGTCGTACGCGGCGTCGTTCGCGAGCGCCTCGATCCACCACGTGCGGAACACGGAGCCGGGGCCGGAGATCGGCGGCTCTTGCGGCTGGTCATCGCATGCCGCGAGGGCGAAGGAGATGAGGATCAGGACAAGCAGCCGGCGCATGGTCGCCTCCGTAGGGGGGTCGCGTCCGGAGCGCGACGTCGGGAGTCGCGCCCTCGTGCTCCCCACTGAAGGCGACAGCAGGGCCGCGAACTGGACATCGGCGGCTCGCGAGCCGCGGCCGGCGGCATCGCGGGGCGGCCGTGCCCGGCACGGCACCGCCGGCGCGGCGCAGCCGGGCGTGTCCTGTTTTGCGGGTATTTCATCGCTCGTACGGATCGGGGGCGGTGGGCGGTGCCGGCCGGCGCACGGCCGCATGCGTGCGCCAAGGAGAGGATGCACCTTGCGCCCCGGTTGCCGCGGGGCGCCGCAGCGCGCGGGGGCGTTCTGGCGACGCCGCCGATCAGCCGCCCGCCAGCTCGCGCTCGACCTCCTTGCGGAGCCACGCGCGCGCGAGCAACCAGTCGCGCTGGACGGTCTTGATCGAGACCTGCAGCGCTTCCGCCGTCTCCTGGAGCGTGAGGCCGGCGAAGAAGCGGCACTCGACGACGCGCGCCGCGCGGGGACTCGCGGCCGCGAGCCGCTCGAGCGCCTCGTCGATCGCGGTCAGCTCCTCGCCGGCATCTTCCTGGAGGAGTGTGACGGCGCCGTCCTCCAGCGAGTGGAGGATGACCCCGGAGCCACGCTTCTTGCGCTTGCGCGTGCGCGCGTGGTCGATCAGGACGCGCCGCATGGCCTGCGCGGCGATGGCGAAGAAGTGATGGCGGTCGGCAGGGCTCAACCCCTCGCGGCCGGCCAGCCGCAGGTACGCCTCGTGGACGAGCGCGGTCGACCCGAGCGTGTGGCCCGCATCCTCGCGGCGGAGCTGCGCGCGCGCCAGCGCCCGTAGCTCGTCGTAGACGAGCGGGATCAGCCGGTCGAGCGCCCCGGCATCGCCTTCGCGCAGCCGCCGGAGCAACTGGGTGACGGGGCCTTCGGTGGTCATACCGCCGTGCGGGTCGATCCGGGGAGGAACGGCGGGCGCGGCCCCGGACGGAGCGACGCGGCCGTGGCGCGCCGGCCCCGACCGCCGTACCGTATCCGCAGGATCCGCGGGCGGGCGGCCGGAGCGGCCTGGAGGCGCGGCGCCATTCAGCTCCAAGTTAAGCGCTCCGGGCGGAGATTCAATCGCTGTCCCCGGCACGGACCTCAGCGAACGAGTCGACCATGGACCCAGCGCGCTGGAAGCGACTCGAGGCTATCTTCTTCGGCGCGCTCGAGCTCGCGCCGGAGGAGCGCGAGGCCTACCTCGACCGCGAGTGCGCGGGGGATGCGAAGCTCCGCGCGGAGGTCGCCGCCATGCTCGAGGCGCACCGCGTCGCCGGCGGCCCGGATCGCTGGACGCCCGATGACGCCCCGGAAGAACCTGCGCCGCGCCTCCCCGATCGGGCGGGGAGCCGCATCGGCGCCTACCGCCTCGAGGAGCTGGTCGGACGCGGTGGGATGGGCGAGGTCTACCGGGCAGAGCGGGTGGACGGGCAGTACCGCGAGGAAGTGGCCATCAAGCTGGTCCTCGGCACGGCGGGCGGCGAGGAGATGGTCCGGCGGTTCCGGGTCGAGCGGCAGATCCTGGCGAACCTCCGGCATCCGAACATCGCGACGCTGCTCGAGGGCGGCGTCACGGGCGACGGCCAGCCGTACCTCGTGATGGAGTACGTCCGCGGCCTGCCGATCACGGAGTACGCGGACGCCAAGCGGCTCTCCCTCGAGGCGCGGCTGCGCCTGTTCCGCACCGTGTGCGACGCGGTGCAGTACGCGCACGCGAACCTCGTCGTGCACCGCGACCTCAAGCCGTCGAACATCCTGGTGACCGACGACGGCCGGGTCCGCCTCCTCGACTTCGGCATCGCGAAGCTGCTCGACCCCGGCAATGCGGGCCTCGCCGCCGAGATCACCGGGGACACGCTGCTCTTCACCCCCGACCACGCCGCGCCGGAGCAGCTCCAGCGTCGGCCGATCACGACGGCGACGGATGTCTATGCGCTCGGAGTCCTGCTCTACGAGCTGCTGACGGGCGCGCGACCCTTTCACGGGACCACCCCTCTCGAGCTGTACGAGGCGATCTGCTACCGGGAGCCGACGCGGCCGAGCGTGCTCGTCGGGTCAGGCGTGCGGGAGGCCGCGTCGGGCGGGCCAGATGGAGCGCCAGCGACGGCAGCGGCGGGTGCGCGGCCGGCCCCGCGGCGCGCTCGCGCCCTGTCCCGCCGCCTTCGCGGCGACCTCGATCACATCGTGCTGATGGCGCTGCGCAAGGAGCCGGAGCGGCGCTACGCGTCTGCCGGGCAGCTCGCAGAGGACGTGACCCGCTTCCTCGAGGGCCGGCCCGTGCTGGCGCGCCCGGACACGCTCGGCTACAGGGCCCGGCGGTTCATCGGGCGCAACCGCGTGGCGGTCGGACTCGCGGGGCTGGCGCTCGCCTCGCTCGTCACCGGCCTGGTCGGCACCGCGTGGCAGGCGCGCCGCGCGCGCGCTGAGGCCGCCCGCGCCGATGCCGACCGCGACCGCGCCGAGCGCGTGTCGGACCTGCTCGTGGACATGTTCCGCATCGCGGACCCGCACGCGACCCGGGGCCAGACCGTGACCGCGCGAGAGGTGCTCGCCGCCGGGACCGCCCGCATCGCGCAAGACTTCGCGGATCAGCCGGAGCAACAGGCGGACCTGCTCACGGAGATCGGCCGCATCTACGAGAACCTCGGGCTGTTCGACGACGCGAACGCGCAGTACGAGCGCGCGCTCGAACTGCGGCGCGCGGCGTACGGCCCGGACGACCCGCGCGTCGCCGAGAGTGTGACCCGCCTCGCGTGGCTGCGCATTCAGCAGGGGCGTCCCGCGGATGCGGAGGGTCTCGCCCGCCAGGCGGCGGCCGTGCTGCGCGCGCACGGCACCGCGCGTGCGCCGCACTCCGCGCTCGCCGACGCGCTGCTCACGCTGGGCGACGCGCTCCGGCTCACCGCCACGCCCGCCGCGGCCGACGAGGCAGCCGGCGTGTTCACGGAGGCGCTCGCGCTCCTGGAAAGGCACGCCGCTCCGGACGACCCGCGCATTGCACGGGCGATGTACGGGCTCGCCGGCACCGCCCACGGCCGCGGTGAGTTCGACCTGGCAGACTCGCTGCTCGTGGAGACCATCGCGCGCTACGCACGCCTCGGCGGGCCGCCACATCCGAATCACGCCGCCGCGCTGAACGACCTCGGCTTCCTGCGCACGTTCCGGCGCCGCGCCGCCGAGGCCGAGCCGCTGTTCCGGCAGGCGATCGAGCTGCGGCGCCGCATCTACGGGCCCGTCCACCCCGCCATCGCCCAGTCGCTCACCGGCCTCGCGCAGGCGCTCTCGATCCTCGAGCGCTTCACCGATGCGGTCGCCGTCGGCGAGGAAGCGGTCGTCACCGCGGACTCGGTGTGGGGCCGCGACCACCTGAGCGCCGCCGAGGCGCGCCTCGCCCTCGGCCCGGCGCTGCTCAATGCCGGCCAGGGAGAGCGCGCCGTGCAGGTCCTCGAGGAGGCACGCACGACGCTGGCCGCGCGGCTCGGGCCCGACCAGCCGCAGGTGCTCGGCACTCGCATCATGATCGCCCAGGCGTACGCCTCGGCGGGACGGTTCGACCGCGCACGCACCGAGTTCGCCCGCGTGTTCGATGCCGTCGGGGCGGCGCTCGGCCCTGACCACCCCTACCGCGCGCACATCCTGATCGAGCTGGCCCGGCTCGACCTCGATGCCGGCCGCGTCGACCAGGCGGAGGCGAAGGCCCGCGCATCGCTCGATCTCACCGGGCACGTGCTCCGGCCCGACCACCGCTTCGCGCTGTGGGCGACGGTCGTCCTGGCCCAGGTGCATGCAGAGCGCGGCCGGCTCGAAGCCGCGGACTCGCTGCTCAGGAGCGTGCTCGAGACGCAGCGGGCGACCATCGGCGCGGACCGCCCCGAGACCGCCCGCACGCTCGTCGCGCTGGCCGATGTCCTGACCCGGCTCGGCCGGCCGGAGGAGGCCGAAGCCCACGCGCGCGCGGCCAGCGCGGCCTTCACCGCCCACGACGTCTCCGGCCCCACCCTCGCCGAGGCCCGCAGCGTCCTCGGCGCCGCGCTCGCCGCGCAGGGCCGCCGCCTGGAGGCCGAGCCGTTGCTCCGCCAGGCGGTGGACAGCATGGCGGCGTCGCGCGGCGCCCGCCCCGCCCAGCGCCGCGCCGCCGAGGCGCGGCTCCGCGCCTTCCTGGCGGCGACGCCCACGTCGCGCTGAGCGGGCGGCCGCGAGGCGGCCGCGGGCCCTTGACAAGCGTGCGCCGCGGGTGGGCGGCGACGCAGTGGAGCCGCTCATCCTCGAGAACGAATCGGGACTCGAACGCGCCGTCGCGCTCCACGAGGCGGGCGAGGCCGCGGCCGGTGACGGCGAGGAGGGTCAGGGTGTGGGCGAGGGTGCGGCCGCCGCGATCAACGCGTCGATGAACGGACCCAACAGGGGCTGCACCCGCTCCCCGAAGACGTTCCAGCTGTTGACGACCCCCACGATGCGCTGCTGCGGCAGCACGACCAGGAACTGGCCGCTGAAGCCGAGTCCGCCCCAGACCTCCGTCCCCTGCCGGTCCATGCGCCACCACTGGTAGCCGTAGCCGAACCCCGCGGGGTTGACGTTCTCGACGTGCTTCGCCACGGACGCGCGTACCCACTCCTCCGGCACGATGCGCTGCCCGTTCCACACGCCGCCGTTCAGGTACAGCCAGCCGATGCGGGCGAGGTCCGCGGCCTCGAGATAAAGCCCGCCCTCCGTGTCCGGGTGCCCCGTCGGCGTCTTCTTCCAATGGAAATCCCGGATCCCGAGCGGGCCGAACAGGTGGCGCCGCGCGTACTCGTCCGCGTGCACGCCGGTCGCCCGGCGGATGACCTCCGCCATGAGCGCGCTGCCGCCGCTGTTGTAGACCCATTTCGTCCCGGGTTCCGCGTCCACCGGCTGCGCCAGCGTGAAGCGGATCCAGTCCGCGCTGCGCTCGAGCTGGAGCGTCGTGTTGGTCTCGTCCAGCGGACGGTCCGTCTCGTGCCACTCGATGCCCGACCGCATCGTGAGCAGGTCCTCCAGGGTCGCGCTGCGCAGCCGCGGGTCTATGCCGGACAGGTCGTAGCCGTCGAAGAACGACAGCAGTGGCGCCTCCACGCCCCGGATCTCGCCCCGCGCGATCGCGATCCCGATCAACACGCTCGCGACGGACTTGGTCACCGACTGGAGCGTGTGCACCTGCCGCCCCTGGTACCAGGGATGCCAGGCCGGATGCAGGTAGTTGTACTCGTTCGAGTCGGCAGGAGCCGCGCAGGCCTCGAACCCGCAGCCGATCGCGCTCGTCTTGCCCCGGCTGATGGCGCGGTAGTCGCGCTCGAATCGGTCGTTCCAGACCAGAGCGCCGTTCCGCACGACCACCATCCTGTCCACGTTGCCGAACTCGCCCGCGCGGATGCGCGCCGCCAGCGCGCGCAGCGGCCCGGCATCGAGACCCTGCGCTTCGGGTGTGGAGACCGGCCATGCCGCCTCCGCCGCACCCCTCTCCTGCGCCCCGGCGGGCATGGCGCCGAGCAGGAGGAGCGCGAGACCGGCGGCCACGGAAGACCTGCGCAGTTCGGCCATCGTTCGTCCTCGTGAGGGAGGATTGTCCAGATAGAACGCCGCTAAGCTCGCAATCGCGGTGCCCCGGCCGCCACCCCCGGCGACGACGGGGACGCCCGTGCCGCCGCGGCAGGGGCCTTCGCCCAGCGGCGGATCGTGATGTCCGAACCCGCCGTCATCCGGCGCGGACACGGCGCAGCTCCAGAGCCCGACCACTTCAACGCGAAGGCGGTTCGGCTCGCGGATGAGGGGCGGCCTCGGGCTCCCGCTCCCTCGTCTCAGCCACCGGCAGGGTGAAGGAGAACGTCGTGCCCACCCCCACCTCGCTCTCCACCGCGATCCTGCCGCCGTGCGCCTCGACGATCCGCTCCGAGATGGCGAGGCCGAGGCCTGCGCCCGCGCGGTCGCCGCGGCGCGCCTGCCAGAACGGGTCGAACACGTAGGGAAGCTGATCCTCGGCGATCCCCGGCCCCGTGTCGCTGACCCAGAACCGAACCTCGTTCCCTTCCCGCGCCGCGCCGATGGTGATTCCCCCTTCCTCCGTGAACTTGATCGCATTGCCGACCAGGTTGCCGAAGAGCTGGAGGATGCGGTCGCGGTCGGCGGTGACCGGCGGGAGCGTTTCCGGGACCCGGGCCTCGAGCCGGAGCCCCTTCTCGCTGGCCTGCGCGCGGTGGAGCTCGGTCACCTCCTCGATGAGTGGGACCGGCTCGACCGGCGCAGGCTCGACCACCAGCGTTTCCGCTTCCGCCATGGCCACATCCAGCAAATCCCGGATCAGCCGGTTTGCCTGCTCGACGGAGCGTCTGATGATGTCGAGCTGCTTGCGCTCGTCCTCCCTGGCTTCCGGCGTGATGTCCAGGAGCATGCCGGCGCTGAGGGCAATCGCGTTGAGCGGGTTCCGGAGGTCGTGGGCGACGATGCGGAGCACCTCGTCCCGGATCCGGGTCGCTTGCTGCGACTCGTGGTAGAGGCGGGCGTTGTCCACCGCCAGCGCGGCGCGACGCGCCAGCTCTACGGCGAGCGCGAGGTCGTCGGGGCCGTAGCGCCGGTCCGGCCGGGTCGAGGCGAAGGAGATCGCTCCGAACGTGCGCCCACGCGCCACGAGCGGGACGATCATGACGGACGTGGCATTCAGCTCGCGGGCCGTCCTGAAGTACGCCTCGTCGCGAACGACTGCCCGGATCCAGGCATCCGTGACGTCCGGGACGAGCTCCGGCTCGCCGGTGCGAATGACCGCCCGCGGACCCACCAACTGGCTGGGCGCGGGGAGGAGGCGGCGGAGCCTGGCGACGAGTTCCTCCTTCTCAGGGTCCCGGTGCACGACGGCAGCGCTGCGCAGCTCCGAGTCCTCGACCACGTCGATGATGCAGAAGTCCGCGAGGCGGGACACCACCAGGCGCGCCAGGCCCTGGTACGCGGCCCCTGGCTCCAGCGACGCCGCCAGCATCTCGCTGGCCTCGGCGAGGAAGCGCAGCTCTTCCTCCCGCTTCCTGAGCTCGGTGATGTCCCTGGCGATCGTCGACAGGAACTCGACCTCGCCGTTCGGCCCGCGGTGGGCGAGGAGCACCTGGGAGACCGGAATCACCCTGCCATCACGGCTGAGCAGCGCGCTCTCGCCCCTCCAGCTCCCCTTGCGTATCGCGGTCGGAATTGCCTCCCGCAGAATCGTGCCCACAGCCCGCTGCGGGTAGATCGTCGTGATGTCGGGCAGGGCAGCGGCATCTTCGCTGTCGATTCCCAGCGTGCGCCTCCCCGTGCGATTGAGGTAGATGAGGCGCCCCCCGGGATCGGAGGTGGCGACGAAGTCCGGAGTGGCCTCCAGGATCGCGGTCAAGCGCCGCTGCTCCTCCTCCGCCCGCTTTCTCTCCGTGATGTCCTGGAGCAGGGACATCATGCCCCGAATCTCGCCGGAGGCGCCCCGGATCGGCGCCGCAGAAATGCTCACCGCCAACCGCGACCCGTCCTTCCTCTGCCGCTCGCTCTCGTGCCCGACGATGCTCTCGCCGCGGGACGCCGCCTCCAGCTCGCGGCGAAGCTCGTCCCTCCTCTCTTCGGGCACGACGGGCGTCACCCGGCCCCGCACCTCCTCCTCCGTCCAGCCGAAGATCCGCTCGGCCGCCGGATTCCAGATCTCGACCCGGCCCTCGAGGTCGAGCGCGGTGACGGCGATGGGAGCGGCGAGGATCAGGGCCTGGAGGACCTCGTTCGTCTCCTGGACAGCCTCCTCCGCCTGCTTGCGTTCCGTGATGTCCTCGAGCACGACGACCGTGCCCCTCACGCGACCCGCGGCATCGTACAGCGCCGCGGTGGAAAGACTCACGTCGACGCGCGAGCCGTCCTTGCGCAGGCGGTAGGTCTCCAGCGCGGTGATCGTCTCGCCCTGGAAGGCGGCGCGACGAATGCGATGGTGCTCGGCCTGCTTCTCTTCCGGAACGTAGGGCACCGGGCAACCGAGGACTTCCTCTTCCGTCCAGCCGAAGATACGCTCGGCCGCCGGGTTCCACAGTTCGATCCTGCCCTCCGAGTCGAGGGCCTCGAGCGCCAGCGGCGAGGCCCGGATCACCGCCTGGAGCGTCTCGTTGCTCTGCCGGAGCGCCTCCTGCGTCCGCTCGCGTTCGGCCAGCAGCTCCTCGGCGCGGCTCCGCGCCGCTTCGGCCTCCGACCGGGCGGCCTCCTCCTGGGCGAGCCGGATCCGCAACTGTTCCGCCTCCTTCCGCGCCGTCGTCTCTCGCTGAACGCTCGCCCAATGCGTGAGCCGGCCTTCGTCGTCGAAGATCGGAACGATGCTGACCTCCACCCAGAACGGGCTCCCGTCCTTGCGGTAATTGAGGATCTCCTCCCGGATCGGCTCCCGGCGCTCGAGCGCCGCACGGATCCTGCGCTTCGCTTCCGGGTCCGTCTCCGGGCCTTGCAGGAGGCGCGGGTTCTTGCCGATGACCTCCTCCGCCGTGTAGCCGGTCATTCGGGTAAAGGCCG
This sequence comes from Longimicrobiales bacterium, assembly GCA_036381195.1. Taxonomy (GTDB): domain Bacteria; phylum Gemmatimonadota; class Gemmatimonadetes; order Longimicrobiales; family RSA9; genus RSA9. The sequence goes on along the minus strand of DASVDH010000128.1, from coordinate 4,220 downwards.
GATTCACCCATTCGATCACGGGGCCGGGCTCGTCCAGCGGCTCCGCACCGGTGATCAACACCACATCGTTGGCGCTGGCCACGACGGACTCGAGCAGGCGCAGCCGCGCCTCGCTCGAGGCGGCCCCGTTCGGGCTGGACACGAGCGCCTCCTGGCGGCATGCTCCCCGGCCACTGGCGTCGCGGTGCTGCGTCCCCTCGGCCGGGGCGGATTCCCCTGTTCGGCTGTACCGAACGCTCCGGTACCGCCACGACCCACGTCCCGGGCCCGGTTCAGGCCATCCGGCGGCCGGGCCCGGCGGCACGCGGCGGGGGCCTTGCAAGGAGGGCGCCGCGGGTGGAGGCGGGCGTTCGTGCCGCGAGCGGTTGCCGGGAACAGGTCTTGACAACGTGTCGCGGTGGTTGTAAACGGTTCCAGAAAACGTTTACATCCCCGCCGGCGTGAGAACGCGGCCGGCCCTACCCCCGGCCATGAAGGTGACCATCCGCGACGTCGCCCGTGAGGCCGGCGTCTCCCTCGCCACCGTCTTGCGGGTCTTCAACGCCAGCGGTCCGGTGCGCGAGCCGACGCGGCAGCAAATCCTCGAACTGGCGGACCGCCTGCGATCCGTGCCGGACAGCACGGCCCGGTCGCCGATCATGCGCCGGACGGGCACGCTCGGCGTTCGACTCCCCGACCTCCACGGCGAGTTCTTCTCCGAAGTCATCCGCGGCATCGACGGCCCAGCGCGGGCGCGCGGCGACTGCGCCGCGCTGCAGGCAGGCGGCGCCGAGGTTCGGGACGAGTGGGTGGTGCCGGACGACGTGTCAGTGGCCGGGTTCGACGACATCCCGATCGCGGCCGACGTGAGTCCGCCGCGCTCATCGGTGCAGGTCGCGATCGCGGAGCTGGCCAGCCGGGCGGTGGGGCGCCTGGTGGAAGCGATCGCGAAGAAGAACCAGCACGTCCGCCGGCAGGAGGTGCTGCCGGCGCGGCTCGTGATCCGCGCATCGTGCGGGGCGTCGTGCAGCCGATGACGGGCCGCGTCCGAGGCGCCGGCCGCACGCCGGTGCTCCACGTTCTCGGGGCCGTCGCGGCCGTCGCGCTCCTCGCCGGCTGCGGCGCAGCGCCGGAGGGCCCGGTCGAGCTGCGCTTCTGGGGCATCGGCCGGGAGGGCGAGGTCGTGCGGGAGCTGGTGCCGGAGTTCGAGCGGCGGCATCCGGGCATCCGCGTGCGGGTGCAGCAGATCCCGTGGACGGCGGCGCACGAGAAGCTGCTCACCGCGTTCGTCGGCGAAGCGACGCCGGACGTGGCGCAGCTCGGCAACACATGGGTGCCGGAGTTCGTGGCGCTCGGCGCGCTCGAGGAGCTGGGGCCGTGGGTCGCGCGATCGTCGGTGATCCGCGAAGAGGCCGTCTTCCCCGGCATCTGGGACACCAATGTGGTGGACGGCCGGCTCTACGGCATCCCGTGGTACGTGGACACGCGCGTGCTGTTCTACCGCACGGACATCCTCGCTGCGGCCGGCTACGATTCCGTTCCGTCCACGTGGGAGGGCTGGCGCGAGGCGCTGCGGCGCATGAAGGCGGTCATGGGCCCGGACCGCCATCCGATCCTGCTGCCGACCAACGAGTGGCCGCAGCCGGTGATCCTGGGCATGCAGGGTGGCGCGCCGCTGCTGCGCGACGGCGGCCGCTACGGCAATTTCCGCGACCCGCGCTTTCGCGCGGGCTTCGAGTTCTACGTGCGCCTGTTCCGGGAGGGCCTCGCGCCGGCGGTCAGCGCGTCCGAGATCGCGAACCGCTACCAGGAGTTCGCGGAGGGCAACGTCGCGATGATGATCACCGGCCCGTGGGAGATCGGCGAGTTCCGCAGGCGGCTGCCGGCCGAGCTCCAGGACCGGTGGATGACGGCGCCGCTGCCCGGGCCGGACGGGCCGGGCCTCTCGCTGGCGGGCGGGTCGAGTCTGGTCGTGTTCCGGAGCTCGCCGCGCAAGGACGCGGCGTGGAAGCTGATCGAGTTCCTGTCCGAGCCGGCGCAGCAGGTCCGCTTCTACGAGCTGACCGGCGACCTGCCGCCGCGCCGCGAGGCGTGGGCCGACCCGGCGCTCGCGAGCAACCCGTACGCGCGCGCGTTCCGCGAGCAGCTCGAACGCGTGATGCCGCTGCCCAAGGTCCCGGAGGCGGAGCTGATCGTGACGAAGGTGTTCGAGCAGGGCGAGCGTGCGGCGCGCGGCGCGGCCTCGGTGGACGAGGCGCTGCGCGCGCTGGACGCCGAGGTGGACCGCATCCTGGAGAAGCGGCGCTGGCTGCTCGCGCGGCGGGAGGGGCGGTGAGCGGCTGGGAGCCGGCTCCGGGCGTGGCCGGGCGGCGCGGCCCCACCGCGCCGCGGCGGACCGAGGCGCCGGCATGAGCCGCACGCTGGACGCGGTGTCGGCGCCGCCGTCCGCGGCGGGCGCGGAGGCCGCCGCGGCTCCGGCGGGTGCTCGGCCGCGCGGCCGGCCGTGGCGCGGCTGGATCGGCCGTGTTGCCGGCGCGCGCCCGGGCGAAGCCGGCGCCGCCGCGGCGGTCTTCATCGGGCCCGCGCTCTTCCTGATCGGCGTCTTCTTCCTGCTGCCGGTGCTGGCGGCGTTCCTGCTGAGCTTCACCGACTTCGACATCTACGCGATCGCGGACGCGCGCAACACGCGCTTCGTCGGGCTGCGCAACTACGCGCAGCTCCTCGAGACTCCGCTGTTCTGGACGGCGCTGAAGAACACGTTCTACTTCGCGCTGGCCGGCGGGCCGCTCACGATCGCCGCATCGCTGGGCGCGGCGCTGCTGGTGAACCACCGGCTCGCGCGCTTCCGCACCCTGTTCCGCACCGTCTACTTCCTGCCGTTCGTGACCACGCTGGTCGCGGTCGCGATCGTGTGGCGCTACCTCTACCACACGCGCTACGGGTTGCTGAACTACGGGCTCGGCCTGCTCGGCCTCGGCCCGGTGGACTGGCTGGGCGACCCGCGCTGGGCGATGCCGGCGATCATCCTCATGGCCACGTGGAAGAACTTCGGCTACAACATGCTGATCTTCGTCGCGGGCCTGCAGGCGATCCCGGAGTCGCTCTACGAGGCGGCGCGCATCGACGGCGCCAACGCCTGGCAGCGCTTCCGTCACGTGACGCTGCCGCAGCTCGGGCCGACGACGTTCTTCGTCTGCGTCATCACGATGATCGGCTACCTCCAGCTCTTCGTGGAGCCGTACGTGATGACGGGCGGCGGGCCGCTGCGCGCCACGACGAGTCTGGTGCTCCTCATGTACGAGGAGGGGTTCCGCTGGTGGCGGATGGGCACGGCCGCGGCGATCGCCGTCGTCCTGTTCCTGATCATCCTGCTGGCGACGGCGATCCAGTTCCGCTTCCGGCCGGAGGAGCGGCCGTGAGTCCGCGCGCCGCTCGCGCCGGCCTCCATGCGCTGCTCGTGCTGGGCTCCATCGGCGCGATGCTGCCGATGCTGTGGATGATCTCGGCGTCCTTCATGGCGCCGGGCGAGGCGAGCGCGTTCCCGCCGCGGCTGCTGCCGCGCGAGCCGACGCTCGAGCACTACGATGCGCTGTTCACGCGGCTCCGGCTCGGGCGGTACTTCCTGAACAGCGCCGTCATCGCGCTCGCGGTCACGGCCATCTCGTTGCTGGTGAACTCGATGGCCGGCTACGCATTCGCCAAGCTGCGCTTCCGCGGGCGTGACCGGCTGTTCCGGCTGCTCGCCGCGGGGCTGGTGGTGCCCGTGCAGGTCGCGATGCTGCCGCTCTTCCTGCTGCTCAAGCAGCTCGGCCTGATCAACACGTACTGGGGCGTGATCATCCCGGGCATGGCCAGCATCTTCGGCATCTTCCTGATCAGGCAGTACGCGGTCTCGATCCCGGACGAGCTGCTCGACGCGGCGCGGATCGACGGCGCGGGCGAGCTGCGGATCTTCGTCTCCATCGTGCTGCCGACCATCGTCCCGATCCTCGCCACGCTCGCGATCTGGACGTTCCTCGCCACGTGGAACGACTTCATGTGGCCGCTGATCGTGCTGAGCGACGAGGCGCGCTGGACGCTGCCCGTGGCGCTGGCCAACCTCTCGGGCGAGCACGTGCAGGATATCGAGCTGATGATGGCGGGCTCGGTGCTGACGACCCTGCCCGTCATGCTCGTGTTCCTGTTCCTCCAGCGCTACTACATCCAGGGCATCATGCTGGGGAGCGTGAAGGAATGAGGGC
>DASVDH010000127.1:0-132644 GCA_036381195.1 Longimicrobiales bacterium | reverse complement strand
CGACCCGCACCGGCCGGCGGCCCGGGTCCAGCACCCGCTGCCCCATGAGCCACACCAGCGCGAGCGCCAGAGCGAGCAGTGGCATGTAGATGTAGAGCACGCGGTAGCTCATGCGCATTCACCTCGCCGACCGGGCCGCCGGGGGCGCGCCCGGGCGGGGCGCCCCCCGGCAAGAAGGACCCCGCTCCGGTCGCAAATGTTTCCGGGCGCGGCCCGGGCGGCCCGGGCGGCGCAGGCGGGCGCGCAGGCGCCTCGCGCATGCCGTCGGCGCGGCGGCCTGCCAGCCCGGTCGCGCTGGTTCGATTCATGGCACGTCCAGGACGACGAGCGGACAGTGCTGGCACGAACCCTCGTACACGAGGTGTGTCACCGAGGCCGAGGTCCTGCGGCAGGCCCTGACCGCCTGCCCGAACCCGGCGGGCTGCTCCGCCCGCCGGCAGGGCCGGCGGGGCCAGGCGCCTCGAGGCTCCGTCGGCGCCCGCCCGCCGGGCGTCCGAGTATGGGCGGCCATGCGCGTTCTATCGTTGGTGGAACGCAGCCTATCCGCGCCACCTGGCATCCGGAGGCCGCCATGCGCGCCCCTCGCCCCACGTCCGGGCAGGACGGCACGAGCCCGACCGCGCACCGCACCCGGATCTTCTGCCCCGACCCCTCCCTTGCGGCCAGCCTCCGCGCGGCGCTCGCGCCGGCCGGCGCGCCCGCCCCGACCTGGACTGGGTACTGGTCGGACCTGTGGCGCGCAGCCCCCGACACCGGCTCCCTCGTCGTCGCCCTGCCGCGGCTGGAGGACGCCGCGGGAGAGCAGATCCGCCGCCTCCGGCACCGCCTGCCCCGCTGCCCCATCGTGCTGGTGACGGCGGCGGAGCCGGAGAACGTGAAGCGCCTCCGGTCCGTACCCGCCGACGCGGTGGTCTGGCTCGACGACCTGGAGGAGCTGCCGCGCGCCCTCCACGCCGCCCGCCGCGCCTGCTTCCTCGCGCGCGCCGCGGCCCGGATCGAGCACGCCGCTCCCCGGCTCGGACCCCGCCTCGCGCGCGCCCTCGCGCTCGCCCTCCGCGCCGAGCGCCCCGTCACCCGGGTCGCCGACCTCGCACGGCGCGCGGGCACCGACCGCCGCACCCTCGACCGCGCCTGGCGAGGAGCCGTGGGCGCCGCCTGCCCGCTCCGCCTCGAAGACGTGCTCGACTGGATCCTCCTCTTCCACGCCCACGGGCTTCTCGCCGCCGGGCACAAGTCGGTCGCGGTGGCCGTCCAGCTCGGCATCCACGAGGACACGGTCGCCCGCCGCGCCCGCGCGCTCCTCGGAGTCACGCCGCGGCGGCTCCGCGCCGTGCCGGCCAGGACGCTCGAGCGCCGGTTCGCCCGCGAGGTCCTTTACCCGATCCTCTCCCCGCCTACGTCCCGTTCTGCGGCATCTTGAGTCGTTTTGCAGTTGATTAGACCGCGCGATCTATGCGACTATTGGGCCGCGCTGCCAAAAGCGTAACCGGAGCCATGGTTTCTCAGCCAAAGGAGGACCCTATGTGGCGGAGGCTTCTTAACATCGTGTCCCTCGTGGCGATCGCCATTGGAACCGGCTATATCGTATCGCCCAGGCCGTTGTCGGCCGATGAGGCGATGGCCAAGTGCGGAAACTGCGAGGGGCTCTGCTGCGGATACAATAAAGACGGCAGCTGCTGGGCCTCTGATGTCTGTAGCCCGGCGCAGCCCGGTGTCGACTGACCACACGAGGCGGTGGCCAGCGGACTGGGGCGTTGGGATTGACAGATGCACCAGTCCGCGCACTATGCAGATGTCCACCTTGCCCGGCTGGCTCTCGGCGGGGCCGCGAACCCGGCTTGGCCGGCTGCGCGCCGCCCTTCTGGCCGTTGTCCTCTTGTCCTCCGCCTGCGGGGCCGGAGACCGTGCGGAGGCCGGCGCCGGGCGGGACGCTGCGCCACGCCCGCTCTACGCGGCGCGGGAGCTCGCGCGAAGCGCGCCGGAGGCGAGCCTCACGGCGGTCGCGACGCTCGACGTCGATTCGCGCGGGCGCGTTTACATCGGGGAGGGGTTCCTCCAGGCCCACATCACCGTTCTCGCGGAGGACGGCGCGGTCCTCCGGCGGCTGGGACGACGCGGCGAGGGGCCGGGCGAGTTCCAGGCGGTGGCTGCAGTCCAGGTGCTTCCTGGCGACAGCCTCTTCGCCTACGACCCGGCCCTCGGGCGCATCACGGTGTTCGCGCCCGACGCGGCCGAGGTCGCCTATACAGTGAACCTGACCGCCGCCTCGTCCGTGCCCGCCCCCGACGTGGCCTACCGGCTCGCCCGCCAGCACGCCCTGCTCGCGCTCTACCGCCGCTCCTTCACGCCGCGCGACGACCCGCACGCCGATACCCGCGTCGAGGTGCTGCTCCGGCTCCTCACCCTGAGCGGCACGCTCCTCGCCGACTCCCTCGCCCTGCTGCCCGGCGAAGACGTGCTCGTGTTCCGGCGGCCGGGCTTCGTCTCGGTCAAGTCGGACCCGCCGTTCGGCCGCAAGGCCATCGTGCGGCTCGGACCCGAGGACCGGATCTTCCTCGGGTACACGGGCTCGCCATCGATCCGGATCCTCGACCGGCGCGGCACGACCGCGGGCGAGATCGTGCTCCCCGCGGACTCGCTCCCCGTCACGCCGCAGGAGCTCGATTCCGCGGCCGCCACCCTCGCCGAGAACTTCCGCGCGGTCTTCCTCCGGTCCCCGCCCAAGCGCTGGCCGCTCTACCGCACCTTGGTCGTCGACGACCGGAGCCGCATCTGGATCGGCCTGGCCGCGCGGCCGGGCCGGCCCGTCGAGTGGCGCGTCTACGACTTGCGCGGCGCATGGCTCGGCTCGGTCGAGCTTCCGGACCACATCGAGCTCCGGCTGGTCCGGAGCGGCCTCGCCTACGGGGTCGCGCACGACGCGCTCGGCGTCCCGACCATCGTCGTCTACCAGCTAGAGGAGCGGCCGCCGACGGCCCGGGCCTCTGCAGCGACGCGCACCGTGTCATGAGCCACTGCCTCTCCGCAAACGTCCGATCCGGCATTCTGCTCGTTTGCGCCATTGCCGTCACCGCCCTGGCCCTCAGAAAGGCCACAAACCCTGCCACCCGGCAGACGCGGCCGGAACCGGCGTTCATCACCCATTGGCGCGATCTCGCCGCCGAAGGGCTTCGCCGCGGCCCGATCTCAGCTCCTGTCGTGATGATCGAATTCGGCAACTATCAGTGCCCTTTCTGTGCGGCGATCGAGCCCGAGATCAGGACCCTACGCCAACGTTATCCCTCCGAGCTCGCGGTCGTCTACCGGCATTTCGTATTGGAATCCGTGCATCCGCAGGGCTTCCGCGCAGCGCTGGCCGCGGAGTGCGCGGCCGCCCAGGGCACCTTCGAGACGATGCACCGCACCTTGTACGAGCGTCAGCACCAGATCGGCACCTTGCCGTGGGATGTATTCGCTCGACTGGCCGGGGTACCGGACCTCGAGGCATTCCGTGTCTGCATGAGGGAGGAGCCGTTCCGTCACCGGGTCGAACGGGACACCGAAGCGGCTCGACGCGCGGGGCTCGGGAGGACGCCCACGCTCTTGGTCAACGGCAGGGTCTTCGTGGGCGCCAGCTCCATCGGTCGCCTGAGCGCGACCCTCGCGGCCCTCGCTGCCGAACACGATTGAGGCACCATCGAGTCGGGGCGCGCCGGCGGGTCGGCGCTCCCCGCAGCTCGACACGGCGCGTCGCATTCCGGGCGTCCGATCCCGCGCCGTCAGCGCTCTACCGCTGATCCCTCCGCGCCCTCGGCGTGGGCCGGGGCCACGCCCTCGACGGCCGCCAGCCGGTGCTCCAGGTACGCGCGCTCCGCCGGGTTCGCGCACTCCGCGATCGCGCGCCGGTAGCTCCGCGCCGCCTCGGCCGGCTGCCCGGCCCGCACGAGCAGCTCGGCGCGCGCCGCGGACAGCAGGTGATAGCCTTGCAGCTCGCCGCGCGCCTCGAGCCCGTCGATGAGCACGAGGCCGGCCGCCGGCCCGGCCGCCATCCCGATCGCGACGGCCCGGTTCAGCTCGACGACCGGCGTGGGCTGGAACCGCAGGAGCAGCGAGTAGAGCGCCGCGATCTGCGGCCAGTCCGTCTGTTCCGCCGTCGCCGCCTCGCCGTGCAGCGCGGCGATCGCCGCCTGGATCTGGTAAGGGCCGGCGCGGCCGCGGCGCAGCGCCGTCTCGACGAGTCCGCTGCCTTCCTGGATGAGCGCGGCATCCCAGAGACTGCGGTCCTGCCGCTCCAGCGTGATCAGCTCGCCGCCGGGCCCCGTTCGCGCCGCGCGCCGCGACGTGTGCAGGAGCATGAGCGCGAGCAGCCCCTCGGCCTCGGGCTCGCCCGGCAACAGCTCGTTCAGCAGCCGGCCAAGCCGGACGGCCTCTTCGCACAGCTCATCCCGGACCAGCGCGGTGTGGCCCGTGGAGGTGTATCCCTCGTTGAAGATGAGATAGATCACGGCGAGCACCGCGTCCAGCCGCGCCGGCAGCTCGGCTGCCGGCGGGACGCGGAACGGGATTCCCGCCTCGCGGATCTTGCGCTTCGCGCGCACGAGCCGCTGCGCCATCGCGGGCTCGGCGGAGAGGAACGCGCGCGCGATCTCGCGTGTCGTCAACCCCGCGACCATCCGCAGCGTGAGCGCGACCTGCGACTCGAGCGAGAGCGCGGGGTGACAGCAGGTGAAGAGCAGCCGCAGCCGGTCATCCCTCGGCGTGCCGTCCTCGCCCTCCAGCACGACCGGCTCGGCGAACGATGAGGCCTCCGCCGCCGTCAACCGCGCGAGCGCCTCCCGCTTGCGGCGAAACGTCCGCGCGCGGCGCACGACGTCGATCGCGCGCCGCCGCGCCGTCGTCGTGATCCAGCCGCCGGGCCGCGGCGGCACGCCCTCGACGGGCCAGCGCGCGAGCGCCTCAGTGAACGCCTCTTGGAGCGCGTCCTCCGCCAGCTCGAAGTCGCCTGTCAGGCGGATGAGGCCGGCGAGCATCATCGGGCGCTCGCGCCGGAAGACCGACTCCAGCACCTCGCGCGCGCGTGCATCCGGCTCCGCCATCGCGCCGGCTGCGTCCGGCGTGGGCGGCCCACCCCGCCCGGCCTCCACGCCCGACGCAGCCGGCACGCCCCCCGGATCCAGGCGATCCGGGGGGGTGCCCGCCGGGCCCCGCTCGGCCCCCTCTGCGTGCACGTCCGGTTATCCCTCCGGGAATTCCATGATGGGCCGCACCTCGACGGGGCCGCGCCCCACGCTGGGGATTTCCGCGGCCCACTTCAACGCCTCATCCAGGTCCCTGCAGTCGACGATGTAGAACCCGCCGAGCTGCTCCTTGGTCTCGGCGAACGGGCCGTCCGTGGTGAGCACCTTGCCGCCCACCTTCCGCACCGTCGTCGCGGTCGAGGTCGGCTGCAACGCTTCGCCGCCGACGTAGCACCCCGAGGCCTTCAGCCGGTCCGTGTAGTCGAACCACTGCTGGAGCTCGGCCTCGTCCGTTGGCATGGTGGCCTCGTTCTCGTAGATCAGGAACACGTAGCGCATGGTGGCCTCCCCGGCGTTGGGGTTCCGGCCGCGGCCCGCCCGCGGCCTCAGGATACTACGAGCGGGGCGGGCGCGCATCGACATCACCCTGGCCCCCGGCCCCGCCCTTCCCGGGGCCGGGGCCAGGGCGGGGGCGGGAGGCGAGGGGGAACGCGCCGGCTGGGGCGGGCGGGCCTCGTCGTGGCCCAGCGCTCGCGCGAGGCCGAACGGACCTAGCGCCGGGTCGCCGAGGAAAAACGGTGCTGGCGCGGCCGGGCTCCAATGCGGCCGGGCTCCAATGCTGATGCCCGAGCGGCGGCGCGGCGCCGACCCCTTGCATCCTGAAACACTGTCAACTATCTTAACGTTGTTAGGCCAACGGAGGAGGCATGGGGAGCAAGGAGCGACGAGAGCGGCAGCGCGCCGAGACGCGGCAAAAGATCCTGGACGCGGCTCGCGAGATGTTCGTGCGGCACGGCTACGAGGCCACGACGATGCGGGCGATCGCGCGCCGGATCGAGTACACGCCGACGGCGATCTACCACCATTTCCGCAGCAAGGATGCACTGCTGTACGAGTTGTGCGACGCCGACTTCCGTGCCCTCGCCGACGGGTTCCGAGCGGCGGCGCGGGTCGAGGATCCGGTGGAGCGGCTGGACCGGATCGGGGCGGCGTACGTGGACTTCGCGCTGACGCATCCGATGCACTACCAGCTCCTGTTCATGACGCGGCGGCCGCCGCTGGACGAGCTGGACGGCGCGGCGGGTCGAGGCGACCCCGGGGAGCGGGCGTACGCGTTCCTGCGGCAGGCGTGCGCGGAGGCGATCGCGGCGGGGCGGTTCCGGCCGGAGTATGGCGATGCGGACGAGGTCGCCCAGATGCTGTGGGCTGGGATGCACGGGATCGTGTCGCTCCAGGTGACGAAGCAGCAGGAGGAGTGGATCGAGTGGCGGGACGCGCGGCGGACGGCGGCGCGGATCCGGGAGGTCATGTCTCGAGGCCTGGCGCGCGGGCCCACGTCGTAATTTTTTGGCCATTCACCTAACGATGTTATGAATACTAACACCGTTCTGGATGAGCCCCCCGACGCAGCGACACGGCCGCGCGACTCTCACGAGCCCCCGCGGAAACGCCGTGCAATCACCTCACGCCGCGCGGCGCTCCGGCTCTCGTTCGCGATCACGGCCGCGGCATGCGGCGGCACCGCCGCAGCCACGGACCGGGAACCGGCGCGCGCCGAGGCGCCGGACCCCGCGCCGGTGCGCGTTGCGCGGGTGCAGGAAGAACTCGTCTCGCCGCCGATCATCGCCGCGGGAGCGCTCGGGCCGAAGGAGGAGATCGCGCTGAGCTTCAAGGTCGGCGGCGTCGTCGAACGGATCACGGTGGACGCAGGGGAGGCGGTGCGGGCGGGCGATACGCTCGCGGCGCTGGACCCGGTGGAGATCGAGGCCGCCGTGAGCCGGGCGCGGAGCGCGGCAGAGAAGGCGGAGCGGGACCTGGAGCGGGCGCGGCGGCTCCACGCCGGGGGCGTGCTTCCGCTGGCGCAGCTCCAGGACGCGGAGACCGCGGCGCAGATCGCGCGCGCGGACCTGGCGGCCGCGCTCTTCAACCGCCGCCACGCGGTGATCGCGGCGCCCGCGGCCGGCGTGATCCTGCGGCGCGCGGCGGAGCCGGGCGAGCTGCTCGCGCCGGGCGTGCCCGTGCTGGTGCTGGGCAGCCACGCGCGGGGGGCGGTGGTGCGCGTGGGTCTGGCCGACCGGGATGTGGTGCGGGTGCGGCGCGGGGACGCGGCGGTGATCCGGTTCGATGCCCTACCGGCCCGGGCCTTCGAGGGCCGCATCAGCGAGGTGGCGGCCGCGGCGGAGCCCGGAACGGGGACGTACGCGGTGGAGATCGCCGTCGCGGGCGCCGGCGGCCTGCCCGCCGGGCTGGTGGGGCACGTGGAGATCCACCCAGCGGACCGCTCGCGCGCCCTGCTCGTCCCGGCCGAGGCGCTGCTGGAGGCCGACGGCGAGGAGGCGACGGTCTTCGCACTCTCCGCGGACGGCCGGCGCGCGGAGCGGCGTCGCGTGACGATCGCGTTCATCGCGGGCGGGCGCGTCGCCGTGCGCGCAGGGCTGGACGGCGTGGCCGCGGTGATCACGGAGGGTGCGGCGTACCTCGAGGATGGCGCGGCGGTGAGGGTGCTGCCATGAAGCTCCTCGAGTTCTCGATCCGGAACCCCCAGTTCACGCTCGTCGTGTTCGCCATGCTCCTGGCGCTGGGCCTGTACTCGTGGGTCCGCATCCCCAAGAGCGAGGACCCGCCGCTCGAGATCCCGACCTTCAGGATCACCGCGGCATACCCGGGCGCGACGCCGGTCGACCTCGAGCGGCTCGTCGTGCGGGAGGTCGAGGAGCGGCTGGACGCGCTGGAGGACGTGGACCGCATCGAGAGCCGGATCGCGGATGGCGTCGCCACCGTCGTCGTCGAGTTCGAGGCGGATGCGGACCCGGCCGCGAAGTACGACGAAGTGCTCCGCGAGATGAGCGCGTTGCGCCCGGACCTGCCCGCAGAGCTGGCGCACTTCGGCGTGGACGAGGTGACGACGCTGGACGTGGCGATCGCGCAGCTCGCTCTGGTGAGCGAGGTGCTGCCGTACCACGAGCTGGACCGGCTGGCCGAGCGACTGACCGACCGCCTCGGCGCGGTGCCGGGCGTACGCAGCGCCGAGCGCTGGGGCGCGCCGGAGCGGCGTGTCGAGGTCTCGCTGGACCTGGGCCGGCTCGCCCGCTTCGATCTGCCCCCCGGCCTCGTCCTGGACGCGATCGGCAGCGAGAGCGCGGACCTGCCGGCCGGCGCCGTGGAGGCGGGGCGCCGCCGCTTCAACGTGCGGACGAGCGGCAGCTACGAGACGCCCGAGCAGGTCGCGCGCACGGTCGTGCGCGCCGCGGGCCGCCAGCTCCTGCGCGTCGGCGATGTGGCCGACGTCCGCTGGGCTTACGGCGACTCGACCTACCGCGCGCGGTACAACGGCGCGCGCGCGGTCTTCATCACGATCACGCAGGGCAAGAACGAGGTCGTGCAGGACGTGCGCGACCGCGTGTGGGCCGTGCTCGACGCGTTCGAGCGGGAGCTCCCGCCGACCGTGACGCTCGCCCGCGGGTTCGACCAGGCGAAGAACGTCTCGCATCGCCTCGGCCGGCTGGGCAAGGACTTCCTGCTCGCGCTCGGACTCGTGCTGCTGACGCTGCTGCCGCTGGGGCTGCGGGCGGCGGGCATCGTGATGATCTCGATCCCGCTCTCGCTCGCGCTGGGCATCACGCTGCTCGCGGTGACCGGCTTCACCATCAACACGCTCTCGATCGTCGGCGCCGTCATCGCGCTGGGCCTGCTCGTGGACGACTCGATCGTCGTGGTCGAGAACATCACGCGGCTGCTGCGCGAAGGCCGCCCGCGCGCGGAGGCGGCGCTGGAAGGGACGAAGCAGATCGGGGTCGCCGTGCTCGGCGCGACGGCGGCGCTCGTGCTCGCCTTCACGCCGCTGGCACTTCTGCCGGGCGGACCGGGCGTCTACATCCGCACGTTTCCGGTCACGGTCATCTACATCGTCCTCGCCTCGCTCTTCGTCTCGCTCACGATCATCCCCTGGCTGGCGAGTCGGGTCCTGAGGCGCGACCCGGCGGCTGGCGGAAGCCGTCTGCTGCGAGCCGTCGAACGGGCGATCCACGCGACGTACGCGCCCGTCCTGGACCGCGCGCTGCGCCACCCCCGCGCCACGCTCGTGCTCGCGGCCGCGCTCGTCGCCGCGAGCGCGGCGCTCGTGCCGCTCGTCGGATTCTCCCTCTTCCCGAAGGCCGAAACGCCGCAGTTCTACGTGAACATCACGGCGCCGGAGGGCGCAAGCATCGAGGCGACGGCGCGCGCCGCACGGTTCGCGGAGCGCGTGATCGCGCGGCGGCCGCAGGTGCGCTCCATCTTCACCTCGATCGGGCACGACAACCCGCAGGTCTATTACAACGTCTTTCCTCGCCGGGACGACCCGACGGTCGGCCAGCTCTTCGTGGTGCTCGACCACTACGACGCGAAGCGCACGCCCGCCCTGCTGGACAGCATACGGTCCGAGCTGGGGGCCTATCCCGCCGCGCGCATCGAGCTGCGCGAGTTCGAGAACGGGCCGCCGATCGACGCGCCGATCGCGGTCCGCATCCAGGGACCCGACCTGGACACGCTCCGCAGCCTCGCCGCGGCGGTCGAGCAGGTCTTCGAGGCGACCCCCGGAACGCAGTACGTGAACAACCCCGTCCGGCTCCAGCGGACCGACCTGCGGGTCGCGATCGACCGGGCGAAGGCAGGCCTCCTCGGCATCCCGACCGTCGAGATCGACCGGACGCTCCGGCTGGGGCTCGCCGGCGTCGAGGCCGGCGTGCTGCGCGAGGCGTCGGGCGACGAGCGCCCCGTCGTCGTGCGCCTGGCCAGGGCCTCGAGGCCGGATCCGTCCGCGCTCGACCGGATCTACATCGCCTCGACGGCCGGCCGGCTCGCGCCGCTCCGCCAGGTCGCGGACGTCCGCTTCGAGACGAGCGTCGCCGAGATCCAGCGCGTGGACCGCGAGCGGGCGGTCACCATCAGCAGCTTCGTGCGCAGCGGCTACAACACCGACCGCGTCACGCGCGAGATCCTCGCCGCGCTGGACACGCTGCCGCTCCCCGCGGGCTACCGCATCGTGCCGGCCGGCGAGATCGAGAGCCGGCAGGAGAGCTTCGGCGGGATCGGCGGCGCGGTCATCGTCGCGCTCTTCACGATCCTCGCGATCCTCGTCCTCGAGTTCCGGACGTTCCGCGGCATGCTGATCGTCGCGTCCGTGATCCCGCTCGGGATCACGGGCGGCATCCTCGCACTGTTCCTCACGGGCCACACGCTCTCGTTCACGTCCATGATCGGCTTCGTCGCGCTCACGGGCATCGAGATCAAGACGTCGATCCTGCTCGTGGACTTCACGAACCTGCTCCGGTCGCAGGGCGTGGGGCTCGAGGAGGCGATCCGCAGGGCGGGCGAGGTCCGCTTCCTACCGATCCTGCTGACGGCGCTCACAGCGATCGGCGGGTTGGCGCCCCTGGCGCTCCAGGGCGAGGCGCTGTACGCGCCGCTCGCGTGGGTGATCATCGGCGGCCTCGTCTCCTCGACGCTGCTCGCCCGGATCGTGACGCCCGTGCTGTACCGGCTGCTCGCGCCCGAGGTGAGGCCGGCGACCCCGGCGTGATGGCCGTCGCGCGGCCGCGCGGCCCGGCGGAGCGCGACTCGCGCGGCCCCGCCGGCACGCCGCGGCCGTCCCCCCGGGACGCCGTCCGGCTCCCGGCCCGAGCCGGGCTTTCCCGGCCAGTTCAACCTCCGACACGGAGTGCGAAACATGTTCAACGCCTATCTGTGGTTGAAGTTCGTTCACGTGACCGCGGCGATCCTCTGGGTGGGTGGCGTCGTGGTGCTCGCGGTGCTCGCGCGGCGCAGCGCGCGCGACCCGGGCGCGGCAGGCGAGCTTCCGATCCACCGCCACCCCATCGGCCGCGCCCTGATCCAGCCCGCGATGATCGTGACCATCGTGGCCGGCCTCGCGCTGGGGCACTTGAGGGGCAGCATGCCGCCGTGGGCGACGTGGGGACTGGTGGTCGCGGTCGCCACCGTCGTCGTGGTGCTGGGCTTCATCCGGCGCTACGACCGCGAGCTGCTGGCGCTCGCCGCGAACGGCGAGGGGAACGCCGTGCGGGAGGCGGTCCTGCGCCGCCGCATCGCGCGCCTCGGGATGCTCAACATCGTGCTGCTGCTCAGCGCCGTCTGGGCGATGGTCTACAAGCCATCATTCTGATGCGGCGGGAAGGGGTGTGACGCGGCGCCGGGGCCGGTCGTCTTGTCGTTACCCCGGATGAACGCACGAGGCGAACCGTCATGCGCTTCCTCCTGCCGTCCTGCCTCGCCCTTTCCGCCCTGGTGCTGGCCGGCTGCTCGCGCCACGTCGTGGTCGCGCGACCCGCGCCGGACGCGATCGTGGTGAACGGGTCGCGCGCGGCGCCCCGGTCGGTGCGGGTGCCGCCGGGCCATTACCCGCCGCCGGGGCAGTGCCGGCTGTGGTATGCCGGCCGGCCGCCCGGCCACCAGCCGCCGCCCGTGCCCTGCGAGCGGTTGCGCGGGCGGGTGGCGGGAAGCGGCGCCTTCATTCTCTTCAACGGAGTCGCGTGGGACGCCGACTACGACTGGAGGTCCCACCAGCGCCGCAAGCCTGGCTCCGTTCCAGTGATCATCGTGGAGCTCACGTCCTCTCCCTGAGCCGGGCCGGGCGGGGTGGGCGGCCGCCCGCCCCGCCCCACGTGCTCTCCGGCGGTCGCGCCCGCACGGGCGCGGCCGCAAGCCGGTGCGCGAGGCCTGGGAGGGGCGGCGCCGCACGCGCATCGAGGACCGCGTGCTCGACGCGATCTGGGCGGATCGGGTGCTCGGCCGGCGCGCGATCGATGCACAGGAGGTCGAGGAGGGCCGCGTCGTCCTCCTCGGGCAGATCCGGAGCGAGGAAGAGCGGGAACGGGCGCGCGCGATCGTCGGGCGCGTGAACGGCGTGAACGCGGTGGAGGACCGGCTGGAGATCGTGCCGCCGCGCGCGCGGCCCGTGCGGGGGCTCCGCCGCTCCCGGCCGCAGGCCGGCGAGCCGCAGGTCCGCGCGCGCTAG
The DNA here is from genome assembly GCA_036381195.1 of Longimicrobiales bacterium. GTDB lineage: Bacteria > Gemmatimonadota > Gemmatimonadetes > Longimicrobiales > RSA9 > RSA9. Next base: position 120,416 of record DASVDH010000127.1, on the reverse strand, counting down.
GAGCCCGCCAGCGCGCCGCGCGCGTGCCGCTGTGGACCCGCAGCACGGCGCGCCTGCCCGAATCGCGTCAGTTCTCGACCGGGACGCGCAGCACCTGCTTCGGCAGGAGTCTCGACGAGGTCAGCCCGTTCTCTTCCTTGAGGCGCGCCACGGTGGTGCCGAAGCGGCGGGCGATGGACCACAGACTGTCACCGCGGTGCACGCGGTAGAGCACCACGGCGTCGCTCCCGTCCATCTCCTGGCCCTCGGACGCTTCGCCTTCCGCCGCGTCTTCCAGCCCCACCGCGTGCTCTGCCGTGACATCGCCGCTCAGGCCAGCCGCGGCCGCCGCCATGCGCACTCCTTCCCGCGCGGAGGCAGACGCGCGGGAGGCCGGCACGGCGTTCGCCGCGGCGAGCAGGCTCGCGGCGTCGGTGCCCGTCAGCGCCACGACGTACTGGAGGTAGGGTTTGGGGAACAGCGCGACGTGGTAGTGGGGCGGCCGCCGCTCGCGCGTCGCCTCGAGCACGCGGCGCCCCTCGAGCTGCAGCAGCACCCGCTCGAGCCAGCGGCGGCACGATCTCCGGTGGCTGCGCCGCAGGTCGATCGCCATGCCGGTGGGATGCACCGATCGATCCGCCGCGTTGCGCGGCTGGCGCGTGACCGGGCGGACCAGGCTGGTGACGACGAGCTTCTCGCCGCACGCGGCCTCGTACTGCCTGCCCAGGCGTTCCAGGAACAGCTTCACCTCGGGCCGGGCGTACGGGAACGAGACCCGGGCCAGCTCGAACGCCGAGCTGGGCTCGACGGGCACCAGCAATCCCAGCTCGACGAACCGCCGCACGTCCTCCGGCCGTTCGAGGTAGGTGTAGTCGTGCCGCTTTGCCTGGCTGTTCTGCCGCGTGAGCGACGCGGGGGAGCCACGTAAGCTCTGCGAACTTCCTGCGGAGGGGAGACAGAGGATGAGAGAGACGAGGGTCGCTGCCGTGGCTCCACGCATGGCCGATCACGGATGACGTTCGCGCTACGCGCCTCGTCGCGCGCGGGGGGCGTATGAATGGGGCCCGGCGCGCGATTGCGCAACCCTTTCGCGATGCGGGCGCGACCGCGCAACCTTTTCGCATTGCCGGGACGCCGGGCCGGCAGCCGCGCGGCGGGTTGGAGCGGAACGGGCGCCCGGCGCGGGCTCGGATGCGCGATCGGGAGGAGCGCTGGTGGGGAGCCCGGCCGGACGCCCGGAACTCGCCTGGCGGTGAAACGACGACGTCGCCCCTCTCTTTCCTGACACGCGGGACGACGGGAACGTTGGGCGAGGATAGCGCCGGGGCGGCGGACGCGCGTGCGACGTCAGCGGCGTGCGAGCGCACCCGCTGGCGCGCTCACCCGCCCCGCAGCCGCTGCTCCGGGATGCGCAGCGTCAGCAGGAAGCCGACCAGCACCACGCCGATGCCCGCGCGGTAGAGCCCCGCGACCGCGGCGGTCAGCGCCCGGGCGTACTCCGGGGAAGCGGCCGCCGCGCCGTTCGCCGTGGCCGCCGCGCCGCCCTCCGCCGCCCCCGGCGCGAGCGGCGTGCCGAGCAGTGCCGCGAAGAGAGCGCCGAACATCGTCACACCGATCACCTGGCCGAGCATGCGCGAGAACCTCGCGCCGGCCGACGCGACGCCGAGGTTCTCCTCCCCCGCCGCGTCCTGCACCATCAGCGTGAACAGCGGCAGCGACGGCCCCATCCCCAGCCCGATCAGCACCATCAGCGCCGTCACGACGGCGTGGGGGGTGTCCGGGCGCAGCAGGAAGCCCATGAGCGCGAAGGCCAGCATCTGGAGCAGCAGGCTGCCGAGCAGGATCCGCCGCGCGTGCCCGACCCGGCTCGCGAGCTGGCCGCTGCCGACGCTCCCGCTCACGATCCCCAGCGTGAGCGGGAGCATGGTGAGCCCCGCGCCCGTGGCCGAGACGCCCGCCACGTTCACGAGGTAGAGCGGGAGGAAGATCATGCTGAACAGGAACGCGGCGCCCAGCACGAACATCGCCGCCAGCGGCAGGACGACCTCGCGCCGCCGGAACAGGCGGAGGTCCAGGATGGGATCCTCGGCGCGCCGCTCGGCCCGGACGAACACGACGAGCCCGACTACGCCTGCGGCGCCCAGCGCGAGGGACGCGGCCCGGCTCGCGCCCCCTGACAGCGCGAAGAGGAGCGGCACCACGGCGGCGAGCAGCCAGGCCGCGCCCGCCACGTCCACGCGCGCGTCGCCCCGCCGCGCCCCGAGCCGCGGCATGCGCGTGATGATGAACCAGAGCGCCACCCCGCCGATCGGCAGGTTGATGAAGAACACCCAGTTCCAGCCGAGCGTGTCCGTGATGATGCCGCCCGCCAGCGGGCCGATCACGCTCGAGACGCCCATCACGCCGCCGATCAGCCCCATGTACCTGGCGCGCTGGGGCGGCGGGAAGAGATCGCCGATCACGGCGAGCGCGCTCGTGAAGAGGCACGCCGCGCCCAGACCCTGCACGGCCCGCGCGACGAGCAGGACCAGCGTGCCCGGGGAGAGACCCGCGAGCAGCGAGCCGGCGAGGAAGATCGCCACGCCCGCGACCAGGACCGGCTTGCGGCCGTACAGGTCGGATAGCTTGCCCCAGATCGGCAGCACCACCGTCGAGGCGACCAGGTAGGCCGTCGTGAGCCACGCGTACAGTCCTGCGGGGATTCGCAGGCTGCGCTGGATCGCCGGGCCCGCCGTCGCGACGATCGTCTGATCCAGCCCGGACAGCAGCAGCGCGGCCAGCACGCCGGCGAGCGCCAGCGCGCGGTCCCGCCCGCCGAGCTCCGCGGCCGCGGGACCCGGCTGGAACGAGCCGGCCGCGCTCACCGCGCACCCCCCACGTTGCGCCGCGCCGCGCCCGGCGCTATTCCTACGGTTGTCGAATCCACCACGTTGCTTTCCTCCACCCGCTACACGCACCCGGTGAACGCGATGTCGCCCCGGAGACCCTTCTTCATCCGCGTCCCCACGCGCCTCCGCCAGTCCATCGTCCTGCCGGCCGCCCTCGCCCTCGTGGTCGGCTGCGGCACCGCGACCGCCATCCACGAGCCGGCGGTCGCTACGGCGCCCGCCACCAGCGCCGTATACCCCGGCGCGGAGTGGGAGCGCATCCGGGATCCCGAGAGCGTCGGCTGGTCCAGCGCCGGGCTCGAGGCGGTGCGCCAGAAGCTCTCGACCATGGCGACCACGGGCTTCATGGCCGTCGTCGGCGGGCGAGTCCTCATGGAGTACGGCGACGTCTCCGCCGTCAGTTACATCGCCTCCGTGCGCAAGAGCGTCCTGTCCATGCTCTACGGCATCTACGTGGACCGCGGCGTCGTCGACCTCGACGCCACGCTCGCCGAGCTCGGGATCGACGACCGCGGCGGCCTCACGGACCGGGAAAGGCAGGCCACGGTGCGCCACCTGCTCACCGCGCGCTCGGGCATCTACCACCCCGCGTCCAACGGCGGAGACGACCTGGCCAGCGCACCGCCCCGCGGCTCGAAGGCGCCGGGCGAATACTACCTGTACAACAACTGGGACTTCAACGCGCTCGGCACCATCTTCACGCAGTTCACCGGCAAGAGCATCTACGACGCGCTGGAGGAGGAACTCGCCCGCCCCATCGGCATGCAGGACTTCGACCGCTCGATCCACCGCCTCAGCGGCGACACCACGCGGTCCATCCATCTCGCCTACCACATGCACCTCTCCACCCGCGACATGGCGCGCATCGGCTACCTGATGCTCCGCGAGGGCAACTGGGCCGGCCGCCAGATCGTGCCGCGCGAGTGGGTGCACGAGAGCACGCGTGCCATCACGCCCGTCAGCGAGATGAACCCGCCGGAGCGGCGCCGCGGCCGCTTCGGTTACGGCTATCTCTGGTGGGTGTTCGATGGCGAGGCCGCGGAGGGCGTGTACCGGGGCGCGTACACCGGCCTCGGCGCCTATGGCCAGCACATCACCGTCGTCCCCGAGCTGGACCTCGTGGTCGCGCACAAGACCCGCCCCGGCAGAGGCCGCCGCGTCACCCACGAGGAGTACCTCGAGGTGCTGGACCTCCTGGTCGCGGCGAAGTGCCGCGGCGCCTGCCCGGCGGCGTCCTCTCCGTGATCGGCCGGCCGGCGTGGTGAGGACGGTGGACGGAAGCGCCCTGAGCGCCTACGGCCTGTACAGCCGCTTCTCGTAGACCTCCACGATCTCGCGCCCGTCCCACACGTACACCAGGTGCTCCGCCTGCCGGCACTCCGAGACCGCGCGCGGCCGGAACACCGCGGCGCACTCGCCGCCCGCGCGCCGCACGCTGTCGTACGCCACGCCCCACGACCCTGCGTCCCGCAACCGCCGGCCCAGCCGCTGCGAGGCACTGTAGTCATCGGGATCGTAGACCGCGGGCAGCACCTCGCGCATGCCGCGGAGGTCGTGCAACCCGGCCTGGAGCTTCAGCTCCAGGACGCGCATCTCGATCTCCATGGGCGGCTCGTTGGTGTACGAGAGGAACCTCGCACGATGGTAGCGCGTCTCCGCGACCGCCGTCGCGCGGTCCCGCGCCACGTACAGCACGCCGTACGTCCCGTCCCCGAACCGGCTGCCCGCCGGGTTCGGGTGCGCGAACGGCGCCATGATGTAGGCGGAGCCCGGGCCGTACACGCGCTCCTCCGGCGGGACCAGCGCGAGCACGCCCGCCTCGGCCCGCAGCCGGTCGTTCGTCAGGGCTTCGACTTCCTCCAGGGCAGCGAAGTCCTCCGCCGGCGCGATCCGCGCGTAGAGGTCCACCGGGGGGTAGCGGCTCGGGATGACCCGGATCGCGCGGGCCCAGCGCACCCGTCGGACCGGCACCTCGAACGGGCCGTCGAACAGCAACGCTTCCACCAGCTTGCTACGCCCAGCCGCCGAGCTGCGCGTCCAGGTACTGCCGGACCACGTACAGATCCGCCACGTTGCCGGAAAGCATGCGCTCGAGCGCGGAGCGCCCCCCGAACAACGGCGCCGCGTTCGGCTTGCGCACCCACGCGTCCGCCGCCTCCGGGTCCGGCAGCAGGATCTGCAGTGCCTTGTAGATGCCGAGGATGTAGGAGATCCGCTCCAGCGTGTCCCGCGGCAACTGTCTCACCCCCTCCTTCTTCCACTTGAAGTACGTCGAGCGCGATGGGCTGCCCAGCAGCCGGATCTGCTCGTCCACGGAGAGGCGCCACAGCTCCGCAATACGGAAAAACGCCCGGAGCGCGGGGCCAGCGGTCTCGCGGTCCGGCAACGGTGTGGCTGTGGCGGAGGGAGAGTGCACGGGTCGCTCCGAATACGGATGTCGGCGTCAATATAGTCCGTTCTCGGACAAACCGCAAGGCCGCCGCCGCGCGCCCGTCAGCACCCCGGCGGAGCCCGCCCGCCGACCCCCTCGCCCTGCCCGGGTGCCGGGGCACGTCACGTCCCCGCGCCCCGGGGTCGTCCGCCGCCCCCGCCCGGGCAGAGGGGCCCGGGCGGCGGGGGCCCTCGCCCCGGCCCGGGGCGGGGCCAGGGCGGGGCGGCTACGGGTCGCCCGCGAAGCGCCAGCGTGCGGTGTAGTCGCGCGGCAACAGCTCGCCCCTGAGTCGCGCACGCACCATCTCGATGGGCATGCGGCCGCCCCGGAGGATCGCGTCGTGGAACTCGCGCGCGGTCACGCGGCCGGTCTCGACCAGCTCCTTGTACAGTGCGCGGATCTGGAGGCCGCCGATCATGTAGGCGGCCTGGTAGAGGGGCGGGTAGGTGCCGTTGAACGAGCGGCGGACCTCGGCCTCGGCGTTCGCGCGCTCGTGGCCGACGCGTTCGACGAGCAACTCGATGGCCTCGTCGGGCGTCATCGTGCCGAGGTGGACGCCGAGCGAGAACATGATGCGCGCCGCGCGGTGAGCGCGCCAGAAGAGCATGCCGACGCGATCCTCCGGCGTCTTCGGGAAGCCGAGGTCCCAGAGCAGCATCTCCCAGTACAGCGACCACCCCTCGGTCCAGAACGGCGTGGCGAAGACGCGCCGGTGCGAGTTGTACCGGCTGGTCATGAAGCCCTGGAGGTGATGGCCGGGGATCAGCTCGTGGTGGACCGTCGCGCGCGAGAAGTGGATGTTGTTGCCGCGCATGCTCATGAGCTTCTCCTCGTGGCTCATGCCGTCCGTGGGGAACGAGACCAGGATGACCTCGCCTCCGAGGAAGAAAGGCGCCACGCGCTGCCGCTCGGGCGACATCATCTCGATGCGCCAGATCTCCTCGGCGAGCGGCGGGATGGTCACGAGGTCGCGTTCCTTCACGAACGCCACGGCCTCGTAGGCGAGGTCGCGGACGAGGGTGGGCTGCTGGCCGGGCGGGACGTGCAGCGTCTTGACCTTCTCGAGCGCGGCCTTCCAGTCGTCGCCGAAGCCCATCTCGCGGGCGGCCTTGCGCATCTCGGCCTCGCACCAGGCGAACTCGCGCTCCGCGATCCTGATCAGCTCCTCGGGCGAGTAGGGGATCATCTCGTGCGCGAGGTCCGCGGCCATGCCGGCTGCGCCGATCGGGTCGCCGATGATGGGCTCGGGCTCGCCCTCGCGGATGCCGGCGAGGTCGCGGCGCAGGACCTTGCCGTAGGCGACGAGGGCGGAGTCCACGCGCCGATAGGGATCCGCAGTCCACCACGTGAAGAGCGGGTCGTAGCCCGCGTGGAAGCGGTGCCAGCGCTGGAGCGTGTTGCGCAGGTCGTCGAGCGTGTTGGCGGCGCGGAAGGCGACGATGCGCGATCGGCGTGCGCGCGCGTCGTCGTCGCTCGCGGCCTTGCGGGCGCCGGCGGCAGCGGCGGCCTTGCGGGCGCCCGCCGCGGCCGTGCGGTCCGAATCGCCGCCCGCCGCGGCCGAGCGCGCGCCGTCGTGCGGCGCGGGTCGCGCTGCCAGGGCGGCGGCCGCCTCGCGCGCCTGTTCGATCGCGCGGAGCAGTGCGGCGAGCGTGTCCGCGGCGGCGCGGGCATCCGCGGGCTCGCGTCGGCGCCGCGCGTCGTGCAGCGCGAGGATCGTGGGTGCGAAGGGCAGCAGCGGCTGCATCTCGGCGAGCATCGCCTCTTCGCGGTCGAGCAGCGCGAGCTGGTAGCGCAGCTCGTGGTCGAGGAGCACGTAGTCGATGCGGCCTTCGACGCCGAGGCGATCGAAGTCCAGCTCGCGCAGCCGCGCCTGCCACGCCTGGTAGAAGTCGCGGAGCCGCTGCCGGCGCTCGGGCGAGTACTCGGCGTCGTAGCGGCGGAGCAGCGCGGCGCGGTCGGCGGCGTAGCGCTCGACGACGTCGCGCAGCTCGCTGGCGGGCGCGGCGACGAGCGGCGCGAGCGGCGGCACGATGGCCTGGCCCTCCGCCCCTGCCCTCCCCTGGGCCGGGGCGGGAGCGGGGGCGAGGGCGGGGGCGAGGCCGGCGGCGAGCGCGAGCGCGGCGCGAGCGGCGCCGCAGCGGAGGCGAGGTCCGGGAACGCGTGCGCGCATCATGACGGCTCCTTTCGGCGGGTCGGGTCGGGCGCATTGTACGGCGCCGGTGCGCGGCGCGGAAGACGAGACCCGCGAGGCGGGCGGGCCGCGCCGGTCCTCAGCCCCACCCGGCCGACCCACCCGCGCCGCACGACACGGGCCGAGGGCACGCTAGGGCCCCGTCCCTGTGCTCGTAACTCGTACTCGTACTCGTCCTCGTACTCGTGCTCGTACACGTGAACGCCCGGCACGGGGTGGGCCGCCGGGCCCGCGCGCGCTACATTGTCGCACCATGACGAAGAGACTCTACTACGACGACGCGTACCTCCGCGCCTTCGACGCGCGCGTCACGGAGGTGACGGAGGGCGGCAGGCGCGTGTACCTGGACCGCACCGCGTTCTATCCCACGTCCGGCGGGCAGCCGCACGACACGGGCGAGCTGGCCGGCGTGCGCGTGGTGGACGTGGTGGACGAGGGCGAACGGATCGCGCACGTGCTGGCGGAGCCGGCGTCGCTGGCCGCGGGCGCGCGGGTGGAGGGCCGCGTCGACTCGGAGCGGCGCTTCGACCACATGCAGCAGCACACGGGGCAGCACCTGCTCTCCGCGGTGTTCGTGGAGCTGTACGGCCTCGAGACGACGAGCGTGCACTTCGGCGCCGAGTCGTCCACGCTGGACCTGGCGGCGCCCTCGCTCGAGGAGGAGCAGGTGACGGCGGCGGAGATGCGCGCCAACGAGCTGGTGTGGGAGGGCCGCGCCGTGACCGTGACCTACGAGGACGCGGCGCAGGCGGCGAGCACGCTCCGCAAGGTGCCCGCGCGCAGCGGCGTGCTCCGCATCGTCACGATCGACGGCGTGGACCGCAGCGCGTGCGGCGGAACGCACGTGCGCGGCACGGCGGAGATCGGCCCGGTGCTGATCCGCGGCGTCGAGCGGGTGCGCGGCAACGCGCGGGTGGAGTTCCTCTGCGGCCGCCGCGCCATCCGCGGCGCGCGTGCGGATCGCGTGTTGCTCCAGCGGCTGGCGCTCGACTCCTCCGCGCGGCCCGAGGAGCTGCCGGAGCTGGTGGCCGGCCTGCGGGAGCGGGAGCGCGAGCTGCGCGCGTCGCTCCGACGCGCCGAAGAGGAGCTGGCCGGCTTCCGCGCACGGGCGCTCTACGAGCGGGCGCAGCCGGGCGCGGACGGCGTGCGCCGGGTCTTCGAACGGCGCGCCGCCGGCGGGCTCGAGGAGTTCCGCGCACTCGCGCACGCGTTCGCCGCGCTGCCGAAAGCCGTGCTCGTCGCAACGGTCGATGATCCGCCCGCCCTGCTGCTCGCGGCATCCGAGGATTCGGGCGTGAACGCTGGCGCGGCGCTCAAGGCGGCGCTGGCCGCGGCGGGCGGGCGTGGCGGCGGCTCGGCGCGCATCGCGCAGGGCAGCGTGCCAGACCGCGCGGCCCTCGAGCAGGTGGTCCGCGCACTCGGCGCGTGAGCCGGCCGGCCGCCCCATCCTCGACGGCGATGCCCGTGGCCTCTTCGAGCGGCTCGCGCTCTTCGACACCCTCCTCTTCCTGGCCGTTTCCGTAGAGCGTCGCGCGCGGCGCCTTCCTCTCTCACGGGCGCCACCCGCCGCCGCGCCGGCGCACCGGCGGAACGAGAATTGCGTCTCCCCCGCCGCACTCCCCACAAAGCCGCTGGCAACGCCGCCCGTCGGGCGGCCGGATCAGCCCTGGCGCGCATTCTCGCAGTACGGACCGTGGCTCCATGCGTGCGGCGGCGAACGCCGCGCGCCAACCCGATCCGGAGGAGGATCCCATGCCTACTTCGCGCAGGACACGTGGACTCATCATCATCCTCGCGGGGGCGGTCGCCGCCTGCGGCGCGCAGCCCGCGGACGACCAGATGGCGGAGCAGCCGCCCGCGGACGAGCAGCTTGCCGAGCAGCCGATCGGCGAGCCGGTGCCCGCGCCGGCGTCGGAAACCGAGGCCCAGCTCGCCGCCGCGCGCGAGGCGGTCGCGGCGTTCGCGGACCGCGCGCAGGCCGAGGCCGCGGGTTACACGCAGCAGCTCACGGAGTGCACGGCGTCCGAGCGGGGCGCCCAGGGCCTCCACTTCGCCAAACCCGAGCTGATCGCCGACGGCGCGCAGCTCGACGCGCTCCAGCCCGAAGCGCTGATGTACGAGCCGCAGGCGGACGGCTCGTTCCGCTTCGTCGGCTTCGCGTACGTGATCCCGCGCGCGGCCTGGACGGCGCCGGAGCCGCCCACGTTCCTGGGCCAGCAGATGACGGCGAACGAAGAGCTCGACGTGTGGGCGCTGCACGTCTGGGTGGTGGACAACCCCAACGGCACGTTCGCGGACTGGAACCCCAACGTGGGCTGCCCGCCCGCCGAGGGAGGAGCCGGCGGAGAGCTGTGAGCCGGCCGTGATCCGGCACGCGAAAGCGGGCCCGGGCGCTGGCCGCGTCCGGGCCCGTCTGCGTGCCGGTGAGTCTGAGGCAGTCTCGTTGACCGGCCGGATCGGCGCGGCTCTACGGGTCGAAGAACCCCCAGGGGGTCAGCAGGTTCGCGAGCGATCGCGCCGGCGACGGAGTCGGCTTCCTGCGCCATCGCGCCCGGCTCAATCCTTGTAGATCGCGGTCGTCATGTTGCCCTGCGTGTCGATCGCGCCGCGGTACATCCCCTCGCTGTTGAAGGTCATGACGATGTTGCCCGCGCGGTCCATCGCGATCACGCCACCCTCACCGCCGCGCTCGACCAGCTTCTGCATCACGACGCGGTCGGCCGCCTCCGCGAGTGACGCGCCGGTGTAGCGCACGATCGAGCAGATGTCGTGCGCGACGACGTTGCGGATGAAGTACTCGCCGTGGCCGGTCGCGGAAACGGCGCAGCTCTCGTTGTCCGCGTACGTGCCCGCGCCGATGATCGGCGAGTCGCCGACGCGGCCCCAACGCTTGTTGGTCATTCCGCCGGTCGACGTGCCCGCGGCGAGGTTGCCCGCGCGGTCGAGCGCAACGGCGCCGACCGTGCCGAACTTGTGGTCGTCCGGGCCGATCGCCGCCGGCCGCGCACCGGTCGGCGCCGCGCTCGTGCCCGTCTCCTGCGCCTTCGCGCGCTGGAGCTGCTCCCAGCGGCGCTCGGTGAAGAAGTAGGATGGGTCGACCAGCTCGATGCCCTGCTCGGCGGCGAACGCCTCCGCGCCCTCGCCGACCAGCATCACGTGCGGCGACTTCTCCATCACCGCGCGAGCGAGCACGATCGGGTTCTTCACGCGCTTGACGCCCGCCACGGCGCCCGCGGCCAGCGTGCTGCCGTCCATGATCGACGCATCCAGCTCGTTCGTCCCCGCGGACGTGAACACCGCGCCCTTGCCCGCGTTGAACAGCGGCGAGTCCTCCATGACCCGGATCGCGGCGACGACGGCGTCGAGACTCGTGCCGCCGCCCTCGAGGACGGAGTACCCCGCGCGCAGCGCCCGCTCGAGCGCCGCGCGGTACTCGGCCTCGAGCTCGGGCGTCAGGTCGCCGCGGCGGATCGTGCCGGCGCCACCGTGGATCGCGATGGCGATCACACCCTCTCCCGCGGACTCTCCGGCCGTGTCGCCGTCCTGCGGCGCGGCGGCGCAAGCGGCCGCGACCGCCACCGCGGCCACGAGTGCGATGCCGGTCGGGTTCGGTCTCCGGACCATGGCTGCTCCCTCGCGTACAGATGTTGGCTGGAGTTGGATGCCGGACCCGGAAAGGTAGGGCGGCGCGCCGCTGGCGGAAAGGCCGGCGCGGATCGAGGGCGGAGCCACCCGGGCGCTAACGCGACTCCCCGGGGGCCCGCCCGCGGAAAACAGGTCCGCGCGGCCGGGCACGTTGCCGGCGGCCTGCTCGGCGCGCAGCGTGCGCGCGAGCTGCGCATCGGTGAACATGTCCAGCTCGGTCGTCACGCCGAAGACCACCGCCTCGCGCAGCGCATCGCCGAATGCGTGCGTGTGCGCGTCGATGAAGCCGGGCAGCAGCGTCTTCCCTGCTGCGTCCACGACTTCCGCATCCGCGGGCGGCGCGATGGACGCACCGATCGCGGCGATCCGGCCGTCGCGCACGAGCACGCTCGTGCGTTCGATCACGCGGGTGCCGTCGAAGACGCGGGCGTCGCGGAAGAGGATGGCGCGCGGCTGCGGCGCCCGGGGCGGCGTTTGCCCGTGCGCCGCCCGGAGCGGCAGCGCGGCCGTGGCGAGCCGGGCGAGCGTGGTGATGACGGCGATCGCGGCGAGCGCGGTGGCAGAGCGCAGGACTCCGGTCCTCATGAGAGCCTCCGGCCGAGGTGGGCGTGACCGTGCCGGCGCTAGCCCGGAGCGCCGGTCACTACGATTCCACCCGTGACGATGTTGCGCTGCGCGGCGGCGGATCAGACCACGTCGTCACGACTTCGGTGTGATGATTGTCATGGCGGGCCCGCCGGTCCGTTCCCCCGCCGCCAGTTCGCATGCAGGGCCAGGCGCGCGCGCCGACACGGGTCGGCGCCCGGTTGTCGCAATGCAGCTGCGGCGGAGCGGCCTCACGGCCGGTTCAGCCGCCAGATGTCGAAGTTCAGGCAGGTCGCGAAGGAGACCCAGAGGAGGTAGGGCACGAGCAGCGCGGCGGCGAGGCCGCGGTGACGCCAGAAGAGGATCGCGGTGGTCGCGATCGCGGTCCAGAGCAGCAGGATCTCGAGCAGCGCGAGGCCGATGCGGTGCATGCCGAAGAAGAGCCAGGACCACGCGGCGTTGAGCGCGAGCTGCACGAGGAACGCGCCCAGCGCCCAGGGCGCGCCGGCGAAGCCGCGGCGTTTCCAGACGAGCCAGGCCGCGATCGCCATGAGGCCGTACAGCACGGCCCAGACGACGCCGAACACCCAGCCGGGCGGCGTCAACGCGGGCTTGGCGAGCTGCCCGTACCACGCGCCTCCCTGGAACCGCGAGCCGAACGCCGAGACGCCGTAGCACAGCGCCAGCCAGCCGAAGAGTCCGAGCCAGATCCTACGCGGCATGCCGCTCCTCCGGAGAAGCCAGGGGCCAGGGTGGGGGCGAGGGCGAGGGAGTTTGTTTCCGCGGCTCGAGGTTCAACGCCACGGCGCCGCGGCACCGCCGCCCGCCAGCACTCGCGCGGAGCCCCACGGCCCCGGGAAAGTCCGGGCTTCATGAAGCGTACCGCAGGCGCTCCGGCGCGGGTTGGAAGGTGGCGGCGCCGGTACGTGCGGGCGCGCGTTTCGTGGGGCACCATCCGCTGTCCTGTCATGTCTGCCGCCGTCGCGGCATTGGTAGAGTGTGAGGGGGACGCGGACGGGACGCCGCGACGCGGGAGCGAGCGTGGGAACGGGCACCATTTCCGAACACCAGCAGCGGCAGGAGGGGCTGCGGCAGGCGATCCTCGAAGCGGTGGACGAATCCCACCCCGGCGCGTTCCGGCGAATGATCCGGCTGATCCGCGAGCAGAACCTCGCGCGCTTCTCATCCGTCGTGCGCGCGTTCGACACGTGGTTCGGCTTCATGTGGGACGGCTCGAGCGGCATCAGGGTCGACGAGGTCCTGGGCACGGTCGAGCGGTTCTTCGATGACACGGGCGCGCGCGACGCCGCGCTCGCCGGCCGCGACCCCGAGCCCGCGTACCTCGCGCTCTGGACGATCGCGTTCGACGACGTGGACGCCGCGATCCCGCCGGCGATCGAGCCGCTGCGCGCGGACACCGCCGAGCTCCGCTTCGTCGCGACGCACTTCCTCGTGCAGGCCCTGTGGACCACCGCGATCCCGCCGCTCGTGGACATGCTTGCCGATCCCGACCTCCGGGTGGCCGCACGCGCGCTCGACGCGTTCCGCTCGGATGTGACGCGGTGGGTCCCAGCCGAGCGGCTGTTCGACCGGCTCGAGGCGCTGCACGCGCGCATCGCGAAGCGCGCGATGACGCTCGACGCGATCGTCTGGCCGTGGTGGCGCATCCGGCTGGACAGGCAGACCGTCGCCTCCGCCATGGCCGCCAACGGGCGGACGGCGCTCAGCCGGCGGCTGCTCCCCTACGTACGCGACCTGGATCCCTCCCAGCGCGCAGCCACGCTTCGCTACCTGGCCGGGCTGCCCGAGCTCTCGGGGCGCTGGGAGTTCGACACCGCCGCAGAGCCGCGGAAGCGCGAGCCCCTCTCGGCCGAGATCCGCGGCCTCGTTCTGGAGATGCTGGGCGATGCGTCCGCAGAGGTTCGCAAGGTCGCATTCGAGGCACTCGCCGGCTCTCCTGTCGAGGACGACGAGGTCGACCGCCTGATCGCGCTGCTCGGCCGGCGGGCCGGCGACCTCAGGAGCGCGTGCCTCGCACGCCTCCAGACGCTGGACGACGACCGGCTCGAGGCGAGCATCGAGCGGTTGCTCGCGGACACGGACGCGCAACGCCGCACGGCCGGGCTCGAACTGCTCCGCTATGCGAGCGCCGCGGGCCGCTTCGGCGATCGTGCGCGCGCCATCGCGGAGCGCTATCGCGCCGCGCACGCGGACGCGGGCGAGACGGAGCGCGCGCACGTGGAAGCGGTGCTCGGCAGCACGGACCGGCCGCCCACGCTGGACGATGCGCTCGGCCTCGTCGCCCCCGGCACCCTGCGCACGTGGCCTGATCCACGGGAGCGTGACCTCGCGCTCGAGACGCCAGCCGCGCGCGCCAGCCTGATCTCCCTCGCCCGCCTCGTTCTCGAGCACCAGACCACGGACCGTCCTCCCTGGCCTTGCGCGCGCGGCCGCGTCCTACGAGGAGCGGGGAGGTTCGACGCCTGGCGGGGCCGCGTCACGGCGCGGGTCGCGCTGATGCGCATGCGCGCACGGCGCAACGAGCGCGAGGCGACGCTGGGGGAGGCACGCGCGCCGTCCGCGCCGCGCGGCGCGGCCCCACTGGACCGGATCGTGCTAGAGCATGCGGCCGCTGAGGCGCGCGCGGCGCCGCGGCCCGCCGGCCGCCACGCGCCTCGGCGCCGCGCCGCCCGGGCCGCTACGCTGGTGCTGCTCGCCGCGGGCGGCGTGGCGGCGGCCGTGCCGGGCTCGCCGGTGCGCGAGTGGATCTCCCGGGTGTGGCCGCCCGGGCGCACACCCGGCGCGGGGGCCAGTGCTGGCACGTTGCGTGTGCTCGCGCCCGTGTCATCGCGGAGGGACGCCGAGATCGTCCTACCCGTGCGGCGGTGAGGCCGGCAGCGCGGTCACGTGACCGCGGTTCCGCGGCCATCGCCGAACCGACCCGAAGCAACGGAGGGCCATCCCGTGGTTCCCCTCGTCGCCCTGATCCTCGCCCTGGCCGTGCGCCAGGAGGCCACGATCCGTGGTGTGGTGCGTGTGGAGGGGACGCTCGAGCCGATCGCCGGCGCCACCGTGCGCATCCCGGACCTCGGCCGCATCGCGCTGACGGATGCACGCGGCTACTTCGTGCTCGCGGACGTGCCGGCGGGGCGCTGGCGCGTGGTCGCGAGCGCGCTGGGCTACCGCGAGCACGAGGTCACCGTCGCAACGGAAGGCGGCACGGTCCGGCTCGACTTCGAGCTGCCGATTCAGCCCGTGCCGATCGCGGGCGTGGAGGTGGAGGAGGAGTCGCGGCCGGCCACGATGAGCGTGCCCCGCGCGCCGGGACCGCCGGCCATCCGCCTGGACGTGTCGTCCCTCGATGTGCTCCCCGGCCTCGCCGAGCCGGACGTGCTGCGCATGGTGCAGCTCCTGCCGTCCGTCGCGGCGGCGTCCGACTTCTCGAGCGCGCTGTACATGCGCGGCGGCAGCCCGGACCAGACGCTGATCACGCTGGACGGCGTGCCGCTGACCAACCCCTACCACGTGGGCGGCCTGTTCAGCGCGATCCCGTTCGACGCCGTGAGCTCCGTGGACGTCACGCCCGGCGCGCTGCCCGCGAGCGCCGGCGACCGGCTCTCCGGGCAGGTGGACATCCGCACGCGCGAGGGCGGGCGCGACCGCGTGCGGGGGAGCGGCACCGTCGGGCTCATCTCGGCGCACGCGACGGCCAGCGCGCCGCTGCCCGGCGGCGAGGGCGCGGTCCTGGTCGCGGCGCGCCGGACGTACCTGGATGCGGCGACGGCGGCCGCGCACGCGTTGGGCCTGCTCCCCGGCCGGCTGCCGTACGGCTTCAGCGACATCTACCTGAAGGCGACGCGGGACGTGGGAGAGCTGGGGAGCATCTCCCTGTCTACCTACCTGAACAGCGAGTACCTGGACATCGGCCCGGAGGAGGCCGACACTCTGAGCAACGGCACGCTCACGGACCTGGGCTGGGGCTCGCGGCTCCTCGCGCTCTCGTACCGCCAGCCGGTCGGCGGCTCGCTGCTGCTCCGCGGCCGGCTGGGGTACAGCGATTTCCATGGCGACTTCGATGCCTCCGAGGTGAACTGGAGCGGCTCGGTCGTCTGCGGGCCGGCCGGCTGCGAGCCGATAGACGTGGTGCGCGACTCGTCGCTGCTCTTCCGCGGCCGGTCGAGGGCACGCGACGTGGTGCTCGGCGTGGACCTCTCGTGGTTCGGCCGGCGCCACACGGTGGAGCTCGGGGCGCAGCTCGACGCGTACCGCTTCGAGCACCGGCTCGAGCTGGGCGACGTGGACGACGAGCTCGTGACCGATGTCGCGGAGGCGAGCCGCCTGCGGACCACCGCCGCGTACATCGAGGATTCGTGGCAGGCGACGGACGCGCTCGACCTGCGCGCCGGCATCCGCTTCCTCGACGGGGGCCGCCTGGGCTCGGCGTGGCTCCCGCGTGCGGGCGTCCGGCTGCACGTGACGCCGCGGCTGCGGCTCTCGCTGGGCGGCGGGGCGTACGCGCAGGCCGTGCGCAGCATGCGCGACGAGGAGGCGGTGCTCGCGAGCCTGATCGCGTACGACATACCGAGCGTGCAACCCGAGCCGGCCGGCCTCGCGCGCGGCGAGGATGTGGTGGCGGGAGTCGAGTGGGAGTCGGGGCCGCTGTTCCTGCGCGCGGATGCGTTCGCCAAGCGCATGCGCGGCCTGGTGCTCGGTCCCGACGCGGCCAGCCCGCTGGACGCGCCCGTGCTGGTGACCGACTCGTTCCGCATCGGCCGCGGCCGGATGCGAGGGCTCGAGCTGCTCGCGCGCTACCGGCGGGGGCGCACGGACCTCATGCTGTCCTACGCGCTGCAATCCGCGGAGATAGAGGTGGCGGGCGAGACGTACCCGCCGCGCTACGAGCGGCGGCACCTGCTCTTGGCCGCGGCCGCCGTGCCGCTGGGCGAGACAGGGACGCTGGGCGCGCAGCTCGCGCTGGGGTCGGGGCAGCCGTACTCGCCTGCCATCGGACTCACGACGCCGATGCACTACGACCCTGCGAACCGCCGGTGGCTGCCCAGCGGCCTGGAGGTCGTGCTCGGCGAACGGAACTCCGGCCGGCTGCCCGGCTACTTGCGGTTGGACGTCGCCGTGCGCAAGCGGTTCGAGAAGCACTGGTTCGGCCGGCAGGTGAGCGTGACGCCGTACCTCCAGGTGCTGAACGTGCTGAACACGCGCAACGTGCTGCTGGCCGAGCCGCAGCCCTACGGAAACCGCGGGCCGGAGGTGAGCTACTGGCCGCAGCTCCCCTTCTTCCCGACGTTCGGCGTGCAATGGAGCTTCTGATGGTCGGGCACCGGCGTGTGCCGGCCGCGCTGGCCTTGCTGCCCGCCTTCCTGTCGCTCGGCGGCTGCGACCTGCTGCGCGATCCGTCCCCACTCGATGCGGCCACGGAGATGATCGCGGTGCACGCCATGCTGATCGCGGGGGAGGACACGGCGGAGGTGCTGCTGACGCGCGCGCAGGCCCTCGCCGCCGCCAATCTGCCGGCCGAGCCGGTGCCGGGCGCGAGCGTCCGGCTGGTCCGAGGAGAGCAGAGCATCGAGCTCGCCGCCGGCGGCCACTGCGTGCCGCGGTTCGGGGTCCCGAACGGGCCCGACCTCGCCGCCGGATGCTATGCCGGCGCCGTGCCCGGCGGCATCGCGGCCGGAGCACGGTACGAGCTCGAGATCATGCTACCCGGCGGTGCCAGGATCGAGGGGGCGACGACGGTGCCGGAGCCGCCGGCGCTGCTCGACCCGGCGCCCGGGGCGGTGATCGATGTGCGGGTGGCCTCAGAGACCCTGCCGGAGCCCTTCGTCGCGACGTGGAGCGTCCAGCCATCCGGCCGGCGCGCCGAGATCGCGCTACGCGCGGACCGGCAGGAGTGCAGCGCGATGCTGCGGGTGGACGTGGGTGGCTCCGCGTTCTACCTGGACGTGACCGGCACGGACTCGGCCGAGCTGCGCACGGGGCTCGTCGAGTGCGGCGACGGATCGACACCCGCTCGGCTCGAGGCGCGCCTCGTCCTCACCGCGTACGACACGAACTACACCGCCTACACCAAGGCCACCGACAGCGCCTACGGCATTGGGGAGAACGGCGCGGCCGCCGGCATCCGGGGCGCGCTCGGCGTGTTCGGCAGCGCCGCCGAGGCGAGCGTGCCCGTGGTGCTGGTGAGGAGGTGACGGCCGGCGCCGCACTCCTCCCTCCTCCGCCGCGCGGTCGGGTTCCCATCCCGAGAGATCACAGCCGATGCCGCGGCGCGGTGTCCGCGCCGGCCTCGCGATGCGCAGCACGGGTCGCGAGCGCGACGTCGCAACTCCCGAGCCGGTGCCGGGCCGAAGCCCGGCACCGGGATCACGCCCGGGCGCCGCTGACCTCGCCGCCCGGCTCGAGCGTGTCCGCCGGCGTCGGCGCCGCCTCGCGTGCCGGCGCCGGTTCTCCTGCCTCATCCAGCAAGGGGAACCGCTCGGAACGGGCGACGTAGGCCGCCGCCGTGATGTCGCCGGTGACGTTCAGCGTGGTCCGGCACATGTCGAGGATGCGGTCGATCCCGAGGATGATGCCGATCAGGGCGGGGTTCACCCCGATGTTCGCGAGGATGAGGACGATGAAAGGGATGGAGCCGGAGGGGACGCCCGCCGTCCCGATTCCTCCGAGGATCGCCAGGTAGGCGACGCCGATCTGCTCGCCCAGTGAGAGGTCGATGCCGGCGAGCTGCGCGAGGAAGAGGACCGTGATCCCCTCGTAGAGCGCTGTCCCGTTCTGGTTCGCGGTGGCGCCCACCGTGAGGACGAACGAATTGATCTCGCGCGGCACGCGCAGGTTCTCCTCGGACACGCGCAGCGCGGTCGGCAGCGTCGCGTTGGAGGATGATGTCGAGAAGGCCGTCATGATGACGGTCTTGATCCGGCGGAAGAAGTCGACCGGGCTGATCCTCACCAGGAAGCGGAGGATCAGCGAATAGACGCCGAACATCTGGAGCGCGAGGCCGAGCAGGACCGCGAGGACGTACCATCCCAGGGCGCCCAGCAGGTCGAGCCCGAAGCCGGCGGTGCTGCTGAAGAGGAGGCAGGCGACGGCGTAGGGAGCGAGCAGCTTCATGATGCCGTCGATGATCCTCGCGGAAACGGCGTAGAGGCCCTCTAAGAAGGCGAGGAAGGGGCCGGCAGTCTGCGCGCTGACGAGCGTCGCGGCGAGACCCAGCACCAGCCCGAAGAACATGAGGTGGAGCAGGTTCGGGGTGGAGCCGGCGACCGCAGCGAACGGGTTGGTCGGGATCAGCGTCTTGACGATGCGCGCGAGCGGAGGAACGTCGGGGGGCGCCTCGGCCGCCTGGATGCTTGCCTCCGCATCGGGCCCGTAGCGCGTCGCGATGGCGGCGGCGGCCTCGGAGTCCAGCCGCTCGCCGGGGCGGATCGTGTTCACGACCGTCAGCCCGATGGCCACCGAGATGCCGGAGACGATGATCGTGAACGCGAAGGTCTTGAGGCCGACCCTGCCGAGCTGCCGGATGTCGCCGATCCCCGCCACCCCTACCACGAGGGAGGAGAAGACGAGCGGGATGACGACCATGAGCAGCAGGCGCAGGAACAGTTGCCCGATGGGCTCCGTGACGTGGGCGACGAACGCTTCCAGGCCGGGGTGGTCAGGCCCCAGGATGAAGTTGGCGGCCAGGCCCAGCCCCGCGCCGACCGCGAGTCCGATGAGGATCCGCGTGTGGAGAGGGAGGCCCTTCGGCGGGTCCGGCGTGTCGTCGCGGAGGTCTGTCGTGAGCTGTCGCTCGAGCGAGCTGGGATCGAGCATCAGACGCGCATCCGTTTCGCTGTTCTCGGATTCTCCGGAACGGGTACCCCTGAGCACGAAGCAATGTCCACGGGACCCGAACGCCGCGGAAGGATCGGGTGATGCGCGCTCGCGTGCAAGTCTCCGCGGCCGCGACGGCCTCCTCCCGCGACCCGGCGGGTGATCCGCGCGCGCGTGCAAGTCTCGCCGTTGACCGGGGCTCGCCGGGGCGATAGGTTGAGCCCCGAAGGGGAGTAGCCCACCGGAGTTGCTTCGGCGGCCGGGTCGTCAAGACTGCGCGCATGCGGCGGGCGCTGGCGCGCACGGTCCGGCCGGGTCCGCGGGGTCTCGGAGCGACCTCGTGTGTCAGGGCGAGACCTTCGTTCCAGACCAGTTTCTGGACGAAGGTCTCGCCTTTCGTTTTCCAACCGTCCCCGCCGGCAGGCCGGCGCCGGGACCCAGACGCGAGGCGAGATGGCAGGTACCTGGCTCTGGATCGGATTTGCGGCCTTCATCGCCGGCATGCTGGCGGTCGACCTGGGCGTGCTGAACCGCAAGGCCCACGTCATCGCGGTCGGCGAGGCCGGGCGCTGGACGGGCGTGGTCGTCACGATGGCGGCCCTGTTCAACGCCTGGATCTTCCAGGCACGCGGAACGGAAGCAGGCCTCCAGTTCCTGACCGGCTATGTGATCGAGCTCGCCCTCTCCGTCGACAACATCTTCGTCTTCATCCTCATCTTCAGCTACTTCGGCGTCCCGGCCGCCTACCAGCACCGCGTGCTCTTCTGGGGGATCTTCGGGGCCATCGTGATGCGCGGCGCGATGATCGCCGCGGGCTGGCTCCTGCTCGAGCGGTTCCACTGGATCATCTACATCTTCGGCGCCTTCCTCGTCGTCACCGGAATTCGCATGGCGACGCACGACGAGGTGGACGTCGAGCCCGAGGTCAACCCCTTCCTCCGCCTGATCCGCCGGTTCCTGCCCATCACCCCGGGGTACGAGGGGCAGCGGTTCTTCGTGCGCGCGCGGGCCGGCGGGCGAGCCCGCCTCCTGGCGACGCCGCTGTTCGTCGTGCTGGTCATGGTCGAGACGACCGATCTCGTCTTCGCGGTGGACTCCATCCCCGCGATCTTCGCGATCACGACCGACCCGTTCCTCATCTTCACGTCCAACATCTTCGCGATCCTCGGCCTGCGATCCATGTACTTCCTGCTGGCGGGGATCATCGATCGCTTCCATTTCCTCAAGCTGGGCATCGCCGTCGTGCTGACATTCATCGGCACGAAAATGCTGGCGGGCTACTTCGGCGTCCACGTGCCCGTGGCGGTGTCGCTCGGCGTGGTGGGCTTCTGCCTGGCCGTCTCGATGATGCTGTCCCTGATGTTCCCCCGGCAGGCGAAGGCACGCTCGCCGGTCGAATCGGATCCGCCCGTTCCGGACCCGCCGACGTGAGCGCCGGCGGCCGCCCCCGCCAGGGTGCGCGAGGGCGAAACCGGCCGGCCGTGCTGCCGTATGGCCAGACGGCCGCGGGGTTCGCTATAGTGGACGCCCGCGATCGGTCACCCCTTCACCGGAGGAGCACCATGCGCCGCCTCTACGTTGCCGCATCCGCCCTCGCCGCGATCGCGCTGCTCGCACGGGCGGATGCCACCCAGGCCCAGGATGATCCGGCCCGAACCGTCGCCAGCGGCGGCATCTTCGTCGACGGCTGGCAGGGGAAGATCGACGCGAGGGAGGCGCGGCGTGGCGCGACCCTCGAGAACGCGCGGCTCGCGAAGGAGGGAGATGCCCTCCACGTCACCACCGGCCCCGCCGTCGCCTACTGGCACCCGGACAACGTGGCCTCCGGCAACTACACGGTGAAGGCCACGTTCCGCGAGCCGAAATACATGGCGCTGAACAACCACCCGCACCCGTACGGCGTCTTCATCGCGGGCAGCGGGCTGGGCACCGACCAGCAGAAGTACCTCTACTGCGCGGCCTACGGCAACGGCCGGTTCATCGTGCGCGGGTTCGGCCCCGAGCCGTTCCAGGTCAACGGGCGGCGGGGCGAGGAGCACCCGGCCGTGAACAAGGCCGCCGGCCCGGGCGAGCCGGTGACGCAGGAGATCGCGCTGTCCGTGAAGGGCGACAGGATCGAGTGCGCGATCAACGGCACCGTGGTCGGCAGCTACGACAAGTCGGCCGTGCTGGGCGAGGGCAAGCTCCCGTCCACGGACGGCATCTACGGGATCCGCTTCGCGCACAACACCGAGGCGTACGTCACGGGGCTGAGCGTGACGCAGCACTGACACGCTGTTCGGCGGAGACGACTCGATCCGGCGGCGCAGCCGGCGCGGGCCGCACGACGCGATGTCGTGCGGCCCGCCGCTCATCCCGCCGGGGGCTCCTCGTCGGCGTGCAGGTCGCGGTGGTGGTCATGCTGACCACACTCGTCGTGACGCTCGGCTCCGCGCTGCGGAGCTACCGCGGGGTGGAGGTGGGCTACGACGCGGACCGCGTCGCCGTCGTCGTACCGGACTACGAGGCGGCGGAGTACGGGCCGCAGCGGATGCTGGAGCTTGGCGCGCAGCTCGCGGCGGCGCTCGAGCGGTACCCGATCGTGGAGGGCACGGCGCTGTGGCGCGAGACCGTGCAGGAGTACCCGCCACGGCCCGAAGCCGACGTGGTGTACGAGGGTGCGCCGGACGGGCTGACAATGCGCGAGCGTCTGTACCGCTACCACGAGGTGAGCCCGTCCTACTTCCGGACGCTCGGCATCGCGGTGGTCCGCGGCCGTGGCTTCACCGAGGGAGACGATGCGGGTGCGCCGCCGGTCGTGGTCGTGAACGAGAGCGCGGCGCGCGTCTGGTGGCCCGGCCAGGATCCCATCGGCCGGCGGCTGAAGCTGGGGCGCGACGCGCCGTGGCTGACCGTCGTCGGCCTCGTCGAGGACGTGCAGGGCACGCACCACCTCGCGAGGATGGTCGCCGCCGGCCTGGCCGCGCGCGCGCAGCCGCCGAGGCCCGTGCTGTTCCGGCCGCTCGCGCAGGGAGGCGATCCGCCGCCGGGCTGGCGGAACAGTGGCGGTTGCCTGGGCTGCGAGGGCGTCGTCATCGCGGCGCGTGCGGCGCGCGAGCCCGCGCGCGTCACCGCTCTCATGCGCGCGGAGATCCGGCGGCTCGATCCACGGCTCCCCGTGCTCGAGGCCGGCACGCTGCTCGAGCGGCAGCTCGGCGATCCCCTCGCCCGTGAGCTGCGCTTCAACCGCCGGCTTGCGTCCGCCGGCAGCGTCGTCGCGCTGCTGCTCGCCCTGCTGGGCATCTACGGCGTGGTCGCGGATGCGGTGCGGCGGCGCACGCGCGAGATCGGCATCCGCATCGCGCTCGGCGCACGGCCCCGGCAGGTGCTCGCCGGCGTGGCGCGTGAAGGGCTCCTCGCGGCGGCCGGCGGCGCGCTCCTGGGCGTGCTCGCCGTCGTGGCGCTGCGCGGACCCGTCCACCGTTTCCTGCTCCACGGCGATTACGCAGCGCTCGGGACGGGCGTGACCGATGCCGGCGCGCTCGCCGTCGCCACCGCCGCGCTCCTCGCCCTCGCGCTGCTCGCGTCGTGGGCCGGCGCACGCCGCGCCACGCGCGTGGATCCGGTCGAGGCGCTGCGTTGCGAGTGAGCGCAGCGGCGCCGCGCTCGACGGCGCGCAGCTCCCGACGCACCGGGGCCCGCGCCGCCGCGCCGGGGGCTTGACATCATCATTGCCACCCTGCCTGCCGTCTCCGCAAGTGGGTTGACTATATAACTCGTTATGTTACCATAAGTTAGCACTCATTCAACGCCGCCCCGTCCCCGTTGCCGGGTGGCGGGGCGCGTTTTTTCGGAGAGGAGCACGCACGAGTACGCGCGCGAGTGAACGTAACTCGCCCGGACCCGTCCGTACTCGTACTCGTAAACGTACTCGTACTCGTAAACGTACTCGTTCGATTGGGGGTGAACGGGCGATGAACCAGTTCCGCGCGGTGGCGGCGGGCCTTGCCCTGCTCGTGAGCGCGTCGACCGTCGCGGAGGCGGGCGAGCTGCTGCGCGGCTCGCGCCGCTCGATGCAGCGGCAGCACGGCGTGGCGGTAGACAACGGGTACCGGTTCGTGGAGACGCCGCGTGACGCGAAAGAGTTGCTCGCCGCGGGCGAGCTGGTGGAGGTGCGCGGCAACGCGGACTACGATGTGAGTCCGGCGCGCTACCGTTACGCGCTCCCGGAGGTGCGGACGTTCCTGGAGCGGCTCGGCCGGCAGTACCGTGAGGCGACGGGCGAGCCGCTGGTGGTGACGAGTCTGGCGCGGCCGACGACGCGGCAGCCGGCGAACGCGCATGCGCTGTCCGTGCACCCGGCGGGGATGGCGATCGACCTGCGCGTGCCGCGCGATGCGGCGAGCCGGCGCTGGCTGGAGGACGCGCTGATCGGGCTCGAGCGCCGTGGTCTGGTGGACGTGACGCGCGAGCGCAGGCCGCCGCACTACCACGTTGCGATCTACCCGGAGGCGTACCGCGAGTACGCCGAGGAGCGGATGGCGGCCGAGGCGGTGGAGCGGACGCGCACGGCGGCGACCGTGATGGCGGCGACGGCGGCCGTGGCGGGCGCGGCGGCGACGGAGCGGTCCGCCGTGCCCGGCGCCCGCCGCGCGGGAGGCCGCCGCGCGGGGGGCCGCCTGCCCGCCTGGTTCGGTGCGGCGGTGCTCCTGGCCGGTCTCGTGGCGAGCGCGGCATCCAAGCGGCTGCGGGGCCGCGGGGCGCAGGGGGACACGGCGCTGGCACGGGGCTGAGGCGCGCGCCCCCGGACGCGCGGGCCCGTCTCTTCTCCAGCGCCTCGGGCGTGGACCGGCGCGACCTGCGCGCCCCCGGGCCCGTCAACGCTGGCGAAGGTACGGCCGTGCGGCCCCGGGGTTCGAGCCGCGAACGCGCCGACACCGGGACACTTGCCGGATGCGAAGCGCGCGGGCAGTTTCCGCCTGCGCGCTTCCTCGTTTCATGGAGGCTCGATGAGTCCGGATCACGCGCCACGCGGCGCCACGCTGCTCCGCCGCTACCCTGCCCTTCCTTTCCCGCCGGCCTTCGCCGGCCTCGTGCTCCTTCTCGGCCCGCTTGCCGCTGCGGCGCAGCCCCCCGGCCCCGGCCTCGCCCGCGGCATCGCGCAGGCGGACAGCATCGTGGCGGACGCGGTGGCGCGAGAGCAGGTGCCGGGCGCGGTGTTGCTCGTGGCGCAGCACGGCCGTGTGCTGCACGAGCGCGCCTACGGCTACGCGCAACTCTATGAGCTGCGGGATGGGCGCGTTGTGCGGCTCGAACGGCCGCGCCCGATGCGCACGAGCACGCTCTTCGACCTGGCCTCCGTCACGAAGGTGATGGCGACGACGTTCGCCGTCATGCTCCTCGTGGACCGCGGGCGGCTCGAGCTCGATGCCCCCGTCGGCCGCTACCTGCCCGAGCTGAGCGACCCGCCGCACGCCGCGATCACGGTGCGACACCTGCTCCAGCACGCCTCCGGGCTCAACCGCTGGCAGCCGATCTATTACCACGCGAGGAACGCGGCCGAGGCCCTCGCGCACATCCGGACGCTGCCGCTCGAATTCGAGGTCGGCGCTGGCCGCCACTACAGCGACCTCGGCTTCATGCTGCTGGGCTACATCGTGGAGCGGGTCAGCGGCCGCCCACTGGACGTGTTCGTCCGTGAGGAGCTGTACGCGCCGCTGGGGCTCTCCAGCACGGTGTTCAACCCGCGCGAGCACGGCTTTCACGAATTCGCGGCGACGGAGCACGGCAACCCGTACGAGCGGCAGATGGTGTACGACACGGCGTTCGGCTACGACTACGCCGGGGACCCGGCCGCGTGGGACGGCTGGCGCACGTACACGCTCGTGGGCGAGGTCGATGACGGGAATGCGTACTACGCGCACGGAGGGGTCGCCGGGCACGCGGGCCTGTTCTCGACGGCGGCGGAGCTGCGCGTGCTGCTGGACCTGCTGCTCCGGCGGGGCGAGTACGCCGGCACGCGCTACCTGCGGCCGGAGACGGTGGACGCGTTCCTGACGCGGGACCGCCACGGCCACGGCCTCGGCTGGATGATGCCGCGCGAGCTGCCGGAGGGCAGCTTCGCGCACACGGGGTTCACGGGCACGTACGTCGCGGGCGTTCCGCGGTACGGGCTGGCCGTGGTGCTGCTGACGAACCGGCAGAACGTCGGCCGCGATGAGGAGGGCTACTACCCGAACGTGAACGGCCTGCGGAACGCGGTGATGCGCGCGCTGGTCGCGGACGCAGAGGCGGACGCGGCCGCCAAGGCGCGCTGAGCGTGGAGGCGCGGCGCCATCAGCTCCCTGCCGCAGCGTCGCCACGCACCGCGGGCCGTGCGCGCGTGCCGTCCTCGCCCGCCGGCGAACGCGCCTCCAGCGGCCGGGCCGCCTCTTCGCCCAGCGGCTCGAACACGCCGGTTTCGCGGTTCTTGCGCACGTCGTTCCACGGGAAGCAGCGCCCGTTCATCGCCACGTACACGCCGGGCGGCAGCACCTGCACGAAGGAGAGCGCGCTGCCCAGGTTGAACAGCCCGTCCGAGCTGCCGAACGCGTACGGCACCATCGCGCCCGTGAGGACGATGGTCTTGCCCGTGACGCCGTGCGCGAGCGCGCGCGCCGTCTCGACCATCGTGTCCGTGCCGTGCGTGATGACGATGCGCTCCTCCGCGCACCGGCGGCAGTGGTCCACGATGGTGGCGCGATCCTCCTCGGTCATGTCGAGGCTATCGATCATCATGAGCGTGCGCACGGAAACGTCCAGCCGGCAGCGGCCGAGCCGGAGCATCTCGGGCACGTGCGTGTCCCGGAAGTAGAGCTGGCCGCGCAGCTCGTCGTATTCTTTGTCGAACGTCCCGCCCGTCGCGAACACCCGGATCGGCATGCGTGTCTCCCGCCAGTGGTCGCCCTGGCGAGGCTGTCGTGTGTAAACGTGCACGTGCACGTGCACGTGTACGTTTACGTTTACGTGTACGAGCACGGGCCCGCCCCCTTCCTCCCCGCGGTTGCCTCGCCATTTCTCCGCCGGGACCCGGGCGCTGCCGCGCTCCTTGCATGGTGGAGAGGCGGGGCGCGGCCTCGGCCCGGCCGAGGGGTCGGGCCGGGGGTGCTCCCATCCGCCTTTCATCATAAGAAGAGCGGCCCGCCCGGCAAACGGGGCGGGCCGCGCATGCTGCCGGACGGTGGGACCGGTCAGTGGTTGGGCCCGCCCGGCAGGGGCAAGCCGGTGGCCAGCTCGCCGCGCGCGCGCAGCGAGGCGGCGGCCTCGGCGCGCAGGTTCACCAGCGACTCCGCGCGGCCGGCCAGTGCGGCGCTCACGCGGGCGAGGGCGGTGGGCGAGGCGATGCCCAGGCGCACCAGGTCCGTGAGCACTGCCGTCGCGACGGCGCGCTGCTCGCCCGACGCGGCCTTGCTCACCTCGATCAGGGCCGTCTCGCTCACGCCCGCGCGCAGCGCCTCGGCCGCGAGCAACAGCTCGCCCTCATTGGCGATCTCGACGCCGGCCTTGTCCAGCACGTCCTGCGCGCGCATCAGCGCCTCGAGCCGCGCCTCGACGGCCGCGGCGATCCGCTCCGCCGGCACGCCCTTCGCCTCGCCCTCCTTGGCCTTGCTCTCGAGCAGTGAGACCGGAATGTTCGCGCGCACGGCCGCTTCCATGGCCGCCTGGATGCGCGCTTCGGCATTGCCGCCCTTCTCCTCGCCACCCTGGCTCGCTGGCGCAGGCTGCCCGGCCTGCGCGTACGACACCGCAGGCGCAAAGGCCGCGATCGCAACCACGAAAAGTGCCGTCCTGCCCATCTTGCCGTACCTCATGTTCGCCTCCATCACGGTTTCGCCGGTCCCCTCGTCTTCCTGGACGAGCGGCGCTCCCGCGTTCGTCACATCCCACCGCCGTGCTCGAGGAGCTGCGCGCGCAACTCCTCGCGCGCGCGATGCACGCGCATCTTCACCGCGCTAGGCGACGCGTCGGTGATCTCCGCCACCTCGTCATACGTGTAACCGGCCTCGTGGCGGAGCAGGAACGCCTCGCGGAGCAGCGGCGAGAGCCGCCCGAGCGCCGCGCCGAGATAGGCGCGCGTCTCATCGTGGGGCTGCACCCGGGCCGCGGCATCGCCCAGCGCCGGATCCTCGAGCGAGACGTCCCGGCGCCGCACGTTCTTCAGGTAGTCCAGGCAGCAGTTGCGCAGGATGCGGAACAGCCAGCTCCGGAAGCGGTCCGGGTTGCGACAGTGGGTGAGCCCTCCGTACGCCTTGACCAGCGCATCCTGCACCATGTCCGCGGCCGTGTCCGGGTCGAGGCCCATCCCGCGCGCGTGACGGAAGAGCGCCTCCTGGTGCCGCCGGACGAGGATCGCGAAGCTGTCGCTGTCGCCGCGCAGCACGCGGGCGACGATGTCGCCATCACCCGGCTCCGTCTCCGGCGTCCGTAAGCGGTGCGCCGGCGCGAGAGCCCGCCGCGCCTCCGGCCCGGCCGCGCTCACGGCTCCGCCTCCCGGACCACGAGGATGGCGACGTGGCCGCCCATTCCGTCGTCCTTGCGGCCGGGCACCGACTCGGGCACGAACCACTCGCCGTCCTCGCTGACGAATGCGTACTCGTACACGCCGGGCGCCAGCGCCACGGTGTACGTCCAGCGTTCGCCCTCCCGCGTCATGGCCGCGGGTGTCCAGTCGTTGAAGTCGCCCGCGATGCGCGGCCGGCCCCGCACCGCGTCCGCCGGGAGGACGATGGTCGCGCGTCCACCCGCGTACGCCGCCGGCACGGGCTCCGCGGGCGCGGGCGGCGAGGTGAGGAACACGCGCGTGGCGGCACCCCACGAGCGCCGCGGCGCGCTGCGGTGGATCGGGTCGAATGGATCGTGCCGCGCGTAGACCTCGATCTCCATCCGCCTCCCCAGCGAGAGCGAGGCGCCGGCCGCCCACGGCGTGCCGCCTTCGCCATCGAGCCAGTAGCCCGCGGATGCCCACAGCGTGGCGTGCCCGCGCCGGTACGCGCCGATGATTCCCGCCCGCGAGTAACGGCCCTCCTCGACGGCCACGCCGTGCAGTTCCGCGCTCACGGCAAACCGCGAGCGGGGCGCGAACGTGAGCCGCACGTCCGCGAGCCGCGCGAGGCGGCTGCGGGCCTGCTCGCCCAGCGCTCCGTGGTAATAGGAAACGCCGGCGCCAGCCTCGATGCCGATGGCCGACGTCGTGACGCCGATCACCGGTACGGCCTCGCCAGCGACGCCGAAGCCGTGCACCACCTCTTCGCGCGAGCGCGCTCCCGGGATGAGTCCGCCGAGCAGTCCGCCATCCTCCGCCGCGACCCTGGTGGCGTAGCGCTGGAGGAAGCCGTAGGCCGAGAGGTCTGCGCCGAGGAACCATGCGCCCCGGCGCAGGCCAGCGCGCTCCGCCACCTCGGCCAGCGCCCAGACGGGATCCTCCTCGCCCAGCGGCAGGCCACCAGCGAACCGCAAGCGGCCGGAGGGCGAATCGCGGCGCAGGCCGAAGCTGATGCTGGTTGCGGGCGGCGCCGCAGCGGCAGCGGCGAGGAAGTCCAGCCGGCCGAACTGCGCCTCGGCACTCCAGCGCTGTGCGAGCGCGGGTGCCGGCACGAGCACGCTCGCGGCCAGCAGCGCGGCCAGCGCGCGCACGGGCGCTCCCGCGTACGCTGCCGCCGCGGCGCAGCGCGCGCCCGCCGCTCGCGCGGCCGACACGCCGGCGGCGCGTGCGCGCGTCACAGCGCACCTCCGGGGATCGGCGCGAGCACGTCCAGGCGGCTGTTGCTCCCGCCGAATCCATCGTCCACACGCGGCGCGAGCGGGTCCGGGACCCAGCGCTCGCCATCGATCACGAACGCGTACTCATGGACGCCTGGCTCGAGCGGGACGACGACGGTCCACACGCCGGGCGCCGCTTCGCTGAGCGTGTGTGCCGGCCGCCAGTCCGTGAAGTCGCCGGCCAGCTCGACGCGTCGGGCACCCGGCGCCTCGAGACGGAACTGGACGAAGACCTTCGTCGTCTCCGGAGCACCCGCGTGCGCCGCGGCGGCCGGCCGCGTATCCGGGCCGCCCCGGCCAGGCCAGGGCGCGGCCACGAGCAGCGCGCCCACGGCCGCGGCCGCGAGCGCGGACGCGGGCCTGAAGATCAGGGTGACCGGCCTCGGCGCGAGCAACCACGCCGCGACCCTCTTCCACCCGCCGGCCGCGCGGCCGCGCGGAGAGGCGGCCTCGGAGGCGGCGTGCCGGGGGCTCGTCTCCCCCGCAACCGCGGGCCGGGCGATGCGGCGCATCACGGCTTCGGTCAGGTCGGGCGCCGCTTCCCGCCGGACGGGCGCGAGCGCCGTGTCGATCGCTTCTTCCCAGAGGTCCAGCTCGCGGGCCTCCTCGGGCCGCAGCGACTCCCTGGCGACCTCGCCGTCCAGCGCGGCCTGGATGCGTGTGCTCATGTCCGGTCCTGCGTGCTGTGGGTACTCCGTCCGGCAACGCCGCGGGGCGCTGCCGTCCATCCGCGTTCCCCAACATCCGGACGATCCTCCCCCCGCGCAGAGTCACATGGAGCGCGCGCGGCGCGGGCAGGGCGTTCACGTCCGATCCCCCCGTGCGGAGTCACATGGGCCAGGGCACGTCGCGTGCCAGCGCAGGGCCGTTCGGCGGTCCGGCCGCGACGCGGCCCCCTTCCGCAGGGGCGGCCGCGCCGCCGGAACAGGCGGCCGCGGCCCGGCGCACGACCCGTCGCGCCGCGCCCCGCCATTCACCACGAGGAGCCGGATGGTACAAGATTGAACCATCCGGACCGTCTCGGCGTATGGGCGCCGCCCGGCTCGCGGCGGCCGCCCGTCGGCGCCCGCCCGTGCGGGCGCCCGCGCAAGCGCGTAGGTTTGCGCGCATGCCGGGAAGCGATGAGGACCGGGCGAATGCGCTGCGCCGCGAGCTCGGCCTGCTGGACGCCGTGGGCATCGGCGTCGGCGCGATCATCGGCGCGGGGATCTTCGTGGTCACGGGCGTGGCGGCGGGCGTGGCCGGGCCGGCGTTCCTGCTGGGGCTGCTGCTCGCGGGCGGCGCCGCGGCGGCGAACGCGCTCAGCTCGGCGCAGCTCGCGGCCGAGTACCCGCGCTCGGGCGGCACGTACGAGTACGGGTACCGGGTCCTCTCGCCCGCGTTCGGCTTCGCGGCGGGCTGGCTGTTCCTCGCGAGCAAGATCACGGCGGCGGGCACGGTCGCGCTCGGGCTGGCGGGCTACCTGGAGGCGCTCGCGCCCGGGCTGCCGCCGCGCGCCGTCGCCGTCGGTGCCGTCGCCGCCTTCACGGCGTTGAACTACTTCGGCATCCGCCGCTCGAGCCGCGCCAACCTCGTCATCGTGGCGGTTTCGGTGGGCGCGCTGTCGCTGTTCGTGCTGTTCGGCGCGCCATCGTTCCGCGTCTCCAACCTGCGGCCGTTCGCGCCCGCCGGCGTCGAGGGCGTCCTGCGTGCGGGCGCGCTGCTCTTCTTCGCCTACACGGGCTACGCGCGCATTGCCACGCTGGGTGAGGAGGTGCGCGAGCCGCAGCGCACCATCCCGCGGGCGATCGAGGTCACGATCGGCGGCGTACTGCTGCTGTACCTGGCCGTCGCGCTGGTCGCCGCGGGTGCGGTGGGGACGGACGCGCTGGCAGGGACGGCGGCGCCGCTCGAGGTGGCGGCGCGCTCGTTCTCTGCCGGCTGGGTCCGCGCGGCCGTGGTGGTGGGCGGCGTGGCGGCCATGCTGGGCGTGATCCTCTCACAGCTCCTGGGGCTGAGCCGGATGGTGTTCGCGATGGCGCGGCGGGGCGACCTGCCGCGCTTCCTGGAGGCGGTGCACCCGCGCCACGACGTGCCGGGCAGGGCGGTCCTCGCCGTCGGCGCGGCCGCGGCGATCGTCGCCGGCACCGGCACCCTGGCGGGTGTGGCGGCCACGGCGTCGTTCACCATCCTGCTGTATTACGGGATCACGAACCTCGCGGCGCTGCGCATGCCGAGGCAGGCGAAGCGGTTCAGCGATGCCGTGCCGGCGCTCGGGCTGGCCGGCTGCACGCTCCTCGCGCTCTCGCTCTCGCCGGGCATCATCCTGGCGGGGCTCGCGATTCTCGCTGCGGGCTTTCTCCTGCGCGCGGCGGTGCGGGCGGCCGGAGCGGCAGGCGGACCGTGAAGGTCGAGCCCTTGCCGATCTCGCTCGTGACCGTGACGTCGCCGCCCAGCATGCGGGCCAGCCGCCGCGCGACCGTGAGCCCCAGGCCGGTGCCGCCGACCTCGCGCGTGAGCCCGCGCTGCTCCTGCCAGAAGGGCTCGAAGATGCGCTCGAGGGATTCGGTCGCGATGCCGATGCCGGTGTCGCGGATGCGGAAGATGGCCGTGTCGTTGCTGCGCTCGAGCGTGAAGCGGATCCCGCCCTCGTCTGTGAAGGACACCGCATTGTTGAGCAGGTTGAGGAGGACCCGGCGCAGCTTGGCGGGGTCCGTTTCCGCCTCGAGCGGCTCCGAGGGGAGGACGACGTCGAACGTCAGCTCCTTCTCGCGTGCCACGGGCTCGATGACGTCCGCCGTCTCCCGTGCCAGCCGCGCCACGTCCGTGTGCTCGAGCCGGACCGCCTCGCGGGCCGATTCGAGCCGGGAGAACGTCAGGATCTCCTCGATCAGCTCGCGCAGGTGGAGCGCGCTCACGCTGATGCGGCGGAGGTACCTCAACTGCTCGTCCGTGACCCGCCCCGCGAGTCCTCGCTCCAGCAACTCTTCGTACCCGATGATCGCGGTGAGCGGCGTCCGCAGTTCGTGGCTCATGACGGCGAGGAAGTCGGATTTCGCCTGGCTCGCGGCCTGCGCGGCCTCGTACAGCCGCGCGTT
Source organism: Longimicrobiales bacterium (assembly GCA_036381195.1). Lineage (GTDB taxonomy): Bacteria > Gemmatimonadota > Gemmatimonadetes > Longimicrobiales > RSA9 > RSA9. The sequence goes on along the minus strand of DASVDH010000127.1, from coordinate 88,016 downwards.
GTCGGCCGCAATGCTCGCGCGGCGCCCCAGCTCCTCCGCCAGCCGCAGATCGTCCTGGTCGTAGGACCGCCCCACCTCGGTGCGGAAGAGGCTCAGGAGGCCGAGCACGCGCCCCCGCGCCCCCAACGGCACCAGGATGGCGGAGCGCGGCTGGAGGGCGCGGAGCACTCGGAGGTGCTCGTCGCTTTCGGCCGTCGTTCGGAGCCAGGCCTCGTCCACGTGGGGGATGATCCGTGGCCGGCCGTTGAACAGCACGCGCCCGAGGGGACTCCGTGCAGGATCCGGGGCGAAGCCGTGGAGTCGGTCCGCGAGCTCCTCCCGCGCGGGGTCGCGATGCACCACGGCGACACGGCGGATCTTCCGGGTGTCCGAGGCGACGTCCACGATGCAGAGGTCCGCGAGGCGCGGCACGGCGAGCCGCGCGAGCTGCTCCAGCGTCTCCACGTAATCCAGGGAGGACGTGAGCGTGGCGGTCGCCGATGCGAGGAGCTCGTGCTCGTCGAGCCTGCGCCGCAACTCCTCCACGAGGGCGCGCAGGCGCGCCTCCTCCGCGGAGCCGCACCCGTCAGGACTCCCGCCGCTCGCGCCTGCGGCGGATGGCGGGCCGTCCGCGGCGAGGTGGCGGCGCGGGGGAGGGCGGTGGTCGGGCGCGCGCGCGGCCGCTTCGCGGGGTGCGAAACCGGCGGGTAGGTCGCGGGGCAGCCACAACGTGAAGGTCGAGCCCTTCCCGGGCTCGCTCCGCAGCGTGATGTCGCCACCCAGCAAACGGGCGAGCCGACGGCTGATCGCGAGCCCCAGCCCCGCGCCACGACCCGGGCCCGGCTCCAGGCGGATGAACTCGCCGAAGACAGCCTCCTGCATCCCCTGCGGGATGCCGGGCCCCGTGTCGGACACCTCCACCACCATCCAGCGCCCCGGTCCGGGTGCTGCGGCCTTTCCCTCGCCGCGCTTCGCCACCACGGTGATGCGGCCGTGCTCCGTGTACTTCACCGCGTTCACGATCATGTTGGCCAGGATCTGGCGAATCCGGTCCACATCGGAGCGGATGATGGGCAGCTCCTCCGCGAGCCGGGTCTCGACCTCGAGCCCCTTTGCCTCCGCCGCGGAGCGGTACTCTTCCACCACTTCCTGTACGACGCCGCGGACGTCGGTCGGCTCCAGCTCCACGGCGAGCCGGCCGGCCTCCGCACGCGCCAGTTCGACCAGCGAGTCGATCAGGCGAATCGCCGTGCGGATCGAGCTGCGCGCGCGCTGCACGCCCTCACGTTGCCGCGGCGCCAGGTGGTCGAGCACGCCCTCTTCCAGCAGGGCGAGCTGGCCCTCCGCCGCGCCCAGGGGATTCTTGACGTCGTGGCTGAAGCCGCGCGTGAGCCGGCCGCGGCTCTCCAGGAGTTGCTCCATCTCCTTGCGCCCGCGCTCCGCCTCCTCGAGCAGGTGGATCTTGCGCAGCGCGAGCGAGGTGAGGTGCGCGAACGTGTCTGCGCGCTCGCGCTCCTCCACGCCGAACGGCCGGCGCTCCGGCACGCGCACCAGGATGAGCGAGCCGATCTCTTCGCCGGAGTCGACGAGCGGGACGATGATGGCGTGGCAGCGGCCGCACGACCGGCGCACTTCCTCGGGCAGGCCCGTGTCCCTCGACCCCGGGATGTTCTCGCTCTCGACGCCCCCACGCTCGAGCACGCTCTCCGTCGCCGAGCCGCGATACGGAAAGTGCTGGCCCAACGCGGGAACGTGCGTGCCGGCCGCAGCTGCGACGCGCAGGTCTCGCAGTTCTCGGTCCAGCCGCAGCACGAACGCGCCGTCCGCGCCCGTCGCCTCGAGCGCGGCATCCGCGATCTGCCGGATCACTTCGTCGGGTGAGTACGTCTCCGTGAGCGCTTCTGCCGCCCGGCGGAGCGCGGTTTCCTGACGCGTATGCCGCTCTGCCTCCCGCCGCGCAGCCTCCGCTGCCGCGTGCGCCTCCCGCTCTCTCGCGAGCAACCGTTCGCGTTCGGCCTCAGCCTGCTTCTGCGCGGTGATGTCGCGCGCGATGATCGACCAGCCGATCACGCGGCCCGCCGCGTCGCGAACGGGCGAGACCGTCAGGGAGACGTCGATGTCCTGCCCGTCCTTCGTCCGGCGCACGGTCTCGAAGTTCTCGATCCGCTCGCCGCGCCGGAGCCGATCCAGGATCGTGGCAATCTCTCCCTCGCGCCCGGGCGGCGCGAGCTTGTACGCGGATTCGCCCACCATCTCCGCGGCGGTGTAGCCGTACAGGCGCTCACCGGCACGGTTCCAGCTCCGGATCGTGCCGTCCAGATCGCCCCACGCGATCGCGTCGTCCGACGATTCGACGATCTCCGCGAGCCGCGCCTTCGCCCGGGCCTCCTCGACGCGCTCGGTGACATCCCGGCACAGGCAGGCCATGTGCGCCGGCTCGCCTTGCGCCGAACGGAACACGGTGCCCCACATCTCGACCCAGCGCACCGCGCCGTCCGGCCGGATCGTGCGGAACTCGAGGTGGTACGACTCGCCGGACTCCAGCGCACGCTCGATGGCCGCACGCACGCGAGCCCGATCCTCCGGGTGGGCGGCCTGCCACAGCTCCTCGACGGAGCGGGGAACGAGCTCGGGGTCGGACCCGTAGATCGCCTCGAGCTCGCGCGACCAGGTGACGGCGCCGGTGCGCACGTCCCAGTCCCACGTGCCCACCTGGGCCGCTTCGAGCGCGAGGCGGAGCCGTGCCGCCGCGCGTTCCCGCTCGACGCGCGTCAACTCGGCGCGCTCCAGCGCACGCATCCGCGCCTGCTCCAACCGGTGCACAGCGCGCGCCGTCCACCAGACCAGCGCCACGAGCGCGGCGATGCTGAGCGTGAGCGCCAGCGTGATGCCGAGCACGGGCCCGAAGAGCCGGGCCTCCAGCCCCGGCACGCGCGCGAGCCCGAACAGCAGCGGGGCGGCCAGCGCCACGGGTAGCAGCTTGCGCGCGGTGTCTCCTCCGATGTCCTCTGCAGTCACGGTGCGCATGAGCCCGCGGTCCGGGCGCGCGAGCAGGATGCCGAGCGCGAGCACGAGCACACCGAGCGCGCTGTGCAGCGCCATCGGGGTGTACGCCTGGCGGCCGATGAGGACGTTGATGTCGTAGATGTACAGGACGAGCGTGTGCAGAGCGAGGAAGGCAGCGGCCAGCGCGAGGACCTGCGTCGCGAGGTCGCCAGCACGCACGCGCAGCGCCAGGGTCAGCAGCGCGAGCCCGATGAGCGAGAACGCGAGCGCCGTGCTCGTGGCGGGCCAGGGGTCGGGCCACGGACTCGCCGCGACTGCGGCCGGGAAGAGCAGGTTGCCCAGGGGCGCGATGTCGCCCGCGATCTGGTGCGCGACGTTCGCGAGGCTCAGCAGCGTGAGCACGCCGGCGAGGGCTGCGCCGGCGGCCCGGCGGGCGCGTCCCGCATCCGCCGGGCGGCTCAGCAGCAGCGCGAGGCCGCCCACGACGAAATCCACGGCAGCCAGGGGCGGCATCGGCGCGTACCCGCGCCCCACCTGGATCAGCACGGGCTCGTTCAGCGCCCAACCCGCGAGGACCGCGAGCCCCAGCGCGAGCGCCGCGAAGGCAGCGGCGCGGGACAGCGTCCCGTACCGCCCCGCCCGCGCCGCTTCCGCTCCCCTGCGCTCGGCCTCGCCCGGCTCGGGCCGCCTTCCGTCCGCTCGCACGCTGTGCTCCCGCTCGGGGCCTGTGGCGCAGATCCCCAGGGAGCATCAACTATGCCGACTACTTCGCGCTCGCGTCCTGCGCCGCGCTGCCGCGCCGCGAGACGGCGGCCCGGTCGCGCGGCAGGTCCACGGCGGGCCCGGCCCACTCTCCTGGCGTCCCGGCCCCGCCGGGCGGCCCGGCACGTGCTCAACTCCTGCACGTCCGTTTGCCGGAGCTGCGCCCCGTGCGTCGTCTCGCGACCGCCCTCGTCCTGCTCGCGCTGCTCGCCGCCAACCTCCGCTGGGCGGAGCCCTACTACAACTGGGACATGCTGGGCTACGTCGGCGCGGCGTACCGGATGGCCGGCGTCTCACCCGTCGAGGCGCACCGGCGGACGTACGACCGCGCCGCCGAGGTGGTCCCGCCGGAGCAGTACGCGTGGCTGGTGGAGGGCGACGAGCTCAGGCAGACCGTCGCCGCGGATCCCGCCGCGTTCGCCCAGCAGCTCCCCTTCTACAGCGTGAAGCCGGCGTACCCGCTCCTGATCCGCGCGCTCGGCGCGCTGGGCCTGGAGCCGATCCGTGCGAGCGTGTGGATCTCTCGCGCGGCCTACGCCGGCATCGGGATCATCGTCCTGCTGTGGCTGTCGCGGTTCCTGGCGCCCGGCGCCGCGCTGGCGACGGCATGGGCGATCATGGCCGTGCAGGTCGTGCTCGAGACCGGCCAGCTCTCCACGCCGGACGCGCTCTCCGCCGTCGTCGTCCTGACCGCGCTGTGCCTGGTGTTCGAGGCGCGCCGGTTCGGCGCCGGGCTGATCTTCCTGCTGCTCTCGATCCCGATCCGGCCGGACAACCTGCTGTGGCTGCTGATCGTGGCGGCATACATCGCGCTGCAGGACCGCGGCGCTCGCGTGCGGGCGGGCGTTGCGGCGGCCGCCGGCGTGGCGGCCTGTGCCGGGCTCTTCGCGTGGGCCGGCGAGCCGGGTTGGCGCGTCCTCTTCCACCACGCGTTCGTCGAGCCGCTACCCTACCCCGCCGCACACACCCCCTCGCTCGGCCCAGGCGGCTACGCCCGGGTCTACCTGCGCGAGACGCATCCCGCGAACCTGCCGCCCTTCGCCGCCCTCTTCGCCTTGCTGGGCGCGTGGCTGTTCGCCTCGCGGCTGCGCCGCTTCGGCCGGGCCGATCCCGGCGCCGCCCTGCTCGCGGTCGCGGGCATCTTTGCCGCGGCGCACTGGCTCCTCTACCCCGACGAGGATCGGCTCCTCGTCACCGCCTATCTGGTGGTGCTCGTCTTGCTCGTGCGCACGCTGGTCGAATTCGCCGCAGGCCGCGCGGTGCGCCGGATGCGCCGCAGCCCGGCCCCGCGCGCGCTCCCCGTCAGCCGCGTCCCGCGGCTCGATGCGCTGCTCGGCCGCACGCGCGTCAAGCCCGGCCCCTGACGGCCGCGGGCGCAGCCCGCGTACGTGCTTCCGCCTCCGGGGCCAGCACCACCCGCGCGTCCACGGCGATGGCGCCGTGCTCGAAGGCGATCAACGGGTTCACGTCCACCTCGGCGATCGCGGGGAAGTCGATCGCGAGCTGCGACAGCCGGCGTAGCGCATCCTCGAGTGCGTCCGTATCACACGGGGGCTGGCCACGGACACCGGTCAGCAGCCGCGCGCCTCGCAGGCCGCGCACCATCCCCGCCGCATCCAGGTCGTCGATGGGCGCGAGGCGGAACACGACGTCCCGCAACACCTCGACGAAGATCCCGCCCAGCCCGAACATGACCAGCGGGCCGAACAGCCGGTCGCGCGAGATCCCCGCGATCGTCTCACGGCCGCCCTCGATCTGCGCCTGCACCAGGACGCCGTGCACCTGCGCACCTGGCGCCGCCGTCGCCGCGATCTGGAGCAGCCGCCCGTAAGCGGCGCGCACCTCCTGCACGTTGCGCACCCCGACGAGCACGCCGCCGACGTCCGTCTTGTGCACGATCGCGGGCGAGGAAAGCTTCATCACGACCGGGAAGCCGCACTCTGCTGCGAGACGCACGGCCTCCTCCTCGCTGCGCGCGAGCCGTGAAGCCGCGATCCGGATGCCGTACGCGTCGAGCAGCTCCAGCGACTCGAGCTCGCTCAGCCGCCGCCGCCCCTCGCGCTCCGCGCCGTCGAGGATCGCCGCGGCCCGCGCGCGATCCACGGGCAGCGGTGCGGGCTCCGTCACCGGCCGCTCCAGCCACGTGCGGTAGCGGTTCAGCGCCGCGAGCGCGCGCGCCGCCGACTCCGGGAACGTGTACGCGGGGATCCCGAGCTCCTCGAGCGCGGCCCGACCCTGCGGCAATCCCTCGCGGCCCATGAGCACGGCCAGCACCGGCTTCGTTCGGCACGTGCGCGCCGCCGCAGTGATCGCCTCGGCCACGTCCTCCTGCCGCACGCCGAGCGGCGGGACGAAGATCGCGATCGCGGCGTCCACGCCATCGTCGCACAGCACGGCCTCGAGCGCGCCGCGGTAGGCGGACGGCCGCGCCGACGCGATCATGTCCACCGGATTGCGCAGCGATGCCTCCTCCGGGAACAGCGGCTTCAGCCGCGCCACCGTCTCCGGCCCCAGGGCCGCGAGCTCGAGGCCATGCATCTCCAGCGCATCCGCAGCGAGGATGCCGGGCCCGCCGGAGTTCGTGACGATCGCCGTGCGTGACGAGCGCGGCAGCGGCTGCGCGCCGAGCGCCATCGCCATGTCGAACAGCTCCTCGACGGATGCCGCGCGCAGCACGCCCGCCTGCGCCAGCAGCGCATCCACCGCAGTTTCGTCCGCCGCGAGCGCGCCGGTGTGCGAGAGCGCCGCTCCCGCGCCCGCCTTCGAGCGCCCGGCCTTGAGCGCGATGATCGGCTTCTTCCTCGAGACCCGCGACGCGATCTTTCGGAACTTCCGCGGGTTGCCGAAGCTCTCCACGTACATCAGGATCACGCCGACCGATGGATCGTCTTCCCAGTACTCCAGCAGGTCGTTGCCGCTCACGTCCGGCTTGTTCCCCACCGAGACGAACTGCGAGATGCCGATGCGGTACTCGCTCGCGTAATCGAGGATGCTCAGCCCTAACGCGCCCGACTGCGAGAGGAAGGCGACGCGCCCGGGCGGCGGCATCACGGGCGCGAACGTCGCGTTCATCGAGACCGAGGCGTCCGCGTTCAACACGCCCAGGCAGTTCGGGCCCACCAGCCGCATCCCGTGCCGGCGGACCAGCCCGACCAGCGCGGCCTCCCGCTCCGCACCCTCGGGCCCTACCTCCCGGAACCCCGCCGAGATGACCACCAGTCCGCGCACGCCTTTCGCCGCGCACTCCGCCGCCACGCCCGGCACCAGCGGCGCCGGCACCGCGATCACCGCCAGGTCCACCGGACCCGGCACGTCCGCGATGCTCGGGTACGCGCGAATCGAGTGGATCGCCTCCGCGCTCGGGTTCACCGGGAAGACCGCGCCGGTGAAGCCGCGGTGGACGAGGTTCGCGAGGATCTGGTGCCCGATCGCATCCTCCGAGCGCGACGCGCCGATCACCGCGATCGTGCGCGGCTTCAGGATCGCGTCGAGCCCCGCCGCGCCGGCGGGCCGCCGCGCGGCCGGTGCTCGCCTCACAGTGGTCATCCTCCGTTCTCCTTCCGGTCGGCCAGGCTCCACGCCCCGGGCGCCGCGCGGCCACACGGCCCGGTGCTTTCCGACGGCGCGCCGCCACTCCGCCTCCCGCCACACCGGTGCTGGAGCGTGCCAGCGCGCCGTCCAGCTCCGATTCTAGGCGCGGCATCACCTTCCCGCTGGCGGGTCACACCCGCGATCCCGGCCCGCCAATTCCCTACAACCTTTCCTCCGCCCCCGGACAGATTCGCTCCTCGGCGCACCCTAGCTTGGGACCATGCAGAGGACCGCTGCCCCGCTGTCCCACAATGGAAAGGACCGAGACATGTACCGCAACATCATGGTCCCGCTCGACGGCTCGCCGTTCGGCGAGCAGGCGCTCCCGGTCGCCATCGCGCTGGCCAGGCGTTCGGCCGCACGCCTCCACGTCGTGCACGTGCGGACCAGCACCGCACGACCCGTGCGTGGCAGGGCCGGCATCCGCTGCGACCCGGAGCGCGATTACCTCAATGCCATGGCCGACCGCGCCTCCGAGGAGCTCGGCGAGTCCGTCTCGTTCGCCCTCCTCGCCGACACGATCGCCGGCATCTCCTACTCGAACCCGCCGCGCCGCGCGGTCGCAGATGTCCTCGAGACCTACGTCCGCGAGCACGGGATCGACCTCGTCGTCATGACCACGCACGGCCGCGGCGGCATCAGCCGCGCATGGCTCGGCAGCGTCGCGGACTCCTTCATCCGCCAGGCAACCGCGCCCGTGCTGCTCATCCGGCCCGAGAAGGACCCGGCGCCGACGGCCGCGAGCACCGCCGGCCGCATCCGGCACATCCTCATCCCGCTCGACGGCTCCGAGGCCGCCGAGGCGGTCATCGGGCCGGCCGTGCAACTGGGCTCGCTCACCGGCGCACGCTACTCGCTCTTCCGCGTGGTCTCGCCGGTATCCGCCGTTGCGGACTACGCGCCGCCCTCCGCCGTCTTCGACGACGCGACCCTCTCCGACCGCAGGCGCGTGGCCGTCGAGTACGTCTCTCGCCTCGCCGAACGCATGAGTGATGACGGGTTCGACGTCGCCGGCGCGGTCATGATCGCGCCCTCCGCCGCCGCGGCCATCACGGAGTACGCGGAAGCCAACGCCGCCGACGCGATCGCCATCGGCACGCGCGGGCTGGGCGGGCCCCGGCGCATGCTGCTCGGCAGCGTCGCCGACAAGGTGGTGCGCTCCACCGACCGGCCGGTGCTCGTGTGCAACACCGCGCTCGTGGGCGGCGACGAGGCACGAGGCGAGGCGCTGGAAGCGACGGCGGAGGCCGTCGTGTAGGGATTTTCCTGACACGGGTTGCGGCGTCGCCGGATAGACTGCGCGGCCCCTGGCCCCCTAGAATCCATGTGGTCATGCGTTTTGTGGAAAGCAATACGGAGCCGAGGCCGATGCCCGGAGAGTCGGTCGCCGCAAGGCCCGCACGCGCTCGGGGCGAGGCCGAGGCTGCTCCCGCCGGGGCGGCCGCGCGGGCCGGACGCCCGTTCGTGGCGCGCTTGCTTGGCGTGAGCCTGCCGATCAAGATCCTGGTCGCGAACGGCGCGATCGTGACGGTCGCGATGCTGGCCTCCGCTGCGGCGGCGGTGGGCCTGCTCGCCGGGCCGATCGACACGGCCGCGGTCCTGCGCATCGTGCCGATGGTGCTGGTCGGCGCGGCGGCGAGCGTGGCGGTGAACGCGGTGCTGGTCCGCTTCGCGCTGGACCCGCTGCACACGCTGGAGCACACGGCGCGGCGGATCGCGGCGGGGGACATGGACGCGCGCGTCCCGGAATCCCGGCTGGCGGACAGGGACCTCAGCGGGGTCATCCGGGTCCTGAACGAGATGCTGGATCACCTGGCGGCCCACCGCCAGCGGCTGCGTGCGATCACCGCGCGCGCCCTGGAGGCCGCGGAGGAGGAGCGGAAGCGGCTGGCGCAGGAGCTGTACAGCGACACGGCGCAGTCGCTCAGCGAGCTGATGATCCGGCTCCGCCTTGCGCGGGCGAGGTCGGACGCCGCGGCGGGGGATGCGGCCCTGGACGAGGTGCGGGAGGGTCTCGCCGCCGCGATCGAGCGCCTGCGCCGCTACGCGTCCGACCTGCGGCCGCCCGCGCTGGACATGCTGGGGCTGGTCCCGGCGGTCGAGGCGTACGCGCGCTCCCTCGCCGGGTCGGTGGGCCTCGAGGTCCAGGTCCGGACGGAGCCCGTTGCGGGCTTGCTCGCGCCCGAGGCGGAGCTGGCGCTGTACCGGATCATCCAGGAAGCGTTGAGCAACGCCGCGCGCCACTCGGGCGCGGACCGCGTCGAGGTACGGATCGAGCGGGACGGGGGCCGCGTCGTCGCGACGGTCGAGGACAAGGGGCGCGGCTTCGACCTGGCCGAAGCCGAGCGTGCGGGGGCGATCGGGCTGCTGGGGATGGAAGAGCGGGCGGCGTGGGTCGGCGGACGGGTCCGGGTCGAGAGCGAGCCCGGGCGGGGGACGCGGGTGGAGATCGAGATGCCCGTGCACCGAGAGGAGGGAGCCAAGTGTCGGACGTGATCCGGATCCTGCTGGCCGACGACCACGCGATGCTGCGGGCGGGGCTGAGGGCGCTGCTCGATGCCGAGGACGACATGCGCGTGATCGGCGAGGCATCCAACGGCGCGGAGGCGGTGGACCGCGCGAGGGCGCTCAAACCCGACGTCGTCGTGATGGACCTCTCGATGCCCGGCATGAACGGGCTCGAGGCGACGCGCGAGATCGCGGCACTCGGGCAGAACACGCGCGTGCTCGTCCTCACCATGCACACGGAGGAGGAGTACCTGCTGCCGGTGCTGGAGGCGGGCGGCAGCGGCTACGTGAAGAAGACGAGCGCAGACCAGGAGCTGGCACACGCGATCCGCACGGTCGCGCGCGGCGAGGTGTTCCTCTACCCGAGCGCGGCTCGCCTGCTGCTCGAGGGCTTCAAGAAGAAGCAGGAGGATCGCGAGAACGACCCGCTCGCCGAGCTCAGCGAGCGGGAGCGCGAAGTGATGGCGCTCACCGTCCAGGGCTTCAGCTCCAGCGAGATCGGCCAGAAGCTGTTCATCAGCCCCAAGACGGTGGACACCTACCGCTCCCGCATCATGGAGAAGCTCGGGCTGACGCACCGCTCCGAGCTGATCCGCCTCGCCGTCCGGACGGGCCTGCTGACCGGGGATTGACGGGAGGCAGGCGGGCGGCTCGGGCGCGCGGCGGGTGCGGCGCGGCAAGGAGGTGCGAGTCCTGGGCCAGGGTGGGCCGGACCCGGGCTGCGCAGCCGCGGGTAGGATCAGGAGTCTCCGCAGGCAGCACGGGCCCGCGGCGAGGCGAACGGCTCCCGTGCCCTGACGTCGTCCGTCAGACCCCACGCCTTCGACGGCAATGGCGCCAGATACCCCCCGTACGCCCTCCGGAGCAACGGTCCCGATCGACGCCAGTCGTATCCTCGGCGACATCTGCGACATCGCGGCCGACGCGATCATCGCCCTCGACGAAGCGCAGCGCATCCTGCTCTTCAACCAGGGCGCCGAGGCGATCTTCGGCTACACGCGGGACGAGATCATCGGCCAGCCGCTCGATCTCCTGATCCCGGAGCGGTTCCGGCACTCCCATCGCGACGTGCACATTCCCGCGTTCACGGCCGCACCCGAGCGGGCGCGGCACATGGCCCACCGGCGCGAGATCTTCGGGCTGCGGAAGGACGGGACGGAGTTCCCGGCAGAGGCCTCGATCTCCAAGCTGGAGATCGATGGCCGCCTCTTCTACACGGTCGTGCTGCGCGACGTGACGGAGCGCCACAACGCGAGCGCGCGGCTCCAGCTCCTCGCGGATGCCGGCCGCGAGCTCGCTTCATCGCTGGATTACGAGGCAACGCTCCGGACCATCGCGAACCTCGCCGTCCAGTCGCTCGCGGACTTCTGCGCGATGGACATCGTGCAGGACGAGGGCGGAGTCGCGCGCCTGACCGTCGCGCACCGTGACCCGGCGGCGGTGGAGCTCGCGGCGGCGCTGCAGCGCGTCCCGCTGGACCGCAGCCGGCCCCATCCCGTCTGGAAAGTGCTGGACACCGGCGAGGCCGTGCTGCTGGACGAGGTCGGGCCGCCCCTGCTCGAGGAAATCGCGCGCGACGAGGAGCACCTCCGCCTGCTGCACGAGATGGGCCCGCGCACGGTCCTGGCCGTCCCGCTCGCCGCACGCGGCCATCTGCTCGGCGCCATGCTGTTCTTCTCGCGCACGCCCCGGCGTTACCGCGATCCGGCCGACGTCGCGCTCGCAGAGGACCTCGGACGACGCGCTGCGCTCGCGCTCGACAACGCGCGTCTCTACCGCGAGGCGCAGCGCGCCATCGCCGCGCGCGATGACGTGCTCGGCATTCTCTCGCACGACTTGGGAAATCCCCTCAGCGCGATCTTCATCCGCAGCCGTGTCCTGCTGCGCACACTCCCGCAAGAGCTCGCGCCGGCACGCGAGCAGGTCGAAGGGATCCGAACCGCAGCCGAGGAAATGGACCGGCTGATCACCAACCTGCTCGACCTGCGGCGCCTCGAGGCGGGGCGCCTGGTCCTCGAGCGGCGCAGGCACAGCGCCGCCGCGCTGCTCGAGGGGGTGCGCGAGTCCTTCGGCGTGCTCGCGGCCGAGAAGTCGCTCGCGCTCGAGCTCCACTGCGGCGAGCCCTCACCCACGCTGCACGCGGATCGCGACCGCGTGCTCCAGGTCCTCGGCAACCTCGTCGGCAACGCGATCAAGTTCACGCCTCCGGGCGGGCGGATCGACGTGCACGTCCTGCAGGACAGCAACGCGGAGGTCCGCTTCGAGGTGCGGGACACCGGCCCCGGCATTTCGCCCGAGCAGCTCCCGCACCTCTTCGACCGATTCTGGCAGGCCCGCCACTCGGGCCGCCGCAGCGTGGGGCTCGGGCTCTCCATCGCCAAGGGCATCGTCGAAGCGCACGGCGGCCGCATCTGGGTCGAAAGCGAACCCGGCGCCGGCGCCCGCTTCTACTTCACCGTGCCGGCAGGCGAGGAGAAGGCGGAGGTCCCGGCCAGGGGGTAGATGGGGCCCGGCCGCGGCCCCCGCCTCCCGGCCGCGCGGAGCGGCGCCAGGGGCCCGCCCGCGGCCACGCTGCTCAGGCGTGCCTCAGCTTCAGCTCCACCATCCCGCCGCGGATGCGCGTGTCGAACACCGGCTGCGGCTGGGTCGCCGGGCCGTGCACGATGTGCCCGTCGCTCAGGTCGAACACCGAGTCGTGCCACGGACACTGCACGCACGTGTTGTAGAACTTCCCTTCCTCGAGAGGCCCGCCCGCGTGCGCGCAGACGGCGCCGATCGCGTACACGTCGTTGCCCTCGCGGAACAGCAGCACGCCCTTGCCCTCCACCTCGACGCGCGTCGGCTCGCGGTCGCCCAGCTCGTCCACGTCCAACACCGGCGTCCAGTCCCGCGGGCCCGTGAACTCGTCGCTGTGGTCCACGCCCACCCTGTGCCTGTACACGAGATGGCCACCCAGCCACGCGGACGCGGTCGCCACGCCCAGCGCGAGCGAGGAGAACAGCAGGCCGCGCCCCCGCCTGCCGTTGCGCCGGTCGCGCAGCGAGAGCAGGTAGAGCCCGAGTCCCGCCGCGTTGAGCATGCCGTGCAGCGTTCCGGTCGCCGCCGCGGGCTGCGGGATGGTCGAGTAGTCTGCCACACCGGCCAGCGCCGTGGGCACCGCCGACGCGGTGCCGATGCGCGCCAGCGTATCGCCCGCACGGCGCGCGAAGCGCGAGCCCGTGAGCGCGCCGACCAGGTCGAACGCCCCGCCGAGCACCCACGAGCCGATCGTCACATCGGTCAGCACGGGGTGCAGCGGGTGGCCCAGCCACGTGCCGTGCAGCGCGTCGGCGACCCGGCGCCGACGCTCGTCACGCAGGACCGCGTCGTGCACCGTGCGCGCCACCTGGAATCCCGCTTCTTCGACGGGCCCCATCCGCTCCAGCGCGCTCTCGACCGCATCCTCGAACGCTCGCGTGACCATCCTCGCCTCCCGGATTGATGCCGGGTGCGAGAACCGCAAGGATTGTGCGCCGGCGAGCGGGCGCCGCTGCAGCCGGCGAGGAGGCGGCGCGGAAAGCGTCCTGCGGCGGAGCACGTGGATTACCTGGCGACGCGGCGCGGCAGAACCGGCCCGGCGCGAAGAGCGTGGCCGCCCGCCCCAGCGCGCGGGTCAAACGCCGCGCTGCTCAAGCGGCCCGGCGCGGAGAGAAGCGTCGCCGCGCGCCGAGGCGCAAGGGGGACGCCACCGCGTCTCAGGGGTATCTCACCGGCGCCATGACACGACCCTGGCACGCGGAGTACCCGATCACCGCGGAGTTCGCGCGCTCTCTCATCCGCGCGCGGTTCACGGACGTCGCGGCGGAGCGCGTCGAGCTGCTCGGCAGCGGTTGGGACAACACGGCGTTCCTCGTGGACGGGACGCTGGTGTTCCGCTTCCCGCACAAACCGAGTGCGGCCGCGCTGCTGGAGACGGAGGCGCGCGTGCTGCCCGCGATCGCGCCCCGCCTTCCGCTGGCGGTTCCGAACCCGCGCTGGATCGGCGAGCCGGGCGACACGTTCCCGTGGCTCTACGTCGGTTACCCGTTGCTGCCGGGCCTGCCGGCGTGCACGCTCGCGCTCCCGGCAGAAGCGCGCGCGGCCGCCGCGCCCGTGCTCGGCGAGTTCCTCGCCCGCCTGCACGCGATCCCGACGGCGGGTTTGCCGCTGCCGGGGGATGCGCTGGACCGCACGAACTTCCGCAGCCGCATGCCACTGCTCGAGGCGCGGCTCGCCGTGCTCGCGGAACGCGGCGCGATCGAGGATGCCGCGCCGTGGCTCGCGCTGTTCCGGCGGATGCCGGACGGCGCGCCCGCGGGCGCGCCCGCGCTGGTCCACGGCGACCTGTACGCGTGCCACCTGCTCGTGAACGAACGGGGCGCCGTGTGCGGCGTGATCGACTGGGGCGACGTCCATGCCGGCGACCGCGCGGTCGACCTCATGCTCCTGTACGCGTTCCTGCCACCGGCCGCCCGCGGCGAGTGCCTGCGCGCGTACGGCGCAGTGAATGCGCGGGACCTGCGCATCGCGCGGTTGCGCGCGGCGTTCCACTCGGTGTCGTTGGCGTGGTCCGCGCTCGAGCGCGGGGACGATGCGCTGCTGGCGGAGGCGCTGCTGGCGATGCGATTCGTGCTGGAGGAGTGAGCGCGGAGGCCGGCGCGGCGGCTCAGATCACCAGCATGGTGAGCAGCACGCCGGCCGCGATCACGAACACCAGCACCATGAAGTACGCATTCGTGAGGAGGCAGAACTTCAGCGTCGTGCGCACCCAGCCCTGGCGATACACGCGCCGCATCGCCCACCACAGATAGCCCATCAACCAGAGCCACAGGAACCCCGAGACGAGCTCGCTGGCCACCAGGAGCATCGCCGTCGCGACCACGAACGCGAAGGCGTGGAAGTGGAGCGCGAAGACGAAGTGCTCGACGTACATCCGCCGGCGCCGGCTGTAGAGAAACTTGAGCAGCAGCGCGAAGAGCGGCAGCGCCACGAAGGCCGCCTTCGGCGCGTTGCGCTCGAGCCCCTCGATCAACGCGGCCTGCACCGCGTCCGGCTCCATCGCGTTCAGGCGCTCCTGCTGCTGCGCCATCCGCCGCGCCAGCGGCCGCCGCCACGCCGGCGCGTCCGCCGTGTCGGTGAAGGGCAGCGCGATGCTGCCGCTGCGCTCCCGCTCCGCCGGCCCGGCGGCGGCGGAGTCGTCCCTGACACCCGACGCCTTTTCCCCGGCCGCTCCACCACTCCCGGCCGCCGCATCGGCCGCCGCGCCCACGCCGTCGGCGCGCGCCACATCCGCCGGCCCACGCACGTCTGTCGTCCACGTGAGCGTCAGGAAGAACGTGAGGCTGGCGAGGAGGTAGAGGCGGAAGGGCGGGACGTAGCGGGCAATGCGCCCCGCCGCGTACTCCGCCGTGAGGAAGCCGGGGCGCGCCAGCAGGTTGCCCAGCGTGCGGGGCAGCGCGCCGCTCAGCGAGAGCTGCTCCTCCATGACCTCGCCCACGAGGCGCCGCATGCTGACCAGCCGCGCGCCCTGCCGCTGCCCGCACTCCCCGCAGTACCGCGAGGGCGCGGGCGCGCCGCAGTTCGGACAGATCCGCGGCTCGCTCACCTTACCGCCGACCGCGCGGGGTAGATGAGGTGGCGACAGGCGCCATGGCAACAGGGATCGTCATGTGCCGCCGCGGGCTGGGTTCGGCATCGCGCGCGCAATGTGCCGCCCGCGCCGCGCCGCGCGCAACCACGACGAGGCCGGTGCGCCCCTGCGCCGGCCCCGCTGGCGGCGGCGCCGGCCTCGGGCTGAGTCCGGCGGCGGTGGGCGCGAGCCCCGCGTTGCGCGATGGCGCCGGGCATCCGGGTCGGCCGAAACCCCTGGCGCGCCGCGGCCGCGCGGCTCCGTGGAGCTCGTGCTGCGGCGCGAGGATTGGGAGCTCGGCATCCGGGCCGCGCGAGACCTCGACCACACGAACGATTTCACCGCCCCCCTCGAGCAGGGCGCCGGCGTCTTCATGCTGTTCGGCGCGGGGGACGATTACGACTACGTGGACCGGCGCGGCATCGTCGCCTCCGTCACCCGTGCGCTCGGCCGCGACGCGGGCGTCCGCCTCGAGCTCGGCTTCCTGGAGGACCGACCCGAAGCGCGGCGGCGGCTGCGCGGGCCGTATGGCGGCGACACGCTGCGGGCGAACCGGCCGGCCGCGCCGGGCGGCCACATCCGGTCCCGGCTCGTGCTCGAGTGTGGCCGCTCGGTGGGCCGCGGCCGGCGAGCGGGCCCTGCCGGCACTCCAGGCGCTCGGCTCGCGCGAGACGGGCGGCATCCGCAGCGCCGTCGCCCTCCAGCTCGCCTTCTTCGGCGGGATGCTCGGGGTCCGCGTCGCCCGGCCGCTCGAGGCCGGGCGGGACTGGGAGCCGGTGCTGAGTCTCGGCGGCGTGCTGTGACGAGCCCTCGGCGTCTGCGCCGGTGAAACATCCCGGTCGAAACCCAAAAGCGGAGGAGCCGGCGCGCCTGTGATGACCCCCGGCGTCAGCGCCGGTGAAACCGCGCCGGAAAGCGGCCCGTACGTCGCGGAGAGCAGTCGCCGGACGGCGCGCGGCGCACGGCAGGCCCCGGGTGTCAGGCGGGTCCGGAGCGGCGGGGCTCCGCTGCACCGCTGCGTTGCCGTCCCCGCGCCTGCTCGCTATCGTGGCCAGTTCTCCGAAGCCGAGCGATGGGAAACGTGGTCGAATCTGCGGATCTTTCCAGACTGCGCATCAACCGCGATGCCGGCGCCGCTTCGCCGCGCCGGCGGCGGGGCGCGTTCTTGCTCATCCTGGGGCTCGTGGCGGTGGTGGCCGCCGGGTCCGCGGCGCTGGTGCTCGACGGCCGGCGCGGGATCGCCGTCGAGGTCGCCCGCGCCGAGCTGCGCGGCGGGGGCGGCGGCGGCAGCGCCGGCGGGCTCACCGCCAACGGCTACGTCGTGGCGCGGACCAAGGCGTCCGTCTCCTCGAAGGTGCCCGGCCGGCTCGCGTACCTCGGCGTCGAGGAGGGCGACCGCGTGCAGGCCGGCACCGTGATCGCGCGCCTCGAGGCGGCCGAGTACGAGGCCGCCGTGCGGCAGGCGCAGGCGGAGGTGCTCGCCGCCGAAGCCGCACGCTACGAGGCGGAGGCGGGCGTCGCGCAGGCGCGGCGCGACCTGGAGCGCGCGCAGACCCTCGCCGCCGACTCGCTCATCCCGCCGCAGGCGCTCGAGGACGCGCAGACCGCGCTCACCGTCGCCGAGGCACGGCTGCGCGCCGCCGCCGCCCGCGTCGAGTCCGCCCGCCAGGCGCTCGCCGCCGCCGAGGCGAACCTGGAGAACACGCGCGTGCGCGCGCCCTTCACCGGGACCGTCCTGCGCAAGGATGCCGAGGTGGGCGAGGTCGTGGCGCCATCGGTCGCGGGCGGCGGCCTCACGCGCGGCGCCGTCGTCACAATGGCGGACCTCTCCACGCTCGAGGTCGAGGTCGACGTCAACGAGGCGTACATCGCGGGCGTCCGCCGGGACCAGCCGGCGGAGATCGTGCTCGACGCGTACCCGGGCGAGCGGTTTCCCGGCCACGTGCGGCAGGTCGTGCCCACGGCGGACCGGCAGAAGGCGACCGTGCTCGTGCGCGTCGCGATCGACAGCCAGGACCCGCGCATCCTGCCCGAGATGGGCGCGCGCGTCGTGTTCCTCGAGCCCCAGGCCGAGGAGGCGCCGGGCGCTGCGCCGGCGCAGGCGGCATCGCCCCGCATCTTCGTGCCCGCCGCGGCGGTGCGCAGCGAAGCGGGCGAGGATGTGGTCTACGTGGTCGTGGACGAACACGCCCGCCGGCGCGTCATCGAGGCAGGGCCGGTGATGGGTGGCGAGCGCGAAGTGCGCAGCGGGCTGATCGGCGGCGAGACGCTGGTCCTGGACCCAC
Source organism: Longimicrobiales bacterium (assembly GCA_036381195.1). Classification (GTDB taxonomy): domain Bacteria; phylum Gemmatimonadota; class Gemmatimonadetes; order Longimicrobiales; family RSA9; genus RSA9. The sequence goes on along the minus strand of DASVDH010000127.1, from coordinate 70,238 downwards.
CCGCGCAGCTCACCGACGGCGCACGGGTGCGGATCATGGGAAGCAACGCCAACCAGGGGAGCAACTGATGGCGCTGGTCGAAGTGCAGGGCGTCAGCAAGGTCTACCGCCGGGACACCGTCGCGGTCCCGGTGCTCGAGAACCTGGACCTGACGATCGAGCAGGGCGAGTTCCTCGCGCTCATGGGCCCGTCGGGCAGCGGCAAGACGACGCTGCTCAACCTGCTCGCGGGCCTGGACACCCCGTCGTCGGGGAGCATCCGCGTCGCGGGCGAGGAGATCTCGCAGATGAAGCCCAGGCAGCTCGCGGCGTGGCGCGCGCGGCACGTCGGGTTCATCTTCCAGCTCTACAACCTGATCCCGGTGCTGACCGCGCTCCAGAACGTCGAGCTGCCGCTGCTGCTCACGCCGCTCAAGAAGAAGGAGCGGCGCGAGCACGCCGAGACGGCGCTGCGCATCGTCGGCCTCGAGGAGCGCATGCACCACTACCCGCGCCAGCTCTCGGGCGGGCAGGAGCAGCGCGTGGGCATCGCGCGCGCGATCGTGACCGACCCCACCCTGATCCTCGCGGATGAGCCGACCGGCGACCTGGATAGCCGCTCCGCCGAGGAGATCCTCGAGCTGCTCGAGCGGCTCAACCGCGAGTTCCACAAGACGATCGTCATGGTGACGCACGACCCGCACGCCGCCGAGCGGGCGGGCCGCACGCTGCACCTCGAGAAGGGCGCGCTGCTGGAGGCCCGGAGCGTCGCCCGGCCGGCGCCGGCCGGCGGGAGCGCACAATGACCCGCGCGACCCTGGTGCGCGCGAACCTGCGCCGTCGCCTGCGCCGCACGATCCTCACCGTGCTCGGCCTGGGCATCGCGCTCTTCCTCTTCGTGACGCTGCGCACCTTCCTGCACACGCTCCAGACGGTGGGCGACGTCGGCAGCGAGTCGCGCCTGATCGTCAGCAACAGGCTCGGCATCGTCTTCCCGTTGCCGCTGGCCTACCGCGCGCGCCTGGCCGCGCAGGAGGGCGTGCACACGGTGAGCTACGCGTCCTGGTTCGGCGGCATCTACCAGGACCCGCGCAACTTCTTCGCGAACTACGCGGTGGACGAGGGCTACCTCTCCCTCTACCCGGAGATCGTGGTCTCCGACGAGCACCGCGCTGCGTTCATGGCGGACCGCACGGGTGCGCTGGTCGGCATCCGGCTCATGGAGCGCTTCGGCTGGACGGTCGGCCAGACGATCACGCTCCAGGGCACGATCTACCCGGGCGAGCATCGCTTCACGATCCGCGGCGTCTACCAGGCGGGGCGCAGGGGCTTCGACGAGAGCTCGCTCCTGTTTCACCACCGCTACCTCGACGAGATCATGCGCGCGCAGATGGGCGGCGAGGGCTTCGTGGGCTGGTACGTCCTGGGCGTGAGCGACCCGGACCGCGCGCCCCAGATCGCGCAGGCCATCGACGCGACCTACGAGAACTCCGCCTCGCCCACCCGCTCGCAGACCGAGAAGGCGTTCAACCTCGCCTTCGTCGGCATGTACGGCAACATTGGGTTCTTCCTGAACGCGATCGGCATGGCCGTCGTCTTCGCGATCCTGATGGTCTCCGCGAACACGATGGCAATGTCCGCGCGCGAGCGCTTCGGTGAGATCGCCGTGCTCAAGACGCTCGGCTTCACGGACGGGGCCGTGCTGCGGCTCGTCGTCGCGGAATCGCTGGTCATCGCCGGGCTCGGGCTCGCGCTCGGCCTCGGCGGCGCGCTGCTGCTCTTCAACTTCGCCGAGTTCGACCTCGGCGGGTTCGTACCCGGGCTCGCCGTCACGCCTGGCGTGGCGCTGATGGCGGCCGCCATCGCGCTGCTCATCGCGGCCGTGAGCGCGGCCGTGCCGGCGTGGCAGTCCGCCCGCCTCAAGGTCGTCGACGCGCTGAGGTACGTGGCATGAAGATCCCGATCATTTACAACATCCGGAGCCTGTTGCGCCGGCCCGCGACCAGCCTCGCGACGGCGCTCGGCGTCGCCTTCGTCGTCCTCACCTTCATCGGCATGCTCGCGCTCGCGAACGGCTTCCGCTCGGCGATGGTCTCGACCGGCCGGCAGGACAACGTGATCGTGCTGCGCAAGGGTGCGGACGCGGAGATCTCGAGCGGCATCACGCGCGAGAGTGCCGCGGTGATTCGCAGCATGCCGGGCATCGCGCGCCTCCCGGATGGCCGGCCCATGGTCACGGCAGACGTCTACGTCGTCGTCGCCAAGCCGCGGGTGGACGGCACCGAGACACACATGCCGGTGCGCGGCGTGGGCCCCGAAGCGTTCGCCGTCCGTGACGCCGTCCACATCGTGGCCGGCCGCGCGTTCGAGCCGGGGCGCGCCGAGGTGATCGTGGGAAAGGGTCTCGTCGGCCGCATGGCCAACACGCAGATCGGGGACAAGCTCCGCTTCGGGCAGCAGGACTTCACCGTCGTCGGGCACTTCGAGGCGGACGGCAGCGCGTTCGAGTCCGAGGTCTGGGGGGATGCCGAGACCCTCATGCCCGTGTTCCGCGGCCCGGTCTACCAGACCGTGGCCCTGCGGCTCGAGGACCCCACCTCGTTCGATGCGTTCAAGGCCCGCGTGGAGGGAGACCCGCGGCTGCAGGTCCAGGTCAAGCGGGAATCGGATTTCTATGCGGAGCAGTCCAGCTTCCTCGGCACCCTGCTGCGCGTGATCGCCTACCTGGTGACCGGCGTCATGGCCGTCGGCGCGGTCTTCGGCGCGATCAACACGATGGACGCGATGGTCGCGGGCCGCACGCGCGAGATCGCGTTGCTCCAGACGCTCGGCTTCCGGCGCCGCAGCATCCTGGCGTCGTTCCTGCTCGAGGCCGTGTTCCTGGCGTTGGCCGGCGGCGTGCTCGGCTGTCTGCTCGCGCTGCCCATCAACGGCATCCAGACCAGCACGACGAACTGGCAGTCCTTCGGCGAGCTGGCGTTCGCGTTCCGCATCACGCCCGGGATCCTGCTCCAGGGGCTCGTCTTCGCGGCCATCATGGGGTTCATCGGCGGGCTGCTGCCGGCGCGGCGGGCGGCGAAGATGGTGGTGGCGGTGGGGCTGAGGAGGGAGTGAGGAGGGCTGAGGGGGGAGTGAGCCGGGCGGCTGAGAAGGAGTGAGGGGGGCTGAGGGAGTGGGCCGGGCGGCTGAGGAGGAGTGAGGGGGCGCTGAGGGGGTGAGGCGGCGCTGAGGAGGGAGTGAGGCGGGCGGCGCGGCGTGAGTGAGGAGGCTGTTCCGGCGGCGGAGTCTGCGCGTAGGCGGGGGAGCGGCCGGGCGGTGAGGGCTCCGTGGCGGCGGCTGATCGGCTGGGCGGTGAGGGCTCCGTGGCGGCGAGGGACCGGCCGGGCGCGGCGGGGCGGGTCGGCCGGCTCGGGCGGATCCGTGGTGTGGTGATGGGTGGCGTTCGGTGCTTGGCGGTCGGTTCTCGCTGAGGTTCGGCAACGTCCGGGAGCCCGCCTACAACGACGTTGTCATTGCTTGGTCAGGTCCTGCCGAGCCGGGCGCACTCCCCGCCCGTGCTGTGCCGGCCGCCGTCCTGTGCGAGGCGGGGCCGCACGCGAGAACGTCCCACCGGCGCACCCGTTGCGCGGTCGCGGGCGGACCTGACCGCGCTGGACGCGGTCAACTTCCATCATCGGCTTCATTCGCCCCTCGAGTGGGAACTTCGCCCCTGCCCAGCGCGGCGAATTTCCACCGCAGACGAGCCGTGCGCGGATACGTCGGGACTTCGCCGCACCGGGCGCGGCGAAGTCCCCCGGCGCCGAGGCGTGCCGCGCCGGGTGGGGGACTTCGCCGCGCCTCCGCCAGGAAAGCCCGATGTGCTGCGCGGCGGCACCGGCGCCCGCCGCTCTCCCTCGCCAGGGCGGATTCCCGTGACCGGACGCGACCTGACAAAGCCGCGTTGTGCCAAGGCGAGATGCCTCACGCAAGTGCACAGGGGTGCGGAACGTTGGCGGAGATTGGGGTCTGGAATGTGGCGTCATGCGCCGCACGCGTCTGCGGAGTGGCCAAGAGCGGAAACGCGATTTCAGATTGAGCGATCTTCGAGATCACCGGCCGCGGCGGTGTTCTGGCCGGTAGCATCCCCGAGGGCGCCGTCCAGCCAGGGATGCGTACCCAGCTACTCGAACTCGCCGGGGCGCCACCCGTGCTCGAGGTCAGCGTGCTTCGCGCGGTCCCGGACAGGCCCCTCGCGGGACGGGGCCCTGACGTGAATCCATGCAACGTCGGCACGCAGCAGGGGCTGTCGTAATGCCCACAGGCTATCTGACAGGCCCTCCGCTCCGCACGTGAGTCCGGTAGACGGCCCCCTGCAGGTATGTCGGATCTGACATAGATTGCAGCCATGGAGCCGCCGGACAAGCCGCGAAGACGCCGCGGTGGGTGATCGAGGCGAGCAAGGCGCGGTTGCGCCGCTACGACGCCGCGGCAGAGTAGGAGCGAGTCGCCAGATGGAGAAGAGCAAGCGCGAGCGCCTGGAGAAAGGCCGGATGGAGAGTTGGGACGGCCGAGGAGTTCCTGGAGGTCTCGCCGGGGCATGCGGCCTACGTGGAGCTGAAGCTGGCACTCAGCCGCGCGCTTCGGGAGAAGAGGACCGAGCAGGGGCTGTCGCAGGCGGCGCTGGCTCGCCGGCTCGGGTCGAGCCAGTCGCGGGTGGCGAAGATGGAGTCGAGTGATCCCTCGGTGTCGCTGGACCTGCTGGTTCGAGCCCTCCTCGCGCTCGCATCGAGCCGGAAGGAGATCGGGGCCGCGATCGCGAGGGGCAGGCGATCCGCGGCATAGCGGCTGCCGTCGGGATGAGCTGGCTGGCGACTCAGCAGGCGCGACGCGGATCCGTTGGTCCGCCGGCGGCAGCAGCGCCGCGTGGCATCGCCGCCCCCCGCACCTCCCTCAAAAATCCTTCCGCCGAAACGCCCGCAGCCCCAGCGCGACCGGCCCGGCCCACCACGCCAGCAGCGCTGCCAGGGCCAGCGCCGCGCCCGCCGCGCTGCCGAAGAACCGCTCGAACGCGGCGCCCGTGTAGCCCATGAGCGCCGCGACGTCGAGCCGCAGCAGCATCAGCACGCGCGCCAGGTCCACCGGGTTCAGCAGCATCAGCGTGATCATGGCCCGCTCGAGCGGGTAGTCCGCGAACGCGCCGGCGACGACGAGCACCACGCCGTCGTACACGATCGCGAAGGCAAGCCACAGCAGGATCGCGGCGCCGAAGCCCTTGAGCCGGTCCTCGAAGTGCGTCGCGATCCAGAAGGCGAGGCCGGTGAAGACGAAGGTCAGGAGCGCGCCGCACAGCGCCAGCACCAGCAGCGTGCCGTACACGCCCGGCTCCCCTGCCCCGTGTACCGCGAACGGGATGCCGACGCCCACCAGGAACGCCCCGGCCAGGGACGCGGCGAGCCCGCTGTACAGCCCCGCGAACAGCCGCCCGCGGCTCAGCGGCTGCGCGAGCAGCAGCTCGATGAAGGCGCGCGAGCCGTAGAGGTAGACGGTGCCGAACACGATCGCGACCAGCGGCACCAGCAGCAGCACGACGTTGACCAGGCTGAGCAGCACGCGCGTCCCGCTGCCCTGCGTGCGGAACAACAGCTCGCAGAAGCCGAGGAAGAACAGCGCGTACGCGAGCACCCAGCGGCTGCGCACCATGTCCCGCAGCTCGTACCGGACGACCTTGGCGGCGGTGTTCACGACGCCTCCCTGCGCATGAGCTGGGCGGCCGCCCGCTCGAGGTTGACCTGCCCGGTCTCCGCGGCCAGCCCGAGCGCCGGGCCCGCGTAGCGCACCGCGCCGTCCAGCAGGAAGACCACGCGGTCGGACAGCTCCTCCAGCTCGCTCATGATGTGGGACGAGAGGAGGAACGTCCGGCCGGCCGCCTTTTCCCGCAGGATCTTGTCCTTCAGCGCCGCGCTCGCCGATGGGTCGAGTCCTGCGGTCGGCTCGTCCAGCACCAGCACGTCCGGGCGGAACAGGAACGCGGCGGCCGCGCTCACTTTCTGCCGCGTGCCGGTCGACAGCGTGCGGACCGGCTTGTCCAGCTCCGGCGCGAGCGCGAACGCGTCCAGCAGCTCCTCGTCGGTGCCCGCCGGGTTGCCGCGCAGGTCCTTCAGCAGGGCCAGCACCTCCGCGCCCGTCAGGTTCTCCGGGAAGGCGGGCGCCTGCGGCATGTAGCCCACGCGCTCGCGGTAGCGCCAGTCCCCATTCAGCGGGCGGCCGTCGAAGTAGACGCGGCCGTGGTCCGGCCGCACCAGCCCCAGCACGATCCGGAGCAGCGTGCTCTTGCCCGAGCCGTTCGGCCCCGCGACCGCGGTGACCGTCCCGGCCTCGAACTCCAGATCGATGCCCTTCAGCACGTCCAGCCGGCCGTACCGCTTGCACACGCCCTCGAGCCGGATCACGACGCCTCCTCCCGGGTGAACGCGCGCATCGCGGGTGCGCGGTCGACCAGCGCCTCCGGCGTGAGCACGGGCAGCACGCGTTCCGCCGCGTCCAGCAGCGAGACGAACGGGCTGCGCAGCAGCGCGAGCGCCGGCTCGTTGCGCTCGACCAGCAGCGAGAACAGCCGGACGGGGTAGTGCGGCACGTCGCCCGTCCCGTCACGGTCCAGGTCGTAGCCGCGGTAGGCGTCCCAATGGTTGTACTCGAACGTGCTGTAGCTCGAGCGGGAGTTCGTCGCGACGTCGAACGTGTTGCCCGTGAAGTTGTTGCCCCGGAACTCGTTGTCCAGCGAGTTGGCCAGGATCCGCACCGCCCACCCGTTGGCGACGAAGTCGTTGTCCTCGACGAGGGTGCGGTTCGAACCCTCCGCGTAGAGCCCCACGGTGTTGGACCGGAAGACGTTACGCTCCACGCGGCTGTCCGAGATGTCCTTCAGCAGCAGCCCGAACGATGCGCTGCCCTGGTTGTCCTCGAACCGATTGCGCCTCATTTCGACATGCCGCGTGTACATCACCGCCACGCCCGCGCCGTTCCGCCGGAACACGTTGCCCTCGTAACGGCAGCGGTCGGAGAACATGAAGTGCAGGCCGTAGCGCAGGTTGCCGGTGCTCGTGTTGTCGAGGATCTCGCTGTCCTCCACGAACTCCAGGTAGATGCCGTCCCGGTGCCCCTCGATCCGGTTGCCCGCGATGCGGATGCGCCGCGAGTTCCACAGGTGGATGGCGTTGCCCGACGACGCCTCGCTGCGCGCGCGGCCACGGATCACGTTGCCGGCGATGCGGCAGTCGCTGGAGCCGGCGACGTAGATGGCGAAGAATGCGTTGTCGAAGCGGTTGTCCTCGATCGTGCACGCGCGCACGCCGTCCGCCCGGACCGCCGCGCGGTCCTCGATGTAGCTCACGCCTACGTCCCGGAACTCGAGGCCCCGCACCGTGACGCTGTCCGCCGCGATCACGAGGATCTCGCGCTCGCCCTCGCCGTCCAGTACCGCGCCGGGCAGGCCCACCAGCTCGATCGGCCGGTCCACCACGATGGTCGGCTCGCGGTACACGCCCGGCGGCACGACGACGCGCGCGCCCCGCTCCGCGTGCGCGACCAGCCACGCGATGGTGCCGGGCCGCGCGGCCGTGGCGGCTGCCCGGTGCAAGGCGTCCTCCTGCGCCGGGACGGTCGTGGAGACATGAGCCGGCGCGGCGGCCCGCGGCGTGTGGCCGTGGGCCGCGTGGTCGTGCGGGCTCGGCGGCCGCTCCGGCCCGCAAGCCGCCAGCACGAGGAGCAGCGGGGCGGCCGCCCACCCCCACGCGCGGAGGCGGGTGCGCCGCTGCCGGGGGCCGCCCACACGGGCCGGCGCGAACCGCCGCTCTCCGCGAGTCGGCGCACGAATGTCGGTACGCCGCGCGGACGCGCGGCGCCCGACCGCTCGCGGAACGTGCCGGCTCACCCCGCCTCCCTCGCTGCCCGGCGCAGCCGGCGCGCGAGGATCAGCTCGCGCGCCGCGGCCAGCGAGGCGAGGGCGCCCGCGCCGATCGCGATCCAGCCGCCCGCGCCCGGCCACGAGTGCGCACGGAAGTTCAGGAGCTGCTTCGACCCGATGAGCGGCGGCTGGTAGGTCATGCCCGGGACCTTGATGATCGCACGCTCGTGGTCGAGGTTGTGGCCGTAGTCGTAGGACCAGCGATAGAAGTCGGCCAGCCCGGCCAGCGCCAGCAGCACTAGCAGCGCGACCCACGCGTACAGCAGGCGCCGGCGCCCCAGCGCCGCCACCACCAGACCCATCATGGAGAGGCCCACCACGACCCACGGCATCACCCGGAGCTCTGGGAAGTCCTCGGGCGTGATGACCTTCATCCCGATGTAGTGGTTCAGGTTGTTGATGTTCTGGAGGTCGTTCGGCTTCACGCCCGTGATCGTGTTCACCCGGATCTCCATGCCGAGCCCCTCCGGGTACTGCGGCGCCTCGAGGTCGATGCGCCAGAGGGGCAGCACCAGCGCCGCCAGCAATGCGAGCGACGCGGCCGCCACGCCGATCCGCGTGGCCGTGCCCATGCGGCCGGCCGCCGCGCCCCGGACCGCCCCGGCGCGGGCGGCCGGCCGGCCGCCCGGTTCCCGTTCTCCAGCCGCGGGCGCCGGCGCTGCGGGTGGCGGCCGATCGGGTGCTGCCCGGCCGCTCGATGGCCGCCGGGGCAGCCGCTGCACGCTCATCGCCCACCTCCGGCGGCCAGCACCCTGCCCTGTCCTGGCCCGTTGGACGTCAGCACGACGTCCGCCCCCGCGGGCGCGACGCGGACGTAGCCCTGCATCTCCTGGTGCAGCGCGGAGCAGAAGTCCGTGCAGTAGAACGGGTAGACGCCAGGCTGTTTCGGGACCCAGGTCAACGTCCGCGTCTCGCCCGGCATGATCAGCAGCTCCGCGTTCTGCACACCCATCGCCGCGAAGCCGTGCGGCACGTCCCAGTCCTGCTCGAGGTTCGTGACGTGGAACTGCACCGTGTCACCCACGCGGATGCCCTCGATGTTGTCCGGCGTGAAGTGGCTGCGGATCGCCGTCATGTAGACGTGGACCGTGTTGCCCCGCCGCTCGACTCGCGCGTCCGCCTCGCTCCGCGTCGCATGCGGATGCGTGTTCCTCTGGATGTCGAAGACCCGCACGGAGCGCGCCGCCACCAGCTCCGCCGGCAGCGCCTGCGCGTAGTGCGGCTCGCCCATCGTCGGGAAGTCCAGGAGCAGCTCCATCCGCTCGCCATCGATGTCGATCAACTGGGCCGCATGCACCAGCTCCGGACCCGTCGGCAGGTAGCGGTCCTTCGTGATCTTGTTCAGCGCGATCACGTAGCGGCCCCACGGCTCCCGGGTGTCGCCACCCGGGATCATCAGGTGCCCGATCGAGTAGTACGTCGGGATCCGGTCCACCACCTCCCACGTCCCCAGCTTCCACTTCACGATCTCGGAGGAGATGAACGCCGAGGTGTAGGCGTAGCCGTTCCCGTCGAACTGCGTGTGCAGCGGCCCCAGGCCGGGATTCTGCACCTCTCCAGCGATGACCGCGTCATAACGCAGCACCGGGATCCCGTCCGCCTCGCCCTCGAAGGCCTTCGCCTCGATCGCCGCGAGCAGCTTCGAGAACGAGTGCACCGGGATCACCGTCGCCAGCTTGCCGCCCGCCACGATGTACTCGCCGCTCGGGTCCACATCCACGCCGTGCGGCGACTTGGGCGTCGGCAGGAAATAGATCATGCCGTCACAGTCTGCCGGCTCCAGCACCCGCACGCCCGCCTTCCGCTCCGACCGCGCGACCCGGTCCTCGCCCAGGTAGTTGTGAACGTACGGCACCGCCACCTGCCGCCCGCGCCCCTGCGCCACGCACTCCTCGGCCCGCTTCCAGTTGACAGCGGCAATGAAGTCCTTGTCGTTCTGCGACGCGTTGATCTCGAGCAGCGTGTTCGCCTGCTCCGTGTTGTAGGACGTGAAGAACGCCCAGCCGTGCGACGGCCCTTTCCCCGCGCTCGCCAGATCGTAGTCGTAGCCCGGGACGAGCAACTGGAACGCGATGTCCATCTCGCCCGGCTCGTTCGCACGGATGAACGTGAGCGTCCCCTTGAACGCCGCCTTGTAGTCCGCGATCGACACGTCACGCTGCGGCACCGGCACGCTGAAGCGCGTGGCCGCGACGACGTACTCGGAGTTCTCGGTGATGAACGGCGACGCGTGATTGCCCGCCGACTGCGGGATCTCGACGATCTCCTCGGTCTCGAACGTCGCGAGAGAGATCCGCGCGACCCGGGGCGTGTTGTTCGCATTGATGAAGAGCCAACGCCCGTCCGGCACGCCGTCCGTCTGGGAGAGCTGCGGGTGGTGCGCGTCATCCCAGGGCACGAAGCCGAACGTCGTCTCGAGCATCGGCTTCGTCTCCTCGCTGTAGCCCCAGCCGTTCTCGGGGTTCTGCGAGAAGACCGGAACGATCTTCAGGAGACGGCCCGACGGCAGGCCGTACACGCTGACCTGGCCGTTGAAGCCGCCGGACAGGAACGCGTAGAACTCGTCGTGCTCGCCCGGTGCGACGTAGACCCTGGACGCTACGTCGGCATCCAGCGCGCCCTGTGATCCCGTCGTCCGGCAGGCGTACGCGAACGCGGCCACCGCCGCGCCCGCGGCCAGACCCAGGACGAAGGACCGCGGAATCGTCCTCGCCATCGCTCTCACTCGCCTGTCATGGGTTCGTGGATGCGCCGCCCTCGCGGCGTCTGTCGTGCTCGCGGTCATGACCGCGGTCGTGCTCGCGCTCTTCCCGCCCCTCCGCCGTCTGCTCCCGCAGGTACTCCAGCAACGCCCGCGCTTCCGCCTCCGTCAGGTTCTGCGCCGGCATCTCCGTGTAGTGCGCCAGCAGGAGCGCGCGAGCCGCCGGATGCCGCCGGACCATCTCGCCCGGGTTCAGCATCATGTTCATCACGTATTCGGGCGTGCGCCGCTCCGTGACGCCGCGCAGCGCTGGACCCACGTACCGCTCGTCCAGCCGGTGGCAGGCCATGCACTTCATCTCGAAGAGCCGCTCGCCCTGCTCGGCGAGCTCGTCGTCCAGCGGGCCCAGCTCCACCCGCCGGATCGGGCCGATGCCGTACTTCAGCTCGTCCTCCGTGATGTCTAGGCCCGGGGCCGCCGCGGCCGTCGCGGCGTTACCGGCCGCGGCCGGCTCCGCCGACTCCCCGGCGGGTCCGCAGCCCGCGAGCGGAGCGAGCATCAGAAGGACGATGAACAGGTCCAGCAGTGCGCGTATGACGGTCATCTCGACTCCCGGCGTCCGTGTGGTCTCGACCTGCGGCCCCGCGCCGGACGGGTGCAGGCTTCACCCGCCGCGCGGCATCCGCCTGCGCGTGGCCGATATTTGTGAACAGGACCGCCGGAAGTCTGTCGGACTTGGGAGGAACCTGGGCAGGGGACTCCCCGACAGCGGGGCCAGGAAGATTACGCAGGAAGGCGCCGGAGCCCTCGAGCGGCGTCCTCCGGCGTCCGGGGCCGGCGCCGCCGCCGACCCGTCGGCGCGCGGGCGGCGCCGCACCATGCTTGAGGCGGGAGCGCAGGGCCCCACCGCCCGGGGTCGTGGAGGGGCGCCGTACCGGCCGCGACCGGGAGCCGAGCCGGCCGCGGGCGCAGGCGCTGGCGCCGTTACTTCGCCTCGCGCAGCGCTGCCACCTGCCGGATCACGCGGCTGACGTCGTGGTGGGCGAAGCGGATCCGGCCCGCGTCGTCCAGCACGAAGTAGGTGGGGAGGGCGGGCGTGTCGAACGCTGCGGCCGCGTCCCGCTCGGCATCGATGAAGACCGGGAACCGGTAGCCCTTCCCCTCCATGAACTGGCGCAGCGTCGCGGGCCCCTCTGTGCTGAGCGTGACGACCGGCACACCTTCCGCCTCGAGCCGCGACGCGACGCGTGCCAGCTCGTCGAGCTGTGCGAACGACGCCGGGCAGTAGCGGGACCAGAACGCGACGAGCATTGGCGTGCCCTGCCGCAGCTCGACGACGCGCGCCCGCCCGTCCACGTCCTTCAGCCGGAGCCGCGGCAGCAGCGGCGCCCGGTCCACGGCGCCGTCCCAGACGTACTGCTTCATCACGGCGCGGGCGTCGCTGAGCAGCGCCTCCCATGCCGGGCCGCTGCCCGCCGCGCCGAGCCGCGCACGGAGCGAGTCTGCGGCCGCGCTCGTCGTCGGGTCCACCACGACGCGCGCGAACGCCCTCGCAGCCGCGGCCGTGTCGCCGCGGGCGAGGTGCAGCTCGCCGATGGTGCGGAGCCGCTCGGGGTCCCAGCCCGCGTCGAACGCGCGGCTCAGCGTGTCCAGCGCGGCGGCGGTGTCGCCCAGCTCGAGCAGCGTCGTGCCGTGCAGGGTCAGGAGCTCCCCGAGCCGGAGCTGCAGCGCTTCGCTGTACTCCGCCGCCGTCTGCGTGAGCGGGCGCTGGAACACGTTCGGCGTGGGCCCGGCATGCACCGCGGCCGCCGCCTGCTCCAGCACCGCCGCGTAGCTCTCGATCTCGCTGCGCAGGTACTGCGCGGCCAGGCGGCGGTGCGCAGCGAAGCGGGCCAGCGAGCGCGCCACTCGCGCCTTCATCCACCACATCCACCACGGCGCCGCTTCGATCAGCCGCGGCGCCCAGCGTGCCGCCGCGTCCCCATCACCCCACTGCACGGCCAGGTTGAACGCGCTGAACGCGAGCTGCCCCGACGCGCCGACCTCCTGGTACATGCGCTCGAGCGCCCCCGGCAACTCCGCCGGCCGGCTGCGATACTCCTCGTACAGGTCGAACACGCGCCGCTGGAGCGTCGCCTGGTGGCGCGGGTACCGCTCGTACAGCAGCGCCTTCCAGCGCGCCGCCGCGGCCGTGTCGTTCGCCGCCTCCGCGTAGAACACGGCCGACGCGAGCAGCCCCACGTCCGGCGAGTCCGCTTGCTCGATGCTCCGGGCGACGAGGGGCAGGTACCGCGCGCGGTGCTCCGCGCGGATCGAGTCCGCCGCCGCCCGCGGCGCGCGCGACGTCGCCTCGTATAGCAGTCGCTGCCAACCGTCCGGCCGCCCCGGGTAGAGCCGTGTCAGCTCTTCCGCGGTCTCCGTGGCCAGCCGCGTGTCCCGCAGCTCCACATCCGAGGAGCGCTGGTACAGCGCATCGAACAGCGGCCGCCCGTCCGCGCCGTGTACGAGCACCTCCCATCGCTCGCCGTGGTGGTCCACGAAGCGGGCGAGCGTGTCCTCGACCGCGAGGACGGCGTACACCGTGGAGTCCGGCAGGCGCACGGTGCCGGCAAACGTGCCGTCGCCCGTCCGCTCCAGGAGCCCCAGCACCGCGTAGCGCTCCTCCTGCGGCGCCGTCTCCGGCGTCCGGAACCGCGCGCGCAGCACCAGCCGCGGCTCGTCCGCGAGCCGCGACGTCGCACGATACTCGACCCGGATCGGCTCGCCCATCCGGGGCGCGGCCGGCACCAGGTGCAGCTCGCTGCGCTCCGCCTCCAGCTCGCCCGTCCGCCCCAGCACGTAGAGCGCGCCGGCGAGCACCACGGCGATGGCGGCCGCGCGCGGCACCCACCGCGCGCGGCCGGCGCCCGCCGGCGCCGCGGCCGGCAGCACCACGCGCTCGCCGCGCGCGCGCCGCGCCAGGACGCGCTCCAGCGCACCGGCCGGCGGCACCTCCCGCGCGCGGGCGGCGGCCGCGATGGCGCGCACGCGCGACACCTCCTCACGGCAGCGCGCGCAGCGCTCGAGGTGGCGCGCCACGCGCCGGCGAGCGGCCTCACCGCACTCGCCGAGCGCGAACGCGCGCAGGCGCGAGAACGGCGGGTGACGGAACGGCAGGTTCATACAGACCTCCGGACGAGCTTCCAGGCGCGATGGAGTCTCAGCGCGGAGGCCGCCCGCGTGATGCCCAGCAGCTCGGCGATCTCGGCGTGCGAGTAGCCCTCCACCTCCCGCAGCACGAACACCACGCGGAGCGGGTCGGGCAGCGCGGCGATCGCGCGGCGTGCCGCGACCGAGCGGTCCGGCTCGGGCGGCGCGGCCGCCAGCCCGCCCGCCGCCGCCAGCGGCTCGTGCGCCCGGCGACTGCGGCGGCGCAAGGCCATCAGCGACGTCCGCACCGCGACCCGCCGGATCCACGCGCCGAACGCGCCGCGCTCCTCGTAGCGCGCGAGCGCGTCCGGCAGCCCCACGAACACGTCCTGGAGCACGTCCTCGGCGTCCGCGCGCGAGCCCAGCAGCCGCAGCGCCGCCGTGAACACCGCCGCCGCGTGCCGCTCGTACAGCGCGGCCAGCGCCTCCGCGGACCCGGCCCGCGCTGCGGCCGCCAGAGCCGCATCGTCGGCCTGATGGACTGCGCCGCGCACCCAGTTGTGTGAGGGCAGCTCGTGCCTCATGCGCTCGGCCTCCACCCATCCTGAATGCCGGCCGGCGCCCGGCTATTTCACGCGGGGTTTCGTCCGCCCCGAAACGCTGGGACCGGAGAGGGAGGTTCAGTGCCCGGAGCCCGCCGGCGAGACCCCGGCCGCGAGGGGCGCTCGCCGCCGCCCAGCCTACCCGGTACGGCGCGCCGGCGCGCCGCCCGGCCTACGGCGCCTGCGTCGGGTCCCAGCCCGTGACCAGCCCCTCGTCCAGCGCCTCGAGCCGTGCCACCTCCTCCGCCGGGATCTCGAAGCCGAAGACGTCCGCGTTCTCCCGGATGCGCTCGCGATGCGCCGACTTCGGGATCACGATCAGGTCGCGCTGGAGCGCCCAGCGGATCAGCACCTGCGCCGGCGTCCGGCCGAGGCGCGCCGCGACCTCGAGCAGCACCGGGTCGCCCAGCTTCCGCCCCTTCGCCAGCGGGCTGTACGCCTCGAGCGCGATGCCGTGCGCGCGGCACAGCTCCACCACGTCCTGCCGGCTGCGCCAGCTCCACGGGCTCAGCTCGATCTGGTTTACGGCGGGCACCACGCGGCACCGCGGCAGCAGCTCCTCCAGGTGCCGCACCATGTAGTTGCTCACGCCGATCGCCCGAGCCTTGCCCTCCTCGTACGCCCGCTCCAGCGCGCGCCAGCTTTCGAGCCGCAGCTCCGGCACCGGCCAGTGGATCAGGTAGAGGTCCACGTAGTCGAACCCGAGCCGCCCGAGACTCGCGTCCAGCGCGGCGAGCGCGCGATCGTAGCCGTGGTCGTCGTTCCACAACTTCGTCGTGACGAACACCTCCTCGCGCGGGACGCCGCTCTCGCGGATCGCTCGCCCCACGTCCTCCTCGTTGCGGTAGAACGCGGCCGTGTCCAGATGGCGGTAACCCGCCTCGAGCGCCCAGCCGACCGCGTTCCGCGTCTGCTCGCCCGGCGCCATGCGGTAGACGCCCAGACCCAGACGCGGGATCTCGATGCCGTTGTTCAGGCGGATGGTGCTGCGGATCGTGAGCTCCATGGAACAATCCGTTGGCATGGCTCGGACCCCGTCCGAGCATTCCGTCGTGGCAGAGCCGGAACCAGGCACGCCGGATCGAGCGCGACGCGCCGGCCCGCCGGGAAATTGACACCCGGTGACGCGCCAGCCTCCCGCGCGCGGCGCGGCCGCCCGTGCACGTCCACGCCGCCGTGGGCTGGTCGCCGGGCGCTGGCGCCGGCCAAGTTAGGCCTCTCGGGCCCGGCTGGCACGGCGGACCGGCCGCGGGGCAGCCAGCCCTTCGATGGCGCCGCCGCCGGGTCCGGCCGGCCAGATGCGGGGAAACCCCCTACATCTGCCTTGACGCCAAGGGACACCGGCGCCTAAATTCGCCGAAAATCTAAGACTCCGAACCGGGTTCCCATCCTTTCTCTTCTCTCCGCGTGCGACCGCAACGCGGGGCAGCACAAATCATCAGAGAGGAGGATGCTTCATGCGCTTCACGGATCCGAGTCGCTGGGTCGCTCGCATGGCGACAGTGCTCGCCGCCTCGATGCTGTCCGCCATCTCCTCGCCGGCGCCCGCAGCGGCGCAGCAGCCCGGCGCCATCGCCGGCCGGGTGACCGACGCCGCCGGGGCGCCGTTGCCGGGCGCCCAGGTCATCCTCGAGGGCACGAGCCTGGGCACCCTGGTTCGCCCCGACGGCAGCTACGTGATTGAGCAGGTGCCGCCGGGGACGCACACGGTGGTCGCGCAGATGCTCGGCTACCGGCCGCAATCCGTGCAGGTGACCGTCGCTGCGGGTGGGCGCGCCAGTCTCGACTTCCGGCTCGCGGAGGACGCGCTCGAGCTGGCCGCGCTGGTCGTGACCGGCACGCAGGCGCCGCGCACCAACCTGGATGCGCCCGTGGCGGTGACGGTCCTGTCGCCGCAGGAGCTGGAGAAGGCAGCGCCCCGCAGCACCACCGAGGCGCTGCGCTACGTCCCCGGCTTCACCCGCGTCGAGAGCTCCGGCGGCGAGGTCAACCAGAACATCAGCATGCGAGGGATCCTCGGCGTCGAGTACGTGATGTTCATGGAGGACGGGTTGCCCGTCTTCCCCACCATGCACACGTTCTTCATGAACGCGGACAACCTGTTCCGCCCGGACGAGAACATCGAGCGGATCGAGGTCGTCCGCGGCGGCACGTCCGCGCTCTTCGGCTCGAACACGCCCGGCGCCATCGTCAACTTCATCAACCACCAGGGCGGGCCTGAGCTGCGTGGCACCATGAGGGCGACGGTCGGCACGCAGGAGCTGGCGCGCTACGACATGAACCTGAACGGGCCGCTGGGCGAGAACTGGCGGTTCAACGTCGGCGGATTCTACCGCTTCGACAACGGCGTGCGCGACCCCGGCTTCCCCGGCATCCGCGGCGGACAGTTCAAGGCCAGCCTGACGCGGCTGCTGGACCAGGGCCAGGTGCGCGCGTCCCTCAAGATCATCGACGACCGTAACCAGTTCATCCTGCCGCTGCCGTTCCATGACCCGGACGACCCGGAGTACGTGGACGGCTTCTCCGACTACGGCTCGATGAACACGGCCGAAGGGCTGGGCCTCAGCGTTCCGACGCCGGACGGCCGCCTCTCGCTGCCGCTGGACGATGGGCTCCGCACGCAGGCGTACTGGCTGACGGGGGACGCGCGCTTCGTCCTGCCCGACGGCTGGTCCCTCCAGAACAGCATCCAGGTCATGGAGAACCAGCAGGGCTGGAACGCGATCGTGCCGAGCGACGTCCGGCCCGTGCAGGATTGGCTGGACGATGTGCTCTCCGCGATGGGGTTCCCGGACGGCTCGCAGGCCCAGTTGTTCTACACCAATCACCGCGACGCCGAGGGCAACCGCCTGCCGTTCGACACCGAGAACGGCCTGGTCGCGCCCGCCGGTCTCTGGCATGTCGAGAAGCCGCTCTCCGCGTTCCAGAACCAGTTCCAGCTACGCAGGGAGATCGGGCAGCACAGCATGGCCCTCGGGCTGTATTTCGCCCATTATACCCAGACGAACCACTGGTACTTCACGGACATCCTGATGGACGTGCGGGACCAGCCTCGCTTCCTCGATCTGGTGGTCGATCCCCCCGGAGCGGCCCCGCCCGTCGAAGTCACCAGGGGCGGGTTCCGGCGGTTCGTCTCCAATTACACGAATGGCGAGGGCCATACCACGATCCTCTCCGGGATGCTGGGCGGCTCGTTCCAGCTCTCGGAGCGGCTCCGCGCGGATGCCGGCCTCCGCTACGAGCGTGATGAGTTCGTGCTGTCCGCCGAGAACACCACGACCACCGACCTCGACGGCGACGCGGGAACGCCCTACGACAACGTGGTCTGGGGCGCCGGGACGTTCCGGCACGTTCGGCGCACGCTGGACGACGTGGCCGCCTCGCTCGCGCTCAACTACCGGCTGAGCGATGAGGTCTCCCTCTACGGCCTGGCCACGCGCGCCTACAAGATGCCCGCGCTCGATGAGTTCCTCAACACCGATGGACAGGAGGACGCGGACAGCTTCGACGTGAGCACCGTCCGCAGCATCGAAGCCGGCGTCAAGTACGCCTCCGGCCGCTACAGCCTGACGGTGAACGGCTTCCTCACCGAGCTGCGCAACGTGCTCAGCCAGGGCGTGGAGACCGACCCCGTCACGGGCGCGCCCGATTGGAAGATCCGCCGGAGCCCGGAGACCCGCTCGTTCGGCGCGGAGTTCGAGTTCACGGCCCAGCCCAGCCAGGCGCTGACACTCGTCGCCAACGCGACGGTCCTCAAGGCCGAGTTCGCGGACTGCCCGGAGGGGTGTCCCGGAGGCGCGGACCTCGGGACGGTGCTCAACGGCGTCCCGCCCCTCATCGGCAACCTGTCCGCCACGTACACCCTGCCCACTGGCGCCAGCCTCCTGGCCGACTTCCACTACGTGCACCGCCGGTTCTCGGACTTCGAGGTGAACGGCGTCCGCCCGGAGCTGCCCACCTACCACTACGTCAACCTGGGCGCCACGTACCCGACCGGGGTGCCGGGCCTCACCCTCTCCGCCACGCTCCAGAATGTCTACCAGTCCAAGGGGCTGGAGGAGGGCAACCCGCGGCTCACCTCGGTCGGCGGCAGGACGAGCGACTTCTTCCTCGCCCGCCCGATCCTGCCGCGGCGGCTGGTCGTCTCGCTCTCGTACGACTTCTGACCCCCGCACCCGCGCCCGCGGCCGCCCCCTGGCGGTCGCGGGCGCGGCCTTCTCTCCCGCACACGAGGCCATGATCGCTAGCACGCTGACACTCCTTGCCCAGCTCGTCGCGCTCGCGCACCCGGGAACGCCTGCATCCCAACGCACGCCGCCACACACCCCGGTGGCGCCGGCGCACCTCGCCGCAAGGGCGAACGCCGGGCCGGCGGAGCGCACCCCGCCCCGCGCCGGCGCGTCAACCGCGCCCGCAGCGCAGGAGACCCCGCCCGTCCTCGCCTTCCCCGAGCCCGGGCTCGATGACCCGGCCGCGTTCGAGGGCTACCGCACCCGCTTCCACCGCGATGCAGCCGGCAACGTCGTCCAGATCTACCTCGATGCGAGGAGCGGCCGCGTCGTCCACGTCTGGGCGGACGCGGACAACGAGAGTCTCGGCTTCACCGCGCGCGCGGCGGATGGCCGGCCGGCGGACCTGGTCTGGGGCTCGCGGGGCGCGACGGCCTCCACCGACGGCCCGCGGCGCACGCTGACCTACCGGCTCGCGTCCGCCGCGCCGGAGCTCGTGCTCGGCCACTTCCTGCTCGGCTCGATGCGCGTCGAGCGCGACTTCCAGTACTCGCAGGCGCACCTCCGGCCGTTCAGCGAGCCGTACGTGCCCGCGGAATTCACGCGGCTGGTGCAGAGCATCGAGCGCATCGACCGCGCCGAGCAAGCCGCCCACCTCGCCTTGCTCGACGCGGCCGACGTCGCCGAGCTGCGCTCGCGCCTCGAGCCGCGGCTCGCGCTCTCGCGGGAAGGCGGCAGGTGGGTGCTGCGCGTGGAGCGGCCCGCGCTCGACGCCCGCACCCGCCTCGCGCTGCGCATCGCCGGCGACGCGCGGCGGACGCGCGCGGAGCTGGCTGGGCGCGCGCTGCGCGTCCGCTCGATGGACGGCGCGCCCATCGAGCTCGAGGTCCGCATCACGACCGACGCCGCGACGCTCACGCCGCTCTACCGGGACGACATCTTCAACGCCGACTTCTTCGCGTTCTACGGCCGCATCCGCGCGGCGCGCGACAGCGTGCTGGCCGCGGACCCGTCCGACACGGCGCACCCGGCCGTGCTGCGTTACCGGCGGCTCGAGCGCCAGGTCCGCGGCGTCGAGCTGCTCTCGTACCACGAGAAGCTGATGGCCGGGCTGCCCAACTTCGCGACCTACTTCGGCCGCGACATGCTCATGACCGCGTTGCTGATGCAGCCCGTCTGGGCGGACGGCATGCTCGAGCACGTGATCGGCAGCGCGCTCGCGAAGGTCCGGGCGGACGGCCAGGTCAGCCACGAGGAGGCGCTCGGCGGCCAGGCGATCCGCGAGCACGCCGCGCAGTACGCCGCGCTGGTGGACGAATGGGCACGACACCGCGAGGCGGGCCGCGCGGCCCGCGCGGACAGCGCGCTCGCGGCCGCGCGCGCCGTGCTCGCGGGCATCCGCACCGTCCGCGAGAACTACATGATGCGCGACGACGACTTCCAGCTCCCCGTCGTCGCGGCGCGCTACCTCGCGAACCCGCGCATCCCGGCGGAACGCAAGCGCGCGTGGCTGCTCGAGCCGGCCGCGCCGGGCGCCGCAGACTCCCGGCTCGCGCGCCTGCTGCGCAACCTCGACCACGTCGCCCGCTCGGCCGAGCCGTACACGCGGCGGCCGATGGCCGCGAACCTGGTCGCCTTCCCCGCACGCGCGGACGGCGCGGGCTGGTTTCCCGGGAGCTGGCGGGACAGCGGGGCCGGCTACGCCGGCGGCCGGTACGCGATGGACGTGAACGCGATCTGGGTGCCCGCCGCGCTGGACGCGACCGCGCGCATCCTCGATGCCCTCGACGCGCTCGGCTTCGGCGCCGCGGAGCTGCGCGCGCAGGCGCCGGCCATCGCGAGCGGCCCGCTCGACGCGTGGCTCGAGGACCCCGCGCAGGCCCGGCACGCCGCGGAAGTCTGGCGCGGCGCCGCGTCGCACTTCTTCGTGCGGCTGCCGGCGGCCGAGGCGGCGGCGCGGATCGCCGAGAAGCTCGCGTGGCTCCCGGAGCCGGAGGCGCGCTTCTGGCGCGCGCGGCTCGGCGGCTGGCCTGCCGCGAACGAGCCGGAGCTCGAGTTCCTCGCGCTCTCGCTGGACGCCGACGCGCGACCCATCCCGGTCATGAGCACCGACCCGGCCATGCGCATGCTGCTCGGGGCGCTGGCCGCCGCCGGCCCGCCGGACTCCGCCACCACCGCCGCCGCGCGCCGCGACGCGCGCACGCTGCGCCTGCCCTACCCCGCGGGCCTGCTCGTGCAGGGGCTCGGCCCGCTCGCGGCGAACGACGCGTACGCGCCGCGCGCCGTGTGGGACGCGTTCGACCGCGACCGCTACCACTCACCCCGCGTGGTCTGGGGCCGCGAGGTCAACATCATCGTCGCGGGCATCGCAGGGCTCCTGCGCGCCTCGACCGACGACGCCGGCCGCCCCCTCGAGCCGCGCCTCGCGCCGCTCGTCGAGGAGCTGGGCGCGACGCTGCGCATGGTCGCGGACGCGGCGGAGGCGTCCGGCCTCGGGCACTTCGAGCTCTGGAGCTATCGCATCGAGGATGGCCGGCTGTTGCCCGTCCGCTACGGCAGCAGCACGGACGTCCAGCTCTGGAACCTCACGGACCTCGCCGTGCAGTTCGTGCTGGAGCGGCTGCCGGCGGCGGCCGGCGCGCGGTCGCTGTAGCGGGCCGCGCGGCCGGCCGCCCCGCTAGCGCCGCCCGCCGGCGCCGGCCTGCGCCGCGCCCGGCACGTACTGCGGGTGCGCCCCGCCAGTCCAGCCCGCGCCCACCCGCCAACCCACCCGTCCCCTACGCCGGCGCCGGCCTGCCGCGCCCCCGGCACGCCCCGTGCAACCCCTGCCGCGTAGCCGGATGGGAGGCCCGCCATGCGAGAGATGAAGGCCGCCGAGCTGATGACCCCCGACCCGATCGTCGTCGAGCGCGGCACCACCATCAGCGATACCGCTCGCGAGCTGCGCGAGCACGGGATCGGCAGCGTGCCCGTCGTCGAGAGCCGCGCGGACCGCCGCCTGCTCGGCATCATCACCGACCGCGACATCGCCGTCCGCTGCGTGGCGGCGGGGCACCAGCCGCAGCAGTGCGCGGTGGACCAGCACATGACGCGGGACGTGCACGCGGTCCACGCCGGCGACGACGTCGCCCGCGTGATGGACGTGATGAAGAGCGAGCAGGTGCGGCGCGTGCCGGTGCTGGACGCGAGCGACCGCATCATCGGCATCATCGCCCAGGCCGACCTCGCCGTCGACGCCGTCGAGGAGCAGGCGGTGAGCCCGCTGGACGTCGCCGACACGCTCGAGCGCATCAGCGAGCCCGCGCACCCCGAGCGGAAGTCGATGCACTGAGGGCACGGCTCGCGGCACGGCCGGAAAACGCGGTCCGCAGCGGCTGCTGCCGGACGGCGGGCGAATCCGGGGGCCGCCGCCCGCCCGTTGCGCCCCGCGGAGGAGGTGCGAGATGGAGGTGCGCAACCTGGATTTCGAGATCGTCGTGACGCCCGAGCAGTGGCAGCAGCTCGGCCGCGCCGCGGCCGCGACCGCCAGCGACGGCGCCGGCTTCCTGTGGGACGAACGCCGGCCGCAGGAGATCCGCGTGTTGTTCCGCGAGGACGACGTGCCCCCGCGCTGGCAGGACTACGTCTCGCCGCCGGAATGGTACGGCGCACACGCGCGGCCCGCCGCACGCTTCGTGTTCAACGACGGGCGGCCGTACGCGCGCATCGAGCCGCCCTCCATCCCGGCCGAGCCCGTGCTGGACGACGATGAGCAGGAGGCGATGCGCGTCGCCCTCGAGCGCTGGGTCCGCAGCAAGTGGCGCGAGCTCATGCGCATCTCCGGGCTGCACGACACGCCCGGCCACATCCCGCAGAGCTGAGGCGCGCGCGGGCGTTGCGGCGGCGCGCCGGTGCTTTGCGACCATTGCGGCGCAGCGCCCCGCAGAGCTGACACACGCGCGCCGGCGCTGCCGCCGGATCCCGGGCAGCGCGGGCGGAGGAGGGGGCGGGCGCACCAGCGCTCGGCTCCGCGCCGGCGCCGCGGCCCGACCTCACGCGGTCCTGATCCAGGCCGCCAGGTCCTTCAGCGTCGCGCGCTTGCCCGTGGAGAGGATCCCGATCCGGTAGATCTTGCCCGCGAGCCAGGCGCACACGATCAGCGCCAGCGCGAGCAAGGTGAGCGACCCGGCGATCTGGATCGCCGGGATCGGCGCCGCCGCCATGCGCATCGGCATCGCGATCGGCGCCGTGAACGGCACCAGGCCGAGGATGGTTGCCGTACGGCCGAGCGGGTCTGACGCGAGCTGCATCAGGAAGAGCAGCGGCACGAACAACGGCACCATGATCACCATCTGGAGCGACTGGGCCTCCTGCTCGCTCGTGACTGCCGCGCCGAGCACGGCGAACAGCGAGGCGAACAGGAAGAACCCCAGCAGGAAGTAAGCGACGAGCAGCATGGCCGTGCCCGGCGCGATGCCGATCGAGCGGATCGCATCTGGCTCCATGCCGAAGCGCGCGGCGATCGCGTCGGACTGCGTCACCAGCAGCACGATCAGCACGACCCAGATCAGGACCTGCACCAGCGCGGCGGAGCCGACCCCCAGGATCTTCCCGGCCATGAGGTGGGATGCGCGCACCGAGCTGGCCAGCACCTCCGCGATCCGGTTGGTCTTCTCCTCGAGCACGCTGCGCATCACGCTCATCCCGTACATCGCGACGAGCATGTAGATCGCCAGCGCGATGACGTAGGCCGCCAGGAACGTCGACTCCGCGTCCGCACCCTCCTCGCCTTCTGCCGTGATGCGGGCGTTGTCCACCTCGACGGGGCGGATCAGCGCGGCGACCTCCTGGATCTCGAGGCCCGCCTGCCGCAGCCGTTCCGCCTGCACGGCCTGGGATGCGGCAGCGCGGATCTCGCGCAGCACGCCGGGTCCGCCGAGCGCCTTGGCGCGGTACTGGACCTGGTTCCGCTCGAGCACGTCCGCAGGCAGCACCACGTAGCCGTGCAGCTCGTCCGCCTGGATGCGCGCGTTCAGCTCGTCGCGCACCGCGTCGAGCGGGCCCGCGACCACCTCCACGGTGTAGCGGCTCGCGCCCCCGTCCTCGGCCGGCGCCGTGAGCGCCTGCACGAACCGCTCGCCGACGCCGGCCGGCGCCTCGTCGATGACCGCGAGCCGCCGCTGCTCGCCGCTCTCATCGAACATGGCGGGCACGATCAGGATCGCCGCCATGAAGATCGGGAACAGGAGCGTCCCCAGCACGAAGCCGCGCGTCCGCACGCGCTCGAGGAACTCGCGGCGCAGGATGAGCATGATCTCAGGCATGGACCAGCTCCTTGCGGCGGTCGGCGACGGACGCGTCGCCCACGTGGGTCACGAAGATCTCGTGCAGCGACGGCTCGATGCGCTCGAAGCGGTGGAGCGGCACGGGCAGGCGCGCCAGCTCGGCCAGCAGCTCGCCGGGCGCATCGCCCGCCGGCAGCTCGACCTCCCACAGCTCCTCGCCCCGTCGCGTCTTGCTCAGCAGTCGGCGGTTTCCCTCGATGAGGCGGTCGGCCTCGGCCGATGCCTCGTCGAACTCGATCAGGTAGCGGTTGCCGCGGTTGGCCCGCCGCAGGTCGCGGAGCCGGCCGTCCAGCACCTTCCGTCCGCCCGCGATGATGCAGACGTACTCGCAGAGCTGCTCCGCCTGATCCATGTTGTGCGTGCTGAAGATCACCGTCCTGCCCTGCCGGGCGGCATCGAGCATCGTGTCCCGCAGCACCTCCTGGTTCACCGGATCCAGTCCCGAGTGGGGCTCGTCCAGGATCAGCACGTCCGGCTCGTGCAGCACCGTGGTGATGAACTGCACCTTTTGCTGCATGCCCTTCGACAGCGTCTCGACCTTGGCATCGCGCCACTGCGCCAGGCCCATCCGCTCGAGCCACGCCTCACCTTCGCGCCGCGCCTGCGCCGCGGGAACACCCTTGAGGCAGGCGAAGAAGATGATCACGTCGATCACCTTCATCTTGCGGTAGAGCCCGCGCTCCTCGGGCAGGTAGCCGACCCGGCGCAGCACCGCGCCGTCCTGCGCCGGATCCGCGCCCAGCAGCGAGATGTGGCCCCCGTCGCGCGCAATGATGTTCATCACCATGCGCAACGTGGTGGACTTGCCGGCGCCGTTCGGCCCGAGGATGCCGTAGATGGATCCCGGCGGGACGGACAGGGTCAGCTCGCGCACCGCGACATGGGCGGCATAGCGCTTGGTCACGCCTTCCAGTCGTAGGGTATCGGACATGACGGTGCTCGGGTCGGGGGATAGGATCCGGATACGGCCCACTCTAGGCCGTGCAGCGGCGAGACGCAAGCGCGCGAGGAGTGCCCGGCGCCCGGGCCGCAGTCACGCCGCGACGCCCCCGGCGCACGATGGCCGGGGGCGGATTCGAACCGCCGTCTCGGAAATTGGGATTCCGGCTCTTCCCATTGAGCTACCCGGCCGGCCTCGACCGCCCAGCGTTGCAGGAACTGCGCCGCGGTCCGCACGACAGGCCGACCCTCGACGCCTGCCGAGGCGCCGCCCGTGCACGCGCGACCAGTCGCCGAGATTCAGCGGCCGGCGGGAAGGCGGCGCCACACGATGTCGTTGTTGTCCCGGCGCAGGCCCCGCGGCACGGCTCCTCGTGCTCCAACAGGTGTTTCCCCGAGCCGCGGCGCCAGACCTTGCGCCCCTCGCGCAACCCCGGCTACACTACTTTCTTGTCCCACCCGGTTCTCCCCCGGAGGCAACGTCCATCAGGGGGAACCCGGATGCACCGCACCATCCTTGCCGCGGCGGTCCTCTGCGCCGCGACGGCGACGACCGCGCTCGCACAGCAGACCGAGATCGACCCCGAGCTCCAGGCGCTCGAGGCCTCCTTCCACTACCAGCAAGGAGTCATCACGCTGGCGGGCGGACTGGCCACGCTGAACGTCCCCGAGAGCTTCCGCTTCCTGGGGCCGGAGGACGCCTCCCGCCTCCTGGTCGAGGGGTGGGGCAACCCACCCGGCGAGCCGCCGCTGGGCATGCTGGTCCCGTCGGACGTGAGCCCGTTCAGCGAGGAGGGCTGGGGCGTGGTCATCACGTTCCAGGAAGACGGCTACGTCAAGGATGACGACGCGGCATCCATCGATTACGACGAGCTGCTACGGCAGATGCAGGCCGACACGCGCGAGGAGAACGAGGCGCGCATGGAAGCCGGCTACCCGCCTGTCGAGCTGATCGGCTGGGCGGAGCCGCCACATTACGACCAGGCGACGCACAAGCTCTACTGGGCGAAGGAGCTCCGCTTCGGCGATGCACCCGAGCACACGCTCAACTACAACATCCGCGTGCTCGGCCGCCACGGCGTCCTCGTGCTCAACGCCGTGTCCGCCATGAGCCAGCTCCCCAGCGTGCGGTCCGACATGCAATCCGTGCTCGCCTTCGTCGAGTTCAACGAGGGCCACCGGTACGCCGACTTCGTCCCCGGCATGGACAAGGTCGCGGCCTACGGCATCGCCGGCCTGATCGCCGGCAAGGTGGCGCTGAAGGCGGGCTTCTTCAAGGTGCTGCTGGCCGGCATCCTGGCCGCCAAGAAGCTGGTGGTCGCCGGCGTGGTCGCGCTTGGCGCCATCATCGCCCGCTTGTTCGCGAGGAAGAAGGAGCGGCCCGCCTGACCGGCCGGGCCGGCGGCCCGGGCGCGGGACTCACTCTCCCGCGCCCGGGCCGCCCAGCTCCCGCACGACGCCGGCCAGCGCACGCACGCGCGCGGCATCGGACGAGCGCGCCGCGTCCCGCTCCAGCTCCGCCGCCAGCGCCCGCAACGCGGCACGCCGCTGCTCCCCGCTCTGCCCCTCCGCACGGTCCAGCGCGCCGCGCACCGTCGCGATCCGGTCCGCGGACAGCCCGCGCGACCGCTCGAGCTGGTCCACGTACGCGCGCGCGACCACAAAGCTCGCCGGCCACTCGAAGCGCGGCTGGTGCTGCGGGTTGAACTCCTCGAACCGGACCAGCTTCGCCGCCTCGATCTCGTTCGCGCTCAGGAACTCGCTCGGCACGAGCTCGAAGATGTCTAGCCCCCGGCCGATCTCCGAGCCGATGATGTAGCCGTTGTACCAGTACGCCGACCAGTACCCTCCGAGCGTCAGGCGGTCCGGATTCACCGGCCCGCGGTCGAAGAACGCGATCTCGACCGGGTTCGCCGGGTCCGTGAAGTCGAACACCGAGATGCCACCCTGGTACCAGGCCTGCACCATGATGTCGCGGCCGGGCACGGGGATCAGCGAGCCGTTGTGCGCCACGCAGTTCTCCACCGCCGTCTGCGGCGCCGGGACCTTGTAGTAGCCGGCGGGCCGCGCGGCGAGCGCCCCGTTCTCCAGCCGGAAGATCGCGTCGGCGCCCCACTCTGGCCGGTCCGTGTCGCGGCACCGCGGCGCGACGCCGCCGCCCCACTCATCCGTGAACAGCACCGTCGTGCCGTCGTTGTTGAACGTCGCGGAGTGCCAGTACGCGAAGTTCGGGTCGGTCACTTCCGCGATCCGCCGGGGGTTCGCCGGGTCGCGGATGTCCAGCAGGATGCCGTTGCCGGAGCACGCGCCCGCGGCCAGCCCGATCGCCGGGTACGCCGTGATGTCGTGGCACTGGTCCGTGCGCGCCGTCTGCTGCGTGCCCGGGCCGTGGTCGCCCCCGGGCCAGAGCCCCGCGATCTCACCCGTCCGCGCGTCCGCGAAGATGCGCGGCTCGTTCACGATCTCCGCGTTCTGCGGCGCGGCCAGCGGCACGCGGATCACCTCGATGCGGAAGTACGACGTGTTGGGGTCGCGCTCCGGCGGCAGCCCCGAGCAGCCCGCCAGCTCCGCGGCCGGGCGGACCCGACTCGTGCCCTGCACGTACACGTAGATGTGCGCCGGATCGTTCGGATCCGTGACGAGCGTGTGCGTGTGCGAGCCCCGGCACGTCTGCACCGCCGCGACCTGCCGCGGGTTGTCGAGATCGCTGATGTCGAAGATGCGCACGCCCATGAACCGCTCGGCGCTGACCGTGTCCCTCACGCCCTGCGTCCCGCAATCAACCCGGCCGCGCGTCTCCTCCACCGACATGAACAGCAGGTTGCCGTACACCGAGACGTCGCCCTGCCCGCCCGGGCACACCAGCGACGTCCGCAACCGCGGGTTCCGCGGATCCGAGATGTCCCACACCTGGAGCCCGTTGTAGCCGCCCTGGAACACCAGGTTGCCCTGGAACGCCAGGTCGGAGTTCGCGAACGCGAAGTCCCCCGGATCGCCGGGATTGAAGAAGCCGTCCGACGGACGCCGGTTCGCCAGGTGCACCAGGTTGCGGGCCGCCGACTCCGCGTCCATCCAGCCGCCGCGCAGCCCCACGCGCGGGTCCGTGCCCGCCGCCACACGGGCCGGCGCAGGCGTCTCGGGCCCGCTCGACCCCGCCGCGCACGCACCCGCCGCGGCGGTCAGAGAAAGCGCCAACACCGTCAGGTTTCTCGTTCTCATCGTCGCAACCTCTCCTGGTCCAGCGTCATCGGGCTCGAGGGGCGGGCGGGCGTGGAGGGGAGGACGCCCAGCCGCTCCGGCTCCTCACTTCCCCAGGATCGCCTGCATCCGGCGGATCTCCGCCCGCTGGTCCGCGTCCACGTCCATCGCCAGGCGGAAGACCTCCGGGTCCTGCCCCGCGCCCGGCGCGGCGAACAGCTCGCCGACCATCACCAGGGCGCCCTCGTGGTGCCGGATCATCAGCTCGAGGAACAACCGGTCGAACTCCTCGCCCCGCGCCTGCTCCAGCCGCGCCAGCTCCTCCGCGCTCAGCATCCCCGGCATCGTCGCCTCGCCGTGCACGGCGCCGTGCACCGCGCCATCGGCGCCGACCTCCGGCACGGGCTCGCCCCGGTCCCGCAGCCACTGCTGCATCAGGGCGATCTCGTCCCGCTGCGAGACCTCGATGCGCTCGGCGAGCAAGCGCATGGCCTCGCTGCGCGTGCGCTCGGGCACCAGCGCGGCCATCACCAGCGCCTGCGCGTGGTGGGCGATCATGTGCTGCATGAAACGGACGTCCTCGGCCACGTACGGCCGGCGTGCCGCTTCCGCGGAGATCGTCGCGGCAGCCGGGCCGCCGCCCGTGGCCGGCCGCGCGGGCACCGGCGCCGGCTCCGGCGGCCGCGAGCCGCACGCCGCTGCGAGGAGGAAGGCTCCCAGCGCTGTCGGCAGTCTCCGACGCATTCGATTCACGTCGTTCACACCTCCCTGCGGCCAAGGCAGGCGCGAAGCGGGGCCGTCCGCGCGTGGACAACTGCTGCGGGCGACCCCGCCGGGGGATGGAAGTCCTCGATCTGTCGCGCAAGTTATTGTGCGAACGGCGGGTCTGGCAAGGCAGGCGGCCTCCCTCCCGTCCAACCTACTCCACTCGCAGCGCGCTCACCGGATCCATTCGCGCCGCCCGACGCGCCGGCAGCGAGCTCGCCAGCACGGCGACGAGGCCGACCAGCAGGGGCACGCCGAGGAACGTGACCGGGTCGGTCGGGCCGATGCCGAACAGCATGCTCCGGAGCAGCCGGCCGGCCGCGAGCGCGCCGGGCAGGCCCAGCGCCGTCCCCACGAGCACGGGCCGCAGCCCCTGCCGCACGACCATGCCGAGGACCTCGCCGGCGCGCGCGCCGAGCGCCATGCGGATCCCGATCTCACGCGTGCGTTCGGCCACGCCGTGCGCGACGACACCGTAGATCCCGATCGCGGCGAGAGTGAAGGCCAGGGCGGCGAAGAGGGAGAGGACCGTGGTGCGGAAGCGGGGTGCCGCGACGGTCGCGCCAATGACGTCGTCCATCGCGCGCAGCTCGGACACCGGGATCCGCGGGTCCAGATCGCGCACGACGGCACGCGCGTCGGCCGCCAGCGCCATCGGGTCGCCCGCGGCGCGCAGCACGACGTACGCGTTCGACGTCAGCCAGCTCGGCGACTGCGCGAACGGGAAGTACATCACCGGTCCGGCCGGCTGCGCCAGCTCGAACTGCCGGACGTCCGCGACGATGCCGACGATCAGACGCGTGTCATCCTGGAACTGGAGCCGCCTGCCGATCGGGTCCTCACCCGGGAAGTACGCATCGGCGAGCGCCTGGTTGATGACGACGACGGGCGTCGCGCCCGCGCGGTCGCGCTCCTCGATCCCGCGGCCGCGCAGCACCGGCGTGCGCAGCGTCGCGAACAGCTCCGGCGTCGCGGTCCGGATCTCCGCGCCCGGGACGTCCTCACGCCGCTCGGGCATGGGCATGCCCTCGGGCAGGAACGGGAACCTCCAGTACCCGCCGCTGAACGGCAGGATGTTGGTCGCGCCGGCAGACTCGACGCCGGGCAGCGCCGCCAGCCGCTCGAGCAAGCGGTCGTAGAACGCGTGGACGCGGTCGTCGGTCTCGTAGCCGTTGTACGGCGGACTGAGCCGGAACGTCAGCACGCCGTCCGCCTCGAGGCCGGGGTTCACGGCATAGAGGCTCGCGAGGCTGCGCACCAGCAGACCGGCGCCCGCGAGCAGCACGACAGTGAGCGCGACCTCCACGGCAACGAGCGCCGCGCGGAAGCGGACGCGTCGGCGACTGGCGGTGCCATGCCCTTCGGCCTTGAGCGCGTCGTTGAGGTCGAGGCGCGCGGCGCGGAGCGATGGCGCGATGCCGAACAGCACGCCGGTCAGCACCGAGAGCCCGGCGGTGAATGCGACTACGCGCGCATCGACGTCGACGCCTGCGAGGCGCGGCAACTGCCCGGCACCCAGTGCGACGATCACGTCCCGCGCGAGCCAGGCCAGGAACACGCCGAGCACGCCGCCGAGCAGCGCAAGGACCACGCTCTCGGTGAGGAGCTGCCGCGCGATCCGGCCGCGCGACCCGCCCAGCGCGGCGCGCACCGCGAGCTCGCGGCGGCGGCCGGCCGCGCGCGCGAGCAGCAGGTTCGCGAGGTTCGCGCACGCGATCAGCAGCACCAGGCCGACGGCGACGGACAGCGCGAGCAGCGCAGGTCTCACCGGCCCGACGATGCGGTCCTTCAGCCTGACGAGACGGATGTCCCAGCCCGCGTGCGAGTCCGGGTACTCCGCCGCGAGCCGCCGCATCAGCGTGCTCGCCGCGGCCTGCGCGCTCTCGAGCGTCACGCCTTCACGCAGCCGTGCCGCCGCGGTCAGGAACCGCATTCCGCGCTCCGCCCACTGATCTCGCGTCCAGTACGCGGGCGTCGAGGCCCAGACCTGCGGCACGTTGCGGCTGCCCCGGTTCAGGCCCGGGTCCTCGAAGTCCGCCGGCGCGATGCCCACGATCGTGTAGCTCGATCCGGGCGACAGCGGCCGGCCGATCACCCCGGGATCACCGCCGAACCGGCTCTGCCAGAGCGCGTGGCTGATGACGGCGGACCGCGCGCTCCCCGGCTCGTCCTCCTCCGGCAGGAAGAAGCGGCCGAGCGCGGGGCGCACGCCGAGCACGCGGAAGTAGTCCGCGTTGACGAACGCGCCCTCGACCCGCACCGCGCCGTCCTCACCGTGGAGTACGACTTCCGTCGGGTCGTACATCGCCACGCCCTCGAAGATGTCGGTGCGTGCGCGCAGGTCCTGGAGATCGAGGTAGGAGAACGTACCGTCCGTCTCGCCGTGCTGAACGCGCAGCGGAACGAGCCGCACCACGCGGTCCGGGTCCTCGTAGGGCAGCGGCCGGATCAGCACGCCGTCCACGATGCTGAAGATCGCGCTGTTCGCGCCGATGCCCAGCGCCAGGGTCAGGACGGCGGTGGCGGTGAAGGCCGGCGCCTTGCGCAGCGTTCGCAGCGCGTAGCGCAGGTCCTGGCCGAGCTGGTCGAGCCAGCGGAGCCCCCGCGCCGCCCGCGTCGCCTCCGCGACCTGCGTCACGCCGCCCAGGCGCAGCACCGCCCGCCGCCGCGCCTCCGCCGCGCTCATGCCGCGCCGCAGGTTCGCCTCCACCTCCATCTCGAGGTGAAAGCGCAGCTCCTCCTCCAGCTCCCGGTCCTCGCGCGCCCGATGCACGAGAGCGCAGAGACGTTCCTTCACCTCGGTGATCAGGCCCACGGGTCGCTCCTCCGGTCGTCGGGTCGGGTCACGCGGGCCCCCTGTCCGTCACGCGGAGCCGCGGAGCAGCTTTGTCAGGCAAACGCGCGGGGCAGCTCTGTCAGGCGCCCTACGCCCCCTCCCAGCCCAGCACCCGGTTCACCGCCTGCGACGCTCGCGCCCAGCTCTCCTGCTCCCGTGCCAACTGCCGCGAGCCCGCCGGCGTCAGCATGTAGTAGCGCGCCCGCCGGTTGTTCTCGGTCACCCGCCACTCCGAGCGGATCCACCCCTTCCGCTTCATCCGTTGCAGCGCCGGGTACAGCGAGCCCTGGCTCACCTGGAACACGTCCCGGCTCATCTGCTCGATCCGCTGCGCCAGCCCCCAGCCGTGCATCGGCCCCAGCGACAGCGCCTTCAGCGCGAGCAGCTCGAGCGTCCCCTGGAGCAGCTCACGCGGCCGTTCCGCCATCACGCGCCTCCTTCAGATTTTCTGAAGCAGGATGCGGCGGCTCCTTCAGATTGTCAAGAGGAGAGCGACGCCGCCCGAGGGGACCCGGCGCGCCGAACGGCGTCAGCCGGCAGCCGGGCGCCGCGGCCTGGGCACGGCGCCGCGCTGCGGCGCGGCCTCGTGGCAGCCAGAGTGTGAAGGTGGAGCCCTTGCCGACCTCGCTCTCGAGCGTGATGTCGCCGCCCAGCGCGCGTGTCGGGGGTCACCGGGCGCGCGTCCATACCGACGGTGTCTCCGGCACGCGGCCTCGCGCTCCGCTCAGGCCGCCTTGCGCGCGCGCTCCGGCTCCACGGGCAGCCACACGGTGAACGTGCTGCCCGCGCCCGGCTCGCTCTCGACGGACACGTCGCCCCCCAGGAAGCGGGCGAGGCGGCGAGCGACGGCGAGGCCCAGGCCCGTCCCGCCCGTTTCCCGCGTCAGCACATCCTCGACCTGGACAAACGGCTCGAAGATCCGCTCCTGGTGCTCCGGGACGATGCCCTGGCCGGTGTCGCGGACCCTGAAGACCACGCGATCCCCCTCCCTGCGCAGTTCGAGCCCGATCCCGCCGCGCGGCGTGAACTTCACCGCGTTCGAGAGCAGATTCAGCAAGATGTGCTTCAGCTTATCGGGATCCGTGACGAGTTCGACGGGCCTGGCGGGCGCTTGCACGTCGAACGCGAGGCCACGCTCGTCGGCGAGCGGCCGCACGATGGATTCGACGTCACGGACCAGGCGCGATGCGTCGACCGTCTCCTCTCTGCGCTGCTCGCGGCCCGACTCGGTGCGGGAGTAGGCGAGGATCTCCTCGAGCGTGCGCAGCAGGTCCTGCGAACGGAGCCGGATGCGCTCGAGCAGCGTCTGCTGCTCCCGGCTGAGCCGGCCGTGCACGCCCTCCGTGAGCAGGTCCGTGTACCCCATGATCGCCGTGAGCGGCGTCCTGAGCTCGTGGCTCATGACGGTGAGGAAGTTGGACTTCGCCTTGCTCGCCTGCTGCGCCTCCTCGTGCAGCCGCGCATTGTCGATCGCGATCGCGGCGCGGCCCGCGACGTCCTGCGCGAAGGTGACGTCGTCGTCTCCGTAGCTGCGCTCCGTCGTGCCGAAGGAGAGGACGCCCAGCGTGCGGCCGCGCGCCTTCAGCGGCACGGCCAGGTAGGAGCGAACCCCCAGCGCCCGGGCCAGAGCGAGGTGGTCCTCATCGACGGCGTGCTTCCTGAGGACCTCGTCGGTCATCTCGCGAACGAGCTGCGGCTCGCCCGTGCGCAGCGCGACCGCGCCGAGCTGCGGCGAATCTGGCGAGATGGGGTATCGCTGCTCGAGTTCTCGCAGGATCCGCTCTTTGCCTTTCATCTCGTGCGCAGACGCCAACCGGCGGACCCTCCCGTCCTCGACGAGGTCCATGATGCACCAGTCGGCGAGGCGCGGGACGATGAGGCGGATCACGTTGTCGAGCGTCGTCCGGAAGTCGAGCGACGAGGTGAGGATCTCGCCCGCCCGGGCCAGCAAGCGCATGTGCGCCTCCGCCTGCTCGTGGTCGGCGGCCTCGATCACGATCGAAGCGAAGTCCGCGATGGACGCAGCGA
Source organism: Longimicrobiales bacterium (assembly GCA_036381195.1). GTDB lineage: Bacteria > Gemmatimonadota > Gemmatimonadetes > Longimicrobiales > RSA9 > RSA9. Next base: position 36,567 of record DASVDH010000127.1, on the reverse strand, counting down.
AGCTCTCGTCCTCCACGGTCCAGTGCCGGGGCGGCCCCACGTGCTCGAAGCAGACGATGCCCATGAGCTCGCCGCCGGCGCGGATGGGCGCATCGAGCATCGACGCGATGCCGAGCGGAGCGCAGTAGGCCGCGGCCAGCTCGCGGGTCCGCGGGTCCTGGTGGACGTCGTCCGCCGCGATGGCGCGCTCCTGCTCCAGCGCCGCGAAGTACGAGGGCGCCAGCTCGCGGGCCAGCACCGTCCCGGACGAGTGGCGGCGGGCGCTACGCTGGTACAGCTCGCACAGCCGGATGCGTCCGCGCCCTGCCTCGAACAGCCACACGCCCACGCGTTCCGTCTCCAGCATGTCAGCACCCACCTCGGTGATCCGCTGGAACGCGGCCTGCCGGTCCGCGAGGCCGGTGATGCGGCGGTGCGCCAGCCGCCGCAGCACCTCGTTCTGGACTTCGAGCCGCCGCGTGCGGTGGCGATGCCCGCGTTCCGCGTTGAGCCGCGCGGTCACGTCTCGGAAGCTCCACACGCGGCCGACCACGCGGTCGCCGATGCGCTCCGGCTGAGAGTACCGCTCGAAGACGCGGCCGTCCTTGAATTCGACCCCATCGAAGCTGTTGCTCTCCGGATGCTCGCTGACCCGGGACACCTCGGCTTCGAACGCCGCCGGGTCGCGCAACTGGTCCAGCATCCAAGACCGCAGCTCGGCCTCGCGGCCCGGCTTGATGATAACCGATTCCGGGACCTGCCAGAGCTCGACGAAGCGGCGGTTGAACACCGTCAGCCGCCCGTCGAGGCCGAACGCGAGGATGCCGTCCGCCGTCGCGTCCAGCGTGGCGCGCAACACGGAGAGCGACCACTCGAGTTCCTGCTCCGCGCGCTTGCGCCGGGTGATGTCCTCCGCGACGCCGACGATGGCGTGGACCCGGCCGCGCGCGTCGCGCACCTGCGTACCGCGTGTCCAGATCCAGCGTACGTCGCCGTCGGGCCGGACGATGCGGAACTCGATGTCGTGCTCGGCAAGGCGCGGGATCTCGTCGACCCGGGCCCGGTCGTCCGGGTGCACGGCTTCGCGCCAGGCGCCTGGGTCGCGATAGAGTTGTTCACGCGACCGGCCCGTCACCGCCTCGTATGCGCGGTTGACGTACAGCGCGCGGCTGCCCGTCGGGTCCAGCACCCAGAAGATCTCGCGGACATGGTCGGCCAGGTACCGGAACTCTTCGGCATCCCCGCCCCCGGGTCCGCTCCAGCTTTCCCGATCCCGCACCATCGCCGCCTCTCCCGCTCCCTGGCGCCGGACCCGCTACGCCGAGGGAGCAAGGGGCGCGCCAGCACGAACACGGCAGAGCCGGCGGTGGGCCGCGTCGGCGGGCGCACCCGTCCAGCGGTGCCCTACCCGAAGTTGCGGCAAATCCTCACTCCGAATCCGCCATCGCCCGACGGCGCGCGATCCCCGGGCACGTGCATCCTGGAACCGCAATCGTCCCTGATCTCACACAAGGAGGGCACCATGGTCCTGCTACCAGCACCACCGCGTCTGCCGCTCCTGGAGCGTGCGAAGCGCGATCTGTTCGACGATTGGTTCAGCGCGCTCTGGCGCTTCCCCTGGAGCACTGAGGACACCCAGTCCATGGACTGGGGTCCGGCCGTCGAATTGACGGAAGAGAACGGCGGGTTCCGGCTCACGGCGGAGCTGCCCGGGATCCGGCGGGAGGACATCGACATCACGCTCGAGGACAACGTGCTCACGCTGAAGGGGAAGAAGCAGGAGGAGAAGGAGGAGAAGGACAAGCACTATTACGTCTCGGAGCGGCGCTACGGCGAGTTCCAGCGGTCGTTCCTGCTGCCCCGCTCGGTTGCGACGGATGAGATTCGCGCCGAGTTGAAGGATGGCGTGCTCACGCTGTTCCTGCCGAAGGTGCAGGAGGCGGTCGGGCGGAAGATCGAGATCGAGGCGTCCTGAGCGGCGCGCGGCGTAGGCGTCGTGCGTCCGGTGGAGCGCTCCGCGGGTCTCGTTCCGATGCTCCGCCGGCGCACAGCGCCTACGCCGCCGTCAGCACCAGCGGCCGGCCCTTCGTGATGACGATCGTGTGCTCGTAGTGCGCGCTCAGGCTGCCGTCCGCGCTGGACACCGTCCACCCGTCCGGCTCGGGACGCGAACGGCTGCTGCCTGCCGAGATGATCGGCTCCAGCGCGATCACCAGCCCCGAGGTCAGGCGCGTCCGGTCGCGCGGGTTGAAGTAGTTCAGCACGCTCGGCCGCTCGTGGATCGTACGGCCGATGCCGTGGCCGCACAGGTCGCGCAGCACGCGGAAGCCGCGGCGCCGCACCTCGGCCTCGACCGCGCCGCCGACGGCCGCGAGCCGCTCGCCCGCGCGCGCCACGCCGGCGGCCCGCCAGAACGCCGCCTCGGCGCATTCCATGAGCTTGCGCGCCAGCGCGGACACGGGCGGGACACCCACGGTGACCGCCGCGTCCGCGTAGTAGCCGTCCAGCTCGACCGTCACGTCCAGCGTGACCAGGTCGCCGGGACGCAGCACGCGCGAACCGGGGATCCCGTGCACGGCCTCCTCGTTCACGCTGATGCACGTCGTGCCCGGAAAGCCGTACGCGAGCTGCGGCGCCGAACGCGCGCCCTCCTGCGCGAGCACGGCGGCCGCGATCGCGTCCAGCTCCGCCGTCGTCACGCCCGGACGTACGGCCGCCCGCATTGCCGCCAGTGCGCGCGCGACGACGCGGCCCGCCGCGCGCAGCCCCTCGAGGTCCTTCTCCGATTCCACCGACATCGGCCGACCCTTCCGTTTCGATTCACGCCTGCACCCCAGCCGTACGACGACGCGCCGCGGCACGACGGCACGCTGGAACGCCGCACCGGATACGGGAGAAGCTAACCGCGCGGCCAGCCCGCAACAAATCCCGGCCCCTCGACCGCGGGCGTACGGCACGTCCCGCACGCACGCCCGGAGCTGCCCCACACACATTCCGGCTTCCCCGGACAGACGGCCGTGGCGGCCTGCGCTACCGTGCCATCACACCCCGAACACGAGCCGGCTCGGCCCGGGCGCTGACCGGCGCGGCTCCGGTACCGCGTGACCGAGGGAGGGAGCATGAGACGACACACGATGACGAAGGGCTTCGCGCTCACGCCCGCGAACGAGGCGCGGCTCAAGCGTCGCGTCGCACGGCTCGAGAAGCGGCTGCGCAGCTTCGACCCGGACCTCGTCCACCTCCAGGTCGTGATCGAGAAGCATCCCCGGCGTGAGGAGTACACCGGCAGCGTGCGTCTCGTCGTGCTCGAGCAGGTCCTGGCGGCGAGCCGGAACACCGCCGCGACGTTCCGCACGCTGCTGACCGAGGTGTTCAGCGACATCGAAGCCCAGCTCGACCGGCTCAAGGCCGGGCTGCGAGGCGAGGCTGCGCGCGGAACGGCACGGCGACCCGCGTTCCGTTGAGGAGCGTCCGCTGGCGGCACCCATGCCGCCGTCGGATGCCGTGACGGCGCCGTCAGGAAGGGAGGGCAGAACGATGAGACGCAACAGGATGGGGCTCGCAATGGCCGCCGTGACGGGTCTGGTACTCGCTCTGCCGGCGGCTGCCGGCGCACAGATGCGCCAGGACCGCATGCAGCAGGACCGCATGCAGCACCATCGCGAGCAGATGGAGCAGCAGATGCAGCGGCTGGATCGGATGCGCGAGCGCATCCACCGGCTGGACCAGATGCTCCATCGGCAGATGCAGGCGATGCGGGACCAGGACCGCATGCGGCTGCACGAGCGGCTCCGCGAGATGTGCACAGCGATGGACGCGGCTGCCGCACAGCTCTACCGCAACATGGAGCGCACGCGGGACATGGCGCGCGACCCGCTCTTCCAGCGCGACCCGGAGCTCCAGCGTGAGATGGAGCGGCTCCGCCAGCACTGGGAGGCGATGACCGGAGAGATGGAGCAGGGCACCGCCGCGATGGAGCGAATCCAGAAGCGGCTTCAGGGCTCCTGACGCGGCGCGGGAGGTGCCATGCGGACCCTGATGCTGCCGGCTTTGCCGGCGCTGCTCGCGCTGGCGCACGGCGCCTCCCTGCACGCCCAGGACGTACACTACAGCGGCTCGGTGCACTACACGCGCGCGTCGGACGCGTCCGGTGATGCCGGCGACTTGACACTGGTCAACGGCATCACCTTCCAGGTGGACCGGGTCCGGCTCGGCGCCGCGCTGCCCCTCGTGCTCCGCGGCGCCGGCGTCGAAAGCGGACCGGGCCTCGCCGACCCCCTGCTCTCCGCCGCGGTCCAGCTCTACCGCGGCTGGGGCCCGCTCCTCTCCGTCGACGTCGCTGCGCACGTGAAGCCGCCGCTCGTCGCTGCCGAATCCGGCGCCGGAACGGGCGAGTGGGACGCGGGCGTCGGCATCCTGGCCGCCGCTGCCGCCGGCAGCCGGAATCTCCTCTTCGCCGACCTGGGCTGGTGGCGCTACGGCGACCCGCCGGGCCTCGAGTTCCCGGATGAGGTCACCTTCGGCATCGGCGCCGGGCGCGCGCTCGGCGACCGGCTGGCCGCCATGCTGCTGCTGTCCGGCGGCATCGACACCGGCGGCGAGGCCGCCTCGTCCGCACTGCTCGCGGTCGCCAGCTACCGCGTCGGCGCCGCCGGCAGCCTCGCCGCAGGCGCGAGCGTGGGCCTCGATGACGACGCGGCGCCCTCGCTGTTCGTCGCGTGGCGCGTGCCGCTCGCCTCGCGCCCGCGCGCTCACTCCGCCTCGAGCGCGCACGCGAGCCGTGAGATCGGCCCGGCCTCACCGCCGCGCTCCTCGCTCGCGAGCAGCACCGTCCCGTCCGCACGGATGTCCACGGCCTCGCCCTGCGGCTCGGCGAGCGCATCCAGGGCGACGGGCGCGCCAATCGCGGTGAACGCCCCGTCCTCGAGCCGGTAGAGCTGGAGGTTCACGTACGTGCGAATCACGACGTGGCGCCCGTCCGGCGTGGCGCCGGCACCCGTGACGTACAGCACGCCGAGCGGCGCGTGATCGGTCAACTCGGCGACCCGCTCGAGCAGCGCGGCGGTATCGGCGGGGAGTGGAGTCGGTGCGCGGTAGACGGCGACGGGGCCCGTCCGCCCCTTGCTCACGAGGTACACGCGCGCGTCCGGCGTCACGAATAGCGCCTCAGCGTCGCGAGGTCCGTCGGGATAGCGCAGCCGAAACCGCTCGGCGGCCGGCGTCGCCGTGTCCGTCGGCTCCGGCTCGGGGACGCGGTAGAGCGTCACGGCCTCGCGGCGCTCGCCGTTGTCGCCCGTGTCGGCGATGTAGATGCACTCGCCCGCCGGGCACGGCCCGAGCGCGACGTCCTCCCAGTCCACGTTCTCCGCGCCCGTCACCCGCACGCGCCCGAGGATCTCGCCCGCGGCGTCCACGGCGAACAGCTCGGGCTCCGCGCCCGAGTCGTTGTGCAGCCAGAGCACACGGGCGTGGCGGCGGCTCGCCGCCAGCCCGCTCGCCTCGGCCAGCTCGGGCGGCAGCACACCCAGACGCTCAGGCTGTGCGCAGGGCGGAACCACGCTGGACGCAGACCCGTCCGGCGCGGCGCAACCCGCGAGGAGCGCGAGCAACAGGACCGCGACGACGCACGCCAGTGCGCGCGCAGGTCCATGATCCACGTCGTTCACCACTCTCCGACTCTCGCTGCGAACGTCCGCTCCGGCCATCGGGCCGGCGCCTGCTCCGGGACCGGCGATGCCGCCACGCAATCGGCAGGCCGTGCCGCAGGTCGCGAGCGGCCGACGCCGGCGACGGCTCACTCGAACACCGGCCGCAGCGCGAGGATCTGCGGCGCGGGGTCCTCGTGTTCGATGTAGAAGACGCCATCCGCGTAGGCGAGGGCGCTGGCCTTGCGCGGCAGCAGGAGCGTGCGGCGGTAGCGGCAGTCGCGTCCGTCGTACTCGTCCAGCAGCCGCAGGGCATTCGCGGTGCGGCCGCGCGCGAGCACGAACACGCTGGAATCGCCGACCGGGATGCCGAGCGCCCAGATCGGGAGCTGCGGGATCGGGCGGCCGTCGTTGATCGGAAACGGTTCGGCCTCGACGAGCCGCCCCTCGCAGCGCAGCTCGCGGTGATCGTAGACGAGTAGCCGATCGCCCCACGGAAAGGTGGCCGCCCACGTGGCGCCATCGGCGGAGACCGCGGCCGCCGTCTGGAAGAGGAACGGGTTCGGGGCATCCGCCATCTCGGCGACCGGCGTCTCGCCGCGTGCGAGCATGCGGCCGTCCGCGCCGATCGCGGCAAAGAGCAGCCCGGGCCGCGAGAAGGTCGTGACCAGCGTCTGCCCGCGCAGCGGCATCACGTCGCGTCCGCCGATGTCGTGCAGCGGGATGTGCTCGCGCAGCTCGCCGTCAGGCGCGACGACGGTCAGCCGGCCTGCGCCGGCGTCCAGTACCCACACCGCGCCGTCCGGCCCGACCTCGACGTCCAGCGGGTTCGCGAACTCGCCGGGCCCCTCGCCCTGGCGGCCGAAGCGCCAGCGCAGGTCGCCGGAGCGGTCGAACGCCTTGAGCCGACCGTCGCCGTGGTCGAAGACGTAGAGCGTTCCGCCGCGCGCCGCGAGCGTCCGCGGCATGAGCAGGGTCGTGTCCTGCGCGTCACCACCCAGCACGAAGACCGTGTCCCAGCGTACCGCCGCCAGAGCACGCTCCCGCGGCGCCGGCGCTTCGCGGGCATCCGCGCCACGGGTGCCGGGGCCGTCGCCCCGGTCGCAACCCGCGCCCAGGAGGGCGATGCCGCAGAGGGCCGCCGCGAACGCGCGCCGGCCGCCGCCGGGCGAGCCCTCACGCCTCAGCTCAGTGCGCACGAAGCCTGGCCAGCACTGCTGTGCCGGGTCGGGCCTGCCGGGCCGGGCGGACTCCCCGCCCGCGCTGCGCCGGCCCTGCGCGGCGCGGGGCCGCACCGGGGGTGGCGGTGCCCCGGCTGCGACGCTGCACCGGAGACAGCGCTGCACCGGGGGCGGTGGTGCAGCGGGGGCGGTGGTGCAGCGGGGGCGGTGGTGCGCGATGCGGCGGTGCACCGGACGCGGCCCTGCGCCGGAGACGGCACGGCGCGATGCGGCGCTGCGCGATGCGATGCTGCGCGATGCGGCGCTGCGCGCGCGAACTTCCCACCCGTGCACCCGGTGCGCGGGGGCGTGCTGACTTGACCGCGGCGGAGGCGGCCGAGCTCCATCATCCGCTGCATCCGCCTCTCGGGTGGGAACTTCGCCCCTGCCCAGCGCGGCCAACTTCCATGGCGCACGAGCCGTGCGCCGACGCGTGGGAACTTCGCCGCGCCCCGCCAGGAGAACGCGATGCGCCGCGCGACTGCACCCGGGCGCCCCCGCGCGCAGGAGCGGACGCTGTTGCAGCGTGCCGCGCCCCCGCCAGGGAAGCCCCATGCGCTGCGCGGCCGCACGGACGCACCTGCCGCTCGCTCCCGGGCTGGCGGGGCGAGGATCGGACGCGATGTGGCAAAGCCGAGCCAGCCCTCCGGCGCCTCCTCTCGAGCGCTCCCGTCTCCAACCGGAATCGTCGTGACCAGAACGCCTGCTCCGCGAAACCATCGCCGCACGGGTCCGGAGTGTCAAGCTCCTCCCTCCTCGGGCTGCTGAGAATATCCTCGATCGTGATCCATCCCGGGGCCGCGCAAGCCCCTCGTTTCGCTGCCTCGCCTGCACAGGATGTTCGAGAGGGGACCTCCCCAGGACAGGGAGCCGCTGCCCCGTAATCCAGGACCGATGCAACCGCCGCCTCGCGCCACAGGACCGACGCCAGCCGCGGCCTCGCACTCCAGGACCATCGCCAACCGCCAACCGCCGCCCGCCGCCGCCTCGCACTTGAGGACCGCCGCCAACCGCCAGCCGCCAACCCGTCAGCCGTCAGCCGTCAGGTGCCAGCCGTCAGCCGCCAGCCGCCCGCCACCCCCTCGCACTTCAGGACCGTCGCCAGCCGCCAGCCGCCGCCACCGTCCGCTTGCATGTGTACGCAAGTTGCGCTACCATAACCAGTTGGCCAGGCACCGCCAGCGCGGCGCGCGAGCGCTGCCGCCAGCGCTCGCCGGCCGCACGCCCCCGGGGCGATCTACCCCGACGGGGCGTTTTTCACGCATGCTCGCCGGCCCCGCGCCGCGCGCGCCGCGGCCCGCGCGCATTCGCGGGTACGCCGCACGGGAGAGACGGGAGGAGATGACGGACCCGAACCACGAGATCCAGCGCCGCCGGACGTTCGCGATCATCAGCCATCCGGACGCGGGCAAGACGACGCTGACGGAGAAGCTGCTGCTGTACGGCGGCGCGATCCACCTGGCCGGCTCGGTCAAGGCGCGGCGCGCGGCGAGGCACGCGACGTCGGACTGGATGAAGATGGAGCAGGAGCGCGGCATCTCGATCACCTCGAGCGTGCTCCAGTTCGATTACGCGGGCTTCCGCATCAACCTGCTGGACACGCCGGGACACCAGGACTTCAGCGAGGACACGTACCGCACGCTGGTCGCGGCGGACAGCGCGGTCATGCTGCTGGACAACCGCAAGGGCGTCGAGGAGCAGACGCGCAAGCTGTTCGCCGTCTGCAGGCGCCGCCGCATGCCGATCTTCACCTTCGTCAACAAGTGCGACCGCGCGGGCGAGGACCCGCTGAAGCTGATCGACGACGTCGAGAAGGACCTCGGCATCACGGTCCATCCCATGACCTGGCCCGTGCTCGACGGCGATCGCTTCGCGGGCGTCTACGACCGCGGCCAGCGCCGCGTCCTCCTGTTCGAGCGCGGGCAGGACCACGGACAGACGCGCGCGTCGGCGAAGAGCGCGCCGCTCGATGCGCCCGAGGTCGAGGCGTGGGTCGGCCCGGCGGCGCTCGCGCGGCTGCGTGAGGAGATCGCGCTGCTGGACGAGCTCGGCGGCGAGTTCGACCCCGACGCGTTCCTGCGCGGCGAGGCCTCGCCGGCGTTCTTCGGCAGCGCGCTCACCAACTTCGGCGTGGAGCCGTTCCTCGAGCGCTTCCTCGAGCTCTCGCCGCCGCCGCCGCCGCGCGAGGCGGAGGGTCGCACCGTCCGGCCGGATGACGCGGCGTTCACCGGCTTCGTGTTCAAGATCCAGGCGAACATGGATCCGAAGCACCGCGACCGCATCGCGTTCGTGCGCATCTGCTCGGGCCGGTTCGAGCCGGGCATGGTCGTGCGGAACACGCGCAGCGGCAAGGACGTGCGGCTCGCGCAGCCGCAGCAGTTCCTGGCGCAGGAGCGCGCGGCGGTCGAGGAGGCGTGGGCCGGCGATGTCATCGGCATCCACGACCGCGGCAGCCTGCGCGTCGGCGACACGCTCTCCGCGGACGGCGACATCGCGTTCGGCGGCATCCCGCGCTTCAGCCCCGAGCACTTCGCGCGCATCACGGTGCCGGACCCCATGCGGCGCAAGCACCTGGACACGGGCCTCCGGCAGCTCTCGGAGGAGGGCGCGGTGCAGGTGTTCTACGAGGACGCGGCGTCCGGCGTCGCGCCGATCGTCGGCGCGGTCGGACGGCTCCAGTTCGACGTGCTGCTGCACCGGCTGGAGCACGAGTACGGCGTCGTCGCCAGGCTCTCGCCGCTGCCGCATTGCGCCGCGCGCTGGGTCCAGGGCGACGACGCCGAGATCCGCGACCTCGCCCGCGGCTACGGCTGCGCACTGGTCAGCGACGCCAGGGGCGCGCCGCTGCTGCTGTTCGAGAGCGAATGGGCGCTGCACAACACGCAGGAGAAGGCGAAGCGCGTACGCTTCTTCGAGGTCTCGCCGTGAGCTGAACCGGCGGCGCCCGGTTCCCGTCCGCGGCCGCCTGAGACACTGCGGCGGTCGAGCACGCGGCCGCCGCAGCCGCAGCTCCCCCCCGCTTACACGCGCCCCGCCCCCGGCCGATTCCGGCTGGGGCTGCCCGCGGGCGTCGAGAACGTGCACTTCCATCCCGTCAAGCCGAGACAGATCCGGGTCATGCGCTCCTGGGGCGATTGAACGGAGGGGTGCGAGCGAGGATCGCCTGACACGACTCGCGGCATCCCCCGACAGACCGGGACGGCGCCCGCGCGATAGGTTGTGACGCAGGGATCCCCGCGCGCGAGGCACGGCGCACGCGCCCCGCGCATTCCGACTGGCACCGTGCGTTCACAGCCGAGGAGTGTCCATCCATGAGTGGCTGGCTGAAGGGAGCCGCGATCCTCGCCGGCGCGCTGCTCGGAGGCGGCGCGGTCGTGGTGCTCACGGGCGGGGTGCTCTGGAACCGCGCGACAGATCGCCTGGTCCGGCGCCTCGCCGCCGCGCCCGCCGGGTACGGCCCCGCGGCCTACGATCCCGCGGAGCTGGAAGGGCTGCCCGCGCCAGCCGCGCGCTACTTCCGCCGCGCGCTGAGCCCGGGCCAGCCCATGGTCCGCACGGCGCGGATCACGCACGAGGGCGAGTTCCGGACCGGGCCGGACGCGGCGTGGAGCCCGTTCGAGTCGGTGCAGCACTTCACCGCGGTGCCGGCCGGTTTCGTCTGGGACGCGCGCATCCGCATGGCGCCGCTCACGAGCGTCCGCGTGCGGGACCACTACTTCGGCGGCAGCGCCGCGATGCTCGGCAAGCTCGCCGCGCTGATCCCGGTCGCCGACGAGGAAGGCGGCGTGGAGCTGGCCGCGAGCGCGCTGCACCGGCAGCTCGCGGAACGCGTGTGGTTCCCGACAGCGCTGCTGCCGACCCAGGGCGTGCGCTGGGAGGCGGTCGACGACTCGACCGCGCGCGCGTCGCTGACCGACTCCGGCATCACGGTCACGCTCACCACCCACTTCGGCGACGATGACCTGATCCGGCGCGTCGAGATGATGCGCTACCGTGACGTCGGCGGCACGGGCGTGCCCACGCCCTTCGTCGGCTACTTCCGCAATTACGCACGCGTGGACGGGATGCTCGTGCCGCTGGAGGCCGAGACCGAGTGGATCCTGCCCGAAGGCCGGTTCGCGTTCTGGAAGGCGCGCATCACGGAGGCGCGGTACGAGCTCGCACGGTAGAGCGGGTCCCCGTTGCGTTCGAGGCGGCCGGGGGAGCGCCGCGCCACGGCCCGTCTGTTGCTGCGCTGTGGGGAACGAGGGCGGGTGGATGCGTCCGGTGGAGGGGAGGGCGCCAATGCAGCGTTTGACGCTACCCGGACTCGCGGCCGCACTCGCGCTCGCCGCCGCCGGCTGCAACGGCGGCGACGACGTCGAGCAGATCCGCGAGGAGCAGGCGGAGCTGGCGGAGGAGCGCCGCGAGGCGCAGCAGGACATCGCCGAAGAGCGCCGCGAGGCCCGCGAGGAGATCCGCGAGGAGCACCGCGAGCTGCGCGAGCGGATCCGCGCGCTGCCGCCCGAGGAGCGGCAGCGCCTGCACGAGGAGATGCACCGCGAGATGCACGGCGACATGCCCCGCCAGCCGGGCATGCGCCCGCCCGCGGACACCGGTGCGGCTGCGACGCAGCGGCCGGCTGCGCCCGGGCAGATGCCGGGATACGGGCCGGGTATGATGCGGCCGCCCGCCCCGCCGGATACGGCGCCCGGCAGCCGCTGACACGCCAGCAGCCGCTGACACGCCTGCAGCCGCTGACACGCCTGCCAGCCATCCGCTGAGGGCGCCCCCAGCCGCTGACGCGCCCGCCATCCGCCGACACGCTCGCCATCCGCTGACACGCCGAGCAGGCGCTGGTGCGCCTGGCCGCCGCTGAGGCGCCCGGCGGCCAGCGAGCAACCGGCGGTCGGTGGGGACGGCCCACCTCTTGACACCGACATCCGTAAGTATTTACTTACCGTTCGTGGAGACTTACGTAGACCGCGCCCTCGACGCGCTCGGCGACCCCACGCGTCGCGCCATCTTCGAGCGCCTCGCCCGCGGACCCAGCGCGGTCGGCCAGCTCGCGAGCGGGCTGCCCGTCAGCCGGCCCGCGGTCTCGCAGCACCTGAAGGTGCTGAAGGATGCGGGGCTCGTGACGGACCGCGCCGTCGGCACGCGCCGCATCTACCAGCTCCGCCCGGAGGGCGTCGAGGCCCTCCAGGCCTACTTCCACCAGTTCTGGAGCCACGCCCTGGCGCAGTTCAGGCGGGTGGCCGAAGGAGAGGAGAGCCCATGACGCAGCAGACGCGCAGTGCGGACGTCCGGGTCACGGTGACGGTGGACGCGCCCATCGAGCGGGCGTTCCGGGTGTTCACCGAGCGCTGGGACGCGTGGTGGCCGCGGTCGTACCGCCTCCAGGCGGGTGAGCTCGAGAGCGTGGTCCTCGAGCCGCACGAGGGAGGCCGCTGGTACGAGCGCACGACGGACGGGAAGGAGTGTGACTGGGGCCGCGTGCTGGTGTGGGACCCGCCGCGCCATGTCGCGCTCGCGTGGATGATCGGCGTGGGGTTCGTGCCGAACGCCGACCCGGCGCTCGCGAGCCGGGTGGACGTCACGTTCGCCGAGGATGATGCGGGCCGAACGACGGTCACGCTGGTCCACTCGGGCTTCGACCGGCACGGCGCGGGCTGGGAGTCGGTCCGGGAGAGCGTGGCCAACGAGGAGGGCGGCTGGCCACGGATCCTGGAAGGCTACGCAAGGGTCGCCGGCGGTTGATCCTCGCCGCCGTCGCCGGCCTCGGCGGCGTGAGCGAGTCGCTGCACGCACTGATCGAGCGCGACGCGCGCACGACGTGATCGGCGCGCGCTCGCAGCGCGACATCGCCCCCGGACGGCGGCACCGCTCGCGCCGGACGGGGGTAGATGCGCGCATATGGCTTCCGACTCCCGCGACGTCGTCGCCACGATCGGGCTCGCCGCCGGCGGCTTCAGCGCCCGCCGCCTCCGCGTCCTCCTCTGGCGAGGCGTGCGGCGGCGCTGCCCCAACTGCGGCGCCGGCGGCGTGTTCGCTTCCTGGTTCCGCCTGCGCCCGCGCTGTGAGGCCTGTGGCCTGCGCCTCGACCGCGGAGAGAACGACTTCTTCCTCGGCGCCTTCACGCTCAACTTCGTGACCGCCGAGCTCGCCCTGTGCGCGTTCATGCTCGGCGCGATCGTGACGCTCTGGCCCGCCGTGCCCTGGGACTTCGTGCTCTACGGCGGCGCCGTGCTGATGATCCTCGTGCCGCTCGTCTTCTATCCCTTCTCCCGCACGATCTGGCTGGCCATCGACCTCGCGTTCCGGCCAGCGACCGGCCGCGAGTTCCGGGACGAGGCGGACGGGTAGGCGCTGCTGGCGCGCATCGCGCAGGCGCTCGTCACGACGGGCACGTGACCCGCACCCCCGATCCTTCTCCTTGACATCTTAGGAAAGCGATCTTACCTTGCCGTCTCCTAATGAATCTAGGAGACGACATGCCCGACCAGGCCGAGCTGCTCCCCGGCACCCTCGACCTCCTCATCCTCAAGGCCATCTCGCTCGGCGACGTCCACGGCTACGGCGTGCTGCTGCGCATCGAGCAGATCTCGGGCGGCGCGCTCACGATCCAGCAGGGCGCGCTCTACCCGGCGCTCTACCGGCTCGAGCACCAGGGCCTGATCGAGAGCGAGTGGGGCAAGTCGGAGAACAACCGGCGCGCGAAGTATTACCGCCTGACCCGGGCGGGCCGGCGGCGGCTGGGCGAGGAGGAGGCGGGCTGGAATCGGCTGGTGGAGGCGATCGGGGCGGTGCTCCGGGCCAGGCCGCAGGAGCTGTGACGCCCCCCCCACTTCAGGAGATCGGACGACGATGCGCGTTCCAGGATCCTCGGCGCTCAGCGGCCTCCTCGCCCGGCTGGGCTCGCTCTGGAGCGGCGTGTTTCGCCGCGCCGACGTGGAAGCCGAGATGCGCGAGGAGTTTCGCCACCACATCGCGCTGCGGACCGAGGACCTGATCCGCCACGGCCTCCCGCCGGCCGAGGCCGCGCGCCGCGCGCGCATCGAGTTCGGCCACATCGAGAGCCACAGGGAGAACGCGTGCGCCGCGCGCGGGCTGCGCCTGTTCGACCGGCTCGGTGTCTCCTGGCTGGACGTGAAGCTCGGCATCCGCATGCTCGCCAAGTACCCGTGGCTCTCGCTGGTGTCGGTGGCCGGCATGGCGGTCGCGATCGCGATCGGCGCCGGCGGCTTCGGCATCATCCACGCGCTGATGGACGCGCCGCTGCCGCTGGACGAGGGCGAGCGCGTGGTCTCCCTCCAGAATTCGGACGCCACGAACCCCGGCAGCCCGGACCGGCACGCGCTGCACGACTTCCTCCTCTGGCGCGAACAGCTCGGCTCCGTCCGCGACCTCTCCGCCTTCACGGACGACGTTCGCATGCTCGCCATCCCGGGCGGAGGCGGCGGCCTCGTCGAGGTCGCACGCATGACGGCCTCGGGGTTCCGCGTCGCGCGCGTCGCGCCCGTGCTGGGCCGCCCGCTCCTGGACGAAGACGAGCGAGAAGGCGCCCCGCCCGTGATCGTGATCGCGTACGAGGAGTGGCAGGGCCGCTTCGGCGGCGACTCGGCGATCATCGGCCGCACGGTCCGGCTCGACGACGCGGTGCACACGGTCGTCGGCGTGATGCCGGAGGGCTTCCGCTTCCCGGTCGACCACCGCTACTGGGTGCCGCTCCGGCTGGACCCAGCGGCGGACGAGGTCGGCGGCGGGCCGGAAATCTGGATGTTCGGGCGGCTGGCCGACGGGGTCTCGCTCGAGCAGGCCCAGGCGGAGCTGACCACGATCGGCCGGCGCATGGCCACCGCCCATCCAGCGACGCACGAGCGGCTCCGTCCCTGGATCCGGCCGTACACCCACGCATTCGTCGGCGTGGACAGCCCCGCGCGGGCATGGGAGTACCGGGCCGTGCAGATCGGCCTCAGCCTGCTGCTGATCGTCGTGGCGGTGAATGTCGCCGCCCTGGTCTATGCGCGGACGGCGGCGCGGACCGGCGAAATCGCGGTGCGCACTGCGCTGGGCGCGAGCCGCCGGCGCGTCGTGACGCAGCTCTTCACGGAGGCGCTGGTGCTGTCGCTGGCCGCGGCCGTCATCGGCCTGGCCATCGCCGAGGTCGGGTTCGAGTGGATCCGAGCGCTGGCGACCCGGGAGGTTGGCGAGCTCCCGTTCTGGATTGACCTCCGCCTCTCTCCCGTGCTCGTCGCGTACGTCCTGGGCCTGGCCATCCTCGCCGGCGTGATCGTCGGTGTCGTTCCCCCGCTCCAGGCGACGGGGCGCTCGGTCCAGGGCAGTCTCCAGCGACTCTCGTCACGCGGCTCCGGGATGCAGCTCGGCCGCACGTGGACCGCGCTGATCGTCACGCAGGTCGCCATCGCCGTCGCCGCACTGCCCTATGCGCTCTACGGCGCCGGCCGGTTCGCCAGGAGCGCCGCCGCCGTGCCGGACTACCCGGTCGACGAGTTCGTCCATGCCTCCTTCTCGATCGCCGGGGGCGCCGTACCCGCGGCCCCCGATGCCGCCAATGAGGCAGCCATCGCGGCACGCTTCGCCGCCAGCGCTGCCGAGCTGCTGCGGCGCATCGAGGCGGAGCCGGCGGTCGCCGGGGGCGCGTTCGCGAGCCACTATCCCGGAAGCGAACCGGTCGGGCAGATCGAGGTCGAAGGCGCCGGGACCCGAAGCTCGGCGTGGTTCAACGAGGTCGACGTCGACCTCTTCACCGTGTTCGACGTCCCGGTCCTGGCCGGGCGCGGATTCGTGCAGGCCGATGCCGCCCGCGGCGCGAACACCGCCATCGTCGACCGCGTGTTCGCCGAGCGAGTGCTCGGGGATGGCAACGTCATCGGCCGCCGCGTCCGGCGCGTCGAGCGAGGCGAGGACGGCACGGGCGAGGTCGAAGCGGGCCCGTGGCTCGAGATCGTGGGCGTCGTCCCCGCGTTCACGCCTCCACCTCCCTTCGAGTCCGCCGCGCCGAAGCTCTACCAGCCGCTCGCTCTCGCCGACGCGCGAGCCCCCCTGCACCTCGGCATCCGGATGCGGCGCGGCGCCGCGCCGGCGGCGTTCGTTGGCCGACTCCGCGAGGCCGCGCACGCCGCCGACCCCGCGCTCCGGTTCGTGGATCTGGGGACCGCATCGCAGGAGGAGCGCGGGCGCCGCGAGGGCCTTCTCGCCCTGGCCCTCCTGATCGCGGCGGTGACCGCAAGTGTGCTGCTGCTCTCGGCGGCCGGGATCTACGCCATGATGTCGTTCACCGTCGCGACGCGGCGTCGCGAGATCGGCATCCGCGCGGCGCTCGGCGCCGACCCGCGCCGCATCCTCACAGGCATCTTCAGGCGCGCGGCCCGTCAGCTCGGCGCCGGCGTGCTGGCCGGCCTCGTCCTCGCCGAGGCGGGGATGCGCGTTGCGGGTGGGTCGTGGCTGCGAGGCGAGGGCGCGCATCATCTTCCCATCGTCGCCGCGATCATGGTCGCAATCGGCCTGCTGGCCGCGCTCGGCCCCGCGCGGCGCGGGCTCGCGGTCCAGCCAGCCGAAGTGCTGCACGAGGAGTAGAACAGGCCGCGGCGCATCGGGTCGCGCCGCGGCCGAGGAGTCTGGAGGCGCTCCGTCGAACGAGGGTGGGTGTGCCTCATGGCCGCCTTGCGCGCCGGCACCGGCGGCGGCCTCCGCCCCCGGCCCCTTCACCGCCCCGTCTGGTGGTACGCGATCAGCCGTGCCGACAACGCGTCCAGCGCCCGCCAGGTGCGGCTGTCCTGCGAGCCGTCGTAGGCGTTGGTGACGGCGAGGACGGCGAAGCCGCGGAGCGGCGCCATCCACGTCACCGAGCTGTTCGCGGTATTGGTGCCGTCGTGCGTCAGCGTCTTGCCACCCGCCCAGCTCCGGCTCGTGATGACCCAGCCCATGCCGTAGGCGTCGTCCCCGCTGATCGGCGTCACGGCGCTCGTGGTCTGCTGGCCGGCTTCCACGGACACGATCGTGGGCTTGCCGGCCTCCACGCGCAGCACCTCCTGGAGGAAGCGGGCCCAGCTCCCGATGGACATGTGGGCGCCGCCTGCGGAGGCGTAGACCGGCGGGTTGTCGAAGCGCTCGACCGCGACCCACTGGCCACCCTGCCACCGGTGCCCCACCGGCTGCGCGGAGCCGCCGGCCGCGTCCTGCGGGCCGAAGCCTGCGTCGGCGATCCCGAGCGGCGCGAAGATGCGCGAGGCCATCGCGTCCTCGAATCTCTCGCCCATTGCGCGCTCGAGCATCGCGGCAGCGACCATGTACCCCGTGTTCGTGTACGCGTACGTGCCGTACGCGCTGGCGGGCGGCTGCGTCACGGCCCACGCGGTCACGGACAGGCGCTGAGCGGTGCGGTCCTGCCCGGAGATCGCCTCCGCCGCCGGGTCACGGGGCAGCCCGGCGCGGTGGGACAGCACGTCCCGCAGCGTCACATCGCGGTACTCCTCGCGCATCGTGGGCTCCAGCTCCGGAAACGCTTCGGCCAGCGTCGTCGTCCACTCGATCTCGTCCCGGTCCACCGCCGTGGCCGCGAGCATGGCCGTGAATGCCTTGAAGTTGGAGCCGAGGTGCCAGAGGTCCTCCGTCGTCGCCGCGGACCCGCCCGGCAGCCGGCGCACGCCCGCGACGGCGATCGCGAACTCCTCAGCGTCCACCGTGACGATCGCGCCGCCGAGCGCCGGCAGGCCGTAGGCCGTGCGGATCGAATCCACGATCTGTTGGAGGCCGGCTCGCGGGCCGGGCTCGGGCTCGTTCGGGTCCGACCCCGAGCAGGCGGCGGCGAGCGCGAAGCACGCGACCAGGGCGCGCAGGACGGCCCACGGGCTGAGCGGCGTCATGGACATCGTCGTCTTCCCCTCGCTGGCTGAAGTATCCAAAACTGTATCCGGCTCGGAGCGCCGGAAAACGAATACTGCAGCGCCGCCCCGCGACTCCTGGATCACCCCCCCGCGACCCCCGCACCACCGCTCCGCGGACCGGCAGGCGGGCGCCCGGGATCCGGCGCCCGCGCGGCGCACGCCGGCCGTTGGCGCGCCTGGCCGCCGCTGAGGCGCCCGCGCCGCGCACGCCGGGACACCCGCGCGATCAGCGTCTCGCGAGCACCGCCTCCGCCACCGCGGGCAGCACCTCCCCCACACGCCCCTCCACCTTCACCGCCGCCGCATCGTCCATGCGGGTGGGGCCGATGTTGATGATCGCGACCGGCACGCCGTCCTGCTGCGCGCGCAGCACGAAGCGCCGCCCGGAGTAGACCGCGAGCGACGAGCCCACGACCAGCAACACGTCGCCCTCCTCCAACAGGCGCCACGCCTCGTCCACGCGCTCGCGCGGCACGTTCTCGCCGAAGAAGACGACGTCGGGCTTCACGATCCCGCCGCACTGCTCGCACGCGGGCACCCGAAACCCTTCGAGCGCCCACGCGGGGAGCTCTGCGTCACCGTCGGGCTTGACCTCCAGCGCACCGCTCGCGGCCGCGTGCGCCAGCCGCGCCGACCACCCGGCGTTCAGCGCCTCGAGCTGCGCCTGGTACTCGGCGCGCGGGAGCGTGCGCGCACAGGCGAGGCAGCGCACCCACGCCAGCGAGCCGTGCAGCTCCACCACGCGGCGGCTGCCGGCCGCGTGGTGCAGCCCGTCCACGTTCTGCGTGATGATGCCCCGCACCACGCCGCCCTCTTCCAGCCGCGCGAGCGCGTAGTGCGCCGGGTTGGGCCTTGCCTCCGCGATGCGCCGCCAGCCGACGGCGCTCCTCGCCCAGTAGCGTGCGCGCGCCGCGTCGCTCCCCACGAACTCCTGGTACGTCATCGGCTTCCGGACCCGGCCGGCGGACTGCGGGCCGCGGTAGTCCGGGATCCCGGACTCCGTGCTGCACCCCGCGCCGGCCAGGACGACCACGCGCCGGCCGCGGAGCAGATCGATCAGGGCGCGCGGTGGCGCGAGCGTAGTCGAAACGGTCACCATGGCGAGGCCGCAGGTCGTTGCGGGCGGCGCCGGGCGCGCCGCCCGTGGTGGCGGGGCGGGCGCACGAGGCGTGCCCGCGGCGCCGGACTCACCGCCGGAACGTCGTGAAGCCCGCGAGCTCCAGCGAGCGGACGCGGCCGCGCGCATCCAGCCCGAACGTCACGGTGGACTGCCCGAAACCGCGAGTCCGCCAGCGCCCGCGGAACGTGTCGAACTGCCAGTGCTCGAGATCCGCCACGTAGTCCGGCGAGTAGCGCAGCACCAGCCGCCCGTTCTCCAGAGACACCGTCACCTCGCCGTAGAGCGAGTCGGAGTACGTGCCGGCGTAGGCGTCCAGCGGAAGCGACGGCCCGCGCTCCTCCGCGCCCGCGGCCACGCGCTGCGGCCCGGCCTCCCGCGACCGCTCCGCCAGCGCGAGGTACTCGGCGCTCCAGTCCCTCTCGGGCAGGCCGAGCAGCAGGTCGAAGACGCGGTACATGAGCGCCGTCTGGAGCGAGCTCGAGCTCAGGTTCGCCATCGCCACGAAGCCGATCCCCTCGGACGGGATCATCCCGATCTGCGTCCGTGTGTAGTTCACGGAGCCCGTGTGCTGGACGACCTTGCGCCCGTGATAGTCCTGCAGCCGCCAGCCGAGCCCGTACGCGGCGAAGTTCTGCGTGGGGAACATGCGCCGCGTCACGGAGTCCATCCGGATCACGACCTGCGGCGTGTGCATCTCCTCGAGCGTCGCCTGCTCCAGCAGCCGCTTGCCCTCATAGACGCCGCCGTTCAGGTGCAGCCGGAGCCACTGCGCCATCTCCCACGCGCTCGAGTAGATCGAGCCCGCGGGTCCGAGCGCGTCGTAGTCGCGGCGATCCATCACGATGATCTGGTCGCCCGAACGGATGTGCGACGACGAGACGTTGTCCCGCGTCTCGACCACGTCGAAGCGCGACGTCGTCCGCCTCATCCCCAGCGGCCGGAACAGCCGCGTCTCGACGAACGCGTCCCAGCTCGTGTCCGCCGCCGCAGCCACGACCTCGCCCGCGACCATGTACATCAGGTTGTTGTAGCTGTACCCTTCGCGGAACTCACGCACCTGGTCGAGGTAGCGCACGCGGCGCAGGATCTCCGGCCGCTCGAACGGCCCGGCGATCCACACGTTGTCCTCGCGCGCGACGCCCACGCGATGCGTGAGCAGGTCCCGGATCGTGACGTGCCGCGTCACGTAGGGGTCCTGCAGCTCGAACCAGGGGAGGTGCTTGCGGACCGGGTCATCCCAATCCAGCACGCCCTCGTCCACCAGCATGCCGAGCGCCGCGACGGTGAACGCCTTCGTCGTGGACGCGATCGCGAACAGCGTGTGCTCGTCCACCGGCTCGTCCCGCCCGTACTCGCGCACGCCGTAGCCGCGCGCGAAGATCACCGAGTCGTCCCGGACGATCGCGATCGCCAGCCCGGGGATCCCCCAGTCCTTGCGCGCCTGCTCGATGTACGCGCCGAGGCCGGCGAGCGGGTCGGCGGATCGCACGCGCGCGGCCGGAGCGGCCGTCTGCGCCCCTGCAGGCGAGGCGGCGGCAAAGAACAGGAGGACGAACGAGAGTCTCCGGAGACGAAGCATGGTCACTGGAGGCAGGAGGGTGGCAGCATCCATGGGCCGGGGCTCCCCGGCCGGTCTCGTCGGCCGGGGAATCTACGGGTTCGGCCTCGTCAATGCACAGGGATCGCCGCACCCGACCTCCGCGACTGTCCGCCCACGACCGGCGATGGGCATTCCGCTTGCATGACCCTGGCGCCGGGTCGGCAGCGGCGTCCGCTGAATCGCGAACCGAACGTCACGCCCCTCGAAGCGGCAAAGGCGCGGTGAGATGCCGAGGCGCTGCCTCAAGGCGATTCGCGCGATGTGCGCCCGGCGCCACCCGGCGGCTCGCTCCTGCGCGGGCTTCCTCGGGCCTACATCCCTCGCGGCGCTCCTGCTCGCAGCGACGCTTCTCGCGGCGCCGTACGCGCGAGCACAGGACCTGGGACACAAGCTGCTGGGCGGGGTCGGCATCGATGCCGGCGTTCAGGCCGCGCCCGGCCTCTACCTGAGCGACCGCATCGTCCATTACGCTGCGACCCGGCTGCGGGACCGCAACGGAGACCTCGTTCCGATTCGGGGGCTGAGCGTCGATGTCGTCGCCAACGCCTTCGGCGCGTCCCTCACGCTCAAGCCGGAGAACGCCCCGTACCTAAGCTTCGCCTTCGGATTGCCGCTCGCCGACATCTCGGTGAACGCCTCTGACCCGAGGATCGCGGTCGATCGGTCCGGCTTCGCCGACATCTTCGTGCAACCACTCAAGCTGGGCTTGCGGCTCCCGCGCGGCGACATCGTGATGGCGTATGCGTTCTACGCTCCCACCGGCCGCTTCGAGCCCCGCGGCCGGGAGGGCGTCGGCCGCGGCTTCTGGTCGCACCAGTTCTCGCTCGGCGGCGCCGTCTTCTCGAGCCCGCAGCGACAGATCCGCGCATCGGCACTGCTGAGCTACGACCTCAACCTCCGCAAGCGCGGCATCGACATCCGCCGTGGCAACACACTCCAGATCCAGGGAGGCGCCGGCGTGCGATTCGCCCGCATCGCCGACATCGGGATCGCAGGCTTCGCGCTCTGGCAGGTCACGGACGACAGCGGCGCCGACATCCCGCCCATGTTGCGAGGCGCGCGGGATCGCGTTTACGGCCTCGGCCCGGAGGTCGATGTGCTGATCCCGGCGCTCCGCGCGCGTCTCGAGATGCGCGCGGAATGGGACTTCGGCGTCCGCTCGCGGCCCCAGGGGCGGATCCTCGTTGCGGGCCTCACCGTCGCCCTATGGCAGCCGGAGCCGCCCGGCCCGCGTTGACCCACGGAGGCCGCCCGTTGTCGATCGCCGCTTCAGCCCTGCTCGTCGTCACGGCAGCGGTCCTCGCCACGCTCGCCGGCTGTGCCGCGCTCGGCCGCCTCATCCCGGCCGAGCGCGCGGCCGAGGCCGAGCCGACCGCCCACGCGGTCCTGGAAGCGATGGCCGCCCTCTACGGCGTCCTGGTGGCCTTCGTCCTCGCCGGGGCATGGGACCGGCTGGACCAGACGCGGGCCGCGCTGACGCTCGAGGCCAATGCCATCACAGACCTCCAGCAGACCGCCAGGATCCTGCCCGCACCGACGCGGGATGAGCTCGGCCGCGCCGTCGACGCGTACCGCGAGAGCGTACGGGAGGAGCTGCGACTCCTGGCCGCAGGACGGACGAGCACGGAACCGGATGCGCTCGTCGACCGCATGTTGCGGATCCTGGCCGGCTTCCAGCCGGAAACCGCAGGACAGGCCGAGCTCCAGTCCCGGGCGTTCGATGTCGTGCAGGAGCTGAGGGACCAGCGCGGGGTCCGCCTCGTCATGGCCCGGCGGACGCCGCCCGCGGTCCTGTGGGCCATCCTCATTGCCGGCGGAGTCGCCGTCCTCGCCGTGGCAGCCGCCACGAGCCTCGGCGGCCGCCTCCGCGCGACGTACGTCGCTCTCCTCGCCGCCGTGATCGCGTTCGCGCTCTTCGCGATCTACGCCCTCTCCCACCCCGTGCGCAGCGGGCTCGCCGCCGAAACGGCATCGCTCTTCGATCACGTCCTGAGAGCGCCGCTCCGCCCCGACTGACGGAGCGGCTCCACGGATCGGCAGGGACTCGCCTGGAGGGTTGCGGCCGACCAGACCTGCGCGTGAACTACCCCACCGCCGCCGCGATCTCCTGCTCCACGCCCTCCCACTCCTGCATCAGGCGCTCGACCCGCTCGAGCAGCGCCTCGCGCTCCCGCTGGAGCGCCTGCACCTGCTCGACCGGCGCCCGCCCGTAGTACTCCGGATCGGCGAACGTCGCGTCGATCTCCGCGACGCGCTGCTCGGCCGCAGCGATCTCGGCCAGCACGTCGTCGCGACGACGCTCCAGCCGCTGGATCCGGTACGGGTCCACCTTCCGGCCGTTGCCACCCGCGGGTCTCGAGGCGCGCCCGCCCTTCCCCGGCTCGGCTCGCCGCTTCTCCCGCGCCTCGCGCCGCGCCTTCAGCACGACCGCATCCACGTCCAGGTGATCGTCGCCGCACGCGTGCACGTACTCGTCGTACGTGCCCGGGAAGTCGCGGATGCCCTGCGGCGTGATCTCGACGATGCGCGTCGCCAGCTCGCGCACGAACCAGCGGTCGTGCGAGACCAGGATCAGCGTGCCGTCGAACGCCTTCAACCCCTCGACCAGCGCTTCGATGGACTCGAGATCCAGGTGGTTCGTCGGCTCGTCCAGCACCAGCACGTTCGGCCGCTCGAGCATCAGCCGGCCGAACACCAGCCGCGCGGCTTCCCCACCCGACAGCGTGCTCAGCTTCTTCTTCCCATCCTCGCCGGAGAAGAGCACGAGCCCCATGGACGACCGGATGAATCCCCGATCCCGGTCCGGACAGAAGCGCCACAGCCACTCCTCGGCGGTGAGGTCGGTATCCCCGAGCTGCTCGTGGTGATCCTGCGCGAAGTAGCCGGGATGCGTCTCGTACCCCCACTCGACCTCGCCCGCGTCCGGCGCCACCACGCCCGTGATGATCTTCAGCAACGTGGACTTCCCGATGCCGTTCGGCCCCAGGATCGCCAGCCGGTCGCCGCGCCGGACCTCGAGGTCCACGCCGTGCAGCACCTCCTTCTCGCCGTACGCCTTCCGGATCCCCGTGACGCTCAGCACCTCGCGCCCGCTCGGGCGCCGCGGCTCGAACCGGAACGTGGGGTAGCGCCGCGAGCTGCCGGGCAGCTCCACCAGCTCCGCCGCCTTCTTCTCGATCAGCTTCAGCTTGCTCTGCGCCTGCCGCGCCTTGCTTGCCTTGGCACGGAAGCGGTCCACGAACTCCTGGTGCGCCGCGATCTCGGCCTTGCGCAGCTCGATCTCCTTCTCCCGCCGCTCGCGCTCCTCGCGCTTCTCCCGCACGAACGTGCTGTAGTTGCCGTGGTACAGCGTGACCGTGCCGTAGTCCACGTCCAGCGTCTTCGTGCAGACGTTGTCCAGGAACCGCTGGTCGTGCGAGATCACGACCACCGGCCCCGGGAAGTCGAGCAGGAACTTCTCCAGCCAGCGGATGGACAGGATGTCCAGGTGGTTCGTCGGCTCATCCAGCAGCAGCACGTCCGGCGAGCTCGCCAGCGTCTGCGCCAGCAGCACGCGCAGCTTGAACCCGCCGGACAGCGTCGAGAGCGGCCGCCGGTGCACCTCCGCGGGGATGCCGAGACCCTCGAGGATCTCCGCGGCGCGCGACTCCGCCGCGTAGCCGTCGTGCCGCTGCACTGTCTCCTCGAGCTGCGCGAACCGGTCCACGTCGAACTCCGCCTGCGGCCGGGAGAGGAGCCGCTCCTTCTCGACGAGGGCCTGCCACAGCTCCCGGTTGCCCATGAGCACGACGCCCAGGATCTGCTCGTCCTCGTAGAGGAACTGGTCCTGGCGCAGCACGCCGAGCCGCACGGACTTCGGAATCGAGACCGCGCCCTCGTCCGGCTCGACGTCGCCGCCCAGGATGCGCAGCAGCGTCGTCTTGCCCGACCCGTTCGCGCCCACCAGCCCGTAGCGCTCGCCGGCGTCGAGCTGGAACGTGACGCCGGTGAAGAGGACCTGGCCGCCGTAGGCCTTGGCGACGTTGGATACCGAGATCATGCCTGGAATATAGCGGATCCTTTCCCGTGCCGATCAGGCACGGGAGGCGGTCGAGAAGGCCGTACCCCGTCGCGGTGCGCCCGGCTTGAACCCGCTGCCGAACCGCGCTCGCGACCTCCTCTTCGGCGCCTGCGCATCGTGGGTGCTGGTGCGCGCGGCGCTGGCCGTGCTGACGGCCTCCAGCCCGCCCTGCCGCACTGACGCGCCCCGCGCCCCTGCTACAACGGCAGCTCCATGTCCAGGAACTCCCGCGTGCCTTCCGGGCCCGTCATGCGTAGCCAGAGCGGCCCTTCGGCGGGCTGCGCTTCGAGCGTGAAGGCGAGGAACGGGCAGCAGAGCCGCTCGTTCTCGACGAACCGCGCGACATCAGCGAACGCGCTCGCGTCGAAGCGGAGCGCGTAGCCGTCGTCGAGCGTCACCTTCTCGCGGACATCCTGGAACAGCCGCTCGATCAACGCGAAGTGGGCGGGGCGATCCTCGCTCGGGATCGCGTCCGGCACACACGCCAGCGGCAAGGATGCATCGAGACTCACGTTTCTCCCCCGGGTCAACCGGCCGCCTGCCGCGGCCAGTACGTGATCACCGCCATACCGAGTGCGCACAGCGCCGCGCCGAGACCAGGTACCCCCGCCGTCGCGCCCCCAGACCCGCCCTACCAGCCCAGCACGTACGCGAAGATCAGGGGCGCCACGATGGACGCATCCGACTCGATCATGAACTTCGGCGTCTCGACGCCCAGCTTGCCCCAGGTGATCTTCTCGTTGGGGACCGCGCCGGAGTAGGATCCGTAGCTGGTCGTCGAATCCGAGATCTGGCAGAAGTACCCCCACTTCGGCACGCTCTCGCGACCGAGGTCCTGCTCGAGCATCGGGACCACGCAGATCGCGAAGTCGCCCGCGATCCCGCCGCCGATCTGGAAGAACCCGATCGAGCCCTCTTCCGCCGTGCGGGTGTACCAGGACGCCAGCTCGACCATGTACTCGATGCCGGTCCGCACCGTGTGCGGGTTCTGCACCCTGCCCTCGATGACCAGACTCGCATAGATGTTCCCGAGCGTCGAGTCCTCCCATCCCGGGACGAAGATGGGGAGGTCGCGCTCGGCGGCGGCGAGGATCCAGGAGTCGGCGGGATCGATCTGGTAGTGCCCCTCGAGTGCGCCGCTGCGCAGGATCCGGTACACGAACTCGTGCGGGAAGTACCGCTCGCCCGCGCGGTCCGCCTCGACCCACTCCTCGAGGATCACCGACTCGACGAGGCGCATGGCCTCGTGCTCGGGGATGCACGTGTCCGTCACCCGGCTCAATTGCCGCTCCCGCAGCCGGAGCTCGTCGTTCGCCGTGAGCTCCCTCCAGTCCTCGATGCGCTCGTAATGGCCGTGGGCGACGAGGTTGAAGACGTCCTCCTCGAGGTTGGCGCCGGTGCACGAGATGGCGTGGACCTTGTCCTGGCGGATCATCTCGGCCAGCGAGATCCCGAGCTCGGCGGTGCTCATCGCGCCGGCCATCGAGACCAGCATCTTGCCGCCGTCGTCCAGGTGCTGGCGCCACGCCCGGGCCGCCTCGACGAGAGTGGCCGCGTTGAAGTGGCGGAAATGCCGTGTCATGAACCGGGAGAGCGTTCCGTCCATCGTCCTTTCGTTGGGGTTTTCGTTCGCGTGCAATCGCCAGAAGGTGGTCGGAGCGGCCCCGACTCGTCCACGGGGCGCGGATGCGAGCGCCGGAGGCGCCGGAGGCGGCGCCCCTCCCGCGAATACCCACGAGTCACCGTAATGTTGAGGATGGCGGGCGCGCCGGCGTCGCGAGGAGCCCCGCGCTGAGCCCTCGGAC
Source organism: Longimicrobiales bacterium (assembly GCA_036381195.1). Taxonomy (GTDB): domain Bacteria; phylum Gemmatimonadota; class Gemmatimonadetes; order Longimicrobiales; family RSA9; genus RSA9. The sequence continues at coordinate 10,249 of DASVDH010000127.1, read as the reverse complement.
GCATCGCGCGCGTTCACTCTCCGCGCGGCGTCTCCAGCGTCCGGACGCGGCCGAGGAACGCGGCCAGCTCGAAGATGCGAAACGCCGCGAGCTCGCCCGTCGGCTCGGGCTGGATGGCGTCCAGCCCCTCGCGCGCGATCACGTCCATGATCTCGCGCAGCGCCTCCGGCAGCCCGCGGCGGCCGTCGATCGTACGGCCGCGCGCCCAGGCCAGCGCCCGCGCCATGGCCCGGACCTGCGCGGTCTCCACGATCTGCTCGACGGCGCCGAGGTCGACCTCCTCGGCCCCGAACAGCACACGGTCCTCCGCGGGCGTGCGGATGTGCACCGCGCGGCGGCCGCGACTGGGGTCCAGCGACGCGGGGAGCGGCACGCGCGGCGCGATCGGCCGCCACGGCCGGCCCGAGGCGCGCCGGCGGGTCGGGTGCGCCGCCGCGACCCGGCGCGCGTCCTCCGTCACGTCCGCGGGCAGGAATTCGCGCATGACGATGGCGGTGTCCGCGACGTCGAGGTAGTCACCCGAGCCGCCCACGACCAGGATCGTGGAGACGCCGTGCTCGTCCGCGAGCTGGCGCACGCGATCGATGAACGGCGTGATCGGCTCGTACTCGTCCGGCACGAGCGCCTGCATCCGCGCATCGCGGATGAGCAGGTTGGTCGCCGACGTGTCCTCGTCCAGCAGCAGGCAGGTCGCGCCGACCTCGAGCGCCTCGACGATCGCGGCGGCCTGCGATGTCGAGCCGCTCGCGTTCTGCGTGCGGAACGCTCGCGTGTCCGCGCCGCCCGGCAGGTCGCCGATGAAGTTCGAGATGTCCACGCCGGCCACCGCCCTCCCATCCTCGGCGCGGACCTTCACGGCGCCGGGGACGGCGACCACGCGCTCGCGGCCATCGCCGGGGATGTGGTCGTAGACCCCGCGCTCGATCGCGCGCAGCAGCGTGGACTTCCCGTGGAACCCGCCGCCCGCGATGAGCGTGACGCCGGCAGGCAGGCCCATCCCCGTGATCGGGCCTGCGTTGGGCGCCTCGAGCGTGACGCGCAGCCGCTCCGGCGAGCGGAACGGCACCGCGCGGTCGAAGGGGAGCGGACGGTCGTCCACGCCGCTGCGCCGCGGCAGGTATGCTCCGTCGGCGACGAACGCGACCAGGCCGCGCGCCGGGAGCGCAGCGCGCAGCGCCTGCGCGTCCTCCACCGTCTCGACGTGCAGCCGGAGCGCCGCGGCGTCCAGGGCCGGGAAACGCAGCGCACGCTCGACCGCCCGGATCACATCCCCGGCCAGCAGCTCCGCCGCCTGCCGTCCCAGGATCGTGCGGCCGCGGGCCGGGAGCCCCGCGCGGAACCGCGCCTCCACGTTGCCCTGCGCGTCCACGCGCAGGCTCGTGCGCTCGAGCACCTCCTGTCCGGGCCGGAGGATGCCGAGCTCGCCGCTGTGGCCCGTGCCGCGGCGCTGGGAGAGCGCGTGGAGCGCGCCGTGCAACGCGCGGTTGAGGAAATCGGCCGTCGCCACGCGCCGGCCCGGCGTCGCGAACGCCCACTCCGGCAGCCGGGCCATGCCGGGCGGCACCAGCACCCGGAGCCGGCTCGGCTCCGCGAACGGGTCGCCCTGGACGTGGTCGATGACCAGACGGAACCCGGGCCCGAGGTACTCGCCCTCGATCTCCCGGTAGGCCTTGTAGCCCCGCCCGTCCAGGCGGCGGAGCCGTGCGCCCAAATCGTCAATGGACTCCATGCGCGCTCAGCCCTCCACCCTCGCATACGCCCGCACCGGGAAGCTCCCCAGCCCCCGGACCTTCACCGGCACGGCCGAGAACCGGAACCCCGCGGCCGGCAACTGCTCCAGCCCACGCAGGTGCTCCACGATCGGGATCCCGGCGCCGAGCAGCGTCGTGTGCACCGGCCGGCGGCCGTCCGCCGTGTCGTCGATGTTCAGCGAATCGATGCCGACCAGCGCGGCGCCCTCGTCCCGGAGATGGCGCGCGGCATCCTCCGTCAGGAACGGGTGACCCTCGAAGTAGCGGTCCGTGCCCCAGTGCTCGGCCCAGCCGGTGTGGACCAGCACCGCCCTGCCCCGCACGTCCAGCGGCGCGAACGCGCTGGGCCCGATCGCCCGGCCCTGCATGCCCGTGACCCGCACGACCAGCCCCGGCAGGTCCGCCAGCGACGCGAGGTCCAGCTCCGCCAGGTCCTTCCCATCGGCGAACCGGTGGAACGGGCTGTCCAGGTACGTGCCCGTGTTGCCGACCATCTCGATGCGGCCGATGTGGAACTCGGTGCCGTCGGCGTAGCGCTCCCGCGACGCCTCGCGGCTCAGGTAGTCGCACACCACGGGCGCGGGCAGCCCGCGGTACGTGATCATCCCCGCCTCGACGACGTGGCTCAGGTCGATCAGCCGTTGCCGCACCATGCGATGCCTCGCTCCGATCCGCGCGCCGGGTTCACCGCTCCCGCGCCTGCGGACCCCGCTGCCGGTGTCATGTTCCCCGAGCCTGGTGCCTCCCTCTTGACGGCCGCGGGTGCACGCCGTACCATGGCGCCGCTGAGATGAGAATGAGTCTCAATTACATTTAGACGGGGGCCGCAATGTCACTCCTCGCCTGCTTCGCTGCAGCCTGGACGCTCTTCTCCAACCCCGGCCCGGCGGCCGCGCCGATTCCGGCGATCATGCCGCGCCCGACCGCCGCCGCCGACACGACCGCCCTGATCCGCTTCAGCATCCCGGCCCGCTCACTCGCCGACGCGCTCAGCGAGTTCTCCCGGCAGGCCGGCGTGCGCGTCGTGCTGGACCGCGAAGCGCCGGCGGGCCTGATGGCGCCGGCGATCTCGGGCACGTACAGGGCGCCGGAGGCGCTGCGCCTGCTCCTAGCGGGCACCGGGCTCACGGTGCGGTTCACCGACACCGAGACGGCGGTCGTGACGCGGGGCGGGACGGACGACGTGCCGGTCTACAGCCTCACGCCGATCACGGTGACCGGTGCCGCGAGTCGTGGTTACGCGACCAGCCGCACGGCGACCGCAACGAAGACCGACGCGCCGCTGCGCGACACGCCGCAGTCGGTGAGTGTGGTGACGCACGACCTGATCGCGGACCAGGCGATGCAGGGGATGGCGGACGTCGTGCAGTACGTTCCCGGCATCACGATGGGCCAGGGCGAGGGGCATCGCGACGCGCCGACGATCCGCGGGAACAGCTCGACCGCCGACTTCTTCGTGAACGGCATGCGCGATGATGCGCAGTACTTCCGCGACCTCTACAACGTGGAGCGCGTCGAGGCGCTCAAGGGGCCCAACGCGATGATCTTCGGGCGTGGCGGCGGTGGTGGCGTGATCAACCGCGTGAGCAAGCAGGCCCGCTGGGCGCCCACGCACCGGCTCACCGTGTCCGCCGGCTCGTTCGACCACAAGCGGACGACGATCGACCTCGGCCAGGGGTTCGGCGCGGCGGTCGCGGCCCGGCTCAACGGCGTGTACGAGGAGTCGGGCGGCTTCCGCGACGCGGCGGACCTCCGCCGTTACGGCCTGAACCCGACGCTCGCGTTCGCGTTGGGGCCGCGCACGACGCTCCGCGCCGGCTACGAGTACTTCAACGACCGGCGGCTGGTCGACCGGGGCATCCCCTCGTTCCGTGGGCGCCCCTCGGACGCGGACATCACCACCTTCTTCGGCAACCCGGACGTCAATCGGGCGACGCTCGAGCTCCATGCCGCCACGGCGAGCCTCGACCACGTGGCGGCTTCCGGGCTCACACTGCGCAACCGGTTCCGCTTCACCCACTACGACAAGTTCTACCAGAACACGCTGCCCCGCGCGGTGGACTCCGCCGGGACGCACGTGAGCATCTCGGCGTACAACAACGCGATGGACCGCCGGAATATCTTCAACCAGACCGACGTCGTGTTCGCTGCGCGCACGGGCAGCCTGCAGCACACCGCCTTGCTGGGTGCTGAGGTCGGGCGGCAGGAAACCGATCATTTCCGCAACACGGGCTACTTCGAGGATGGCGCCACCAGCATCTCCGTGCCGTTCGAGCAGCCCACCGTCGCCGTGCCGGTCACGTTCAGGCAGAGCGCCACGGACGCCGACAACCGCACGACGGTGACGGTCGCCGCGGTCTACGCGCAGGATCAGATCGTGTTGTCGCGCCGCTGGCAGGCGGTGCTCGGACTCCGGTACGACCGCTTCTCCATCGACTTCCACGACAACCGGAGCGGCACAGACCTCGCCCGCGACGACCACCTGCTCTCGCCGCGGGCCGGGCTGGTGTTCAAGCCGACCGAGCCCGTGTCGGTCTACGGGAGCTACAGCGTCTCGTATCTCCCGAGCTCGGGCGACCAGTTCAGCTCGCTCAACGTGACCAGCCGCACGCTCGAGCCGGAGCGGTTCACCAACTACGAGATCGGCGCCAAGTGGGAGGTGGGCCAGAACCTCCTGTTGACCGCGGCCGTGTACCGCCTGGACCGGACCAATACGGCGGCCCCGCACCCGGACGATCCGGCGCGCACGGTGCAGACAGGGGAGCAGCGTGCCACGGGGTTCGAGCTCGAGGCGGCCGGGCACATCACGCCGGCCTGGCAGTTCTCCGGCGGCCTCGCGGTGCAGCGGGCGGAGATCACCAGCGACACGCGCAACGCGAGGGCCGGCGCGATCGTTCCGCTCGTCCCGGAGCGCTCCCTCTCGCTGTGGAGCCGCTACAAGATCCTCGACCCGCTGGGCGTCGGGTTCGGCGTCGTGCACCGGTCCGACATGTACGCCGCGATCGACAACGCCGTCACGCTGCCGGGCTTCACGCGTCTCGACGGGGCGCTCTTCCTGCGGGTCGGCCCGCACCTGAGCGTGCAGGCCAACGTCGAGAACCTGCTGGACGAACGGTACTACGCCACCTCGCACGGCAACAACAACATCATGCCGGGCGCGCCGCGCACACTGCGTGTCTCGCTCACGGCGGACCTCTGACCCGGCTGCGTCGGGCGGGCGGCGTTTGCGGGACCGGGAGCCCGCGCGCCGCCCCGCCCCTGCCTCTTGCCGGCGAAGTCCACGGACTCGATCGCCGCGATCAACGAGGGGAGCCGAGGCGGCGGAGGGCCAGGTGCGCCGCCGCACGCCGGCGTCGCGGCTGGCCCGGCCCACCGGCCTCGAACACCCCCGCGTCCCTCACTTCCGGCCCGCCGCCTCGGTCGTATGGGTCGGGTCGGCGCCCTCCCACGTGACATCGCCCGTCGGCCCGTAGGTGGGCGGGACCCGCCGGTCTAGGAGCCGGAGGTAGACCGTGAGCTGCGTGCGGTGATGCGCGGTGTGGAGCACGCGTCGCCAGAAGATCCACACGCGTTCCCGTTCGACGTCGAAGAACGGCACCCGCACCAGCCACCACGCCTGGTCCTGCGAGGCGAGGAACGGGAGGCGCGCACGGGCGAGCCGGACGAAGCGATCGATGCACGCCTCGACCGTGAGCTCGCCGGCCGGCAGGACCTCGCCCGGCGGCGGCTCCGGCGCGCCCAGGAACTCGCCGAAGAAGCGCCGCTCCGAGAGGAGCTGGTGCTTCAGGATGTCGGCGACGCTGCTCGCGCGCGGATGGGGGCGGTACGCGAGGTCGCCGTCCGAGAACTCCCGCCACACGGAGACGACCTTGTTGCTCTCGCTCGCGTACGTGTCCAGGAGGTGCTGCGCGAAGGCAAAGGAGGCGCGGGGGATCTCCGCATCAGGGATCGCGCTGTAGGCGTAGCGCATCGGCATGGTTCGCACCCTCCTACCCGATGGATGGAGCGACACGGCGGCGGGTCCGCGCTTGGGCAAGGGTATCGTACCGGCCGGCGCGCCACCGGGCAACCTGCGGTGCAACGACGCCGGGCAGGCTGTCGGCGGCGGCCACGGTCTCGTGCCGCTCGCCGTTCCGATGAGGCCGTGCGCGGGCGGCCGCCGACCACGCGGCCCCGGTCACCCGCCGCTGGAGGACTGCGTCGCCACCCTCACCAGGGCCGCGCCGACGATCGATACCGTGCGCGAGATCCGGGGCGCGTCGAACGCCGCGGCCCGGGCCCCCAGCTCCAAGGCCGGGCGGTGCGCGAACCGTGCGATCCCGCGATTTACGGGGCTGCGCGCCGGCGCGCACACCTGACCCCCGCGGGTCGGACGCCGCCCGCGTCGTCTGGCAGGCAGCCGATGGAACGGGGCGCGGGCCGACCGCCGGAGGAGGGGGAGCGACCTGGCCGCGACGAGCGCGGGCGCACCCCTTGCCGATCGGCGTCCCGACTAGCGATCTCTATGTGTGCGCTGGGCACACGGGCGCGGCCGCGATCCCGTCCCGCCCCGCGCGCAGCGCAACGGACCAGGAGGCGTTCATGAACCAGGAACAGTTCGAGAAGATCCGTCTTGGCGACGGCTTCATCGCGGCGCTGGACCAGAGCGGCGGCAGCACGCCGAAGGCGCTGAAACTGTACGGCATCGGCGAGAACGCGTACTCCAACGAACAGGAGATGTTCGGCCGCATCCACGAGATGCGGACCCGCATCATCACGAGCCCGGCCTTCGACGGCGACCGGATCATTGGCGCGATCCTGTTCGAGAACACGATGGATCGCGAGATCGAGGGCCGCGGCAGCGCCGACTACCTGTGGTCGGTGAAGCGCGTCGTCCCGTTCCTCAAGGTCGACAAGGGCCTTGCCCCGGAGGCCGACGGCGTGCAGCTCATGAAGCCGATCCCGGACCTCGACTCACTGCTCGCACGGGCTCGCGAAAAGGGCATCTTCGGCACCAAGATGCGCTCCGTGATCAAGCGGGCGAACGAGAAGGGGATCCGCGCCATCGTGGACCAGCAGTTCGAGATCGGGCGCAAGATCCTCGAGGCCGGGCTGGTGCCGATCCTCGAGCCGGAGGTCGACATCCACGCGCCGGACAAGGCCGAGGCCGAGGCGCTGCTCAAGAAGTACTTGCTCGAGGGGCTCGAGACCATCCCCGAGGGTCAGTATGTGATGTTCAAGCTGACGCTGCCGGAGGAGGATGGCTTCTACAGGGAGCTCGTGGAGCATCCGCGCGTGCTCAGGGTCGTCGCGCTCTCGGGCGGCTACACGCGCGAAGAGGCGAACGCGCGCCTGGCCCGTAACCCGGGCGTCGTGGCGAGCTTCTCGCGCGCGCTCACGGAAGGCCTGAGCGTGCACCAGAGCGACGAGGAGTTCAACAAGACGCTCGACGGGGCGATCCAGAGCATCTACGAGGCGTCGGTCGCGTAGCGGCCGCCCGCGTCCACGAGGGGCGGCGTCCGGCGGCACCGAGGCGGCAGCCCGTAGCGGGCAGGCTGCCGCCCACCAGGCCGATCGGCCGCAGGTCGCGACCCGGGGTCGGGACCGCGGCCTCCTGCGACGGCTCGCCAGTCGGCAGAGATCAGAACAACCAGAGGTTCAGGCGCAGCGTGATCGGGAAGGTCCAGACCGCGCCGAGCGGCTCCACCTCGTCGGACAGCGTCGCGACTGCGGCTGTCTCCCCCTCGTCGGCGAAGACCCGGAAGGCCCGTGCGCCGAGCGCGAACTCGACCCGGCGGCCCGGCCTGTAGGCGATCTGCACGCCCGCGTGTACGGACGCATAACTCTCCCGGATGAGCGGCGTCTGACCCGCGCCGGGCTGGCCCTGCGGAACCAGAAACGTCTCGACGTCGAGTAGCGTGCTTCCGGCGCCGAGTGTCGCGGTCGCAACGACGGGCATGTCCCTCCTCAAGAAGACCCACTCCGCACCGACGAGGAAGTGGTGGAGATTCACCCCCGGCGCTTGCTCGCCCGACCTCAGCCGTCTGCCCTCCAGCATGTCGGCATCCAGACCGAGGCGCAACGCGAGGTCCCGGTGGACGCGTACGGCGATGCCTCCGCCAACGGACGCGCCGACACCTTCCATCTTCGACAGTGCGCCCCCCGGCATCGCAACGCCGGCGTGCCCGTACAGCGCGATGCGGTCCTGCGCCAGCGCAGTGCCGGCAGACATGAGCAGGCACGCCAGCGCGATGGCGAGCACCAGGTGCATGGATTGCGGCTTGAGCTTACGCATGTCGGTTTTCCCGGTTCTGATTTGGCGTGACACGGGCACATTCGTGCCGACGAACGCGCGGCTCAGGGCCGCTCCGGGACGGTGACGCTGGCGGACACCACCGCGCCGAAGACGCCATAGCCGCGGTCGATGCCGGACCGGCCCACGCGCTCGTCCGCCAGGTAGCGGTACAGGTTCTCGTCGAGGGCGCGCACCCCCAACCCCGTGCCTGCAGGCACGTCTGCCGGGATGACGTAGGTCGTGTCGGCCTGGAGCTCGCCCGGGTACGGATAGGCAACGACGATGTAGCCGCCAGCGCCACGGACGCGCGGCCAGACCGCGATCCTGTGGCCATCCTGCACGAGGACGTGCACCGTAAAGCTCTCCGGCATGGTCGCCCGGCCGCGGAGCACGACGCCTTCCGTCTCGATCTCCAGCTCGTACGTCTCGCCCGGCTCGAGGTCCCTGTACGCGAGCCCGTTGCCGCTCGACTCCTCGGGCAGGTAGTAGTTGGCCTTGTCGAGACCTATGCTACTGCTCGTCCCCGGCTCGTCGATGAGGTTGGAGTACGCTCGCCAATCGAACGGCGCCCCGTCCGAGGCGCGCCGCATCTCGAAGCGCTGCGCCAAGCGGTAGCGCGGCGACTCGATGGGCGAGCCGGCGGTCAGGAGCAATGCCGGCTGCGTGATGCCGACGGGGCCGTAGTACGACTGGCTGGACGGCCAGCCCAGCACCAGATAGAGGAACGGCTCGTCGCTCTCGGGCGCGATGATGTCGGCTGTCCCGCACCCGACCATCAAGAGCAAGAGGCCACCCATCGCTGCGGCGGCGCGTCGCACTGCGCTCGAGTGACGCCTCACCATCTCGCCTCCAGGCCGATGCTCGGCAGGATCGGCAGGCCGGAGCGTCCTGCACCGATGCGGCTGTGGCCGCCTTCCACGTCGGCGAAGTACTGCTGCCAGTCGTAGTCGATCGCGTTCTCGCGGAACAGGAGGTTCAGCACCTGGAAGAAGACCGTCACGTCCGCGCCCCACAGCCGCCCCTCGCGCCGGACGCCCACGTCCAGCCGGTGGTATGGCGGGACCCGGATGCTGTTGCGCTCGCCCAGGAGGTAGCGGGCGATGATGTGATTGAAGTCGTCGCCCCTCGGCGCGAAGATGCGCGCGACCACAGGCGTTGTCGCGCGGCCGCTGTGCGCGTGGTAGGCCACGTTGAGCGTCCAGCGCGCGCCGAGCGGCACGCTGCCGAACAGCGCGAGCGTGTGCGGCACGTCCCAGGCGGTCGGGTACTCCCGTCCGCCGATCTCCTCCCACACGCGCTGGAACGTGTAGTTGCCCTGGACGAGCGCGCCGCCAGGGAAGGCGAGCCGCCCGCTGAGCATCGCGCCCGCTCCGTGGCCGCGGATGCAGTCGAAGGCGGGGAAGTCCGGCCCGGCCGTCTCCGGCCGGCCCCCGCCCGGCGGCCGCTCCGGCAGGATCGGCCGCTCGCGGTACTCCTTCCAGAACGCCTGGATGTGGAACGTGCCACGCGCGCCGAACGGCAGCTCGTCGGGCTCGAGCCGAACCGAGAACGCGGCCACGTCCGCCACGCGCGGCTCCCCCAGCAGGAACAGCGGCGCGGTGACGCTGCCCTCGATGGGCTCCTCGAGCTGTGCGTCCCACTGGTAGCGGCGGTTCAGCGCGGCCTCGAGGGCCAGCGCATCGCTCACCCTGAAGCCGAGCCGCGCGCGCGGCGCGACGTGCATACCGCTCGCGCTCCAGACCCGCGCGCCGAGCGCCGCGCTCCAGCCGCCGCCCAGCTCCACCGCCCCCTCGCCGAAGAGCGAGAGCAGCGTGAGCGACTCCTCGCCCGCGTACTCCACTGGCGTGTTGGGCGAGAAGATCTCATCGATCAGCCCGCGCGCGGTCCACTCCTGCCGGTTCACGCGGCGGTCCACGCCCGCGCCCACGTCCAGGCGCCAGCGGTGCGCCTCGTACCCGACGCCCACCGCGCCCGACCACCAGTCGCGCCGGCTGTCCACGTGGTTGGCGCGCCCGGCGGGCGGATCCAGGTTCCGCTCATCCACATGGATGCTGGCGCGGTTGAACGACGCGCGCGCCGAGATGGACCACGGCACGCCGCGGCGCTCCGCGCGCACGCCCAGGAGCGACTCGCCCCAGGTCAGCGGCTCGTAGCCGCGCAGGCCGACGAGGTCCTCGTCCGCGAAGTGGTCGCGCGTCGTGAACGCGAGCGCTTCGGCGCGCCA
>DASVDH010000126.1:0-7200 GCA_036381195.1 Longimicrobiales bacterium | reverse complement strand
GCGCCGCCATGTGGTCGCGCTTCTCCTTGCTGAACGCGTCCGACGTGACGATGTGGAGCGGGATGCGTTTGGCGGCGCACACGAACGCGAGCGAGACGCCGGTGCTGCCGCCCGTGTACTCGACGACCGAACCGCCCGGGCGCAGCCGCCCGTCCGCCTCGGCCGCCTCGACCATCGCGAGCGCCATGCGGTCCTTCATGCTACCGGTCGGGTTCTCGTACTCGGCCTTGAGGAGGATCCGCGCGCTCGCTTCCGGGACGATGTGCCGGAGCGGAACGAGCCGTGTACGGCCGATGGTGTCGAGAATGCTCATCCGTCCTCTTCCTTCTACCAGCCCCCTATCGCGTCCGGACGGCTTCGACTGTTTCCCGCCACTCGGCTTCAACGCGGCGAAGCGCCGAAAGGTTTCGCAGCGCGCTGTAATCCGTGATCAGCGCAGCGACGCGCATCACGGCTTCATGGCATGCGTTCGCTGCTCAGCCCGCGGCCGCTGGAGGGCGTGGCAGGCCTCACGGAGGTCTACCGCGATTCAGGCGGGGCCTTGCCTTCCGTCGCCCGCGCGCCCTCCCGGTTCCTGATCCGCATCGCGCCGTACACCACCTCCTCGGCGAGGCGGCGGCCGATGCGGTAGACCACCAGGACCGCGACCGCGTAGAGGATCTGGAGGCGGACGGACGCCGGCTGCACGACGAGCCCGACCCAGAGCGCGACGGCAACGGCGCCCGCGAGCGCGCCGATGCGGCCAAAACGCGCGGCGAGGCGGCGTGCGGCCGTGCGGCACTCCTCGCACCAGAACATGCGGTCGAGGTCGGCGAACGGGCGCAGCCGCAGGCAGCGGCGGCACTGCACCTCGGCCGCGTCGGCGGCGGCGCGGAACCGGAACGGCGAACCATCTCGTCTCGACATCGCTATGCCTGCTGCATCGGTGTGCCCGCGGGCGGCTGCACCGGGGCCGGCGCCGTCTCTGGCGTCGGCGCCGCGAGCGACGGCGGCACCGGACAGTCCAGCGCCTCCGCGACCGCGCGGAACAGCTCGACCTCCTCCATCGTGACCACCCGGTCCCGCACGATCGCCCGGCTGCACGCGAGCAGGACGCGGCGGCGCACGCCGGGCGAGCCGCGCGCGAGCCGCTCGAGCGCGCGGTCCACCGCGGCGAGCCCCGCCTCGTCGCGCCCTCGGATGCCCGGCACCCTGGCTTCCGCGGGCAGGCTCCGCGCCGCCTCCGTGTACGACGCTTCCGCCTCCGGGTCGTCGCGCGCGCCCGCGTACGCCAGTGCGGACAGGACCACGGCGCACTCCTCGCGCAGCGCGATCACCGAGTGGATCGCACGCGCGCTGGCGGCCGCACGCGCCCGCGCGCCGCCGAGCTGCCGGGCGAGGATCCGGTAGATGGCGAACTCCACCGGGTGGATGCCGCCATCCGCGAGGATCGATGCGCGCACGGCGCGGCCCAGCGCAGCCGAGCGCTCCGGCTCGAGCGCGCGCAGCGCGGGCAGCGCCATGTCCAGGAGCGGCAGTCGCGCGCGCGGGCCTGCCTCGCGCACCAGCGGGAGCAACGCCTCCACCTTCGCGAGCAGCGCGTCCCCGCCGAACCCGCGCACCGTTTCCCGCTGCTCCGCTCCCACATCCCCGGCTGGCGCCAGCAGCAGCGCGAAGACCAGCGCCGGCGCGCCTTCGGCCGAGTGGGCCGCCGCGTGCAGCGGCGCAGGCAGCGCGTCCACGAGCCCCCGCGCGAGGTCCAGGTGCTCCGGCGCCGGCGCGCCGATCCCGGCGACGAGCCCGTCCGCCGCCAGGCGCGCCGCCAGCCCCGCCGCCGCGCCGGCTAGCCGCGCGCCGGGGGCAATGCCCGCCCGGCCGGGCGCTTCGCCGGCTGTGCCCGCTGTGCCCGCTGCGCCCGCTGTACCCCCTGTACCCGCTGTACCCGGCGGACCCGCTGTGCCCCCTTTGCCCGCCGCCGCGGCCGCCGCGCCGGCTACAGCGCCGGCGGCGGCACCCGCGAGCAGCGCACCGGTCGCGCGCCGGTCCAGCGCACCGGGTGTGCGCGGGGCCGGAGCGCCATGGCGCGCCGCCGTCCCGTGATGCGCTTCCTGCGAGCCGGCCGCCAGCGCCTCGCGCGCGGCCGCGGCCTCGAACACGCGCTCGAAGTCGCCATCGAACGAGGGGTCGATCCGACGGATCCGCTCGACCAGCGGCGGGTGCGTTGCGAACAGGCCCGCGAACGAGGACTTCAGCCCGCTCGCGAAGTAGAGGTGGCTCAACTCTTCCGCGCGGGGATGCACGATGCGCGAGCCCGCACCCAGCGCGCCGATCTTCTTCAGTGCGCCGGCGATCCCCTCGGGGTTGCGCGTGAACTGCACGGCCGCCGCGTCCGCCAGGTACTCCCGCTGCCGCGATGCCGCCGCCTTGATCAGCTTGCCGAAGAACACGCCGATGTAACCGAGCAGCAGGAGCCCGAGCCCGATCAGCGCGATCTGCACGCCGCCGCTCTTTCCCTTCCGCCGGCTCCGCGAGCGGCCGCCGCTCCGCAACAGCACGCGACCGATCAGCGCCAGCAGCAGCAGCCCGTGCAGCAGTCCGATCAGCCGGATGTTCAGCCGCATGTCTCCGTTGAGGATGTGGCTGAACTCGTGCGCGATCACGCCCTGGAGCTCGTCGCGCGTCAGGTGCTTCAGCGCGCCCCGCGTCACCGCGACGGCCGCATCGTGGAGGCCGTAGCCCGCCGCGAACGCGTTGATGCTCTCCTCGCCCGGCAGCACGTAGATCGCCGGCACCGGCACGCCGGACGCGATCGCCATCTCCTCGACGACGTTCACCAGCCGGCGCTCGTCCGGATCGTCCGTCGCGGGGTCCACGGGCTGCCCGCCCAACAGCCCCGCCACGACCGGGCCGCCCTGCCGGAGCTGCATCGTGCGGTACGCGCTCCCGCCGCCCACGAGCAGCAACACCGCCCCGGCCACGCCGGCGAACAGCCGCGGCTCGAAGCGGATGCTCGCGCCGATCGCGAGCACCACGACGACGTACACGCCGATGACGATGGCGACGACGGCGGCCGCGAACAGCGCGATCAGCACCCGTGTCCGCTGACGCGCGTCGTCCTGTGCCTGGAAGAAGTCCATTGTCGAACCCGTGATGCGCGGTCCAGCGGCTCCGCGCGGCCGCGGTGCCGCTCGCCGCCCGCCGCGCGCTCAGGCCGGCGCGCCGAGCCGGCGCACCGCGGCGCCGTCGCGCCGGGACTCACGCCCGGCCCGCTCACCGCCACGTCCTGCATGGCCGCCGGGCACGCCGGCCAGCCGCGGAGCCGGAACGCGCGGCCCGCCGCGGCTCAGCGGAAGGAGACGCGCGGCGCCTCGCGCTGCTCCGCGCCCTCGATCACCAGCAGCGGCGCTTCCTGGAAGTTGAACGCACCCGCGATGATGCTGGCGGGGAAGACCTCGCGCGCAGTGTTGTACTGCGTGACCGCGTCGTTGTACGCCTGGCGAGCGAACGCGATGCGGTTCTCCGTCGAGGTCAGCTCCTCGCTGACCTGCATCATGTTCTGGTTCGCCTTGAGGTCCGGGTACGCCTCGGCCAGCGCGAAGAAGCGCGTGAGCGCACCGGTCAGCGCCTGCTCGGCGCCCGAAAGGTCCCGGATCGCCGCCGCGTCCGCCGGGTTCGCGGCCGCCTTCTGCTCCGCGGTGGCCGCCGTATTGCGCGCCTGGATCACTGCCTCGAGCGTCTCCCGCTCGTGCTGCATGTACGCGCGCGCGGTCTCGACCAGGTTGGGGATCAGGTCGTAGCGCCGCCGGAGCTGCACGTCGATCTGCGCGAACGCGTTCTTGAACCGGTTGCGCAGCGAGACGAGCCGGTTGTAGGTGCGCATGACCCAGAAGCCGATCAGCGCCACGATGACCAGCAGCACGATGAGCATCACGGGAGCCACTCCTGCGCGGGTGGAAGCGTGGTTCTCGCCATCCCGAATGTAAGACCGCACGGCCGGAAGACCAGACCGCCTCCGACCGCTGCCCCTGCAGGCCCGGCGCGCTTGCTGGCCGGAGGGCCCCCGGCGCCGGCCCGGGGCCAGGGCCGGCGCCGCCCGCACGGGAGCAGCCCGAAACAACACGAAAGGGGGGCGGACCGCCGCAGGCCGGGGCGCGAGCCCGGCGCCGGCCGGACGGGAGCGGCCCGGGCGCGGAGCGACCCGGGCGCCGCGGGCCCACCGGCTACACGCACGCCCGGCCCCCTCCGGGTACGCGCATGGGCGGGCCCGCGGGGCGCGTGCGTCCCGAAGTCTGCGAGCGCGCGAACCCGCTCGGCGGCGGGCCCGCGCGGGGCGCGTGCGTCCCCCGGCCACGATCCAGCGGAATGATCCCGTATCCGCCGGAATGGTCCCGGATGCGCCGGAGTGGTCCCGGAACCGCCGCAACGATCCCGGGACCCGCGGAATGGTTCAAGGTTGAACCATTCGTTCGTGCGGGGAAGAGAACGCCGAACCGCTCACCGGCGGCCCGACCGCCCGCGCGCGGCGCTATCGGTTCGACGCCCCCTCACCCCAGGAACTCGAGCCGCGCCGTTTGCCGCTCGATGCGCGGGCGCATCAGCCGGCTGACCAGCAGGTTCGCCACGGCCAGCAGACCCAGCACCGCCGCGACCAGGAGCGGGCTCTCGTGTACCAGCCCCGCCAGCCTGGGCACGAACACGGCGAAGATGCCACCCAGCATCATGAGGACCATCATGCGCCAGGCCCCCGTCGACTGCGTCCCGTGCGGCCTCGCGAACGGCAGCTCGGGGTCGAGGAGCGTCGCGAGCAGCAGCAGCAGGTTGGTGATCAGGCCCATCACCGCCAGGAAGGCGAAGATCCATGCAGCGTCACGCACCATCACGAGGAGGATCGCGCCAGTGAAGATGAGGTAGGGGACGAGGCCGAACGCGACCAGCACGTCGCAAGTCGCCCGGACGAGCCGCGTCCGGTCGGCCGGCGTCACGAAGTAGACCCAGGATGCGCGGTACGCCTCGCTGTGCGCCAGGTTGGTTTTCAGGATCAATGGAAAGATCAGCGCGGCGACGCTCAGCAGGCCGAGGTCGGGCTGACCACCCGGGTTCTGCATGCCGTCCCGCAGGCCCATGATCAGGTAGAGCACCGTCAGCGGCAGCACGGCGAGCACGCCCATCCGGAACCTCAGGTCGTTGCGGAAGTGGCCGCGCAGCAGGATCGCGACGGCCCGCGCCTCATCGCGGCGGAACCAGCGGCCGGGCCCCGGCGCCGCTGCGGAAGCGCCGTCGGCCTCGCTGGCCGAGGCCAGCGCGCCGAGCCGCTCCGCATACTCGAGCGTGAGCCGGCCGCGTAGCCCACGTGCGAGCAGCACGAACAGCGCCGCGGATGCGGCCGCGCCCGCCACGTGCAGTCCGCCGCCCGCGCCGGCGGCCAGCTCGATGTAGCTCGCGAACCAGGTGCCCGGGTAGAGCAGCAGCCATGGCGACCACGGCAGCGAGAAGCTGGCCAGCACGCTCCTGTCGACGAAGTCCGAGACGACGACGAATCCGCCGTACACGAGGAAGCTCGTGCCGAACTGGACCCACGAGAGGACGCCGCGCAGCCGGCGCGCGCCGACCGCGCGGACCAGCCAGGCATAGCCCGCGACGATGGCCAGTGTCATGCACAGCGCACTGCCGTAGACCGCGGCCAACGCGGCCGCGCCGACCGTGGCGCCGTGCTTCAGGAGGAACGCGGCCGCCGGCGGCAGGCCGATCAGCGTCGCCAGCGCCAGCGTGTACACCAGCACGTTGGTCAGCTTCGCCGCGAAGTAGGTCCGCGACGAGACGGGCCGGAACCCCAGGATCCCGTGGTCCGTGCCCGAGAGGATCACGCCGTTGAGGTCCATCAGCACGGTCGTCGCCACCAGGAGGACGACGTAGCTGACCACGAGCAGCGCCGCCGCGAAGCGGTCGCCCAGGAAGGCGACGGCGACAGCCATGAGCAGGCCGAGAACGCCGTAGAAGAACGCCTGGCCTGCGATCGCGCCGACGTTGCTCTTCGGGCCGCGCCCGCGCGCGATCGCGCCGCCGCCCGCGCGCACGTCCAGCTTGAGCGCCGTGGTCGTCAGCGCCTTCCACTGCGTGTAGTCGACGCCGAGCGCCCCGAACAGGCGCCTCATGCGCGCTCCAGCGCGGACAGGAGGTCCGCCGCGACCAGGCCGACATCGCGCACGCCGGTCAGCCGGCTGAACGCCTCCTCCAGCGTGGCGGCACCCACGGAGCCGCGAATCTCGTCCGCCGTGCCCTCCGCGACCCGACGACCCTCGTTGATGATGACGATGCGCGAGCAGACGCGCTCCACGACCTCGAGGATGTGCGAGCAGAAGAGGATCGCGCGGCCCTGCTCGGCCAGCCGCTTGAGCAGCTCCTTGGCGATGGCGACCGTGTTCGCATCCAGGCCGTCGAACGGCTCGTCGAGGAACAGGACCTCGGGCCGGTGCAGCAGCGCCGCCGCGATCACGACCTTCTGGCGCATGCCCTTCGAGTACTGCGTCAGGCGCCGGTGCTGGACCTCGCCCAGGCCGAACAGCTCGAGCAGCTCGCCGCGCCGCGCCGCCGCCGTCTTCGCGTCCAGGTGATGCAGGCACGCGACCAGCTCCAGGTACTCCGCCGCCGTCAGCGCGTCGTACAGCGCCGGAGTCTCCGGCACGTGGCCGATGCGCCGCTTCACCTCGAGCGGCTGCTCGACCACGTCGAACCCCGCGACCAGCGCGCGGCCGGACGACGGCCGGATCAGGCCCGTGAGGATCTTGACCGTCGTGGACTTGCCGGCGCCGTTCGGGCCGAGGAAGCCGACGATCTCGCCCGGCTCGACCCGCAGGTCGAGCTCGATCAGGGCTTGCTTGTCACCGTAGTTGCGAGAGAGCTTTTCGGTCTGGATCATCTCCGTCGATGTCGGGCTCGGGCCGGGGGCGGGCCCTCGGCGAGACGCGGAGCCCTCCTCACCGCGCGCCGAGGCCCCCCAGGGGCGCGCGCGTCGGCTGGGCGGTGCGCCCGCGAGCCGGGGCGGGGGCGGCGCCCTACCCGGCCAGCTCCCGGACTAGGAGGTCCCTCGCCTTCTCCGGGTTCGCGCGCCCTCGCGTCCGTCCCATGACCTGGCCCATGAAGAAGCCGATGAGTCCGGTCTTGCCGGCGCGGTACTCGGCAACCTTCGCGGCGTTCGCGGCGAGCACCTCGCGCACGACACGC
>DASVDH010000125.1:0-29333 GCA_036381195.1 Longimicrobiales bacterium | reverse complement strand
GCCCTCACGCGTTCCGGATCCGCCCTCTCAGCTCGGCGGGTCCGAAGGACTCGCGCGCGGCGATCAGCTCGCGCGCGGCGTCGACCTGGCCCCAGGTGTTCCAGAGCAGCACGCCGCGCACGCGGCCGCCCTCGAGGTAGTAGATGACGCCCTCGCGGAACGGCTCCTTCCAGTCCTCGAAGACGGTGAGGCTCGAGTCCAGGTCGCCGACCGCTTCGTAGCCGAGGTCGAAGAGGTCCGAGTAGAAGAAGGGCAGGTGGTCGTACGGTTCGGGGGCGCCGGCCATGGCGCGGCCGGCCGCGCGGCCCTGGGCGTTCGCGTTGTCCTCGTGCTCGACGCGGATGCGGCGGCCGAGTGCCGGGTTGAAGAACGAGGCGACGTCGCCCGCGGCGTAGATGTCGGCATCACTGGTGCGGAGCTGCCGGTCCACCGCGATGCCGTTGGCGACTTCGAGGCCGGCCGCCTCGGCGAGCCCGGTGTTGGGGATGATGCCGAGGCCGGCGACGACGCCGTCGACCTCGAAGCGCTCGCCGCCGTGCGTGATGACGACGTAGCCCGTGTCGGCCTCCTGCACATCGGCGACGCCGGTGCCGGGCCGGACGTCCACGCCGCGCTCGCGGTAGTAGCCGTTGAGGAAGCGGGACAGCTCGGGCGGGTAGAGGCGGCCGCCGATGCCGTCCTCGGGGAACAGCATGACGACCTCCTTGCCGCTCGTCGCGAGCGTCGCAGCGATCTCGGAGCCGATGAATCCGCCGCCGATCACGGCGAAGCGCTGGCCGCGCTCGGTCCACCGGCGCAGCCGGCGGTAGTCATCGAGCGTGCGGAAGTAGAGGACGCCGTCCGGGTCGCGCGGGAGCTGGCGCGGCGAGCCGCCGGTCGCCAGCAGCAGCTTCTCGTAGCGGTAGACCTCGCCTGCGTCGTCCCGCACCTCCTTGCGGGAAGGGCTGAGGGCGACGGCGGTGCGGCCCAGCCGCAGCTCGACACCGCGCTCGTCCGTCCTGCGCCAGATGCTCTCGAGCGGCTCCCCCTTCCACAGCCCCTTGGACAGCGGCGGGCGGCTGTAGGGCGCATCGGATTCCGCGGAGATGATGCCGATGGAGCCTTCCGCATCCACCTCGCGGATCCCGGCAGTCGCCGCATCCGCCGTCATGCCGCCGCCGATGATCAGGTACTTGAAGTCCGCCATGCGTGCCTCCCGGTTCGCGTCCCGTTCCCCCTCGGACGCCGGCCAATCTGCTTGTGCGGCCGGGATCCGGCAATGCGTGCGCGGAGCGGGCTTGACACGGGCCGGGTGCGCGGCTAGCATGGGTGCCGACAACCGACGGACGTGGTGATTTGCCGCCGCTTGCAGCCACGCTAAACAAGTGCTAAAGAGCGAGCCCGGCGGCCTGTGCTTCCGCCGGGCGTTCGAGTTTTCTGGGGCCGATCCCAGGCAAGGAAGACGAGAGATGATGTCGACGCGCGCCCTCGCCATGGCCATGCGCATGCGCATGATGAAGCCGGTCTCCCGCGGGAGATGCGGACGGGGCGCGCGTGCGCGAGCGCAGCGCAGGAGATAGCCGGACCGATCCGGCGCACGAACCCCGGCCCTCTCCCGGAGAGAGGGCCGGGGTTTTTTCTGGACCCCGACGGACAGGGAGTCTCGATGAACGGAACCAGGACGAAGGAGCCCGGGCCGGCGGCCGGCGTGGCCGGGGCGGGAGCGGTGCCGTGCGTGAGCGGCGTGTACGAGTCGGCGGCGCCGCTCGTGCTGGAGCACGGCGGCGCGCTGGAGCGGTGGCGGCTCGCTTACCGCAGCTACGGCGAGGAACGGGCGCCCGCCGCCGTCGTGCTGGGCGGCATTTCGGCGGGCCGCCACCTGTGCGCGTGTGCGGACGACCCGCAGCCGGGGTGGTGGGAGGAGCAGGTGGGCCCCGGCCGCGCGGTGGACACGCGGCGGCTGCGGGCCATCGGCGTGGATTGGCTGGGCGGCCGGGGCCAGTCCACCGGCGCGGGCGTGCCGGCGCTCCCCCCGCTGGACACGCGCGACCAGGCCCGCGCGATCGCCGCGCTGCTGGACCACCTCGGCATCGCGCGACTGCACGCGATCGTGGGCGCGTCCTACGGAGGCATGGTCGCGCTCGCGTTCGCGGCGCTGTTCCCGGAGCGCGTGGGGCGCGTGGTCGCGATCGGCGCCGCGCACGAGAGCCACCCGATGGCGACGGCGCTGCGCGCGCTGCAGCGGCGCGTCGTGCGGCTCGGGCTGGAGGCCGGCGCGCAGCGCGAAGCGCTGGCGATCGCGCGCGGGATCGCCATGACCACGTACCGGAGCGCCGCCGAGTTCGCGCAGCGGTTCGCGGGCGCCCCGGAGTGGGTGGAAGCCGCGGGATCGGGGGCCGGGCCCGAGCCGCAGGCCGGCGCGGCGCGCCGCGCCCGCTTCCCGGTCGAGCGCTACCTGGACCATCACGGCCGCACGTTCGCGTCGACCTTCCCGACCGAGGGGTTCCTGCGGCTGTCCGAGTCGATCGACCTGCACCGCGTGGACCCGGCCGCGGTGCGCGTGCCGGTCACGCTGGTCGCGGTGGACACGGACACGCTGGTGCCGATCGAGCAGATGCGCGGGCTACGCGCGGCGCTGCCCGGCCCTGCGGAGCTGATCGAGCTGCGCTCGATCTACGGCCACGACGCGTTCCTGAAAGAGACCGCCGCGTTCGCGCGCGCGCTGCGGCGCGCGCTGGGCACGGCGCAGGCCGGGGAGGTGGAGTGATGCGCGCCGCGAACGAGCGTCCTTCGATCCCCGGCGAGCGGACCGTGCCGAGCGAGCGGACAGTGCCGAGCGAGCAGCCCACGGGCGCGAGCGCCGCGCCTGCGGGGGCGGGGCCCTGGCATCCCGGATTGCCGGCCGGCGTGCCGCCCGCCGGCTCGCCCGCCGGCGTGCCCGCCGGGCCGAACGGTGCGGGGCCGACGGCGCGGCAGCACGCCGCCACGCGCGCCGTACGCGCGGCGATCGCGACGGACCCGGGGCACGGCGCCGTCGTGCCGCCGCTGCACCTCTCGGCGACGTTCGCGTTCGCCGGGTTCGGCCTCAAGGGCGCGTACGACTACACGCGCTCCGGCAACCCCACGCGGGACCAGCTCGCGGCGGCGATCGCGGAGCTGGAGGGCGGCGCGGGGGCGGTCGTGACGGCATCGGGTATGGCGGCGGTCACGCTGGTGGCGCACCTCCTCGAGCCCGGCGAGCTGCTCGTCGCGCCGCACGATTGCTACGGCGGCACGCACCGGCTGTTCAGGGCGCTGGCGGGGAAGCGGCACTTCCGGGTCGAGTTCATCGACCAGCGGGACGCGCGCGCGCTCGCCGCCGCGCTGGCGCTGGGCCCGCGGATGGTCTGGATCGAGACGCCGTCCAATCCGCTGCTCCGGATCACCGACATCGCCGCGACGGCGGCGCAGGCCCGTGCGGCGGGCGCCCTCGTCGTCGTGGACAACACGTTCCTCTCGCCGGCACTGCAGCGGCCGCTCGAGCTCGGCGCGGATCTGGTCGTGCACTCGACCACGAAGTACCTGAACGGGCACAGCGACGTGGTGGGTGGCGCGGTCGTGGCGCGGGACGCGGTGCTGCACGAGGCGCTGGTGTGGTGGGCGAACTGCCTGGGGCTGACGGGTGCGCCGTTCGACAGCTTCCTCACGCTGCGGGGGCTGCGCACGCTGTTCGCGCGCATGGCGCTGCACCTCGAGAACGCGGCCGCGGCGGTGGAGGCGCTGCGCGCGCACCCGGCGGTGGCGCGGGTCTACTACCCGGGCCTGCCCGATCATCCGGGCCACGAGATCGCTGCGCGCCAGCAGGCGGGCTACGGCGCCATGGTCAGCTTCGAGCTGGAGGGCGGCGAACCGGCGGTGCGCGCGTTCGTGGAGGGGCTCTCGTGCTTCACGCTCGCCGAGTCGCTGGGCGGCGTCGAGTCGCTGGTCGCCCATCCGGCGACGATGACGCACGCATCGATGGATCCCGCGGCGCGGTGCGAGGCCGGGATCACGGACGGGCTGCTGCGGCTGTCGGTCGGCATCGAGGACCGGCGGGACATCGTCGCGGATCTGCAGGCCGCGCTGGACCGCGCGCTCAGGGCCTCACGGCGCGCGCGACCTGCCGGTACCGGAAGCAGTCCGTGACGTGGTCGTTGACCATGCCGGCCGCCTGCATGAACGCGTAGCAGATCGTGCTGCCGACGAAGCGGAACCCGCGGCTCCGCAGCGCCTTGCTCATGGCATCCGATTCGGGCGACGTCGCCGGGACCTGCTTCCTCGTGCGCCACGCGTTCTGCTTCGGCCTGCCGCCCACGAAGCTCCACAGGAACTCGGCGGCCGTGCCGAACTCGCGCTGGAGGTCGAGGTACGCCCTCGCGTTGCCGATGGTCGCCTCGATCTTCTGCCGGTTCCGGATGATGCCTTCGTCCTTCAGCAGCCGCCGCACGTCCCGCGGGCCGTAGTGCGCGATGGCCTCCGGGTCGAAGCCGTGGAACGCGGCGCGGAAGCCCTCGCGCTTCTTCAGGATGATCGCCCAGCTCAGCCCGGCCTGGAACGCGTCCAGCACCATGTACTCGAAGAGGGTGTGGTCGTCTCGCAGCGGGACGCCCCACTCGGTGTCATGGTAGTGGCGGAGCAGGTCGTTGCCTTCCGCCCAGTCGCAGCGGCGCGGCATTGCGGTTCGGGGTCTCGGGTTCACGTTGATCGGTCGTTCACGGGGTCGGGCTCCTGCCGCCGGGCTCTCGCCGCCGGGCTCTCGCCGCCGGCTGATCGCATGATCCGTCCCGCGGCGGTTGGTTCAATCCTGAACCAGTTGGCCCGGCGCTGGAGGGCGCGGCTCGAGCCCGCGGCACCCGCGCAACGCTCGGGGCGCGGGCGGAATCCTCGCGACGCGCGGCCTCGCGGCGCGCGCAAGCGTCGCGGGACGCGCGGAATCCTCCTGGCGCGCGCAAGCCTCGCGGTGCACGCTGAACTCATGTGGTGCCCGCTGGCCGCTCGCGGCGCGCACGGACCTTCGCGGCACACTGGGAAATGGTACAAGGTTGTACCATCCGGGCGAGTTCCGGATGCGTGCGCCGCCGCGCCCGCGCGGCCGGCTTCCGCATGCGTCCCCGCCACGCTCGCGCGGCAGGCTTCCAGGTGCGTGCGCCTCCACGCCCGCGCGGCCGCCTCCCGGCGAGCGCGCGGCGCGCCGCCCGCGGTTCACCGCCGGAACCGGTACGCCACCTTCAGGAAGAACCCGTCGGTCGTGCGCTCGAGTCGCGCCGGCCCGATCAGCGGGCTGCGCTCGAGCGAGCTGCCGTAGCCCAGGTAGACGGCGGTGCCGGGCGCCGGCTCGTAGGACGCGAGCAGGTCCACGCGCAGCGCATCAAGGTCCGCACGGCCGGCCAGCTCGCCGTCCACGCGCAGCGGGGCGCCTGTGCGCGCGTCCTCGAGCGCGGCGCTCCGCTCCGAGCGGTACTCCGCGACGGCGCGGAAGAAGAGCGGGCGCGTCGGCTGGACCTCGAGCTTGATGCGGGGGATCAGCGTTCGCGCGAACTCGGAGCCGTCGCGCTCGCGCGTGATCCGCTCGAACTGCGTGCTCGCCGTGAGGCGCGCCCAGGGTGTCGGCCGCACGGAGAGCGAGCCGTCGATCGCGAAGCCCGTCCCTGCCGAGCCCTCCGGGAAGATCGCGGTCCTGCCTCGGCTCGCGGACAGGGACGCATCGAAGCGGCGGAACGTCGGCGTGCTGATCTCGAGATCCAGCTGTGGCCCGGCCACACGGTCCAGCGGCGTGTAGGGCTGGGGGCCCGCCACCGTCTCCGTCTCGTACCCCGCGTAGTCTGCGGCGTCCAGCTCGACGAAGCCGCGGCCTGCCGAGACCTCCGCGCTCCAGCCGCCGCGCAGCCGCAGCGAGAGGGAGAGGGCCGCGTCACCCTCGATCGCGCCGTCGCCGATCGCGCCGTAGCGCCAGAGGCGCTCCATCCTGACGAGCACGGACCCGGTCTCCACCCGCGCGCCCGGCGCGCCGTACCAGGAGAAGCGGTTGAACGCGTGCGCGTTCACGATGCCCGTGCGCGGAACGAAGCCGGCCCGCGCCTCGAAGTCCTCGCCCAGCCCCGTGACCTGATAGTTGAACCCCCAGGCGCGGCCGGTGCGGTCGAAGGTCAGCTCCCAGATCGGCGCGCTGCGGGCCGGCCCTGCGCCCTCGCGCGTCCAGGAGCCGCCCAGCTGCGCCTCCACGAAGTACAGCCGGCCGAAGACGATGCGGGTGTCCGCGGCGAGCACGCGGTTGTAGTCCCGCGCGCCGGAGAGGCTGCGGTCGGTGAACGTCAGCCCGACGAGCGAGCTGGCGCCGAAGTCGTGGCGCAGGCGGGTGACGTTGAACAGCGCCTCGCGGCCGGCGGCGTCCACGTCCTCGTCCACCGCGGTCAGGTGCGCGACGGCGAGGCCGCCCAGCTTGCCGGTCACCTTCGCCCCGGCCACCGGATCCACGATCTGCCGCGTGTAGATGAGCTGGCCCGGCGTGTTGAACAGCTCGATGCCCTCGAGGAAGAACGGTCGCTTCTCGGGGAAGAACAGGGCGAAGCGCTCGTTGACGGTGACCTGCCCCTCGTCCGTCTCGACCTGGCTGAAGTCCGGATTGACCGTGGCGTCCAGCGTGAGGCCGGTCAGGCCGACGCGCAGGTTGAGCCCGGCGTCGGTGTCCGGCTCGCCGCGGCGGAACGCGCCGGAAACCGGGTCACGGCTGCCGGGCGCGCTCGCGGTGAGGAACGGCTGCGCCTCGAACACAATGCCGCGCTCCAGGCCGCGCAGCCTGATCGTGCCGGACTGGATGAGGAAGCTCGCGCTCGCGCGGCGCACGTCGGTCCACGTGTCCCTGTAGCCGGTGCGCTGCACGTTCCGCTCGATGTTGAGCCCCCAGGTCTGCTCCTCCGCGCCGCTGAAGCGCAGGCTCTTGAACGGGATCCGCACCTCGACGACGTAGCCCTCCGACGTGACGCGCCCGCTCGACTCGAAGAGGAAGTCCGGGCTCAGGTCGGTCTCGCCGCCGAACATGCGGCCCGCGCTGGCCGCGCCCTCGGTGCGCACGCCGTCCTGCTGCACGCCCAGCGGGTTCACGGCGAAGACGTACGCGCGCCGGCGGTCGTTGAACGTGTCCAGGTAGATGACGACGTGGTCCTCGCCGTCGATCGCGTCCCGATCCGCGTTCGTCGCGCGGATGCTGCGGGGGTCGCGGTCGTAGGCGAGGATGCCGAAGTGGATGGCGTCGGGCGAGTACCAGACGAGCACCTCCGTGCGCTCGGCCGCGGGCCGGCCGTCCACGGGCTCGAGCTGCCAGAAGCCGGTGAGGCGGACGGCCTGCGCCCACGCGGGCTCGTCGAGCCGCCCGTCCACGACGACGGCGGCGGGCTCGACGCGCGGGACCGTGACGTCCGGCCGGCCGCGGCCCTCGACGACCGGCGGCGAAGCCGCAGCCATCTGGGCGGTGATCAGTGTGGCAATGAGAGACACGGGCCTGCTGCCCCCGATGTTCGCGGTTGCGTTTCGCTGTCGCGGCTGCGTCGCCGCGGCGGGCGGGCAAGCTAACGCGTGGGGCGCGGGGCTGGAAGGGGCGGCGGTGCGCGTGCACGAGCACGAGTTACGAGTACGAGTACGAGTACGAGTACGAGTACGGGCACGAGTACGGGCACGGGCACGGGCAGGAGTACGGGCAGGAGTACGGGCAGGAGTACGGGCAGGAGCACGGGCAGGAGCACGGGCAGGAGCACGGGCAGGAGCGCCGCGGACGCCCCCGCCCGGGCGGCGGTGAGGCGATGGGGCGGACTCCCGGGCGACAGAGCGGGGCGGAAAGGCCACCCCCGCCCTCGCCCGGGGGTGGGGCCGAGGTGGCGGGGCCGCCCCCGCCCTTGCCCGCAGTTCAACGAGTCACGTCCCTCTCCACGCCGCACCCATTCCCGCGATCAGCCCCGCGTACACGAGGATCCCGTCCCACAGGTTGCGCAGGCGCAGGTTCTCGTTGGGCGCGTGCTGGTTGTTGTCGTGGTTGACCATCGGCACGATGACCAACGGCGTGCCGAGGACCTCCTGGAAGATCGAGAGCGGCAGGCTGCCCCCGAGGATCGGCACCTCGAGCACCGGCTCGCCGAGCACGGCCGAGATGCTGCGTGTGACGGCGCGCGAGGCGGGCAGGTCGAGCGGCGTACGCATCGCCGCGTAGCCGTCGCCCCAGGTCAGCTTCGCGACGCGCGCGTGCGCGCGCAGCAGGTCCGGCGACGGCTCCTCGCGCACGATGTGGTAGCCCTGCGCGCGGATGTGCCTCTCGACCAGCTCCTTCACGCGCGCCGGGGCAAGGTCCGGGACGAGGCGGATGTCGAACGCGGCGGTGGCGCGGTCCGGGATCGCGTTGCGCGCGGCGCTGCCCACGCCGCCGGCCGCGATGCCGTCGAGGTTGAAGGCGGGACGCATGATGAGCTCGGCGAGCCGAGCGCCGCCTTCGGTGCGGCCGAGCGCGAGCTCCACGCGCAGGTCGTCCTCGACGGGTGGAAGCGCCGCGAGCGCGGCACGGTCCGCCGCGGTCAGCGGCTGCACGTCGTCGTAGAACCCCTGGATGGCGACGTTGCCCTCGTCGTCGCGCATCGAGGCGAGGAGCTGGACGAGCATGACCGCGGGGTTCGGCGCCCAGTTGCCGTAGTGGCCGCTATGCAGCACGCGCGCGGGGCCGTACACCGTGATCTGCCCGCCGACGATGCCGCGCACGCCGAACACCGTCTGCATGCGGCGTGTCTGGTGGACGGGGCCGTCACCGAAGATCCAGAGGTCCGCGCGCAGCAGGTCCGCGTGCCGCTCGAGCATCCTCCGCAGATTCGGCGAGCCCGCCTCCTCCTCGCCTTCCAAGAAGAACTTGAGGTTCACGGATGGCGCGATGTCCGCCGCCTCCAGCGCATCCAGCGCGGCGAGGTAGGCGACGATGGGCGACTTGTCGTCGCTCGCGGAGCGGGCGTAGATCCGCCACTCGTCGGGCAGCGGGGCGTGTGCTTCGGGCCAGGGCACGACGCGCGCGCCGTCCTCGAGCCGGCCCGCGCGGAGCGTGGGCTCCCACGGCGGGGTCGCCCAGTTGCCGCCCTCGACCGGCTGGCCGTCGTAGTGCGCGTACAGGACGACGGTCCGGGTCGCGCCGGGCGTGTTCAGCTCGCCGTACACGGCGGGCGGGACCTCATCAGCCAGCTCCAGGAGCCGTGCGCTCACGCCGCGCCGCTCGAGCATCTGCACCAGCAGCTCCGCGTTGCGGCGGATGCTCCGCAGGTCCGCCGCGACGTTGGGGACGGCGAGCAGGGTACGCAGCTCCTCGATGACGGCGAGCTCGTTGCGCTCGCGGTGCTGCGCGACGGCTGCGCGGATCCGGTCCGCCTGCGGCTGCGCCTGGGCCAGGGCGAGGGCGGGGGCGGGGGACGCCGCGAGCAGGGAGGCGACGAGAAGAGCGGTGGAGCGCGGCGCCGCGGCGATAGCGCGAGCGGCTGCGCGTGCGGCGCGCCGGGCCCGGCCCACGATCGCTCCGTGGAGGGTGAGACGGCTGCTTTGCATGGCTGGCTCTCCGGCTGACAGGGGCCGGGGCAATATGGCCTGTCCCGGCGGCGCGTGCACGGCGGTGCGGGCTCGTGCCGGCGGAGGGTGAGGCCGACGGTGGGGTAGCCAGGCCGCCGCCGGACCGTCGCCGGGCTACCGCCGGATCGCTGCCGGATCGCTGCGTGACCCCTGCCGGACCGCCGATGGTTCAACGTTGAACCAAAACCCGCAGCCCGGAGGAATCCGGTGGCCGTGGCCATGCGCCGCCGACGCGCGTGGCGACCGCGGCCCACGCCGGGCTGCTGCCGCCAGGCTGCTGACCCGGCTGCTGGTACTCGCCGCCGGCTGTGCGGTCGCGGGCCCTTCCCGGCGTCACCCCCGTGAGCCCTCCGCCCGTGCGCGGCGAGGCCGCGGCGCGTAACATACGGGCGCGAAGCGTTCTACCTCCCGAACCACGACCGATCCACGAGGCCCCGGGGGAGCGATGCGCCACTGGCTGCGGCTGGCCCGCGCCGTCGACCGGCTGAACGACTGGATCTACGCGGCGATCCGCTGGCTGACGCTGGCGATGATCGCCGTGGGCGCGTACAACGCGCTCGCACGGTACGCGAACCGCTGGACCGACACGCAGCTCGCGCCCAACGCGCTGTTCGACCTGCAGTGGTACATGTTCAGCCTCGTGTTCCTGCTGGGAGCGGCGTACGGGCTGAATCACGACGTGCACGTGCGGGTGGACGCGCTGTACGCGCGCATGAGTCCGCGCGCGCGTGTGTGGATCGATCTGCTCGGCACCGCGCTGTTCGTGGTTCCCTTCTCCGTCGTGGCGCTGCTCATGTCCTGGCCGGCGGTCCACAACTCGTGGGTGATCCGCGAGGTGTCGTCCGACCCGGGCGGGCTCGCGCGCTACCCGATCAAGGCCGTGATCCTGGTTTGCTTCGCCCTCCTGCTGCTCCAGGGCGTGGCGGTCGTGATCGAGAAGGTCGCACTGATCCGGCTGGGCGAGGAGGGTATGGAGAGCATGACGCCGGAGGACGCGCCGGCCGCGCGGCGCCAGCGCATGGAGGGCGTGTGATGGAGGGGTTGTGGGGGCCCGCCATGTTCCTCGCGGCGCTGGTGTTGATCTTCAGCGGATTCCCCGTCGCGTTCGCGCTGGCGGGGACGGCGATGATCTTCGCGGCGCTGGGCACGCTGGCGGGTCAGTTCGATTGGGTCCTGCTGCGCGCGCTGCCGGAGCGGATCTTCGGCACGATGTCGAATTACACGCTGCTCGCCGTGCCGTTCTTCATCTTCATGGGCGCGATCCTGGAGAAGTCGCGGCTGGCGGAGCAGTTGCTGGAGACGATCGGCATCCTGTTCGGCCGGTACCGCGGCGGGCTGGGGCTGGGCGTCGTGTTCGTGGGCGCGCTGCTGGCCGCCGCGACGGGGGTGGTGGGCGCGTCCGTCACCGCGATGGGCTTGATCTCGCTGCCCGTGATGCTGCGCTACGGCTACCAGCGCGAGTTGTCGCTGGGCGTGATCGCGGCGGCGGGCACGCTCGGGCAGATCATCCCGCCGAGCGTCGTGCTGATCGTGCTGGGCGACCAGCTCGGCGTCTCCGTGGGCGCACTGTTCGCGGGCGCCCTGGTTCCGGGGCTGGCGCTCGCCGGGCTGTACGCGCTCTACGTGATCGCCGTGGCCATCGTCAGGCCACGCGCGGCGCCGGCGCTACCGCCCGAGGCGCGGGCGTCGAGCGGCCGCGCGCTCGCGCGCCGGGTCATCGGCTCGCTGCTCCCGCCGCTGGTGCTGATCCTGGTCGTGCTGGGGAGCATCTTCGCCGGCGTCGCCACGCCGACGGAGGCGGGCGCGCTGGGCGCGGTCGGCGCCACGGTCCTTGCCGCGCTGCGCCGCTCGCTGAGCCGGAGCTCGATCGTCGCCGCGACCGACGAGACCGCGCGCCTCACCATCATGGTGGTCTTCCTGCTGATCGGCTCGACCGCCTTCGCGCTGGTCTTCCGCGGCCTCTCGGGCGACCTCTGGATCGCGGACCTGCTGACGAACCTGCCGGGCGGCGCGCTCGGTTTCCTCGTCGTCGTCAACCTCATCGTCTTCGCCCTCGGCTGCTTCCTGGACTTCTTCGAGATCGCCTTCATCATCGTGCCGCTCATCGCGGCGCCCGCGGCGACGCTGGGAATCGACCTGGTCTGGCTCGGGATCCTGCTGGGCATGAACCTCCAGACCTCGTTCCTCACGCCGCCGTTCGGGTTCTCGCTCTTCTACCTCCGCGGCGTCACGCCCGAGAGCATCCCGACGGCGGCGATCTACCGGGGCGTCATCCCGTTCATCGTGATCCAGGCGATCGTGGTGGGGCTGATGATCGTGCTGCAGTAGGGCGGCGTGCCGGCCCCGCGGGCGTGGAGGCGAGTCGTAGAGCCGCGTGAAGCCCGGGAGGGACGCCCGCCGGCCCCCTCGGGCGTGGAAGGCGAAGGTGCACGGCGCGCGGGGCCGGCGCGCCGTGCACCTGCGACCCGGACGGCGGCCTAGCCCAGCACCTGCGCGAAGGCGAACCTCTCGTAGCTCTGCTCGTTGCTGGCGAAGTAACGGAACGCCTCGTCCCGGAACTCCTTCCAGGGGCGGTAGACCCGCGCGAAGTCGGCGTTCGCCGCGGCGGTTTCCTCGAGGTACGCGTTGGACTCGCGCCACGCGGCCTGCAGGAAGTCCTGCGGGAAGGCGCGGACCTGGATGCCGTGCTCGTTCACCAGACGGGCCAGCGCCGCCGGATTCGCGGCGTCGTACCGCGCCAGCATGTCTTCGTTCGTGGCGCGCGCAGCCGTCTCCAGCACGCGCCGGTAGAGCTCGGGCAGCTCGTCCCACGCCTGCCGGTTCACCATCAGCGAGAGCGTGACGCCGGGCTCGTGCCACCCCGGGTAGTAGTAGTAGCGGGCGATGCGGTGGAACCCGAGCTTCTCGTCGTCGTAGGCGCCGACCCACTCCGTCGCATCGATCGCGCCGCGCTCGAGGGCGAGATAGATCTCGCCGCCCGCCAGGAGCTGCACCGACACCCCCAGCCGGCTCATCACCTCGCCACCCACGCCCGGGATGCGCATGCGCAGCCCACGCAGGTCCTCGAGCGACCCGATCGGCGCCCGGAACCAGCCGCCCATCTGCACGCCCGTGTTGCCGCACGGGAAGTTGATGATGCCGAAGTCGTCGTAGATGCCGCGCACCAGCTCGAGCCCGCCTGCCTCGTAGAGCCAGGCGTTCTGCTGCCGCGCGGTCAGCCCGAACGGCACCCCCGTGTCCAGCGCCAGCGCAGGGTGCTTGCCCGTGTAGTAGTAGCCCGCGGTGTGACCCGCCTGCACCGTCCCGTTCTGCACCGCATCCATGACCTGCAGGCCGGGCACCAGCTCACCCGCAGGATAGACCCGGAGGCGGAACCGCCCGCCCGTCATGTCGCTCACGCGCTGCGCCAGCGCCTCCGCCGACCCGTAGATGATGTCCAGGCCACGCGGGAAGCTGGACGCGACGCGCCACGTGATCTCCGGGCCCGCCACACCCTGGCCGCCCGCCGCCTCGCCTCCCGCGGCCCCCGTGTTTCCGCACGCGCCCAGCACGCCCGCCCCTGCCGCGCCCAGCGCGGCACGCTTCACGAACCCGCGTCGATCCATGCGCTCCGCCATTCGGCCCCCCGTGGAGTCGAGCCCGCGGCCGGCAGCCGCGAACCCCGTCCGCTCGAAACGACAGCCCGGGCGGTCGCATGCGCGCGAACGCGCGAACGACCAGAAACCCCGACAGGAACCCGGCCACCAAACCCGGACCCGGCCGCGAAACCCGGCCACACCCGGAGGTCACGCGGGCCCGGAACACCGCGGCCGCCGGCACGCGCAGGATACTCCTGCCCCACCGGCGCCGCAACGGGGCCCGGGCCGCCGCGGCCCCGCGGTAGCGGCGCCCGCGGCCGCGGCCCCGGCCCACCGGGTGCCGCGCGGGCGCCACGGCCACGGGCGCCGGCGCGAGGGTCGGGAGCGGCCCGCCCCGCCCTCTGACGGGCCTCGCCCGGGTGGCAAGCTGTAACTGGAAACCTGCACATCCGGCACTGTTCGGCGTGACAGTCTGCACGAATCGGGCCTCCTGGCGCGGTGTTTGCACGCGTTCTCGTGCAAAGTGTCGCGCCGGCCATTGACAGCCGGCCCGACAGCGATTAGCGTTGCGTGTCGCGCGGCGCGGGGGTCGCGTCGCCGCGACCGCGGGGCCCCGGGCGCGGTCGCCCGGCGGCGCCATCCACCCGAGCCCGAAGGAAACCCATGCCAACCCGCACCTCCCGCTTCGACACGCTCGCCGCGGCCAAGTCCTGGACCCACAGCCCGCTCAACGGCACCCTCCAGCAGGCGTTGCGGCCGGCCCCTGCGCCCCGGCCGTTCGACATCGAGAAGATCTTCGGCGAGAACACGTTCAGCCTGGCGGAGATGAAGTCGCGGCTGCCCAGGCCGACCTACCAGGCGCTGCTGGACACGATCGAGAACGGCACGGAGCTCGACCTGCGGCTGGCGGATGCCGTCGCGATCGCGATGAAGGAGTGGGCGACGGAGAAGGGAGCGACGCACTTCACGCACTGGTTCCAGCCGTTGACGGGGCTGACCGCCGAGAAGCACGACTCGTTCATCACGCCGAACGTCGGGGGCGGCGCGACGGCGGAGTTCAGTGGCAAGGACCTGATCCAGGGCGAGCCGGACGCGTCGTCGTTCCCGTCGGGCGGGCTGCGTGCGACGTTCGAGGCCCGCGGCTACACGGCCTGGGACCCGACCTCGCCCGCGTTCATCGTGGAGACGCCGGGCGGCTCGTACCTCGCGATCCCGACGGCGTTCACGTCGTGGACGGGCGACGCGCTGGACCAGAAGATCCCGCTGCTCCGCTCGATGCATGCGCTGGATGTGCAGGCCCGGCGCGCGCTGGCGCTGCTGGGCGCGGAGCCGCGGCCCGTGCACGCGACGCTGGGGCCGGAGCAGGAGTTCTTCCTGGTGGACCAGGAGTTCTACTACCGGCGCCCGGACCTGGTGACGACCGGCCGTACGCTCTTCGGCGCGAAGCCGCCGCGCGGGCAGGAGCTGGAGGACCATTACTTCGGCGCGATCCCGGACCGCGTCCTGGCGTTCATGATGGAGCTGGAGCGGGAGCTGTACCGGCTGGGCGTGCCGGTGAAGACGCGGCACAACGAGGTGGCGCCGGGGCAGTACGAGATGGCGCCGATCTACGAGAACGCGAACCTCGCGGCGGACCACCAGCAGCTCATGATGCTGCTGATGCAGCGGATCGCGCGGAAGTACGGGCTCGTCGCGCTGCTGCACGAGAAGCCGTTCGCGGGAGTGAACGGCAGCGGCAAGCATCTGAACTGGTCGTTCGGCACGGCGACGCACAACCTGCTGGACCCCGGGAACGACCCGGACGAGAACCTCCAGTTCCTGTTCTTCTGCGCGGCGGTGCTGCGCGCCGTCGAGCGGCACCAGGACCTCGTGCGGGCGAGCGTGGCGTACGCGGGTAACGACCACCGGCTCGGCGCGAACGAGGCGCCGCCCGCGATCATCTCGGTGTACCTGGGCGACCAGCTCACGGACATCTTCGAGCGGATCGAGAAGGCGACGAAGGGCAAGACGGCGCGCAAGGGCGGGCTGCTCGGGCTCGGCGTGCCGGTCCTGCCGCGTCTGCCCCTGCACGCCGGCGACCGCAACCGGACGTCGCCCTTCGCGTTCACGGGCAACAAGTTCGAGTTCCGGGCGCTGGGCGCGTCCCAGTCCATCTCGTTCCCCGCGGCGGTGCTGAACACGATCGTCGCAGAGTCCATCGACGAGCTGGCCACGGCGCTCGAGCAGGAGATGCAGGGCGGCAAGCCGGTGGACGAGGCGCTGAGCGCGGTGCTGGCGCGCGAGATCCCCAGGTTCAAGCGCATCATCTTCAACGGCGACAATTACTCGCCCGAGTGGCACGAGGAGGCGGAGCGGCGCGGGCTGCTGAACCTGCGCAGCTCGCTGGACGCGATCGAGCGGCTGACGGACGAGAAGAACGCGGCGCTGTTCGAGAAGTACGGCGTGCTGACGCGCCGGGAGCTGGAGTCCCGCGCCGAGATCGCGTTCGATCAGTACTTCAAGACAATCAACATCGAGGGCGAGACGGCTGCAGACATCGCGCGCACGATGATCCTGCCCGCGGCCGTGCGCTACATGAACGACCTGCTGGACGTGGCGAGGCAGGCCCGCGAACTCGGCCTCGAGGCGAAAGGGGTGGCCGCCACGCTGCAGGACGTGAGCAAGCTGGTCGACGAGCTGCGCGTGGTGCTGGACGAGCTGGTGCGCCAGAACGCGGAGCTGGGCGGCGATGACGTTCACTCCAAGGCGCACCACATGCGCGACAACATCGTGCCGGCCATGGCGGCGGTGCGCGCGGTGGTGGACAAGCTCGAGCGCGTGCTGCCGGATGACCTGTGGCCGCTGCCGCGGTACCGCGACATGCTGTTCGTGAAGTAGAGGCGCAGGGCGGGCAGTCGGGCTGCGCGGGCTCCGGCGGCCCGTCGGGCTGCACAGGGCTCCCGCATTCTTCGGGAGCCGCGCGAGACCAGGCAGCGTACGGAGGGCACGGAGAACGGCCGGGGGCCGGGATCCGTGCCCTTCTTTCGCGGTACGATTCCGCGCAGCATGGAGGCCCGCTCCCCAACGAAGTGGCGAGCTCGCTCCGAGCAGAGGGACCGCACCGGGCGGAGGCGTTCATGGACAGCGACGTATGCATGGTCCTCGTGCCATACATGGCCGGCGACGACCGCCACAGCGCGAGCCGCGGGCCGGAGCGCCTGCTTGCCGCCGGGATCGCCGCGCGCCTGGCCGCGCACGGCCGGGTGAGGGTCGAGCGCATCGAGCGGGAGGGGATCCTTCGGTCGCACCGGCGATCGTGGACCGGCCGGTGCCGGGCGGCCTCTCGCTCGGGCAACTGGAGACGGTCCTCCGCGGCGTTGCCGGGCGCTTCCGCGTGTGCGCCGCGGCGGTGACCACGTACGACCCCGCGCTCGATCCGGACGAGCGGACGCTGCGCGTCGTGCTGCGGATCGCGGAGCTGCTGGCCGGAGCTGACGCCCGTCCGTCACGACGCGATGCGGATTCGATGTCGAATTCCCGGTAGACGGCCGGGGCCGCCGGGCGGTAGACTTCGAGGCGGTCTTGCCGGCGCCGTTGGACGATGGAGTCCGGGGCGCGAAGATGCGGCTCCCCATCGTGTCTTCCTGCGGAAGATGAGAGATCGTCCACTCCCGCCCGCCGATGAGATGTACCGGGCCGTCCTGGCGTGCGACACCCGCTACGACGGGATCTTCTTCACCGCGGTGCGGACCACCGGGATCTTCTGCCGGCCGTCGTGCCCGGCGAAGAAGCCGAAGCGCGGGAACATCGAGTTCTTCGCTTCGGCCCGGGACGCGCTGGCCCACGGCTTCCGGCCCTGCAAGCGGTGCCGTCCCCTGGAACTGCCCGGCCAGACCCCCGGGTTCGTTCGGCAGCTCCTCGCGGAGATCGACGGCGACCCCATGCGGCGGCTGCGGGATCGGGACCTGCGGGCGCGCGGGCTCGACCCGGCGAGGATTCGCAGGTGGTTCAAGAGACACCACGGGATGACGTTCCACGCGTACCAGCGGGCGCGGCGTCTGGCCACGGCCCTGGACGGCCTCGCCCGCGGCGAGGAGATCACGCGGGTCGCCTACGGCAGCGGCTACGATTCGCTGAGCGGCTTCCAGGAGGCGCTCCGCCAGATCACCGGGCGTCCGCCGTCTCGCAGCCGGGGCGTGACGGTCGTCCGGCTCTCGCGGGTGCTCACGCCGCTCGGCCCCATGCTCCTGGGGGCGACCGACGAGGGCGTGTGCCTCCTCGAGTTCACCGACCGGCCGATGCTGGAGACGCAGCTCCGGCGGCTGATCCGGCTGCTCGACTGCGCGCTGGCGCCCGGATCGAACGACGTCAGCCGGCAACTCGAAGCCGAGCTGAGCGCGTACTTCGCGGGCACGCTGCAGGAGTTCCGGACGCCCCTGCTCACGCCGGGGAGCGAGTTCCAGCAACGGGTGTGGAGCGCGTTACGCGAGATCCCGTACGGCGAGACGCGCAGCTATGCGGAGCAGGCCCACGCGATCGGCGCGCCGGCCGCCGTGCGGGCCGTGGCCCGGGCCAACGGCGACAACCGCATCGCCATCGTGATCCCCTGCCACCGCGTGGTGGGGTCCAATGGCGCCCTGACCGGGTACGGCGGCGGCCTCTGGCGCAAGCAGTGGTTGCTGCACCACGAGCGTGCCGTGCTGGAGCGCATGCACTCGACGAGGTGACCATGACACAGAAAGAACGGGTCGCGCACTTTCGGCGGCTGCACGAGAACCGCCCACTGGTCCTGCCGAACGCCTGGGACGCGGCGAGCGCGCGCGTGATCGAGCTGGCTGGCGCGCCCGCGATCGCGACGACGAGCGCGGGCGTCTCGTGGGCCCACGGACGCCGCGATGGCCACGGGCTGCGGCGCGACGAGATGATCGAAGCCATCCGGCGCATCGTCGAGGCGGTCGACGTCCCGGTGACGGCCGACATCGAGGGCGGCTACGGCAGCGGCTCCGTCCAGGACGTGGCCGAGACGGTGCGCGCGGTCGTGGAGCTGGGCGCCGTCGGCATCAATCTCGAGGATGCGTCCCGCGATCCCGCGACGCCGCTCCTCGCGCCGGAAGTCCAGGCCGAGCGGATTCACGCAGCGCGGGCCGAGGCGGCCGCGGCAGGCGGCGACCTGTTCATCAACGCCCGGACGGACGTGTACCTCGCCCGCGTCGGCGAGCCGCAGTCGCGCCTGGCTGCCGCCATCGAACGAGCCAACGTGTACCTCGCGGCCGGCGCAGACGGCGTCTTCGTGCCCGGCGTGACGGATGCCGACACCATCGCAGCACTGGCTCGGGCGATCGACGGGCCGCTGAACATCATGTGGAAGCCGGGTGCGCCCAGTGTGCCGGACCTCGCCCGGCTCGGCGTGGCGCGCGTGAGCGTCGGTTCCGCCATTGCGCTCGCCGCGCTCACCGCGACCCGGCACGCGGCCCGCGAGCTGCTCGAGCGCGGCACGTACGGTGCCTTCGAGCACGGCCTGTCTTACGGCGAGGTAGACGGGCTGTTCGCGCGTGCGTGAGCCGAATCGTGCGCGAACATTGTCACAGGGCGCTGCCTTGGGGCGTTGTATCCGGTGGCAGGAACCCACCACGAGGACGCTTCCAACCAGCGTGAGCACGAGCCGGCAGCTCCGAGCGGTCGCCGTTCTCACGGCGAGCACACTCGTCTTCGCGTGCGACCAGAGTCCGACGGACTCGAGTCGGCGGGACTTGAGCCTGGTGGAGCCGGGGGCCGTCCAGCTCGAGATCACGACCGACAAGCCCGTGTACTCTGCCGCTGCGGATTCCGGGGCGACACCGATCCTGGCCAACGTCGGGCAGGACACCGTTTACGCGCTGATGGGCGAGTGGGTCTATCTCGAGAAGCTGGTCGACGACGAGTGGACCTTCGCAGCCGTGTGGTTCGTCTATGATGGCGCGACCTGGAGCTTCCCCGTGGCCCCGGGCACTACCCGCCATGCCCCGATGATGCGGTTCGGGTATGTAGGCAAAAGGCCCGGAACGTACCGGTTCGTGTTCGTGCTCGCCTACGATCCCGAGATGCGCCACCTCCTGCCCAAGGAGCAGCGCGTCTCCCCGCCGTTCGAGCTGAAGCCTTAGGAGCCCGGCGGCCGCAGTCGTGCGACCCCGCGCCGGAACGCCGGCGCCGGTCACGGCACCGGCGGGGCGCGGGATCGTCCGCGAACGGAGGCCCGATCGAATTGAAGCCAGGCAGACTCCTGCACCTCCCACACGGCGTGTACCTCGCGGCTGCGGCGTTCGGCGCCCTGTTCGCCGCCGCTGCGCCATCTCCCGCCGCGGCACAACAGGCGACCCCGCAGAACCCCTCGCCCATGGTCGAGCACACGCGCGCGCACGAGCGGCTGACGCAGCGCCCGCTCGACGGCGCCGTGCGCACCTTCGCCGGCCCCGACGGGAAGCCGGTCGAGCTGCTGGTGCCGCGCAATGTGCCGACGGGAACGCCGTTCGACCTCGTCGTCCACTTCCACGGACCCGCCTGGCTCGTGCACCAGGCCGTCGCGGATCTGGATGCCGGGATCGTGTCGGCGGCCGTGCACCTGGGCGGCGGCTCGGCGCTCTACGACCGGGCCTTCAGCGACCCGGCCTCCTTCGACTCGCTCCTCGCCCGCATCGCGCGCGAGGTGTCGGCGGTGACCGGCGCGCCGACGCGGCCCGGCGCCGTGATCCTGACCGCGTTCTCCGCGGGGCACGGCGCGGTGCGCGCGATCCTGCGCGAGCCGCGGCACTTCGAGACCGTGCGGGCGATCCTGCTCCTCGACGGCATGCACACCTCTTACGTCCCGGCGCGCACGGTCGTCGCCGCGGGCGGCGTGCTCGACACGACGAACCTGGTCCCGTTCGCGGAGTTCGCACGCGCGGCGATGCGCGGGGAGAAGCGCTTCGTCGTCACACACTCGGAGATTTTCCCGGGCACGTTCGCGAGCACGACGGAGACGGCCGACTGGCTGCTCGCCGCGCTGGGCCTGCGCCGCACGCCGGTCCTGCGCTGGGGCCCTCGCGGCATGCAGCAGTTGGGGGAGGCGCGTGCGGGCGGGTTCGAGCTGCTCTCCTTCGCGGGCAACTCGGCGCCGGATCACATAGACCACCTCCACGCGATGCCCGAGCTCCTCGCTCGATTGTCGGGGCCGCGCGACCCGTGATGCTGGCCGAGCCGATCGGCCCGCGCCGGCCGCCGGGCCCCGATCGGGCCGGTTCTTGCGCGCGGTGCGCGGGGGTCATGCCGCGGCTGGCCCCGCGGCGAGTCGGCCGCTCTGCAGCGAGGGCGCGCAGCTCACGGTCGTGGGCTTCCGGCGCATCCTGCTCGCCCGGAGCGGCCCACACGGGATGGGCTCGCGCCGCGTCGGCCGGGCATGGCGGTGGTCGGGCACGGAGGATGATGAGCGGCGAGGGCATGCTCACCCGGCGGAGCTTTCTCGCGCGGGCCGGCGCCGCGCTCGCGGCCGGCACGCTGGCGGGTTGCGCGGAGGAGCCGGACGGCCGGCTCCGGTTGATCTTCGACGACGCGGGAGACGACTGGGAGGCAGTGCGCCGCCAGTTCGACATCGCGCGTGATCGCATCCACATGGCGGGGCTGCTGCTCGCCACGCACCCCCGGCCGGTGCGCGATGCGATCGCGCGCCACCGCCGCGGCCTGGACCGCGACCCTGCCGGCTACGTGGAAGAGAACAACGCACGGCTCGAGCGCGAGGTCCGGCGGGCAGCGGGCGAGTACCTCGGCGCGGACGCGCGCGACATCGCGCTCACGGACAGCACCACGATGGGCCTGGGCCTGGTCTACAACGCGATCCGGGTGCGGCCGGGGCAGGAGCTGCTCACCACCGCGCACGACTACTATTCGACCCGCGAGGCGCTGGCCTACAAGGCGCAACGTACCGGCGCCACGCTCCGCCTCATTGCCTGGCCGGATGACGTGACCCGGCTCTCGGAGGACGACATCGTCGCGAGGATCATCGGCGCCGTCCGACCCGCGACGCGCGTCCTCGCGCTCACGTGGGTGCACTCGAGCACGGGGCTGAAGATCCCGCTGCGCAGCATCGCGGAGGCGCTCGAGCGCGTGAACGCGGGGCGGGCGGAGGACGACCGGGTGCTGCTGGGCGTGGATGGCGTGCACGCGCTGGGCGTCGAGCCGTTCCGCGTGGACGCGCTGGGCTGCGACTTCTTCATCGCGGGCACGCACAAGTGGCTGTTCGGCCCGCGCGGCACGGGCATCGTGTGGGCCCACCCACGCGCGCAGGGCGCCACGCTCCCCATCATCCCCACCTTCACGTGGCGCGACGGCTGGGG
Source organism: Longimicrobiales bacterium (assembly GCA_036381195.1). GTDB lineage: Bacteria > Gemmatimonadota > Gemmatimonadetes > Longimicrobiales > RSA9 > RSA9. Next base: position 7,849 of record DASVDH010000125.1, on the reverse strand, counting down.
CGCGGCAATGACGCCGGGCGGGTTCCACTCGTTCGAGCACCGCTGGGCGCTGGCGGAAGCGTTCGACTGGCATCGCGGGCTGGGTCCCGAGCGCGTTGCCGGGCGGATCCACGGGCTGGCGCGGCAGCTCAAAGAGGGGCTCGCCGCGATGCCGCACGTCACGCTGCATACGCCCATGGACCAGCGCCGGTCGGCGGGCATCGTCTGCTTCGACGTGGACGGGTTGAGCCCGGCGGCCGTGGTGCGCCGGCTGCGGGAACGGCGCATCGTCGCCAGCGAGACGCCGTACGCGCCCTCGCACGCCCGGCTCGCGCCCGGGCTGCTCAACACGCCGGAGGAGGTCGAGGCGACGCTCCGCGCCGTGCGCGAGCTCGCGTGAGGCGAAGTGACGCTGCCGGCCGCGCGCGAGGTCCGTGGGTCGCGCCGACGCTGCGCGCGGCGCGCGAGCTCGCGTGAGTCGAAGCGACGGGCGGCGCTCCCATCTTCGCCCGGCCCGCGCTCCGAGGCGCGGCTGGCGGCCGGAGGCACCCGGGCCGGCAGCCCGCGCGGCGCGGCAGCGCACGCGGCGCGGCTGATGCGGGCGGCGCGGCTGATCCGGGCCGGGCGGCTCGTTCGCGACCACGGCTGCCTCGGGCGCTGGCTGATCTGCGAGCGAGCGCCACTCGCCTGCGAGCCGTTGGGCCCTGCCTCCTGCGCCAGCGGCGCCGCACTTGCGTCACTGGCTCGGCGTGGATGTGGTCGTGGTCGGTGCGGGGGTCGCGGGGCTCGCCGCGGCGCAGGCGCTGCTGGATGCCGGGCTGGACGTGCTGGTGCTGGAGGCGCGCGGGCGCGTGGGCGGGCGCATCCACACGCACCGGGACCCGCTTTCTCCCGTGCCGATCGAGCTGGGCGCGGAGTTCATCCACGGCACGTCGCCGGAAATCTGGGACCCCGTGCGCGCGGCGCGGCTGCTGGTGTGCGAGGCGAGCGACCGTTTCTGGCGCTCGCGCGGCGGGGTCCTCTGGCCGATGCCGCACTTCCGCGCGCGGCTCACGGAGGTGATGCGCAGGATCGGCCCGCGCACCCCGCCGGGACGCTCGTTCGCGGACCACCTCGAGATCTGCTGCGGCGGCGAGCAGTGGGCGGAGTCGCGCGAGATGGCCGCGGCCTACGTCGAGGGGTTCCACGCCGCGCCCGTGGACCGCATCAGCCTGCGGGCGCTCGCGGAGGCGGAGTCGTGGGACCACGGCGCGCCGGTGGAGCCGAGCTTCCATGTGCTCGACGGCTACGACCGCCTGGCCGAGTGGCTCGCCCGGGGGGTGATTGCGCGCGGCGCGCTCCGGCTCAACACCATCGTCACCGCGATCCGCTGGCGGCCCCATGACGTCACGGTCGAGGCGCGCTCGGCGGCGGGCTCCGCGCTGGAGCCGGTGCACGCGACACGCGTCCTGGTGACCGCTCCGCTCGGCGTGCTGAACGCGCGGCCGGATTCGCCGGCCCGCCTCCGCTTCGACCCCGCACCCGGCGAGGCGCTGCGCGCCGCCGCGCGGCTCGAGATGGGCGCCGTCGTCAAGGTCGTGCTGCGCTTCCGCGAGGCCTTCTGGGAGCACGGGCCGAGCGAGGCGCTGGAGGATGGCGCGCCGTACCGCCCGATCAAGTTCATCCTCACGGACCAGGCATTCCCCACCTGGTGGACGATGCTGCCCGTGCGCGCGCCCGTGCTGGTGGGCTGGGCCGGCGGCCCGGCCGCGCTGCGACTCGCCGAGGTGCCCGTGGAGCAGCGCATCGAGCGCGCCGTCGCCGCGCTGGCGGGGACGCTGGGCGTGGACCGCCGCGAGGTCGAATCGCGGCTCGAGGCGTGGCACCACCACGACTGGTCGGCGGACCCGTTCGCAGGCGGCGCCTACAGCTACGTGCCGGTGGGCGGCGAGGATGCGCGGGAGGTCCTGGCGCAGCCGGTCGCGGACACGGTGTTCTTCGCGGGCGAAGCGCTTGCGGCGGGCGCGGCGATCGGGACGGTGCACGGCGCGATTGCCGCCGGGCAAATGGCAGCGCGGCGCATCCTGGAGGGCGCCCGCGGCGGCGTGATGAAGCGGGCGGCGTGAGGCGGACGCGCTGCAGGCGCGGGGCGCGCGTGAACAGGTACGAGGCAGCCGCGACGCGTGCGCGAGCCGGCGGACGGTCTCCTGCCCGGCCCTCGCCCTCGTCCCCGCCCCCCTCGCCCCGGCCCGGGGGCGAGGGGGGCGGGGGGCGAGGCGGCCGTCACATCTGCACGGACCGGATCTCGACCCGGTTCGAGGTGAACAGCGGGATCAGCACGCGGTTGCGGCCGCGGTCGTAGCCGATGTCCGCCGGCGCTTCGACGTCGCTCACCGCCGTCATGGTGTGCGCCATCTCGGGCATGACGTGATAGACGGCCCGGCCCTCCCAGCTCGAGACGAGCAGCGAGCCGTCGGCCAGCCGCACCAGGCCATCGAGCTGGCCGGCGGGCACGCTGTCCATCGGCGTGATGTTGCCGGACGCATCGATGCGCATCGGGCGGTTCCCGCCGAACGGCACGACGATCACGCCCTGCTCGTCCACGGCGAGGCCGTTGGGGTTCTGGAGCTGCGCGGTCCGGGCCACCGCCTGCGGCGCGCCATCCGGCCCGAAGCGGTAAACCGCATCCGTGCCCGCCGGCTCCAGGCCCTGGGCGCTGCCGCGGAGGCCCGAGTCGGAGACGTAGACGGTCCCGTCCGGCCCGACGGCGACGTCGTTGAGGAACGTGGCGCCCGGCACGCCCCGGGCCCCGAGGACCGCGCCCGTCTCGCGGTGGAACATGCGCACCGTGTCGATGTCCGCGACGAAGAGCGTGTCTCCCTTGATCGCCATGCCCTTGGGCGCGTGCAGCGTCACGCCGTTCTGCCCGCCCTCGACCCACTTCAGCGTTGCGACCTGGCCGTCCGGGGTGACACGGCTCAGGAAGCCGTTGTTGTCCTTGTCCGTCGGGTTGCCGTTGATGTTCGAGACGATGTAGACGTCGGCCGCGGGGTCGTGCAGCACGGACTCGGGCGTCTGGAATCCGACGTCCGCCACCGTCACCGAGCCCGCGGCTTCCGCTGCCGCCGCAGGCGCCGTATCTGCCGCTCCGGCCTCTCCGGCCGGCCGGCCGCCGCCCTCACAGGCGGCGAATGCCGCAGCCAACGCGACGCTCAATGCACCGCTGCGCAGGATCGCTCCGTTGCGCCTCATTTCGTGGTCCTCCTTCGGGGTAGGGATCTGGTCGCGTGCGGGCTGAATTATGGTCGCCCGGCGTGACAGGGGCCAGGGGACCGGACGTACGGACGCGATCCGCGCGGCGTTTGCCGGGCATCGAGCCGCCGGGCGTGGCCTGGCACTGCGCCGCCGTGGCGGTGTGCTGGGCGCCGGGCCGAGCGGCGTGCGCCGGGTGCCCGGCCGTGCGCCCTCGCCTTTGCCCTCGCCCGGGCCCTATGATTGGAATCATGGCGCCCCTCACGCCGGAGGACTTCCTCGCCGAGCTCCGGGCGCGCGGCGCGAGCGAATTGTGCCGCGTCGCGTTCCGCCGCACGCGCAGCACCATCTTCTCGCTGACGCGGCACGGCCGCGTGCTGAACCTGAACGCCGCGTTCGCAACGGCGCCGCCCGAGCTGCTGGACGCGTTCGCCGTGGTGGCGACGACCGGGCCGCGGCGGACGCGCGCCTACGATCGCGCCGTGCACGCGATCCGGAACTGGCCGCCGCTCGCCGCAGCCCTCGAGGAGGCACGCGCCCGGCACGCCGCCAACGGGAACGGTCGCGCGCCTCGGCTCGCGCCGTGCTGCGGCACGCCGGCGCAGCGGGCGTACCTGCGCGAGCTGTACGCGCGCCTCAACCACGCGTGCTTCGGGGGCCGCCTGCCGCCGGACCTGCCGATCCGCCTCAGCGACCGCATGCGGCGCCGACTCGGCCAGGTCCGGTACGACGACGGCGTGGGCGAGCGCGCGGTGCTTGAGATCGCGCTCAACGTGGACCTCATGCTCCAGGCGAACGACCGCCATCGCCTGGACACGCTGCTGCACGAGATGGCGCACGCCGAGGCGTACCTGCTCCACGGGGAGCGCGGCCACGGCGCGCACTGGCGCCGCATCGCGCGCCGTGTGGGCTGCGAGCCGCGCGCGTGTACCCACGTGCGGATCGCGCGGCGGCGCCGGCGCCACGAGCCCGTGACGCGCGTGCCGCCGCTCGAGCGGCGGCTGCCCGACGGGACCCCGCTGCCGGCCATGGTCGCGGCCTCGCCGGGGCCGGCCGCACCGCGGGCGACGCCGCCTGCTCCGGCAGGCCTGGCCGCGCCGCCGGCCTCGCCGTTCGCTCCGGCGGGTCCGGCCGGGACGCCGGCCACGGCGTTCGCTCCGGCGGGCCTGGCCACGCGGCGGGCCCCGGCGTCGCAGCAGCTCGAGCTGTTCGCGGCATGAGTTGAGCGGCGCGGGCATGCGCGGCGGGCGCGATCGAGGCCCCTGCCGCGGTCTCCGGGAGCCCGATGGTTCCCGGCAGGCCAGGCGTCGACCGAGGGCCCTGCCGCGGTCCTCCGGAAGCGAGATGGTACAGGGTTGTACCATCTCGCCAATCGTCCGGAAGGCCTCACCCACACGGCGCGAGATCATCGAACCGCGCGCCGGCCCTGGCCGGTCACCGCCGGCGGCGCGGCTTCGCCCGTTGCTCCCACTCCTCCCGGGGTTCGTCCAGATCGTAGCCGAGCTCGGCCCAGCTCCGGCGTGGAGGCGGCGGCGAGGCCGTCTCAATGAGCCCGAGCAAGCGGCGCAATCCGGTGCGGTCGGCAGCCGAGAGTGGCTCGAGCTGCGCCGTCGCGAGCCGGTAGTAGTCGCCCAGCAGGAGGTCGAGCTCCGACCGGCCCTGTGGCGTGAGGCGCACGGGCCGGCGGCGGGCGTCGCGTGGGTGCGATACGCGCTCGATCCAGCCTTCGCGCTGGAGCCGGCCGAGGAGCAGCGCCAGCGTGGTGGGCCGCACGCCGGCGCGGTCCGCCAGCGCGCCTGGCTCCCCGTCCGGAGCGCGGCGTAGCTCGAGCAGCACGGTCATCGCGACGTCGGTCAACCGGAAGGCCGCGAGGAACCGGTCGCTCGCGGCCAGCACGATGCGCGCCGTGCGGCGGAGCTCCAGGCAGAGGTCGATCGCATCGCGATGCTCGCGGTAGTAGCGGTCCGCGAGCTCGCCGGGCGCCGGCAACCGGCGTGACCCCCTGCGGCCAGAGGGCGCGACGTCGTCCATGGGCCCGAACCTGGCGGGCGGGCCGGGACAGGGGAATGGCAGGAGCGGGTGGCGGCCGCGGAAAGCCCGGGACACGGGAATCCAGGAGCGGGCGACGCCGCCGGGAATCCCGGGGCCCGGGAATGGCAGGAGCGGGCGGCGCTGCCCGCCGGCGTCGCCCCCCGGAACGCGCCGAAACCTGCTATATTTCATTCATACTGGAGCAGATCGAGGAGCGAATCCGGGGATCCATGAGCGAGAGCATCACGACCGCCCCGGCCGGGCGGGCCACGGGCCAGGACTTCATCCGCGCCATCGTCGCCGAGGACGTGCGGAAGGGCACGCATGGCGGGCGGGTCGTCACGCGCTTCCCGCCCGAGCCGAACGGCTACCTGCACATCGGGCACGCCAAGTCCATCACGCTGAACTTCGGCATCGCGCAGGAATTCGGCGGCGTGTGCCATCTCCGCTTCGACGACACGAACCCGGAGACGGAGAGCGTCGAGTACGCGGAGTCGATCATCCGCGACGTGAAGTGGCTCGGCTGGGACTGGGGCGAGCACCTCTACTACGCGTCCGACTACTTCGAGAAGTTCTACGAGATCGCGGAGTCGCTCATCCGCAAGGGCAAGGCCTACGTCGATAGCCAGACCGAGGAAGAGATCCGCGAGCAGCGCGGCACGATCACGGAGCCGGGCCGGCCGAGCCCGTACCGCGACCGCAGCGTCGAGGAAAACCTGGACCTGTTCCGCCGCATGCGTGCGGGTGAGTTCCCGGACGGCGCGCACGTGCTGCGCGCGAAGATCGACATGGCGTCGCCCAACATGCTGTTGCGCGACCCGGTGCTGTACCGCATCCGTCACGCGCACCACTACCGCACGGGCGACCGGTGGTGCATCTACCCGCTGTACGACTTCGCGCACCCGCTCGAGGACGCGATCGAGGATGTGACGCACTCGATCTGCACGCTCGAGTTCGAGACCAACCGCCCGCTGTACGACTGGGTCGTCGAGAACGCGGACCTGGGCACGCGGCCGCGGCAGTACGAGTTCGCGCGGCTGAACCTCGACTACACGGTCATGAGCAAGCGCAAGCTGCTCCAGCTCGTCGAGGGCGGGTACGTCAGCGGCTGGGATGACCCGCGCATGCCGACCATCGCGGGCCTGCGGCGGCGCGGCGTCACGCCCGAGGCGATCCGCGCGTTTTGCGAGATGATCGGCGTCGCGAAGGCGGACAGCCGGGTGGACATCGGCAAGCTCGAGTACGCGATCCGCACGGACCTGAACACGCGCGCGCCGCGCGTGCTGTGCGTGCTCGACCCGCTGCGCGTGGTGATCACGAACTGGCCGGCGGGCAAGGTCGAGGAGCTGGACGCGCCGTACTGGCCGCATGATGTGCCCCGCGAGGGCTCGCGGCCGCTGCCGTTCTCCGGAGAGCTGCTCATCGAGCGCGGCGACTTCGCCGAGGACCCGCCGCCGGGCTGGCACCGGCTCGCGCCGGGCCGCGAGGTGCGGCTCCGCTACGGCTACATCATCCGGTGCGACGACGTCGTGAAGAACGATCGCGGCGAGGTCGTGGAGCTGCGTTGCAGCTACGACCCGGCGACGCGTGGCGGCGCCACGCCCGATGGGCGGGTGGTGAAGGGTACCATCCACTGGGTCTCCGCAGCGCACGCGGTGCCGTGCGAGGTGCGGCTGTACGACCGGCTGTTCACCGTGCCGGATCCCGATGCCGCGGCGGGCGAGGACGGCGACTTCAAGGAGTTCCTGAACCCGGAGTCGCTCGTCGTCGTGAAGGATGCGCGCATCGAGCCGTCCGCGCGGGACACGGCGCCCGGCACGCACTACCAGTTCGAGCGGGTCGGCTACTTCTTCGCTGACCCGGTGGATTCCGCGCCTGGCGCGCTCGTCTTCAATCGGGTGGTGACGCTGCGGGATACGTGGGCGAAACGCCAGAAGGCGGGCGAGGGCCGGGGCGTCACCTCCCTGCGGCTCGACCGCCCGGGCGAGGGCGGGGGAAAGGCGGGTGAAACTGCGGGCGAGGGCGTTCGCGGCGGGGAGGCCCGTGCGCCTACACGTACGCCTACGCGTGCCCGTGCCCGGCCGTCACCCGACGTGCGCCACGCCGTCCGGGCAGCCCGCCTCGCCGAGCGACACGGGCTGAGTCATGAAGAAGCCGAGCTCCTCGCACGCGAGCCCGCCGCCGCGGACCTGTTCGAGAGCGCGGTCGCGGAGGGCGGTGTGTCGGCGCGCGCGGTGGCGAACTGGGTGATCCACGAGCTGCCGCGCGAGCGCGCCGGCCGCGCGATCGCGGAGCTGCCGTTCGGCGCGAAGGAGCTGGCGGCGCTGGTCCGGCTGGTGGAGCGGGGTCGCGTGTCCAGCACCGCGGCGCGGCAGGTGCTCGCGGAGCTGGCCGCGCGCGGCGGCGATCCGGAGCGCATCGTCGAGGAGAAGGGGCTGGCGCAGATCAGCGACGCGGCCGAGCTCGAGCGTGTCGTGCGCGAGGTGCTCGCCGCGAACGCCGCGAAGGTTGCCGAGTACCGCGCCGGCAAGACCGGACTCATCGGCTTCTTCATGGGCCAGGTCATGGGACGGACGCGAGGGCGCGCGAACCCGGAGAAGGCGAGGGA
>DASVDH010000124.1:0-18825 GCA_036381195.1 Longimicrobiales bacterium | reverse complement strand
AGCACGCCCGTCCTGTACCCCACAACGCAAACGGCGCCCGCCGGCCGGGTGCCGACGAGCGCCGCAAGTCGTTGTGCCAGAGAGGCGGAGGCGGAGGGACTCGAACCCCCAAGGGCTTGCGCCCGCCGCATTTCGAGTGCGGTGCCTTACCAGTTAGGACTACGCCTCCGGAATGCGAAACAGGGAGGGCGAGGGCTCGGGTCAGCCGCGCCTCTCGCCCTCACTTGCCAGTCGGGGAGACTGGATTTGAACCAGCGACCCCTGCGTCCCGAACGCAGTGCTCTACCGGGCTGAGCTACTCCCCGAATCTGTCTCTCCCACCAACGGCACGGACGGGGTGGGATTCGAACCCACGAGGCGTTTTGGCGCCCACACGCTCTCCAGGCGTGCGCCTTAAACCACTCGGCCACCCGTCCCCTCGCGGCCTGCGGAGCAGGGGATCGGCCAACGTGAGCCGCCCGTCCCCCGTGGCCTGCGCAGCCCGGCCCGCGGCTGCCCGGGGCCGGCACCGGGCGCCCCGCCTCGGCTCGTGCAGCGGAGAGGGTGGGATTCGAACCCACGCGGGCCTTTTGGGCCCAACGCCTTAGCAGGGCGCCGCCTTAAGCCTCTCGGCCACCTCTCCAAGGGTCCGGCGCGGGGCCAGCGGCCCCGCCTGTGTAGTTGCCCCTCCTGGGTTCGAACCAGGACTCTCCTGATCCAGAGTCAGGCGTGTTGCCAATTACACCAAGGGGCACCAGTCCTCGAGCCTACTGCAGGACGCAGGCCGGCGTCCTGTGCCGGCCAGAGCGGGAGACGGGGCTCGAACCCGCGACCCTCAGCTTGGGAAGCTGATGCTCTGCCAACTGAGCTACTCCCGCAGGCCAATCGTGGCGTACCCTAATATAACTCGACGGGTTCCGCAGAGCCACCGGTCGGACTTGAACCGACGACCGCTCGATTACGAATCGAGTGCTCTACCACTGAGCTACGGTGGCGACCAGGTCCGCCGTTCCTGTCCCGGCCGGCGAACCGACATGGAGCTGAGGGGACTCGAACCCCTGACCTCCTGGGTGCGATCCAGGCGCTCTCCCAGCTGAGCTACAGCCCCGTTCCCCGTCCGCTTCGCGACCGCGTCGCCCTCCCGCTCGGGCGGGCGCCGCATGACCTGCGAGCCGCCGCTCGTCCAGCCGGCCTGCGTGGCTCGCATGGGCGCGAGAGGACTCGAACCTCTGACCTCTACGATGTCAACGTAGCGCTCTAACCAGCTGAGCTACGCGCCCTGTCCCCTATCCAACCATACCCGCGGCCGCCCGGACGTGCCGGCCACCGCGGCAGTGGTGGGGGTAGGATTCGAACCTACGAAGGCATACGCCAGCAGATTTACAGTCTGCCCCGTTTGGCCGCTTCGGTACCCCACCGCTCGTGCCGCCCGGGCCGCCGCTTCACTCCGACCCTCGCCCGGGCTCGCGGGCTTCATCCCGTCATGCGCCCGGGAGGAGTCGAACCCCCAACCTTTGGATCCGTAGTCCAACGCTCTATCCAGTTGAGCTACGGGCGCAACGTCGACCATCGCCTCGCGGCGCCGTGGCGCGCCCGCACCGCCGGGCCGCCAATCGAAAACGCGCCGCCATGCCCACGACAGGACTCGAACCTGTACGCCGTTGCCGGCACTGGTCCCTCAAACCAGCCTGTCTACCAATTCCAGCACGTGGGCGCCTCGTGCCGCCGGTCGCGCCGGCAGCCCCGGCCACCGCCGGGAACCTGCTATGCTCGGAGAGGGACTCGAACCCTCACGGGGTCAACCCCCACAGGATCCTGAATCCTGCGCGTCTGCCAATTCCGCCATCCGAGCCGACCACACTCTCGGGGAGCGGAACTCCCTCCGAGCGGCCCGCACCTGCGCGGGATGGAGCTGACGGGACTTGAACCCGTGACCTCCTGAATGCCATTCAGGCGCTCTCCCAGCTGAGCTACAGCCCCACACTGCACTCGACCGGACCCGTGTTGTCAATCATCGCACCGCGAGCGGGGCTGACGGGACTTGAACCCGCGACCTCCGGTGTGACAGACCGGCACTCTAACCAGCTGAGCTACAGCCCCGAATCCCTGCGACCGGAGGCCTACCCTGCACCCCGGGCCAAACCTTCCTTCGAGAGCGGGCGACCGGACTCGAACCGGCGACCTTCTGCATGGCAAGCAGACGCTCTACCAACTGAGCTACGCCCGCACTGTCCTCTCTTCTTCTACCCCTCCCACGCCCCCACGGGGAATCGAACCCCGACTGCCAGCTTGAAAGACTGGTGTCCTAACCGTTAGACGATGGGGGCCCGTCTCGCCCTTCCCGTACCAGCGTGCGGCCTGGGCCGCGCGCCCGTCCCGCACCAGCGAAATCCCGTCTCGCCCCTCCCGCACCAGCGCGCCGCCTGGGCGGCGCGCCCATCCCGCACGAGCGAGATCCACTCCGTCGGGCGCGATGCGCCCACGCCGGCCCCGCCTGCACCTCCTTGCCCATGGAGCTCGCGACGGGGATCGAACCCGTGACCTCTTCCTTACCAAGGAAGCGCTCTACCACTGAGCTACGCGAGCGGGTTCCGGCCACGTACCCGCGGCCTCCCCCTGCCCATGTCAGTACCCCCACGGGGAATCGAACCCCGGTTTCCTGGCTGAGAACCAGGTGTCCTAGGCCACTAGACGATGGGGGCGCCGTCTCGCCTTTCCCGCACCAGCGCGCCGCCTGGGCGGCGCGCCCTTCACACCCCAGCGAGACCCACTCTTTCGGGCGCGGCCTCGCTTGACCTTAGCCATACCAGCGCGCGGCCTGGGCCGCGCGCCCTTCACGCACGAGCGAAACCCACTCTTTCGGGCGCGATGCGCGCCCTTCACACACCACCGAAACCCATGTTGTCGGCCGGCCCCGCTTGCCTGGCCCCTCCAGGGTTTGCAAACAGCGCTCCAGCCACAGGCCCGGAGGGACTCGAACCCCCAACCGCCGGTTTTGGAGACCGGTGCTCTACCAATTGAGCTACGGACCTACGCTCCGCAACCTCCACATGGCCGGGGACGGAATCGAACCGCCGACACCGTGATTTTCAGTCACGTGCTCTACCAACTGAGCTACCCGGCCCTGCCGCTGTCCCGCTGCCTGCACCGCGGGGGCCAAGAAAAACCCGCGCGGCGGCACCGCGCGGGCGGGAAGGGGTCAAGCGCCTGACGCGCGCTACTTCGACCTTCCTCCCGCCCCGGCCGGGTGAGACGACCACGCATCCGCGTCCGCCGCTCGTTCGGCATCACGCCCGGCGCGGCTGGCGCCGAGGTGCGCGCGAACTCGCGAAAGCGGACGTCGTACCTGCATCGTCTCCTCTCGGCCCCTGCGGACCCCGGCTCGCGCCGGGTCGCCGAAGTAGCGGGGGCGGGATTTGAACCCGCGACCTCCGGGTTATGAGCCCGGCGAGCTACCAGACTGCTCCACCCCGCGTCGTGATCAGGACAGAAATTATAGCCGATCGTCGCGGTCGTGTCAACCCTCAGCGTCGATGCGGCCGACGTCCGAGAGCCCCAAAGGATAGTCGGTGCGCGGCGCGCCGTAAAGGGCCCGGTGGTCCCGCAGCCTCTAGCCCCAGTACATCGTCCACCACTGCTTTGTCAGGTCCGGCTCTGCCGGGCCGGCGCACTCCTCGCCCGCGCTGCGACGGAGGCGGCCCTGCGCGACGCGGCGGTGCGCGATGTGGTGCGCGATGTGGTGCGCGAGGCGGGGCCGGGCGGGAGGCGGTGCTGCACCGGAGACTGCGCTGCGCGATGCGGTGCTGGGCGAGGCGGCGATCCGCCGGGGAAGGCCCTGCGCGAGGCGGGGCCGCGCGGGAGAACTTCCGCACCCGCGCATCCGGTGCGCGGGCACGTGCGGACTTGACCGCGCCAGAGGCGGTCAAGTTCCATCGTCCGCTTCGTCCGCCTCTCGGCTGGGGACTTCACCCCTGCCCAGCGCGGCCAATTTCCACTGTAGACGAGCCGTGCCCGGATACGTGGGGACTTCGCCGCGCCCGGCGCGGCCAATTTCCACCGCAGACGAGCCGTGCGGCGATGCGTGGGGACTCGGCCGCGCCCGGTGCGGCGAATTTCCCCGGCACCGAGCCGTGCGGCGAGGCGTGGGGGGCTTCGCTGCGCGCCCGCTAGGGACAGCCGCACGTCGGCGCGTCACCGCAGCCGCGCGGGGCCCGTGGGTGATGCCGCCGAGGGAGCGGTGAGCACGCCAACGCGCCGCCGTCGGCGTGCTTCGACTGCCACCGCACCGGTCCGCTGGGCGGTCGCCAACTCCAGATCGACTCGAAGGCCAGCGAGATCTTGCCGCGAGGCGTTCTGGATGAGCGAACCGGAGGCGGGAGACAGCGTCTCCCACCTCCGGTCATCGCTCCAGCCGCCGGCGCTCTTCGCGCTCGTCGCGCCGCGCGGCGAAGTCCGTCGCGTTCGGTGCTAGACGACGAGGTTGATCAGCCGGTCCTGCACGAAGATCACCTTCCGGACCGGCGCGCCGTTCACGAAGCGCTGCACGTTCTCGTCCGCCAGCGCCGCGGCGCGGGCCTCGTCCTCGCCGATGCCGCGCCGCACCGGGATGCGCGCGCGCACCTTGCCGTTGACCTGGACGACGAACTCGACCGTGTCCGCGGTCGCCTTCGCCGGGTCGAACGTCGGCCAGTTGCCGCCCTCGACCCGGTCGTAGCCGACGGCCGCGGCCCGCTCGAAGATGCTCTCCTCATGGCCGAGCCGCTCCCACAGCTCCTCGGCGAGATGCGGGGCGAACGGCGCGAGCAGCACGACCAGCGGCTCGACCTCGGCCCGGTTCGCCCGCCGGCCGCCCTCCCGGACCGCGTTCAGGTACTCCATCATCGCCGCGATCGCGGTGTTGTAGTGCAGCGCGGCGATGTCCTCGGTGACCTTGCGGATCGTCGCGTGAAGCTTGCGCTCGAGCTCTCCGGAGACCGGCTCGTCCCCCAGCTCCTCGACGGGCACGACCGTGTCCCAGATGCGGTTGAGGAAGCCGTAGGGTCCCTGGAGCCCCAGGTCGCGGAAGTCGCCGCCCTCCTGGTACGGGCCGAGGAACATCAGGTAGGTGCGGAACGCGTCCGCGCCGTAGCGCTCGATGTACTCGTCCGGGATCACGACGTTGCCCCGGCTCTTGGACATCTTCGCGCCTTCCTTGATGATCAGCCCGTGCTTGCGGAAGGTGGCGAAGGGTTCCTCGAAGTCGAGCAGCCCGAGGTCGTGCAGCGCCATCGTGATGAAGCGGCTGTACAGCAGGTGCAGGACCGCGTGCTCCTCGCCGCCGATGTACATGTTCACCGGCAGCCACTTGCGCGTCAGCTCCGGATCGAACGCGACGTCGTCCCGGTTGGCGGACGGGTAGCGCAGGAAATACCAGGCGCTGTCCAGGAACGTGTCGCTCACGTCCGTCTCCCGCCGGCCCTCGCGCCCGCACTGCGGGCACGGCACCCGGTACCACTCCTCGACGCGCGCGAGCGGGCTGACGCCGCTCTCGTCCGGCTTGTAGTCCTCGACGTACGGCAGCTCGACCGGCAGGTCCTCCTCGGGCACCGGCACGGCGCCGCACTGCTCGCAGTAGATGATCGGGATCGGCGGCCCCCAGTAGCGCTGCCGCGAGACGCACCAGTCGTGCAGCCGGTACTGGACGCGCGCCTCGGCGAGGCCGCGCTCGGCCAGCCACTCGGTGATGGCCCGCTTCCCCTCTTCCCAGGGCAGGCCGTTGAACTGCCCGGAGTTGACCAGCACGCCCGCGCCGACGTACGCCTGATGCAGCGGCGTGCCCTCGTGGTCGCCCTCGCCGGCGACGACGCGGCGGATCGGCAGCGAGAACTTCTCGGCGAACTCGAAGTCGCGCTCGTCGTGGCCGGGCACGGCCATGATCGCGCCCGTGCCGTACTCCATGAGCACGTAGTCCGCGATCCAGATCGGGATCTCCTCACCCGTGGCCGGATTGACCGCGTAGCCGCCGGTGAAGACGCCCGTCTTCTCCTTGTCCGTCTTCTTGCGGGTGACGAGGTCGAACGAGGCGACGCGGCGGCGGTACTCGTCCACCGCGGCGCGCTGCTCGTCGGTCGTGACGCGGTCGACCAGCGGGTGCTCCGGCGCGAGGACCATGAAGGTCGCGCCGAAGATCGTGTCGGGCCGCGTGGTGAAGACGCGGATCACGGGCCGCTCGGCGTGGAGCTGCGCCGGCTCGTGGCGGTCGGGCGCGACCCGGCGCCGCGCGATCGGGAACGCGATCTCCGCGCCCTCGCTCCGGCCGATCCAGTTCTCCTGGGCGCGCTTGGTGGTCTCGGACCAGTCGATCCAGGACAGGTTGTCGAGCAGCCGCTGCGCGTAGTTCGTGATCTTGAAGAACCACTGGGCCAGGAAGCGCTGCTCGACGGGCGTGCCGCAACGCTCGCAGGCGCCCGCGATGACCTGCTCGTTCGCCAGCACGGTGTGGCAGCCCGGGCACCAGTTGACGGGCGCCTCGCGGCGCTCCACGAGTCCGGCCTTGAAGAGCTTGACGAAGAGCCACTGGGTCCAGCGGTAGTAGCGCGGGTCGGTGGTGTCGACGACGTGGTTCCAGTCGTACATCGCACCCGTGCGCTTGAGCTGCCGCGTGAAGTTCTCGATGTTGCGCGGGATCAGCTCCATGGGGTGGACGCCGACCTTGAGCGCGTAGTTCTCCGAGTGGATCCCGAACGCGTCGAAGCCGATGGGTTCGAAGACGTCGTGGCCCTGGAGGCGCTTCCAGCGGCCGTAGATGTCGGCGCCGGTGAACGCGTAGATGTTGCCGACGTGCAGCCCCTCCGCGGAGGGGTAGGGGAACATCATCAGGTTGTAGAAGGGGCGGGCGGCGGTGCGGAGCGCCTCGTCCGTGAACGTGTTGGTGCGCCGCTCCTCCCAGCGCCGCTGCCACTTCTCCTCGATCGCGCCCGGATCGTATGCCGTACGGTCGTCGCTCATCATGCGCCTGTGTTCGGGTACGGTGAACCCTCAAATATAAGCGCAACAGCGGCGATCTTGCAGGGGAGGAGGGGAGCGAGGGATCAGGGGGCGGTCAGGCGGCTCACGGCGCCGAACGGATCGGCGCCCTCCCGGGCGGCGGCGACGATGCTGCGGATGGTCGCGGGCAGATCCTGGCCGTGGCGCTGGAATGCGGCCTCGAAGAGATCGAGCCGGTCGTAGTAGAGCCGCCGGGCGATGAGGGTGGCGTTGTTCAGCGGCGAGGTCAGGAAGCTGCCGAAGGTGTAGCTGCGCAGGCGCGGCTGGACCTCGGTCCGGAAGCGCTCCCTGGCGCGCTGGAAGACGAGCTCGCGTCTCGCGAGCCGGTCCTCTAACGGGAGGTCGACGCGAGCGTACAGGGCATCGAGCTCGGAGACGAGGTCCTGGAGGAAGCGGCCGAAGAGGAGGTTGTCCTCCCAGCGGTCGCGCGCGGTCCGGCACCTGCGGCCGTCCTCGCCTTCGATGCCGCAGAAGTACGCGATCGCGCCGCGGTCGCCGACGAAGCTGGCGAAGCTCTCGTTGAAGGAGACCTGGCTGGGGACGTAAATGGTGTTGTGGGCGAGCTCGTGGATGACGGTGGAGACGAGGTCCACGTCGTCGGCACGGAGCACGGTGGAGAGCAACGGGTCGTCGAACCAGCCGAGGGTGCTGAAGGCGGAGGTGGGGCGGACGTAGGTGTCGTAGCCCTGGCGCTCGAGCTCCTGGGCGGCGGCGAACGCGTCCTCCGGGCTGAAGTAGCCCTTGTAAGGAATGCGCCCGACGATCGGGAACCACCACGTCTTCTGCTCGAAGCGGTCCTTGCGGGCGGCGGACAGGACGAGGGCGAGGGTGTCGCGGTCGACCCAGGAGTAGGTCGTGTAGCTGCCGCCGACGTCGAGGCCGAGCGCGCGGGAGGCGAACGTGCGCGCCTGGAGCACGAGCTCGAGCTTGCGGCGGCGCTCCGCATCGGTTGCGGGGTCGCGGAGGACCTGTTCGATCGGCGTTCTCCGGCTGAGGATGCGGGCCTCCTCGATGCCGGCGCGCAGCACGTAGACGGGGGAGCAGGTCAGGAGGATGGCGGCGGACGCGGCCGCGGCGAGAAAGAGGAGCAACCTGCGAATCATGCGCGCCGGGGTTCGGGTTCCGGCCGGCTTAGACACCGCGTGTGGGGGCGGGTTCCGGAGGCTGGACGGCCGGGTCCGCACCGCGGCCATGGCGGGTCTGCCGGCGGGTCGGCGGCACGGAGCACGTCCCGCTCGTGCGTCTGCTTGACGTTTCCGCGCGGCGCCGCGTAGACTGCGCGGACATCACGGGACAAATTGCGACTCTCATGGAACGGCTCTTCGTGACGGCCGGCGCGCTGCTGGCGTTCCTCGCGGTTGCCGCGGGCGCGTTCGGCGCGCACGTGGCCGCCGGGCGGCTGCCGGAGGCGCGACTCGAGACCCTCGACCTCGCGGCCAGATACCAGGTGTACCACGCGCTCGCGCTGGTCGCGGCGGGCTGGGCAGCGACCCGGTGGCCGGGCGGCGCGGCGACCGCGGCCGGCGCGTTCTTCCTCGCCGGCATCCTGCTGTTCAGCGGCAGCCTCTACGCGCTGAGTCTCGGCGCGCCGCGCTGGCTGGGCGCCATCACGCCGTTCGGGGGGACAGCGTTCCTGCTGGGCTGGTTGGCGCTCGCGTGGGCGGCGTGGCGCGGCGGCGCGTGAGGGGTGCTTGCGCATCGGCCCCATGTTTCCCATCATGGGTGCCAAGCTGAAAAAAGTCGCAGGTGTTTGGGGGCCGGGACGGGACGCACGCGTCCTGAGCTGCATCACCGGTTGGCATCTCGCCAGGCGGCACGGCTGTCGGGCGGGTGCGGCGGGGAGCGGCGGCGCTCAGCGGTCCACGCAGTAGAGGAACTCGCGGACCCGGTCGGCGCGGTACCGGCGGTTGATGCCATCGGCATCGGAGCGGTAGCGGCGGTACGTGCACGCGTACCGGCGGTAGGTGGAGGCGCGGCCGCACTCCTTGAGGATGCGCTCGATGCTGCGTTCCGGGATGATGCCCTCGGTGTTGTAGCTCATCACGAGGCGGCGCCAGCGCGCCGTGGCGACCAGGGAAGCGAGCGCTTCCTCGCAGCGGCCCCGCCGGGCCCAATCGCTGCGCTTGTCGGCATCCGGGAGCAGGCCGGTCTTGCCTCGCAGGGCCGGGGGCTTGCCGAACCAGCCGACGGCGATCAGCTCGGGGATGTGGTAGTAGGCGGGATACTGCCGCGTGTTGTAGGGCGGATCGAGGTAGAGCAGGTCGAAGGGCGGCAAGTCGCGCACGAGCTCCAGCGCGTCGCTGCGGAACGCGCGGCAGCCATTGCCCGGCAGCAGCGCGGGCGCGCGGAGGTGCAGCGGCCGGAGCGCGTTGGGTTGCCAGCTCTTGACGAACGCGGCGTAGACGCCGGTGGTGTTGGCGACGCGGTCCGCGGCTTCGATGAGGGCGGCGAGCAGGACATGGAGGCCGTCGTCATCCAGCAGGCCGGCCGCGTGCCAGCGGTGCAGGGTGGCGCGGACGGCGTCGATGCGCGCTGCGTTCTCGGGGGTGAAGTAGCGGCGGCCGTGCGCGGCGCCCTCCGCGCCCTCGGGTGAGAAGTGGCGGTGGATGAAGCCGGGCTCGGGCGGCAGCCGGTTGAGGTGTGCGATGACGCCGTGCAGCGTCGGCGCCGCGCCGCGCAGCTCGGGTGCGAGCCGGGAGAAATCCGGCTCCGCCGAGACTTCGACGTATGCGCGCGCGAAGACGTACGCGTACTGCATGATGTCCGCCGCGACGACGTGGAAACCCTGGCGCTTGAGAGCGCGCGCGACGCTCGCGGTTCCGGTGAAGGGGTCCACCGCGGTGCCGCCGCGGATGCCGCGGCTGGCGAGGATGCGGTGGATGAAGCCGAGCAGGCGGGTCTTGTTGCCGATGTAGCGCATCGCCTTTCCGGGCGGCCGCTACGGCGAGCAGGGGATGGGGCAGGGCGGGCGGCCCCGCGGCGCGGCGGGTCCCCCGGGGGGTGCGGCGCAAGTGGTTGCGCGGCAACGACTGGCCCGATTATTGCATCTCACGATTGCATTACGTTCAACGTGGAGCGTTCCCGATGACGACAGTCGGCTCCTCCCGCTCCGTAAGCGGCTCCAGCGGCCCCATCCATTCCGCCATCACTCAGGCGGCGTTGGATCTGGGGCTGAATCCGTCCGATCTGGCGGCATGGCTCGCCGCCGACCACCGACTCACACGATTGCTTTCGGCCCTGGCGCTGATCGCGGCGCATCCGCTCATCGGCGACAGCGACGTCGAAGGCCTCTTCGCGGACTACCTGCGCTTCGTGGACGACCAGGAGATCCGCAGGCGCCTGGAGCTCGTCCCCGCCGCACGCGCCTGACCCGGCCGCGCAACCGCGGCGACGCTGCCCGCGCGAGGCGCGCCTCGCTGAGCGCCCGCCGGCGCCGTTCGCCCATTTGAGGCGCGAGCCGGCGCGTGGTCGTGGCCCGCGAGGCGGCGCGCTCCGGGTTGCTCTCCCCGCGCACGGAGCGCGGCGGACGACCCCGGCCGGGCCGGCGTCCCCGGCTCGCCGCCATTGCCCGCCGCGACGGCCGCGCCGAATATAGGCGGGCAGCGGGTGCGCGTCCATCGGGGGCAGGCGCCCCCGGGTCATGGCCATTCCCGGTCATGGCCATCCCCATCGGCTGTGCCCGCTGCAGCGGGACCATGGATCGTTACCGGGTTACCATCCGATTCGGCTCGCCTCGATCGCAATACCACGTGATGGACGTGGATGCGCCCGGCCTGCGCGAGGCGCTGGTGCGCGCCGCTGAGGCGTTTCCGGCTGAGGCGGAAGCGACGGCCGATCTCATCGAGATCCGCCGGCAGGTCGCGCCCGAGGCCCGCGAGTACGCGCCGGGCTGATGCGGCCGGGGCGGGACCGCGAGGGGCGCGTGGCGGCGGTCGAGGCGTTCTACGAGGCCGCATTGCTCGGCGCGCGCGGCGTGCTGGCGCTCGCGCGGCCGTTCCACGCCAAGCTCGCCCGCGGGCTGGACGGGCGGCGGGGAGCGGCGGCGGTGTTCGAGGCGTGGGCCGGGGCCGCCCGTGACCCTGCGCGGCCGCTGGTTTGGGTGCACGCGCCGTCCGTCGGCGAGGCGCTGATGGCGCAGGCGATCGTGGGCGCGCTGCGGGAGCGCAGGCCCGACCTCCAGGTGGCGTTCACCCATTTCTCTCCATCCGCGGAGCGCATTGCGGCGCGCGTCGGCGCGGATGTCCACGGCTACCTGCCGTGGGATGCGCGCGGCCCCATGCGGCGCGCGTTGGGCGCGCTCCGCCCCGCAGCCATCGCGTTTATCCGTACGGAGATCTGGCCCGTGCTGGCGCGGGAGGCGAAGCGCGCGGGCTGCCGGCTGGCGCTGCTGAACGCGGTGCTCGCGCCGTCATCGAGCCGCCTGCGGCCGGCAGCGCGCCTGGCCCTGCGGCCGGCTTACGAGCGGCTGGACGCGGTGGGAGCGGTCTCCGCGGAGGATGCCGCGCGCTTCCCGCTGCTGGGGGTCGCGCCCGCGCGCATCCGCGTGACGGGCGATGCGCGCTTCGATCAGGTCTGGGCCCGCGTCCAGGCGGCCGGGCGCGGCGGCGCCGCGGCGGCGCTGCTCGAGCGGCTGCGCGCGGGCGCGGACTTCGTCGTCGTCGCCGGCTCGACGTGGCCTCCGGACGAGAAGGTCCTGGTGCCCGCGTTCGCGCGGTTGCGCGAGGAGGGCCGCGCCCGGCTCGTCGTCGCCCCGCACGAGCCGGATGACGCGCACCTCGCCGGGGTCGAGCGCTCGCTCGATGCCGCGGGTGTGCGCCACGCCCGGCTGGCACGGGTGGAGGCGGGCGAAGCGCCGGCGGATGCGGTGGTGGTAGACCGCGTCGGGGTCCTGGCGGACCTGTACGGGGCCGCGGACGCCGCCTACGTCGGCGGCGGGTTCCATGCTGCGGGGCTGCACTCCGTCGTGGAGCCGGCGGCCCTCGAGGTGCCGGTCCTGTTCGGTCCGCGGCACGGCAACGCGCGCGAGGCGGCGGAGCTCGCGGCGGCTGGCGGCGGCCAGCAGGTCGCGGCTGCGGAGGAGCTGGCCGCGGCGCTGCGGCGGCTGGCGCGCGATCCCGGCGGGCGTGCGGCGGCGGGCGCGGCGGCGCTCGCGTTCGTGCGCTCGCGCCTGGGCGGCGCGCGGGCGAACGCGGAGCTGCTGCTGGAGCTGATCTGACCCGTTCTTGCGCGCGCGAGGCCGCCGGCCGCCCGCGTGGTGCTCCCTCCGGGCGGCTGCACTCCGCGGCGCCGGCGGGACCATGGGGGCGCGGCTGAACGGCTTTACGCGACCGGCGCGTGCTGCTTTCGTGTGGCGCGTGCGGGCGTCGCGCCGGTGGATCGAAGCGAGAGGTGATGGCATCGTGTTGGCGGCGCCGGTGATCCGGCTCGGGCCGGGCGTGCTGGAAGCCGTACGGCGGCATGCGCGGCGGGAGTACCCGCGCGAGTGTTGTGGCGCGCTGGTGGGGCGTGCGGCGGCGCGGGCGGGAGGGGAGCGGCTGGTCGTCAGGGCGCTGCCGCTGGAGAACGCGGAGCGGGAGGCGCCGGCGCGGGGCTACCTGATCCCGGCAGCCGTGGTGCGGCGCGCGGAGCGGGATGCGGCGCTGGAGGGGCTCGAGCTGGTCGGCTTCTACCACTCGCATCCGGGCGGGGGCGCGGAGCCATCCGGCGTGGACCGCGAGAAGGCGTGGCCGTGGTACAATTACCTGATCGTCGCGGTCGGGGACGGCGAGCCGGGGGACGTGCGGGTGTGGCGGCTGGCGGAGGACCGTAGCCGGTTCGACGCGGTGGCGATCGTGGTCGAGGACGAGGAGCGAGCGCCGCGAATCCACGGTGCCAAACGGGGGAGGTCGCGCCGATGAGTGGGCTGCCGGCCGTGGTCGTGCGGATCCCTGCGCCGTTGCGGGCGTACGTGGGAGGAGCGGGCGAGGTGGAAGTGCGGGGCGCGACGGTCGGCGCGGCGTTGCAGGACCTGACGGCGCGCTTCCCGCGGTTGCGGCGGCACCTGTACGGCGAGGATGGGCGGCTGCGGAGTTTCGTGAACATCTACCTGAACGAGGAAGACGTGCGCCATCTCGGAGGCGAGAGCGCGGCGATCCGGCCAGGAGACGCGCTGACGATCGTGCCGAGCATCGCGGGCGGCGCGGAGGTCGCGACGGGTGAGGGCGTGACGGCAGGGCCGCCCGGGCTGACGAATGAGGAGGTGGCGCGCTACGCGCGGCACCTCGTGCTCCCCGAGGTGGGGCTGGAGGGGCAGCGGAAGCTGAAAGCGGCGAAGGTGCTGCTGGTGGGGGCGGGCGGCCTGGGCTCTCCCGCGGCGCTGTATCTCGCGGCGGCCGGCGTGGGCACGCTGGGGCTCGTGGACTTCGACGCGGTGGACACGAGCAACCTGCACCGCCAGGTGCTGTACGGCGTGAGCGACGTCGGGCGGCCGAAGCTGGAGGCGGCGAGCGCGCGCATCCGGGACGTGAACCCGAACGTCGAGGTCGTGCCGCACGCGGTGCGGCTGACCAGCGAGAACGCGCTGGAGGTGCTGGAGCCCTACGACGTGGTGGTGGACGGCACAGACAATTTCCCGACGCGGTACCTGGTGAACGACGCGTGCGTGCTGCTGGGCAAGCCGAACGTGTACGGCTCGATCTTCCGGTTCGAGGGCCAGGTCTCCGTGTTCGGCGTCGAGGGCGGGCCGTGCTACCGCTGCCTGTTCCGGGAGCCGCCGCCGCCAGGCCTGGTGCCCAGCTGCGCGGAGGGCGGGGTGCTGGGGGTGCTGCCGGGGATCATCGGCTCGTTGCAGGCGCTCGAAACGCTCAAGCTGATCCTCGGGCAGGGGCAGACGCTGGCCGGCCGGTTGCTGCTGTTCGATGCCCTGACGATGCGCTGGCGCGAGCTGCGGCTGCGGCGCAACCCGGCGTGCCCGGTGTGCGGCGACGAGCCGACGATCCGGGAGCTGATCGACTACGAGGCGTTCTGCGGCGTGAAGCGGGAACGCGAGGAGGCGGGTTCGATGGAGGAGTTCGACGTCACCCCGACCTGGGTGAAGGAACGGTTGGAGTCGGGCGAGCCGCTGCGGCTGATCGACGTGCGGGAGCGGGACGAGTGGGAGCTGGTGAACCTGGGCGCGTACGGCGCCGAGCTGATCCCGTTGAGCGAGTTCGCGGACCGCATGGGCGAGCTCGACGCGACGCAGGAAATGGTGGTGTACTGCCGGTCGGGAAAGCGGAGCGGCCGGGTGGTGAAGCAGCTCCGGGAGGCGGGGTTCACGCGCGTGTGGAACCTCCGGGGCGGAATCCTGGGGTGGGCGGAGGAGCTCGAGCCGGGGATGCCGCGGTACTGAGGAGGCGCAAGGAGCGGGAAAACAGTAGCGGGGCATCGGGATGGTCGTGCGCCGGCTCGCGCGGCCGTGTGCCGCCGTGGCGGCGCGGTACGCGCCATGCAGGGCATGGCCGGCTCGGTGCGAGGCGGGCGGGGACGGAGTAGGGACCGGCAGATCGAGAGCAGAGACGTTTTCCAGGTGGCATCGAACGAGTTGGACGGACAGCGCCGCCGGCGGCTGCCCGCCCGGACGACAGGGGCGGCCGCGGCGGTCGCGTGCATCATAGCCGGGCTCGGCGTGGTGGTGGTCACCCGGCCGGAGCCGCAGGCGGGCGCGACGCCGGCCTCGGAGGGCGTACGGGCGGAGGCGGAGCCGGCCGGGGGCGGCGTGGAGAGCGCGGGCGAGCCGGCCGCGTCGGTGAGCCAGCCGGCGGCCGACACGGCGGCGCGGGCCGACGAGCCGGTGGCCGGCGGGGCCGCCGAGGGCCCGGACGGCGCGTCGTCGCCCCCGGCCAACGGCACTGTGGCCGAGGCGAACGGCGGGCTGCCGCCCCCGCCGGCGCGGCCCGCCCCCCCACCGGACTACGGCCCGCCGGTGCCGCCGGAAGAGCGGGTGCCCAAGCCGAAGGCGGTCCGCGGGATCTACCTCAACGCGTGGGCCGCGGGATCGCGGCGGCGGAGCCAGGAGCTGATCGAGCTCGCCGAAACAACGGAGATCAACAGCTTCGTCATCGACGTCAAGGACGCGACCGGGTACGTCAGCTACCGGACGCGGAGCGAGCTGGCGCGGGTGATCGGCGCGGACCGCGAGATCCGCATCCCGGACATCCGCGGGCTGCTGGACGAGCTGCGCGCGCGCAGGATCTACCCGATCGCGCGGATCGTCGTGTTCAAGGATCCCCTGCTGGCCGAGCGCCGGCCGAACCTGGCGATCCAGCGCGAGGACCACTCCGTGTGGGTGGACCATCACGGCGAGAAGTGGGTGGATCCGTACAACCGGGAGGTCTGGGACTACGCGATCGAGTTGGCGCGGGAAGCGGTCGAGCTCGGCTTCTCGGAGGTGCAGTGGGATTACGTACGCTTCCCCGACGTGCCGAGCTCGTACATGCGCGGGGCCGTCTACCCGGCGCAGGCAGGCCGGACCCGCGCGCAGGCGATCCGTGAGTTCCTGGAGTACTCGCGCGAGAAGCTCGAGGACCTGGACGTGCCGGTCACCGCGGACGTGTTCGGGCTGACGGTTTCGGCGGGCGATGACATGGGCATCGGCCAGAAATGGGACCAGCTCGTGGATGTGGTGGATGTGCTGCTGCCCATGGTCTATCCGTCCCACTACGCGCGCGGGTCGTACGGCATCGCGTACCCGAACGGCAGCCCGTACCGGACGGTGAAGACCGCGATGGAGCACGCACTGCGCCGGACGCCTGACGCAGAAGGGATCGCCGCGATCCGGCCGTGGCTCCAGGACTTCACGCTGGGATCGCCGCGCTACGGCGCGGCGCACGTGCGCGCCCAGATCCAGGCGGTGTACGACGCCGGCCTGACCGAGTGGGTCCTGTGGAACCCGGGGAGCCGGTACACCGCGGCGGCGCTGGCGCTGGAAGGCGGGCCGGCTCCCGCCCTGCCGATCCCCGACCCGCCACCCGCGGACAGTGTGGCGCGCGCGCGGCCGGACACTCTGGCGCGGCCCGACACGGTGATCGAGCTGCTGGGCGAGCCGGTGCGGCCGCCGGTGCGGGATACGCTGGGGCCGCCGGTGCGGGACACGCTGAGGCAGTAGGCGATTCGGAGCCGGCGGGGTCGACCTCGCCGGCTCCACCGCTCATCCGCGCCTGCGCTCGCCGCGGCCGCACTCGCCGCGCCCGCCGGGCCCGCGCCGGCCGATGCGGCGCTCAGGCGGCGGCGCGCTCGCCCTCGCCGGGGCGCTTGAAGAGGAAGCCCTGGGCGAGATGCACGCCGAGCTGGCGGATCGTCTCGAGCTCCTCGGGGCGCTCGACCCCCTCGGCGACCACCTGCGCGCCCTGGCCCTCCGCAAAGCCCACCATCGTCTCGACCAGGTTCTGCTTGAGGAAGTTCGAGTCGATGTCCGAGATGAGCGAGATGTCCAGCTTGATGTAGTCCGGCGCGAGGTTGGCGATGGAGCCGAGGCCGGCGTAGCCGCTGCCCGCGTCGTCCACGGCGAAGCGGAAACCGAGCGCGCGGAACGCGGCAAGGTGTTCCTGGAAGCGGGGGTAATCGGTGATCGCGACCCGCTCCGTGATCTCGAGCACGACACGGCGCGGGTCCACGACGCCGAGGTCCCGGGGCCCGAGCTCGCGGAAGGTCGGGTCCTCGAAGTCGTGGGGATCGACGTTGAGGAACAGGAACTGGTCCGGGCCGAGCCGGTCCCGGATGCCCTCGATGGCGAGGCGGCGGAGCAACCGGCCGACCTCCCAGACGAGGTTGGCCTCCTGCGCGATCTGGAAGAGGAGCTCGGGGGAGCGGAGGTCGGGGTATTCGCCGCGGGCGAGGGCTTCGTAGCCGTAGACGTCCTGGGTCTGCGTGACGACGATGGGGTGGTACTCCATGTGGACGGCGCCTTCGCGGAGCATGGTGCGCAGGCGATCCGCCTTGCGTTCCCGCTCCCGCTCCCCGACATCGAGCGCCGCACGCGCGGCGTCGCGGATGGCGCGATAGACGAGGCGTTCCAGCTTGATCCCGGGGTCGCGGCGCAGGACGGCGGTCCCGATGTAGAGGCCGGCCAGGGAGGCCAGCTCGCGTCCGTGCCTCTCCGCGATGCGCTTGTGGACCAACCGCTCGATCTCGAGCGACAGGGCGCTGGCGGCGGCCTCGCCGGCTGCCGTCGCGGCCAGCGCGCGCGTGATGAGGATGAAATCCTCATCACCCGCATGGTCCAGCGTCAGGACGTGCTCACCCGCCTCTTCGTCCCGGAAGAACTCGCGCACGGCAGCCGCGACGGTGCCGATCACCTCGTCGAGCTTCTCCGAGCCGTAGACGTCCTCGATCCGCTCGAGCCAGACGAAATGGAGGTAGCGGAGCGTGAGCTCCTCGCCGGCCTCGAGCCACTCGCGAACACGAGGCATCAGGACCGGGAGGGTCGGCAGGCCGGTGGCCGCATCGTGGAGCAGCTCGCGGTAGCGGACGAACGCGGCGGCCTCGGCCTCGCCGCGCGGACCGGCGGCGGCTTGGGCACGCCGCTTCGCGTTGACGAGCCGCATCCCGATCTCCTGCGCCGAAGCCGGGAGCAGGACCCATTCTTCCGGCTCAAGCAGCGCGGCGGCCCTGCACGCCTCAGGGGAGTGGCAGCCCACCACGAGCGCGGCGCCGACCTCGCGCGCGGCCTCCCGCTGACGGGCAAGGTCTTCGGTATCGCGGAGCTCGAAGAAGATCACATCCGCGCCGGCTCGCACCGCATCGCGGGAGAGGTCGCCCGGCTCGGGGGCGGCATGCACGAGCTCTGCCCCGATCTCCGCCGCCGCATCCGCGAGCGCCTGCCGGGTCGCCGCGCTGCGCGTGCGCGCCAGGACTTTCACGCGGACCGCCGGCTCGCCTCGAGGTTGCGCTCGACTTTGCGGCCCAGGTCTTCGAGGCGCATGGGTTTCACGATGTAGTCATCGGCGCCGGCACGCAGGCCGCGCTGCTTGTCGGTGAAGTCGCTGCGCGCGGTGAGCATGACGACGCGGATGCCGCCGAACTCGGGATGGTTCTTGATGGTGCGGGCGACCTCCCAGCCATCGATGCCCGGCATCATGACATCGAGCAGGACGAGGGCGGGGCGCACCTCCTCGAGCCGGGCGAGCGCCTCCGTACCATCCGCCGCGGTGGCGACGTCGTAGCCGCGGGACTCGAGGTAGGCCTGGACGATGTCCAGGGTGTCGGGGTCGTCGTCGACCACGAGGATGCGCGGCGCGGCCATGGGCTAGTCCTTCTGGCGCAATGTCCGTGGACGGCCGGCCCCGGCCGCGGCCCAGAGGAGCGGGCCGAGGAAGGGCAGCAGCACGACGAGAACGGCCCAGCGCAGCCGCGCCCAGCGCGAGAGAGGCGCGGCGAGAATGGAAGCGAGGGCCCAGGCATCGAGCACCAGGACCCCGAGCGCCAACCAGTGTCGCACGACCATTTTCCCCGCGTTCGGGACCGGACTCCGGCCGGGCCGGCGGGGCAAGAAACGAGCCGGCCGCCCGGATGAGCGCACGGGCCGGCGTTTTCGCCGGCCCGTGCGGGCGAGCCCGGGTGGCCCCGACCGCCCCCGTGCTCTCCGTTGCGCCGCGGACGTGTGAGCGCTCCAGGCGCTCACACGCCGGCTCGCGTCACGGCTGGCTGGAGAGTCGGCCCCCGGTGATGTGGAACTCCGCGCGCCGGTTGCGCGCCCACGCCTGCTCGTTGCTCGCCGGATCCAGCGGCCGCGACTCGCCGTACGTCTGCACCTCGAAGCGCGAGGCGTCCAGCCCGAAGCCCACGAGGTAGTCCTTCGCCGCG
>DASVDH010000123.1:0-14864 GCA_036381195.1 Longimicrobiales bacterium | reverse complement strand
CGCCCGCCGCGCCAGGTCCCCGAGCGCGCGCAGCGCCACGAGGTTCTCCGGATCCAGGCGCAGCACGCGCCGGAACGCCGCCTCCGCATCGCTCTCGAGGCCCAGGTCCAGCAGCACGCGGCCGTACACCACGTGCGCGCTCGCGTAGTCCCCGTGCCGCGCGAGCCCGCTCTCCAGCAGCACCCGCGCCCGCTCGGGATCACCCGCCCGGCGGTACGCTTCCGCCAGATGCGTGAACACCCGGCCCTCGGGGTTCTGCGAGAACAGCGCCTCCAGCTTCGCGATTTCTGCACCGCGGGGATCGGCCATCAGCCCAGCTCCGGAAACGCGCGCGGCTCAGGGGGGAGGTGAACGAAGCATAATAGGCAACTCTCCGGCCTCGTGTCAACGCGCACGGGCCACACCCGGAACCTCCGTTGCGCCTTCGGGTTGAATCTCACGACGCGCCCCGTTAGCTTCACCGGTTCGCAAGCGCGATCACGTTCCACGCGTCCCCTGGAGGCGGGAGAGGCGGCCTTTATGATGCAGCAACTCCGGGAGAAATCCGCACTCATCATCTTTCTGACGATTCTCGCCTTCGTCGCCCTCATGGTGCTCGACTGGGGGATGGACCTCACCGGCCGCAGCAGCGCACTCCTCGCCGGTGGTGAGCTCGGCCGCGTCAATGGCGAACCCATCACGGTCGACCAGTATAACGCCGTCTACCAGAATCTCTACGACCAGCGCCAGCGCGAGTCCACGGAGCCGCTCACCTCTGCGGACATCCGCCAGATCGAAGACGCTGCATGGGAGGATGTCGTCACGCAGACGCTGATCCGTCAGGAGCTGCGCCGCCGCGGCATCACGGCCAGCGCGGAAGAAATCATTCAGGCCGCGCGCTTCGCGCCGCCCCCGGAGTTCTACGAGAACGCGGCGTTCCAGACCGATGGGCAGTTCGACATCGCCAAGTATCACCAGTTCCTGGCGTCGCCCGCGGTCAACGACCAGCTCCTGCTCCAGCTCGAGGCGTATTATCGGGAGATCATCCCGCGCAGCAAGCTGTTCCGGCAGGTCGCCGCCGGGACGTATATCCCCGACGGCGAGTTGTGGCGCATGTGGCGCGAACAGTACGACTCCGTCCGCGTCCGCTACCTGGCCATCGATCCGCGTCTCACGATCGCCGACGACGCGGTCACGGTGACGGATGCCGAGGTCGAGGCGTACTACCGCGCGAACCAGGATCGCTTCGCGCGCGCTGCCCGCGCGGAGGCCCGCGTCGTGGCGCTCGAGAAGGCGCCCACCCCGGCCGATTCCGCCGCGGCGCTCGAGCGCGCGCGTCGGCTGCGCCAGGAGATCCTCGATGGCGCGGACTTCGCCGAGGTCGCCCGGCGCGAGTCTGCGGACAGCGGCTCGGCCTCCCTCGGCGGCGACCTCGGCAGCTTCCGCCGGGGCGAGCTCGTCCCCGCGTTCGAGCAAGCCGCCTGGTCGCTCCCCGTGGGCCGGGTCAGCGAGCCGGTCCTTTCGCCGTCCGGCTACCACCTGATCCGTGTCGACCGCCGGGATGCCGACTCCGTCTCCGCGCACCACATCCTGATCCCCATCGAGCGCACGCCGGAGAGCGAGGAGGCGCTCCTCGTCCAGGCCGACTCCCTCGAGACACTGGGCGAGCGGCTGGGCATCGCGGAGGCGGCCTCGGCGCTCGGCCTGCCGGCTCCGCGCGAGATCACGTTGAACGAGGACCAGCCGTTCGTCCCGGGCCTCGGCCGTCTGGACGAGGGCGCCGAATGGGCGTTCAGCGAGGCCTCTCCGGGCGACGTGAGCCCGCTGTACGAGACGCGCTCCGCCTATTACATGCTGGAGCTCGTGGGCAGGACGCCCGCTGGCGTCATCCCTCTGGAAGAAGCCAGGACCAACATCCGGGCGGAGTTGATCGCGCGAAAGAAGCTCGAACGCGCCCGCGCGGAGGGCCAGCGAATGGTGGGTCTCATCCGCGCCGGCAACACGCTCGACGAGGTCGCCGCGGCCGCGGGGCTCCCGGTCCACGAAGCCGGCCCCTTCACCCGCCTCTCGTACGTCCCCGGCCTCGGGCAGGCAAACGAGGCGATCGGCACCGCCTTCGGCCTCGCGCCCGGCCAGACCAGCGGTCTCGTCGAGGCGAGCGGCAAGCTCTTCATCATTCAGGTGGTCGAGCGCCGAGATGCGGACCGCCAGCAGTTCGAGGCGCAAAAGGACTTCCTGCGCGCCCGCATGACGGCGGGGCTCGAGAGGGAGCGTGTCCAGCGCTTCCTCCAGGACCTCAGGAACGCCGCCCGGATCCGCGACGACCGCGCCCTCGTCATGCGCGGCTCCGCGGACGCCGGCACCTGATCGGCGGCACCGACCCGGTCGAACGCGAAGGCCCCGGGCGACATCGTCGCCCGGGGCCTTCGCGTCTCCGCTGCTCCGTCACTGCTGCTTCGGCGCCTCCCCGCCGGCGTCTGCCTGCGTACCGGCTGCCGGTGCCGTCGCCGCGGGCGGCGGCGGGGCCGCCGGCGGCTGCCTGAGTTCCCGCGGTGGCTCGGGCGGCCGCGTCAGCTCGCTCTCGATCTCCCGCAGCGAGCCCCGGAATTCGCGGATCCCCTTTCCCAGAGCCGCACCGAGTTCCGGCAGCCGCTTCGCTCCGAAGACGAGCAGCAGGAACACCAGGATCAGGAGGATTTCCCCCACGCCCAGGCCGAACGGCATACTTCTCTCCCTTCGCGCTACAGCCAGACGTGAACCAGGTACGCGACCAGCAGGATTCCCACCAGGCTCAGCGCGTTCAGGTTGATCGTGAGCGGCCCGATCGCGAACGCCACCGCGATCAGGTCCACCCCCAACGGTCCCAGTGAGGCGGACACCGTCGTGGTCAGGAACCGTCGCGTCGCCCCTTCCGGCAGGTACGCCGTCGCGAGTTGCGTGAACAACGCGCCCAGGAAGAGGCCGACCACCACGGCCCAGATCAGCCGTGCCAGACTCCGCCTCCGTGGCCCGATCATCGTACCGCCCCGCGTGATCCGGGTTCCGAAGCGCTAATGCTGCCGATCCACCACATACGCAACCGCATCGCGCAATGCATCCGTCGCCTCCCCGGGCGGAAGCGACTCCAGGGCCGCCGCTGCTCGCGCCCCGTATCCCTCCGCCCGCCGCCGGGCATAATCGATCCCGCCGTGCTCGCGAACCAGCTCGACGACCCGCGCGATCCCTTCCTCCGTCGGCTCCACCTCGGCAAAGAACTCATCGATCTCGCGGCGCGCCGCTTTCCCCATCACCGCCAGCGCCGCGATCAGCGGCAGCGTCACCTTGTGCTCCCGCAGATCGTGACCGGACGGCTTTCCCGTCACCGCCTCGGTTTCCGTATAGTCCAGCAGATCGTCCGCGATCTGGAACGCCATGCCGAGGAAGTGCCCGAAGCGCGCCAACGTCTCCCGCTGCGCCTCTTCCCCGGCCAGCGCCCCCATCTCGCACGCCGCCGACATGAGCGACGCGGTCTTGCACGCGATCAGCCGGTAGTAATCCGCCTCCGTGAAGTTCAACGCATCCGCCGCCACGAGCTGGCGCATCTCGCCGACGCTCATCTCGTTCGCAGCACGGGCCAGTACGCGCACCCATTCGGTGCGGCCCAGCAACGCGAGCTCCGTCACCGACCGGCTGTAGAGGTAGTCCCCCACGATGATCGCCGTCTGGTGATTCCAGAGCGCGTTCACCGTCGGCATCCCCCGTCGCAGCACCGAATGGTCCACGGCGTCGTCGTGCACCAGCGTCGCCAGATGCACGAGCTCGACCACCGCCGCCAGCGTCACCGCTTCCGGCCGTGGCCGCCCGCCGACCTCGCTCGAGAGCAGCAGCAGCGTAGGCCGGAACAGCTTTCCCCGTCCCAGCAGCAGGTACTCGTTGATGTCCTCGATCGGCGGATAATCCGACAGCACGATCCGCCGCAGCTCCTGGACCACCTCCTCGAGCCGCGACCGGACAGGCCGCTGGATCTGGGCGAGCTTCGGCGGCGCGGTGCGAAGCATCGGCTCATTCGTATTGGGTGAGGGTGAAATGCAGCGCCCAACCTAAGCCGCACGCCGCCAATTGTCAAAGCCGCGCCAGCCGCTCGGCCACATCCCGGAAATTGATGTCAACCCCGAACACTCGCTCGTAGGCGTCCCGTGCCTCCGCCTGCTGCCCCAGCTCCTCGTGGCAGCGCCCCAGGAGGTAGAACACGCCCAGCAATTCCGTGTCGTCCTGGTGAGGGACCTGCAACGCGCGCGAAAGCACCTTGATCGCCACGTTGTACTGCTCCTTCAACACGAAGCAGTGCCCCAGCTCCTCGTAGATCTTGAGCGGGGCGCGCCCACCCCGCAGGGCCGTCTGGAACTGGGCGATCGCCTCGTCCACCAGCCCCATCTCCTTGAACGCCAGTCCAAGGTCGTAGTGGCTCGCGAGATCGTCCGGCGCCACGTGCTCCGCGAGCTTCGCCTTGAACTGCTCGAGCATCTCGGCGAAATCCCGCTCCTCGTCCCCCGTCGGCTCCTCTTCCGGC
Source organism: Longimicrobiales bacterium (assembly GCA_036381195.1). Lineage (GTDB taxonomy): Bacteria > Gemmatimonadota > Gemmatimonadetes > Longimicrobiales > RSA9 > RSA9. The sequence continues at coordinate 10,336 of DASVDH010000123.1, read as the reverse complement.
ACGACGAACCGCGTCGTGTCTGCGACCTCCTCCTCCGCCCGCAACAGGTCGCCCAGATCCACCAGCTCCTCGCCGGTCCCGAACTCGCCGCCGCCGGCTGCCCCCGCGCCCTGCCCCAGCGCGGCCAGGGCCGCCTCGTTGCTCGGATCGAGGTCCAGGACCCGCCGGTAGATCGAGGCCGCCCGCTCCGAGGCCCCTGCGCGCGTCAGGCCCGCCGCCAGGTCCAGGTAGTCGCCCACCAGCCGCTCGGTCCGGTCCAGCCGGAACGCGTATTCCACCCGGTCCTGATGCGCCCGCAACCGGTCGGGGTCCAGCCGCACGACCTCGTCCACCACCCGCAGCGCCTCCTCCAGGTGCCCGGCATCCGCCAGCCGCCGCTGCACCGCGTCCAGCTCCTCCACCGCTTCCGCGGTCTGCCCCAGCAGGACCAGCTCGCCCGCCCGCGCGATCGCCCGCTCCGCCTCTTGTTCAGGCCCCTCCGCGTCGCCGCTCGCATCTCCCGCGCCGACCTCGGCCGGCGGCTCCGGCACCTGCACCGTCGGCTCGAAGCCGGCCAGCGGCTCCACGTCCGGCTCCACCGTCTCGCTTCCCAGGTCGAGCAACGGCAGCGGCGGCTCGGTCGGCTTCTCGCTTTCAGGCCGGGACGCGACCGCCTCCTCTCCCAGGTCGAGCAGCGGCAGCGGCGGCGCGGTCGGCTTCTCGCCCTCGGGTCGGAGCGGGGCGACCTCAGCTTCCAGGTCGAGCAGCGGCAGCGACGGCAAGGGCTCCTCTTGGCCCCAGTGCTGCTCGCCGGGCAGCGCCTCTCCGATCCCCGCCGCACCCGCGGCCGATACCAGTGTCAGCCCGTCCCCTCCGTCGTCTCTCGCCCCGACGGGTGGTTGCCGCCCTGCCGGTTCCTCGCCTCCTTCGTCGAAGGACGCGCCCGGGTCCAGCTCCAGGATCCGCGAGCGCAACGCTTCGGCTTCGGCGTGCTGGCCCGCACGCAGGCGCTCCGCAAACGCCCGCTTCAACTCCACCAGCGCCTCGTCTGTGCGGCCGTGGTCCAGGAGGTGTCCCGCCAGCAGCTCCCGCACATCCGGATCGCCCGACGCGTTCGCGAGCTCGTGCAGCGCCTCGAACGCCTTCCCTTCCTCACCCGCGCGCAGCATGTGCTCCGCGTACTCGAGGAACCATCGCCGCGCGTCCATCATGAACCCCTGCGCAGCGCTGAACCTCCCCAGCCGGAGATACAGCTCCGACCGCCCCGGCATGTGGCGCAGCGCCTTGCTGCACAGCGCGATCGCGTTGTTGTAGAAGCCCGCCTCCGCGTATCGGTCCGCTGCCTGCTCGTAGTAGCGGACCGCCTCCGCCTGCTGGCCCAGTCGCAGATACAGGTCGCCGACCCGGTTGTAGATCCCGAGCTCCGCCTCGCCATCCCGCTCGTCGCCCGCGCGCAGGACCTCCAGGTAGAGCCGGATCGCCTGCTCCCACTCCTCGCGTTGCTCGTGCAGGCGCGCCTGGTCTTTCAGCTTGACGATCGGCTTCATCTCAGTCGCAGGAGAGGTAGTCCGAGCTCCCCACCGGCTGCCCCGCGAGCCGCGGCGGCCGCGTGCGGTCCCCCGCTGCGCCGCACGGCCGTCGCCCCTCCCGTGCCGCTACCGGCAAGGATGCGGTCCGGATCATCGGGCGCTGCCTTCCATCCCCGCCGCGACCCGCTCATCCCGCGCCGGCGCACACCCTTCGATCGCACAGGCAACGTCCGTGGGCCGACGTCCCCCGAACAGCTCTTTCGTGGCAATCTGGATCGTCCCGCGCCGCGGAAGCCCGTGCGCCAGCGCGTGCCGGCTGCGGAGCCCACCGCCGGCTCCCGGTTCTCGCCGGCGATCTCGGCTCCGTCCTGGAAGGATAACCCCGACAGAAAGGTGTTTCGGGTCGATGCGCCGGGCCGCCCCGCCGCCATCACCACCGGCCGGCGGCGGTCCGGGGTCGCGGCCCGTCCCAACAGGTCCGCGGCGGCTGCCCCCATCGCACCCGCGGGCGCGGCCACAACCCGCAGCTCGCGCCCATCACCGGGGTCGGGAACCTCGTCGAGGACCCGTACGGTCATCCGCTCGAAGATACAGGGTCCTACGGGCGCTCACAAGCGCTCACGCCACCCGAACACCCGCCTTCCACACGCCCCCGAGCAGGTTCTCCCCGAACCGGTACGGGATCTCCCGGTGGTCCGCCGTGCGCCACACCAGCAGGTCGGCGGGCGCCCCCTCCCGGATGTGCCCGCGCCCGTCTTCCAGCCGCAGCGCCCGCGCGCCCCCCGCCGTCGCCGCCACCAGGGCTTCGAGCGGCTCCATCCCCATCTGCGAGCAGGCCATCGTCAGGACCAGCGACATGTCTGGCGATGGCGCCGAGCCAGGGTTGAAGTCCGTCGCCAGTGCCACCGTCACTCCACGCTCGATCAGCGCCCGCGCGGGCGCGTACTCCCGCCGGCCCAGGAAGAACAGCGTCGCCGGGAGCAGCGTCGCCACCGTGCCGCTCCGGGCGAGCGCCTCGATCCCCGCCTCGCTGATGCAGCCCAGATGGTCGGCGGACGCGGCGCCGAGCTCCGCCGCCAGCTCCGCCCCGCCGGACGGCGCCAGCTCATCCGCGTGCAGCTTCGGGACCAGGCCGTGCCGCAGCCCTGCCTCCAGGATCCGCCGCGCCTGGCGCCCGTCGAACACCCCCGGCTCCATGAACACGTCGCAGAACACCGCCAGCCGTTCCGCCGCCACCGCGGGGATCATCTCCTGGACGACGACGTCCACGTACGCGTCACGGCGGCCCGCGTACTCCTCCGGCACTTCGTGCGCCCCGAGGAACGTCGGGACCAGGCGCACCGGCCCTTCCTCCGCGAGCCGCCGCACCACGCGCAGCATCTTCAACTCGTCCTGCGTACGCAGCCCGTACCCGCTCTTCACCTCCGCCGTCGTCGTCCCGAGCCGCGCCATGGCCTCGAGCCGCGCCCGCGTCAGCTCCACCAGCTCGTCCTCGCTTCGCGTCCGCAGGTCGCGCACCGAGGCGAGGATGCCGCCGCCACGCCGCGCGATCTCCATGTAGGGCACCCCCCGGCAGCGCAGCACGTACTCGTCTGCGCGCCACCGCCCGAACACGGCGTGCGTGTGCGAGTCGACGAAGCCGGGCGTCAACACGCAGCCGCGGCAGTCGACCACCTCCGCCTCCCCGAACCGCCCGACCAGCCCCGCCTCCGGGCCGATTCCCACGATCGTCCCACCCTGCACCGCCACCGCTACGCCCCTCCTCACGCCGCCCGGCCCCGTCGACTCGCCCGTCACGACCTCCGCGGCTCCCGCGAACAGCAGCGTGGACGCCATCCCGCCTCCCCCGCTCAGCTCGCGGCCCAGAGCCCCGCGAACGCCCCCTCCCGCACCCGCGCCGCGATCGCCGCGATGTCCGGCGCCAGCTCCCGGTCCCTCCCCAGGGGCTCGACCCGTTCCCGCACGAGCTCGTAAGCCCGTGCCACCCCGCGGCCCGGCCGCAGCGGCCGCAGGAACTCCAGCGCCTGCGCACCTGCGATCAGCTCCAGGGCGAGCACCGTCTCCAGGAGCTCCACCGCCTCTCGTGCCTTGAGCGCCGCCGCCATGCCCATCGCCACGTGATCTTCCTTGTTCGCATCCGTCGGGATCGAGTCCACGCTCGCCGGCACCGCGCGCAGCTTCAGCTCGTTCACCAACGCCGCCGCCACGATCTGCGCCATCATCAACCCCGAGTTCACCCCGGGTTCCGGCGTGAGGAATGCCGGCAACCCGGACAACGCCGGATCCACCAGCCTCGCGAGCCGCCGCTCGCTGATGCTCCCCAGGTCCGCGCACGCCATCGCCAGGATGTCGAGCGCCTGCGCAACCGGCTGCCCGTGGAAGTTGCCCCCGCTCAGGATCCGATCCCCATCCGCGAAGATCAACGGGTTGTCCGTTGCACTGTTGACCTCCACCTCCAGGACCTCGCGCACGTAGCCGAGCGCCTGCCGCGCAGCGCCGTGCACCTGCGGCATGCACCGGATCGAGTACGCGTCCTGGACGCGGGGATCGTTGTGCCGGTGAGACTCGCGGATCTCCGAATCCGCGAGCAGCGCGCGCAGCCGCGCAGCGCTCACCTTCTGCCCCCGATGCGGCCGCACCTCTTGAAGCGCCTCATCGAACGCATCCGGCGTCCCCCGCAGGCCCTCGAGACTCAGCGCGCCGGCCACTTCCGCCGTCTCCAGCGCGCGCTCCGCCCTGAGCAACGCCAGCGCGCCGATGCCCGCCTGCACCTGCGTCCCGTTGTTCAGCGCCAGCCCTTCCTTCGCTTCCAGCACGACCGGCTCCAGCCCCGCCCTCTGTAGCGCCACCCCGCCTTCCATCACCACCCCGCCATAGCTGGCCCGGCCCTCGCCGATCAGCACGAGCGCCAGATGCGACAACGGGGCGAGGTCTCCCGAGGCGCCGACGCTGCCGCGCGAAGGAATCACCGGGTGGACGCGCCGGTTGAGCATCTCCAGCAGCAGGTCGATGATCGCCGGCCGCACGCCGGAATGCCCCAGCGCCAGCACGTTGGCGCGCAGCAGCAAGATCGCACGCGTCTCGTCTTCCGGCAGTGGCGCGCCGACCCCCGCTGCATGGCTCCGGATCAGGTTCTCCTGCAGCTCCCGGATCCGCTCCACCGGAATCACCACGTCCGAGAGCGCGCCGAACCCCGTCGTGATCCCGTAGGCTACGCGGCCCGCTCTCACCGCCCGCTCGACCACCGCGCGCGCCGCTTCCACCCGCCCGCGCGCATCCTCCGCCAGCCGCACCACCGGCGCGTGCGGGCCCGCTACGCGCTCGAGCGCCTCCAGCGTCAGGCGGCCGCCGCCGATCTCGAGTATCTCTTCCATCCCGTCACCCTCCTCGGGCCGCAAAGATGCATGGCCATCCTTTCCGCCGCAAAGGTGTGCTCCGGTGCGGGGGCGACGGCGACGGCGCTCCTTTGCGCCCGAGATCGCCCACCGTGTGCAACGCCGGAGGTCCACGAAATCCGACCCGACGTCCGGAGCCGCGGCGCAGGGGCGCGTGTTCTCTGCCCGCGCCGCAAGGACGGAAAAAAGAACGCCGCGGGAGGACTCCGCGGCGTTCGGGCGCCTCAGCGGCGTTCACTGTCCTCTCACCGGCCGCTGGCCACGCTGATCGTAGTCCACCTTGATGTCCGGGTTCGCCCGCAGCTGCACTCGGAACTGGAAGCTGAAGTTGCCGTTGATCCCGCGGATGAAGTCGAAGTTCGCCTCCCAGTCGTGCAGGTCCCGCCTCAGCGTCAGATAGTGATCCCCGAACTTGCCCTCGGTGATCGAGTAGCTCGTCGTCCAGTGCAGACTCCAGTACTCCGTCGGCTGCAGCGTGAAGTTCGCCCGCAGGAACTGGTTGCCCGCCATTGCGCCCCCCTCTCCCGGCCGCGGGCGCGAGAGGCTGTAGCTGATCGACGCGTTCCACGTTCCCGGGACTCCACCCGTGCGGGGAGGCGCCGACGTCCGCGGGCCGCCCAGCAGCCCGAGCCCCGGATCACGGCTCTCCCCCGGCGTCGCCTCCTGCTCCGAAGCCGGCTCCGTTCCGGCCTCCGCCCCCACGGGCTCTGCCGCCTCCTGGTCCGCCAGGCCCAGGCCGAGCAGCCGGAACAGCCACCAGTTGTGGTCGAGCGAGAAAGAGGCGTTCACAGCGCGCAGGTGCATGTCGAACGCACGCCCACCCGGCCTGCTGCTGTCCGGACGGAACAGGTCGGTCGTGAAGCTGAGCTGCAGTCCACGCAACAGGTCAGAGCTCACCGTCGTCGTCAGTTGCTCCGACTCCAGGCCCCGGTGGTCCTCCCGCGCCTTCACGAAGTCGTATGCGATCGCGCTCATCGAGAGCGCCAGCAGCGTGATCCGTCGCGGCTGCGGCAACTCCACCGGCTCACCGGTTCCCCCCTGCGCCTGCGCCGCCGCCGCAGCCGAGTCCCGGGCCGCCCTCTCCTCCGGCGACTCCCGGTACTTTGCCTCGAACGTCTGGTTCAGGCCGATCTGGATGCGATTCTGCTCCCGCACGTTCGACGGCCCGAACACCGCCCGCTGCCGGTCCGTCACCGCCGGCGCCGGCGAATAGGTGTACGTCACGCTCGGCGTCAGCTTGTGACGGATCCGCTCGAACGGCCCCACACCCGGCCACAGGCCGTAGATATCCGTGCGCAGACGCGCGTCGAAATTCAGCCGCGTCGGCCCCGCGAGCAGCTCCTGCCCCGTCGAGTCCGACCGTACCAGCTCGCCCCGCAGCGACAGCCCGGGCTCCAACGTGCTCGTCCCGATCAGCCGCTGCTGGTATCGCAGATCCGTGCTCCATGTCATCCGGGCCAGCGCCTCCCGGCTCGGGCCCGGAATGGTGTCCGTCGGGTCCAGGTCCTGCTTCGCGTGCCGGATCTGCTCGTTCACATCGAACGTCTGCCCCCAGGAGAACTTGCCCAGCGTGAACGTGCTCCTGATTCCCCCGCTCCGCGTTGTCTCGTCACGCGCGTTCGGGATCGTGTCCCGCACATCGATCGTGCTGATCCTCGCCTGCGCACTGCCCGTCCACGTCGCGTTGTTGTACCACCTCGCCTCGCTCGTCGGCGCGCGGAACAGCGTCACGTTGTTGATGCTCAGCCCCACCGACGGCAGCGTCATCTGCACCTTGCCGTCGTCGAGGTACTGCCTGCGGCTCGCCCCCACGCTCAGGCTGCCCCAATCCATCCGATGCTCGAATCCGCCGTTCGAGTCGATCGTGCGTATCTGCTCCAGAGGGTCGAACGAGTTCCGCCGCACGAAATCGCTCGATGACGCATAACTCGCATCCAGCCGCACCGACGTCCGCTCGCCGGGCCTCCAACGGTTGCTGGACGTCAGCGTCAGCTCCCGCCCGCCGTCCTGCTGCCAGAACCGGCGCACGTTCACCGATCCCTCGAGGAACTGCCGCAGATAGCGGTACTGAAACGACCCGTTCAGCGCCGTCCAGTTGTTGCTGAACCAATCCAGCGCCAGCTCCGCCCCGAGGTGGTCGTTGATCGCCCAGTAGAAGCCGACGTTCTCCACCCTGCGGTTGTAGCCGTCGCTCGTCCGCACGATGTCGTTCACGCTGAACACCGGCATCAGCAGCCCGCTCCGCCGCCCCTGCTTGAGACTCTGCACCAGGAACGGCAGCCAGAAGACGGGGACGTCGCCGAAGTTCAGCGTCACGTTCCGCGCGACGAGCACATCGTCGTTCACGAGCTTGACGCGCTCCGCCGCGAAATGATAGTGGGGCTCCTCCAGATCGCAGTCCGTGAACAGGGCCGAGTGCACGTACGCCCGGTCCGATTCCACGGTGTAAACCCGGTCGCCGTGCACGATCCAGTTGGCGCCCTGCGAGAACGTCGTCGTCGCCCGCAGCGCCTCGCCTCGCCGCTCCTTCAGCGAGTAGCACACCTGCTCGCTGCTCACCGGATTGCCTTCGCCCGTCAGCACGGGGTTTCCGTAGCCGCACATCACGTTGCGCCGCTCGCTGAACATGATCAGCGAGTCCGCCGTGAGGCTCTCTTGCCCCCGTGTGACCTGTGCCTTCCCCAGCAACTCGAGACGCCCGCTGTCCGCGCCGAAGCGTGCTCCCTTTCCCGTGTAGTCGGTCGAGGTGTAGCCCTCCAGCGCGAGCAGCGCCGCCATGATCGAGTCGCTCCTCGGCGGGCTCATCGGCCGTGCTCCCAGCACCTCCACGCCCCCTGCCGCGGCCTGCCCGGCGGCGCTGTCCGTAGCCGCCGGCGCCACGACCCCGCCGCTGTCCGACGCCTCCTCCGCCCGCCCGGCCGAGTCCGGCCGCAGCGCGCGCTCCAGCAGCCGGAGCTTGTGCAGCGCCCTCTCCCTCACCGCTGGGGGCACCGAAGCCGTGTCCTGCGCCGCCGCCGGAGCCGCATCCCAGGCCGTGGCGGCTGCCAGCAGCGCCAGCGTGCCGAGCAGCCACTTCGGCCTCAAGCCGCCTCCAGCGCCCGCTCCCGCCGCCGCTCGACCAGCCGGGCCAGGCCGATGCTCAGCTCGTACAGCAAGACCAGCGGAACCATCATGAACAACGTGAGCACCACGAAATCACCTGGCGTGATCACACTCGCGACGATGACCGATGCCACGAGCGCGTAGCGCCGCTTCGAAGCGAGCATCTGCGAGTCCACCACGCCCACGATCGCGAGCACCAGGATCACCACCGGCAGCTCGAACACCAGCCCGAACGCCAGTAGCAAACGAACCACGAACGACATATAGTGCCCGATCGTGATGCTCTGTTCCAAGCTCTCGGCCTGGAACCCCATCATGAACTCGAGCGTGACCGGCAGGACCGCGAAATAGGCGAGCGCAACACCACTCAGGAACAGCACCAGCCCGAGGTAGAACGACGGCACGATCGCCCGGCGCTCGTGCGGTAGCAAGGCCGGGGAGACGAACGCCCACGCCTGGTGGATGACGATCGGCGCTGCCAGCAGCAGCCCCACGGCGACGGCGAGCTTCAGCGTGATGAAGAAGGGGTCGGTGGGACTGAGATACTTGAGCTCGGTCCCTTCCAGCAGCGGCTCGATCGGCGCGATCAGCAGCGCCAGCACCTGGAACCGGACCACCACGATGAACCCGACCACCGTCCCCACCAGCACCGCCGCCAGGCTCCAGAGGATCCGCCAGCGCAGCTCCTCCAGGTGGTCCAGGAACGGCATCTCCTGGTCCGCCGTGCGTGCGAGCTTCGGTCTCATGGCGTCCCGGCCCTACAGCGGCAGCTCCGCCTGCGCCTCGTCCAGCGCCTGCCTTGCCCGCCGCGCCTTCAGCTCTGCCAGCTCCGCCGCGAACTCATCCAGGTCCTGGAAGTTCCGGTATACCGACGCGAACCGCACGTACGCCACGTAGTCCCGCTTTCGCAGCCGCTCCATCACCATCTCCCCGATCAGCCTGCTCTCCACCTCCTCCTTCCCCGCGCGGCCCAGCTCGTCCTCGATCTCCTCGACCATCGCCGCGATCTCGGACGGCGGCACCGGCCTCTTGGCGCACGGCAGACGGATCGACCGCCGCAGCTTGCGCCGGTCGTACGGCTCCGACGAGCCATCCCGCTTCAAGACCTGGAGCGGCCGCGGCTCCACGTACTCGTACGTCGTGAAGCGGCGGCCGCACCCCAAGCACTCGCGTCGCCGCCTCACCGCACGGCCTTCCCGGCTCGTGCGGGAGTCGACGACGCGGTCTTCCAACCCTTCACAGTAGGGGCAGCGCATCGAACCGCCGGAGGCCTGCGCCGCGAGCCCGGCCCGCCCTCAGCGGTCGGACAGTCGTCGCAGCTTTTCCCGCGCCATGGCCGACTCCTCGGATGTCGGGTACCCCGAAATCACCCGCTGGAAGTACGACCGCGCCCGCGGGATGTTTCCCTGCTCTTCCGCGATCACCCCCGCCCGGTACAGAGCCCGCGGCGCCGCTGGCGTGCCGGGGAACACCTCCGGCACTCGTTCCAGCTCCTGCAGCGCGCGGTCATAGCTCCGCTCCAGGTAGTACGTCTCGGCGAGCTGGAGCTGCGCCTCCGGCGCCAGCTCGTGCGTCAGGTGCTCCCGCATCAACTGCGCGAACGCCTGCCGCGCCACGCTGGTGTTGCCGCGCCGCAACTGCTCCGTGCCGACGCGGTACAACTGCTCCGCGTCGGCCCCGGAGCCCGCTGCCGGCTCGTTCGCCGGCTGCTCCATTGCGGGCGGCGCCGCGAGCTGCTGCTGCCGGCTGCTCACCTGCTGCCGCAGACTCGCGAGCTGTTGCTGGCTCTGCCCCGCCAGCTCCTGGATCTGGATCAGCTGCCGCTCCATCGCGACGAGCTGGTTGCCCAGCTCGCCGCGCACGCGGAGCATCAATTCGTTGGCCTGGCGGACGGAATCCATGAGCGCCCGGTTCTGGTCGGCCAACGCCCGGAACAGCGAGTCATGGCGCGCCTGCATCGCCGCCATTTTCTCGCGCAAGTCCCGCACGTCCCGCTTCGTGGCACAGCCCGCGCTCGCGAGCGCGACGATGGCGGTGCCCCCCACGAACGCATGGCGCCACGCGGGCAGGGCCCGCCCCGCCCGCCTTCGCGGCGCGGCCGCCCTACCCTGCAACGCTGCGCCGCTCGGCCGCATTCTTCCCTCCGATCACTCCGAGGTCCGCGGTAGCACGAGGTTGTCGGCCCCGCCCGTGATGTGGAACTCCGCGCGCCGGTTGCGCGCCCACGCCTGCTCGTTGCTCGCCGGATCCAGCGGCCGCGACTCGCCGTACGTCTGCACCTCGAAGCGCGAGGCGTCCAGCCCGAAGCCCACGAGGTAGTCCTTCGCCGCG
>DASVDH010000122.1:0-21865 GCA_036381195.1 Longimicrobiales bacterium | reverse complement strand
GCCCTGATCCGGTTGGAAACCGGCGTTCAGCTTGTTCTCGACCAGAACGACCACATCGCCGCCCGTGCCGCTCCATTCGGCGACGACGTCGGACTCGCCGTTCACGTGGTAGATCGACCGCCGGGCGCTGCGAAACGCGACGTCCGGTGCGGGTGTCTCCTCGTCCGCCATCACGCACCGGAGAAACCAGCTTCGGAAGGACTCCGACGATTCGAGGAGCGCGACCAGCGCGGTGTCGACCACCGCCTCAGGGTAGCGCTGGAGGCCGTCGGTTGTCGTGGATTCGATGGTGTTGGCCTGCATCTGGCTAGTGTTTCGTTCTTCCATGAGCTGTCGAAGGGTTCAGAAAGAATACTCGCTGGTTTGCTTTCGTCTCCGAGCTCTAGGAATCGAGATCGTCAGCGTCGTTTCCCGATCGTATTCTCGGACGTGTTGCCTCCGATCTTTAGGCGCCCGTCCTCCTGCATCACGTACCCGGCAGCCGGTCGGCATGCTGTCGAGTTACATGCCGCTGGAGACGATCCCTACGCACGAGCGCCTGGCAGTAACGGCACCGCACCAGCACGCGCATGGTCTGTGCCTTCTTTGGCCTTCGTGCCTTCCGTGGCTTCGCGGCCTTCCAGCGCCCAGGCACCTCCTTCCAGCACTGTCCCACGGACGCTGGCTGGGGCGGACGTGGAGGCCGCCGGTTGCCGAACATCATCAGCGGCGGACCATCATCCGCATTCGCCAGATACGGAAGGCGTGCCCGCCTGTCTACTTCCGCCGGCCCTCCGCCCGCTGCCTCAACGGGGCTCGAGGAAGGCCGTTCCTTGACGCGGGCAATGCGCTCGTATGCCGCGATGATCGATCTCCGCAACTCCTCGCACGCTTCCTGTCGCGTGCGCGCGTGTCCGCGCTCGCGAGTGAGCATGTTGATGTAGAGGAACGTTCCGTTCCTCATCAAGGGAGGGTGGATCTCGCCGACCACGCGAGCCCCTGCGAGCGCTCGCGTGCCGTTGAACTGGATGTCAGGAACCGTCATGCTCGATCGCTGGTCAGCAGGAACCCCACGACGGACCCACTGCTCTGCCGCCGAGAGCTGGAGGTCCTCCCCATCGTGGAGCGGCGGCCGACGCGCCGCCCTCGAAGGGTAGAGGGTCTGCGACGACGTCATCGCACCACTCGTGTACGGAATGAGGGTGGTTCCGCCGGCTGTAGCCCTCCACCTCGACCATCGGACCGCTCGTGAATGGAACGAGGACCGGAACCGGCTCCGGGAACGCGCAGGAGCGTTGTCTCGCTGGAAACGTAGGCAGCCCCACTGACAGCGGGGCCGGACAGCGCTGGCCCGGAGGGGTATGCGGTGATGAGGGAGATTGCGCCAGCGGATCCGAGCGAATCGCGAGGAGGGTAGCGTAGCGGCCCGGAGCCTGGGCGAGCGCGCAAGGACCGGTCTCCACCAGCCTGGCGCCCGCAAACGATGGCGAGCGCTGCACCGCGGACGTATTGCCCAACAACTTCCTACCCGACCGCGCCAACGCCCCTCACCTCGCCCCACCGCGCGGCAACCCTCCCCCACCCTCCAAGCATCCGAAACCATGAGGCCACGATCCACGTAATGCCGATCAACGACGGCCACGCGTCGATCTCCCGTCCGTCGCCGGGTGATCGGCGCCCGCGGATCCGCGGAGGGCCGGGAACGACGCCGCCCGTGGGGCGGTGGACCAGGAGGCAGAACCATGAGTCCCGCAGCACACGGCACGATCGGGTTCCGCGCATCCCCGCGGCTCTACAGGGGCAAGGTGCTCCTCTTCGCCCTTTCGATCGCCGTCGTGTCGCTCGCCGAGGCGCTCCAGACGAACGCGAGGGAAGAGGCGGCGAGGCCTGCGGGGACCGAGGTCAGCGAGCGCGTCGTGCTCGACGAGGCCGATGCCATCTTCGCGCCGGAGGCGACCGCCCCCGCCGCGGCGGAGGCGGTGTGCAGAGAGGTTCCGGGCCCGTTCGCCCGGCCCCTGCCAGCGCCGTGCGACACCTGCCGCTGCAACACGCGGCCCCAGCGGTTCGCGCCGCACGCTTCCTGACGGGGACGCCGGCGCGTCCGGCCTCGCGCTCGAGCTGCGGCGGGCTTGCGGGATCGAAACGCAGCCCGCCGCTCTTGCATCTCAACCCGTAGGCCCGATCGCGTCCGCTCTTCCCAGCCGCATGGCCGCCGCGCGGGTTCTGGCGCGGCGCGCCGGACCTGGCGGTGGAGGTCATGTCGCCGGCGAAGGCGCGGCGGGCGCTGCGCGAGCGGGGTGGACGCGGTGCGGGGCCAGGCTCAGTACCCCCGCACCCCTCCGTCATGCCTCGGATCCGCCGCGCCCACCCACACGTCCCCGACGCGCGCGACCACGTACAGCCGCGCGTAGCCATCGCCCGGCAGCGTGGGCTCCCAGCCGAGCGCGCGGGCGCGGCCCAGCACAGCGCCCGGGTAGCCGTGCTCGACCTCGACGCGGCGGCTGCTCGGGGAGGGGAAGATGCGGGGCATGCGTACCGCCTCGAGCGGGTCCATGCCGTAGTCGAGCATGTAGACGAGCCCCTGGATGATGGAGCCGGGGATGCGAGCGCCGCCGGGCGCGCCGATCACCACGCGGACGCGCCCGTCCTCGAGCACGATGGTCGGCGAGATGGTGGAGGTGCGCACGCGCCACTCGCTGCGCGCGGGGGCGTTCGGGTCGGCGCGCGAGAAGTCCACCGCCGAGCTGTTGAGGAAGAACCCCGCGACCCACGCGCCCGAGCCGAAGTACGGGCTGAGCGTGTTGGTGAGCGCAACGGCGTTGCCGTCCCGATCCACGACGGAGATGTGCGTCGTCTCGCCTTCGGGGATCTCGGATGAGACGACGACGGCGCCCGCGTGCCCACCGGCCGCGATGCGCGTGCCGTGCGCGGCGACGTTCCCGGAGGCGCTGAGCGCCTCGTGGGCGGCGACACTCCGGGATGCGACCAGCGTGCGATGCTCGACAGCGCTGCCGGATGCGACGGGCTCGCCGTGCTCGATAACGCTCCCGGACACGGCATGCGCGCCCTCGATCTCCGACACCGCCGCGAAGCCAGCCGCAGCGCCCGCGCTCGCGTTCGCGCCGTCGTCGCCCTGCTCCGTGCGGATCGCCGGCGCCGGCCCGTACGGCTCGAGCGGCGCGCAGCTCGCGGGCGGCGGCGCGTCGTCGTGCGCCGTGGCGTCGGCCGGCGGGATGCGCTCGGGTACGCGCCCCGTCCCCACCAGCCCGGCGCGCGTGCGCGCGAACGCCTTCGACGTCACGCCGGCGGCCGGCACGGCCGTCCAGTTCGGGTCGCCGTTGTGCCGGCCGTGGTCCGCCGCCGCGACGCGCAGCGCGGAGGCGAGCACGTCGAACGCGTCGGCGGACCGCGTCGGCAAGCCGAGGCGGGCGAGGTCGTACGGCTCGAGGAGGTTCAGCGCGTGGACGATGTGCATGCCCGTCTGCGGCGGCGGCGCGGACAGCACGGTCAGGCCGCGGTACGTGCCGCACACGGGCCGCTTGTTCCAGCGCGGCGTGTACGCGGCGAAGTCCGCGAGCGCCGTGGGGTTGCCGCCGGCGTTCAGCACGGCGACGACGCTCTCCGCGACGTCGCCCTCGTAGAACCCGGCCTTCCCGTGCTCCGCGATCTCCCGCAGCGTGGCGGCCAGCTCGGGCTGCCTGAGCGTCTCGCCGACGGCCAGCGGGTGGCCGTTCGGCAGGAAGCGGCGCGCCGCTTCCGGGAACCGCTCCAGCTTGCGGCGGTTCGCGCGGATCGCGTCCGCGAGCACGAGGTAGACGGGGAACCCTTCCTCGGCGAGCCGGATCGCGGGCGCCATCACCTGAGCGCGGGAGAGGCGGCCGAAGCGCTCGTGCGCCTCCAGCAGCCCCGCGACCGCGCCGGGCACGCCCACCTCGCGCAGGCTCGCCCTGCCCGTGTCCGGCAGCGCGCCGCGCCACGCCGTCGCGCGCGCGGCGGCGTAGAAGTCCACGTACTCGGCGCGGCCTTCCTCCTGGAGCCAGATCAGCGTCCCGCCGCCGCCGCCCACGCCGGACATCATCGGCTCGACGACGCCGATGGCGAACGCCGCCGCGACCGCGGCATCCACGGCGTTGCCGCCGCGCTGCAGCATCTCGACGCCCGCCTCCGCGGCCAGCGGGTGGGCCGCGCTGACCACCCCGTTTCTCGCGACGACGCGCTTCTCGATATCCGGCGCGAGGGTGGGTGCGGGCGTCCGCACGCCGGCTCCGCCCACGCCGGCGCGGCAGCCGGCGAGCGCGAGGCCAGCGGCGACGAGGACGTTCACCCATCCAGGGCGGGCGAGCCGCCGGCAGCGCACGCGACTCCCGGAGCGACGCTCGCTCCTGCGGGCGGGAACCGGCGGCCCGACTCGCGCGACGTCGTCCATCACGGGCTCCGTTTTCGTTCCTGGGTCGGCGCAGAGTAGACGCCGCGGGATCCAGGTGTCAAGGAAGGCGGACTGCGGGATCGAGCTGCAAAGGCAGGCGGGCCGTGCGCTCCGCCACGCGCCGTGCGGCTGCGCAGAACGCGACCCGGAGGGGCGCGAGGGGGCTGATCGCGCGCGCCGCGCGCCCCGTGCCGCCGTGCATGACCGGGTTTACCGGCCGCCCCCGCGGCGTTCGATCCCGAGCCGGACGACGCCCACCCGCCGAGGTGAGCCCGAATGGTACAATGTTGTACCATCTGGCTCTTGCGAGCGAATCAGGGCGAGGCGCTGCGGATCGGCGCCCGCGCCCGAGCCCGGGCGCTCCGCGAGCGGCCGGCGGGCCTGCGCCTCGGCCAGCGGGCCTGTCCCGCTGGCGAGACGACGCCCGCAGCCGGAGCCGGCGCGTCCAACGCCCGCCGGATCTCCCTCGCTACGCGAGGCGAATCCCGCAAGCGATGCCGGTGAGGCGTCCAGTGCGCGATCCGCCTCGGCCCGACACGTCGCGGCCGCCCTCACCGTCGCCCCCGGCCCCGCCTTTACCATCGTCCCGCCCTCGCCCCGGCCCTCGCTGTCAGACCCTCCCGTTACCATGCCCTGCCGGTTCGGACCGACCGGAGAAGGGAGTGCGCCCGCCTCCCGGATGGTTCGACCTCGAAGCATCCCGGCGCGCCCGGCATGGTCCGCCGGATCGTTCAGGGTCGAACCGGCGCCGCCGTCACCGTGCACCACAAATCCTGCCGATTTCTCGCGATCATCGCTTCACTCGCAGTCCTCGATCCGTAGTTCAGACAAGTCCCACCAACACGAACGGGGGCGGCGGCGACCCGGTCGGCCGCGCGGAAGGGAGCGCGAAAGCCGGCCGGGTCAGCCCCGGCCGGCGGACGCTTCCGCGTCACGCGTGCGACTCCCCTTCCCGCCTCGCCGCCAGCGCGCGGCCGATGTACTCGCCCATCGCGCGCACGGCCGCCGTGTCCAGCCCGTGCACGGTGGTCTCCTGCTCGTACAGCCGCTTCAGCGACGCCGCGATGCCCGGGTCGCCGCCGGTGAACTCCTCGATCAGCGCACGCCAGCGCTGCGCCAGCGCCTGCACCCGCGGGTCCGACGGGTCGGTGCCTTTCTCCATCTCCGCGCGCACCTCCTCCATCAGCCGCGGCCACTCCGCTTCCACTTCGCGGATGCGCTCTTCGCCCAGCGCCTCGCGCCGCTTCGCGAGCTGCTCGAGCTGCTCGGGCGTGTAGTACCTCTCGAACATCGTCATCTCCACGATTGACTGGATGAGCTCCTCGGCGGGGACCTCCTCGGCCGCCCGCAGCCGCTTTGCGATCCGCTCGAGCCGGTCGCACAGCCGCTGCTGAGCCCGGACCTGCTCGCGCAGCCGGGCGAGGTGCATCTCGATCACGCGCAGGTGCGAGGCGCCGTCGCCGCCACGCCGGTCCAGCAGCTCACGGATCTGCTCGAGCGTGAACCCGAGCTGCCGCAGCGACCGGATCTGCTGGAGTCGCGCCACATCCTGCTCCCCGTACAGCCGGTAGCCGGCGCTGCTGCGCGCCGACGGCTGCAGCAGTCCGATCCGGTCGTAGTGGTGGAGCGTGCGGACCGTCAGCCCGGTCGCGCGCGCCAGCTCGCCGACCTTCCAGCGCTTGCGTTGCGGTTGCATCCGGCCGCCTGCCCTCCAGCGCGTGATCGTGTGGCCACGCAGGAAGGATAAACCCTTACGTTGCGTCAGGGTCAAGAGGTGGGAGCGGGCTGCGCGGGCGTCCACGGCGGCCCGTTCGCGATCACCGTCGCGTCCGGGATCCGCCGGCGACGAGGTGCGGTGAGCACGGTTGGCGGCCGCACGTTATGTTCAGTCCCGGCATGGACCACGACCTCGAAATGCGCCCGTCGATGACCAGCGGCGACGCGGCAGAGCGGCGGCGCAGCCCGGAGGGTCGCCGGCGATGAGCCCGCTCGTCCGCGCGGCGGCCGGGCTGATGGCGGGCGGCGTCGCGGTGGTGCTGGCGGGGATCGTGCTGGCGCGGAGCTGCGACGTGATCGCCGCGCGCACCCGGCTCGGCCGGGTCTGGGTCGGCTCGATCTTCCTCGCGGCGGCCACGTCGTTGCCCGAGCTGACGACGGACCTCGCGGCGGTGCGGATCGGCGCTGCGGACCTGGCGGCGGGCGACCTCTTCGGCAGCAGCATGGCGAACATGCTGATCCTCGCGGGCATCGCGCTCCCGCCGGGCGCCGAGCTGTTCCGGCGCGCGGCGCTGGACCACACCCTCTCGGGGGCGCTCGCGATCCTGCTGAACGCCATCGCCGCGCTCGCGATCCTGCTCGCGCCGCAGGCCACGGTGCTGGGCGTCGGGCCGGGCTCGCTGCTGCTGCTCGTGGGCTATCTGGCGGGCACGCGCGTGCTGTTCCGGCACAGCGCGGTCGCGCGGGAAGCCGGGGTGGCGATCGAGCTGGGCGCTCTGGAAGCCGCGCCGCCGGCAGGCCGTGAGGCGGAGCTGCCGTCGCTGGGCGGCGCGGTCGTCCGCTTCCTGCTGGCGAGCGCCGCGATCCTGGTGGCGGCGCCGGTGTTCGCGTCGTCGGCGGTGCGCATCGCGGAGCTCACCGGCATCGCGACGAGCTTCATCGGCACGTGGCTCGTGGGGATGACGACGTCGCTCCCGGAGCTGGTCACGTCAGTCGCCGCGGTCAGGATGGGCGCGCTGGACCTGGCCGTCGGCAACCTGCTGGGCAGCAACGCGTTCAACATGGTCATCCTCGTGCCGCTGGACCTCGCCCACGGCCGCGCGCCCCTGCTCGCGGCCATCAGCGAGGTCCACGCCGTGACGGCGCTCGTCGCGATCATCATGATGGCGGTCGCGGTCGGGGCGGTGGTCTACCGGAGCAAGGTTCCGGGCGCGCGGCTGGAGTCGGTCAGCGTACTGATGATCGCGATCTACCTGACGGGGCTGCTGATCGTGTACGGGCAGGGCGGCTGAGGCGGTGGCCGGCGGACGGCTCCGCAGTCCGCCGCGCCTCACTCCTCCCTCAACGCGACCACCGGAGCAGGTCCAGCGTGCCCTGGAGCATGTCTGCCCGTTCGTCTTGGGCCATCTCCCCCTCATCCTTCGACAGGTGGGGGCCACGCTACCATCATACTTGTCGAAGGTTAAGGGGTCACCGCGGGGGGCGGGCGAGCCCGCCGGATGGGGGTGAGGCGCTAGGAGCGCCCCTGCTGCTCGGCGAGCACTTCCCGGAAACGCCGTTCCGCTCTGTCGATGTAGCGGCGGTAGCCCTCGGGATCGATGAACGGACTCGCGGGGTCATCGGCGCTGGCGCGCTCGCGACGCTTGCGATGCAGGTCGAACATCTCCGCGTGCGAGGCCAGGAAAATGTCGGCCGGCAGGCTCCGCAGGGTGCGGAAGCTGCGCTCGAAGTCGGCCCGTATTCCCGGATACGACTCCGGCTCGACCAGCGATACGCGCGGGAACAACGTGAGGCTGCAGATGTCGACGGCGAGCCACTCACGGTCCCCATCGCGTACGGGGAACGACCATGACGTGCAGCCGCGCGTGTGGCCCGCGGTGATGTGCGCGGTGAGCTCCAGCGGCCCGAGGCGGATGGTGTCGCCGTCCCCGAAGCGGTGGTCGATGCGCGGAGGGGGAAATCTGCCGAATCCCAGGATGCCGATGAACCGAAGCGGCCCCAGGGCCGGGTCGGCCGCGTTCCGGCCCGCTGCCATGACCTCGGCATCGCCCTCGCTGACCCACAGTTCCGCGCCGGACGCCTCCTGGAGGGCGCGCAGGCCGCCTGCGTGGTCGGAGTGTGCGTGCGTGTTGAGCAACACCTTCACATCGCGGATGTCGAAGCCGAGCCTGGCGATGCTTGCCATGATCGCCGGGGCGGTCTCGGGATACCCGCCATCGATCAATACGTGACCCTCGGGCCCGGTGAGCAGGAAGGAGCTGACGCCGGCGGCGCCGACGTAGTAGAGGTTGCCGGCGATGCGGAACGGCTCATCGGGCGTGGACCGGTTTCTCTCGATAGCCGAGCGCCAGAGCAGGCCGAGCGCGGCGACGAGAGCGAGCGCCGCTCCAGGCAGGACCACGAGCCATCGTCGCCTCATTCGGAAGCCTCGCTCTCCCGTTCTCGCGGGCCGGCGGTGTAGCGCAGTGGACTTTGTGTCAGAAAGTACCCCGCGCTGCCGCGCCCGTCAAGCCAGCCGCCACGCCGCTGCGACGTGCTCAGGGCCCGGTGTGGCCCGGGCGTGGTTCGTTGTGGCGACGACGTGGCTCGCTCGCATCCCAGGCGTGCCACGACGTGGTGACGACGAGGCCCGCGCGCGTCCCGGCGGCAGCCCTTTCCACGGCAGGGCACGGCGGCCGGGGCCGGCACGCGGGCACGCGCGAGGCGATCAACGGCATTCCAACCCCGGCCACCCCGGGCGGAGGCCGGGGAGGGCTCGGCTGAGGCGGCCCGGCGGGCGGCGTGCGCCGGTTCAGCATTTCGCGCCGCCGTCGCAAGCGGTATACTCGTACGCGAGCGGCTGTCGGAGGGCGACGGGAGATTGCCGTCGGCGGGGCGCGGCCGCGATGGCGCGGCCGCCATCGCGCAGATCCTGCCGCGAGGCGCACATGACCCCACGCATCAGCAAGACGCAGCGCTGGCTCGACCTGATTGCCTTCCTCGTGGGCCGGCGGCTGCCCGTCACCGTGGACCAGATCATGGAGGGCGTCCCCGCATACGCGGAGAAGTGGAAGACCGGGGACGAGACGGCGCGGGACAGCGCACGGCGGATGTTCGAGCGCGACAAGGACGAGTTGCGCAAGCACGGCATCCCGCTCCAGACGCTGACGTACACGGTGAACATGCAGAAGCTGGAGGGCTACCGCATCCAGCGCCGGGACTTCTACCTGCCTTATCTGCGCTTGCTCGGCCGGGGCGAGGGCCAGGCATCGGCCGGGGCGCGGGCGGGCGGCGAGCCGGCGGGCATGGACAGACTCGATCTGTCCGAGGAGGAGGCGCGGCTGGCGCTCGACGCACTGCGCCGTGTCGCGAACCTTCCCTCGTTCCCGCTGGCGCCGGAGGCGCGCTCCGCGTTCCGGAAGCTCGCCTTCGACCTGGATCCGGATGCGTTCGCGGACACGCCGGTCCTGTTCGTCGAGCGGCCGGGCGCGCGCGAGCTGACGGAGCGCGTGCGGCTGCTCTCGGACGCGCTGCTCTCGCGCAAGCGCGTACGATTCCGCTATCGCGGCATCTACCGGGACGAGGAGACGCAGCGCGACGTCGCGCCCTACGGTCTGCTGTTCCAGCACAGCCACTGGTACCTCGTGGGGCACGACGCGCTGCGCGACGCCGTGCGCGTGTTCCGGGTCGGGCGCATGGAGGACGTCGAAGTCAACCAGCAGTCGCCCAACACGCCGGACTACGAGATCCCGGAGAGCTTCCGGCTGGAGGACTACGCGGGCCGCAATGCGTGGGAGCTGGGCGCGGAAGGCGAGCAGCCGGTCTGGGCGGACGTGCTGTTCCGGTTCCCGGCATCGCTGCTCGCGGAGCGGAACCGTCACGGCGAGCTGGTCGAGTCGCGGCCGGACGGCTCGGCCGTGCGGCGCTTCCGGGTCGTCCAGGTGAACCCCTTCGTGCGCTGGCTCCTGGGGATGGAAGGCGAGGCGGAGGTGCTGGCGCCGGCCGAGCTGGCGGCGGAGTTGAGGCGAATGGCCGCGGAGATCGCGGCGGCGCACCGGACCGGCGCCGGCAAGGCGGGAGAGCGCGACGATGGCTGAGCCGGCGACGGTCCTGCTCTCCCGCATCCTTTACATCCTGCCGGTCGCGGCGCGAGATGGCGGCGCATCGGTGGACGAGCTGGCCGCGGCGCTCGACATCACGCCGCAGCAGGTGGTGGACGCGATCAACCAGGTGATCACCCGCTCGTATTACCACCCCGCCGGCCCCGCCGAAGAGTTGCAGGTCGGCCTCGAACACGGGCGCGTGACCGTGTGGACGACGGGCGAGTTCCGGCGGCCGGCGCGGCTCTCGCCGCTCGAGGCGCTGGCGCTGGGGTTGGGGTTGCGCGCGCTCGCGGCCGAGACCCGCGCGGATCGGCGCGCGGAGTTGCTCGCGCTCGCCGCGCGACTCGAGCGCGACCTCGCACCGCCGCCGGAGCCGGAACACGTCGGGGCATCCGCGGGCGGGACGCGAACGCGTGAGGAGCTGCGCCGGAAGTACGACCCGGCGTACCGCGATGAGGCGGCGCCCGCTCGCGCCCCCTCCCCCGCGTTCACCCTCGCCCTGGTTCCGGATGCGGATGTCCTGGGCGTGCTCGCGGACGCGGCCCGCGAGTGCTGCCGGTGCGTCGTCGTCTACCTCAAGCAGGGCGCGGCGGCGCCGGAGGAGCGGCGCATCGCGCCGTACATGCTGTTGCACGCCGAAGGCGAGTGGTACGTCCTGGCGCACGACGCGGACCGTGATGCGCCGCGGCTGTTCCGCGTGGACCGGATGCTGTCCGCCCAACTCGACCGCGAGCGCTTCACCGTCCCGGAGGATTTCGACCCGAGGCCGTGGATCGCGCCGGACGGCCGGCTCTACCGCGCGGACGAGGACAGTGAGGTCGTCGTCCGCTACTCACCGCGCATCGCGCGCTGGCTCGCCGAGCGTACCGAGCACGAGCCGCAGCCGGACGGCGGCATCGTCGTGCGCCACCGCGTCGCCGACGTGCGTTGGATCGTGCGCCACGTGCTCCAGTACGGCGGGGAGGCGGAAGTGCTCGAGCCCGCGCACGTGCGCGTGCTGGTCGCGGAAGCGGCGGAGCGGCTGGCGGGCTGAGGAGTTCGCCCGGGCCCATTCGAGGGAACCATCGGCCGCAGCCGCTGGTTTAGGAACGGTCCCGCCGGCCATTCAACCCGCGAGCCACGGAGCACGGCCATGCTCATCAAGCGCCCGGACGACATCCCCTCCTCCGAGATCACGCCGGAATCCGTCTACCTGAACCGCCGCGCGTTCGTGGGCGCGCTGGCGGCTGGAGCGGCGGCGGCTGCGCTCGACCCGGAGCTGCTCGTCGGCGCGGAGCTGGCGCGGCCGCGCCCGCAGCGGCGGCAGGAGGAGAAGCTCACCTCCTACGAGGCGATCACGACCTACAACAACTTCTACGAGTTCGGCTTCGACAAGGAGGACCCCTCGCGCAACGCGCACACGCTGCGCACCCGGCCGTGGTCCATCGCCATCGAGGGGCACGTGGCGAAGCCGGCGGTCTACGACCTCGAGGACTTCATCAAGCCGCACAAGCTCGAGGACCGCGTCTACCGGCTGCGCTGCGTCGAAGCGTGGTCCATGGTCATCCCGTGGCGCGGCTTCCCGCTCGCGGACGTGATCCGCCGCGTCGAGCCGACATCGAAGGCGAAGTACGTCGAGTTCATCACGCTGCACGACCCGGAGCAGATGCCGATGCAGCGGCGGCCGGTGCTGGACTGGCCGTACAACGAGGGGCTGCGGATGGACGAGGCGCTGCACCCGCTCACGCTGCTCGCGACCGGGCTCTACGGCAAGGACCTGCCCAACCAGAACGGCGCGCCGCTGCGGCTGGTCGTGCCGTGGAAGTACGGGTTCAAGAGCATCAAGTCCATCGTGAAGATCCGGTTCGTGGAGGAGCAGCCGCGCACGACCTGGATGAAGGCGGCGCCCCACGAGTACGGCTTCTACGCGAACGTCAACCCGAACGTGGATCACCCGCGCTGGAGTCAGAAGCGCGAGCGGCGCATCGGCGAGTTCCGCCGCCGCGAGACGCTGATGTTCAACGGCTACGCGGAACAGGTCGCGCACCTGTACGCGGGCATGGACCTGCGCAGGTACTTCTGAGGTCCATCCCGGCCCCGCCTCCCCGGGCCGGGGCGGGGGCGCGCTCCCGCCCCTCACCCCCCTCGGGCGAGGGCGGGGGAGGACCAGCCGTCGGGTGAGGAGAGAGCCGGTGCAGCAGCGGGCGGGATCGCGAGGCGAGGCGGCGAAGGCGATGTCGGCGTCGCGCAATGCGCCTTCCCCGGACGCGCCGCGCGCGCCCCGGCCGCGCCGCGAGCCGCGCGTGCCGCCGAAGGTGCTGCGCCTCGTCGTGAAGCCGCTGCTCTGGGTGCTGTGCCTCACGCCGGCCGCGCTCCTCGCGCAGGATGCGTTCACCGGCGGGCTCGGCGTCAACCCGATCGAGGAGGTGACGCACCGCACCGGCCGCTGGGCGCTGACCCTGCTCCTCGCCACGCTCGCCGTGACCCCCGTGCGGCGGCTCACCGGGTGGAACCAGGCCGTGCAGCTCCGCCGCCCGCTCGGGCTCTTCGCCTTCGCCTACGCCGTGCTGCACTTCCTCACGTACATCGTGCTGGACCAGTTCTTCGCCTGGGACGCAATCATCGAGGACATCGCGGAGCGGCCCTACATCACCGCCGGCTTCGCGGCGTTCCTGCTCCTGATCCCGCTCGCCGCAACGTCCACCCGGGCCGCGATCCGCCGGCTCGGCCGCAACTGGGGCCGGCTGCACCGCCTGGTGTACGTCGCGGCCGGCCTCGGCGTGCTGCACTTCCTCTGGCTCGTCAAGGCGCCAGCGATCGGCCGGCCGCTCCGCTACGCCGCCGTGCTCGCGCTGCTGCTTGGCCTGCGCATCGTGCTCCGGCTGCGCAGACGGCCGGCCCGGGCCCGCGCGCGCGCAGCCGGCTGAGGCCGTTGCTGCGGCGCCTCGTCTCGGGCCCGTTCCGGCGCGCCGGCGCACGCGGGGCTTGCGCGCCGCCGCTCGGAGTAGTACTCTTACCAGCAAGGGTATTACTCCACAGGAGGCGGCGCGATGAGGATCACGGCCAAGGGACAGGTGACCATTCCAATGGAGATCCGCGAGCGCCTCGGGCTGCTGCCGGGCACGGAGGTCGAGTTCGAGGCGGCCGACGGCTACGCGATCCTGCGCAAGGCCCGCGGCGGCGGGCGCCGCGGCCGCGCGATCGTGGACCACCTCACCGGGCGCGGCAGCGTCCGGATGAGCACGGACGAGATCCTGGCGCTGACCCGGGGCGAGGAATGAGCGGGACGCTGGTGGACAGCAACGTCCTGCTGGACCTGTTCACGCGCGACCCGGAGTGGTACGACTGGTCCGCGGCGGCGCTGGCCGAGGCGGCCGAGAGCTCGGTGCTCGTGATCAACCCGATCATCTACGCCGAGGTCTCGGTCCGGTTCGAGCGAGTCGAGGAGCTCGAGGAGGCCCTGCCGGCCACGATGTTCCGCCGCGACCCGCTCCCCTGGGAGGCCGGCTTCCTCGCCGGCAAGTGCTTTCTCGCCTACCGCCGCGCGGGCGGCGGGCGCCGCTCGCCGTTGCCCGACTTCTACATCGGCGCGCACGCGGCCGTCGCGGGCCTGCGCCTGCTGACGCGCGACGCGACGCGCTACCGCACGTACTTTCCGCGGCTCCGCATCCTGGCGCCGTAGGACGGGCGCGCGGGCGGGGGGCCTCGCGACGCAGCCCGTCCCGCCGCAGCGATCCGACCAACTCGGCGAGCGTCTCGTCATCAATCCGGCAGCCCCTCGCCGGGTCGCCTCGTCGCGCCGCGGCCATCCTGCCGGCCCGTCCCCCTCCGCGGCGCGGTCCTGCCTCGCGGCACGACCCCACCTGCCCGGTCGTGGCGGCGCTCGGCGGGGCGCCATGGAGGGCCGGCCTTCCTGCGGCTGGGGGCGCTCCTGAGCGCGCGGGCGGGCGAGGTTTCGCGGGCCCCTCGAGCGCGGTCCAGCCACGGCCACGCGGTTGTCGGTGGCCCGCGCGCGACGACAAGCTTCCTTGACGATCCGACAAGCTAACTGCACATTCAGCGCCCGGCCGCGTGGGAATCCACGCCCTGCGGGGCGGCGATGGAGAACCGGCCATTCGCGCCGCCGAGCTCGGGGTCCAGGGCCTCGCGGCGAATCGGCGAAGGGGGCTGCGCGCATGCAGATGACGATGCCCGAAACGAGCGCCCACCGGAAGGCGAAGCGCCGCTATCTGGCGGAGTTCCTTGCCGCCATGGCGGCGTACGCGCTGGCGGTCCTCGCCAGCTCGCTGTGGCTCCGCGCGCACGCCGAGGCGACGGCACCGGCGACGCGTGGCCGGCGGGCGTCGAGCGGCGAGGCGTGGGCCGGGCGCGTGGACGCGCGGGGACCAGCACGACGATGAGGAACCGGTTGCGGGTGCTGCGGGCCGAGCGGAACTGGTCGCAGCTCGAGCTGGCGGAGCGGCTCGGCGTCTCGCGGCAGACGGTGAACGCGCTGGAGAATGGGCGCTACGACCCGAGCCTGCCGCTCGCGTTCCGGATCGCGCGGCTTTTCGGGCTGCGGATCGAGGACGTCTTCCTCTACGATGGGGAGGGCACCGATGAGGCGTAGCGCGTGGCATTGGTCCCGTGGCCCGGCGGCCGCCGGGCTGGCCGCGGCGGTGAAGGCCTCGATGCCGGCGGCCCGGGCACGCGTGGCCGGCGCGCTGGCGTACCTGGCGCTGGCGCACCCCGCGGCGGGCGCCGGCCCGCTGGCCGCCCTGCCGCTGATGGCGCTGGCGCCGGCGGCCGAGGCGCTGCCGGCTCAGGCCCTACCGCCTCATGTCCTGGCGGCTGAGATGCGACCGGCTCAGACGCTGTCGGGTCAGTCGCCACCGGCCCAGGCGCTACCGGCGCAGGCGCAGGCGGCCCCGGCGGGGCCGGCCGCGCCGGAGGGCCCGCCCGCGCAGGACACGGTCTTCGCCATCCGCGACGTGCGGGTGTTCGACGGCGAGCGCGTGCACGAGCGCGCGACCGTGGTCGTGCGCGGGAGCCGCGTCACCGCGGTCGGCGCGGACGTGGTGGTCCCGGCGGGCGCGGCGGTGGTGGACGGCGCGGGCCGCACGCTGCTCCCGGCGCTCCTCGACGCGCACTCGCACACGTTCACGCCCGCGGCGCTCGAGGCGGCGCTGGTCTTCGGCGTCGGGACGCAGCTCGACATGTTCACGGCGCCGCAGCTCGTGGCGGGCTGGCGCGCGGAGCAGGAGGCGGGCCGCGCGGCGGGGCGCGCGGACATCTTCTCCGCCGGCTCGGTCGTGACCGCGCCGGGCGGGCACGGCACGGAGTACGGCCTGCCGATCCCGACGCTCAGCGCGCCCGAGTCCGCGCAGGCGTTCGTGGACGCGCGCATCGCGGAGGGCTCGGACTGGATCAAGATCATCGTCGACGACGGCTCGGCGTACGGCGTCTCGTTCCCGACGATCTCCGAGGCGACGCTGCGCGCGGCGGTCGAGGCGGCGCACGCGCGCGGCAAGCTGGCGGTCGTGCACGTGGCGCGGCTCGCGGATGCGCGCGCGGCGGCGCGGGCCGGCGCGGACGCGCTGGTGCACCTGTGGGTGGACAGCGTGCCGGACGACGCGTTCGCACGCGAGCTCGCGGCGCGCGGCACGTTCGTCGTCCCGACGATGACCGTGCTGGAGTCGGTGACGGGCACGCCGAGCGGCGCGGCGCTGCTCGGGGATCCGCGGGTCGCGCCGTTCGTCGAGCCGGACGCGCGCGCGTCGCTCGAGCGCGCGTTCCCCGTGAGGCCGGGCGCGCCGGCGAGCTTCGCCGCGGCCCGCGCGTCGCTGGCCAAGCTGCACGCCGCGGGCGTCCGCATCCTCGCCGGCACGGATGCGCCGAACCCGGGCACGACGCACGGCGCGAGCCTGCACCGCGAGCTGGAGCTGCTGGTGCAGGGCGGGCTGAGCCCGCTCGAGGCGCTGCGGGCGGCGACGTCGTCCGCCGCCGACGCGTTCCGGCTCGAGGGTCGCGGCCGGATCGCGCCGGGCGCGCGCGCGGACCTGGTGCTCGTCGCGGGCAACCCGCTCCAGGACATCACGGCGACGCGCGCGATCGAGCGCGTGTGGAAGGCGGGCCGGCCGGTGGACCGGGAGGCGTACCGGCAGCGGGTCGCGGCTGCGCTCGCGGCCGCCGAGGCGAAGGCGGCGGCGCCCGCGGCGCTCGCGGGCGGCCATGCGCTCGTCAGCGGCTTCGACGACGGCGGCCTCGGCACCGTCTTCGGCACGCGCTGGGTCGAGACGACGGACGCGATGATGGGCGGCAAGTCAACGGCGCGGCTGGAGGTGGTGGAGGGCGGGGCGGGGGGCACGGCGCGGGCGCTGCGCATCACGGGCGAGGTCGCGCCCGGACTGCCGTTCGCCTGGGCCGGCGCCATGTTCTTCCCGGCCTCGCCGCCCATGACGCCGGCGGACCTCTCGGCGGCGAAGGGGCTCGCCTTCCGCGCCCGGGGAGATGGCGCGACCTACCGCGTGCTCGTGTTCACCCGCCGCGGCGGCCAGGTGCCGGCGTCGGCGAGCTTCACGGCCGGGCCGGAGTGGCAGGAGCACGCATTCCCGTGGTCCACGTTCGGCGGGACCGACGGCTCCGACGTGATGGGCATCGCGATCGTGGGCGGCCCCAGCCCCGGCGGGTTCGAGCTGTTCGTGGACGAGGTGGAGATGCGCTGACGGGGCCGGCCGCCCGTCGCGCCGGGCGCATGCCCGGCGCGACGCCCGAGCCGCGGCGCTGCGCCGCCGTCGTCGGCCAGGCCGGGACACGCGCGGCCAGACGCACCGGCTCGCCGGGCGACGCGTTCGCCCCAGCGGAACTCGCGGAGCACCGCTACACGGGGATCACGCGCCGCCTCGCCGGGCGGCTCACCTCTCAGCCGGGAGGGCCGGGTCCGGCGGCCCCGAGCCCGGCATGCGGGCGAGCCCGACGGCCAGGCACATGCAGGCGGCTCCGCCGGCCCGCCCCGGCCGGTGGCGCCGCGCGGGGCCGGTGTCCCCGGGCGCCGGCCGGGCGGGAGCCGGCCCGGGCCGCGCCTCAGGCCGCGGTCTGGAGCGCCTTGTCGGCCTTGCGCTCGGCCTCGGCTTCGAGCGTGAAGCGGTCGCCCTGCCAGCGGTACCCCATGCGGTGCAGCGTCCGCCGCAGGGCGCCGCCGCTGAGCCGAACGCCGCGCTCGCGCTCGAGCTGCGCCAGCAGCAGGCGGACCGTCCACTGCGGCGCGTCGTACCCGTGGTCCGCGGGCCGCTCCTGGTCCAGCAGGCGGCGGAGCACCGCGCGGTCGGCCGAGGAGAGCCGCGGCGGGCGGCCGGGGCGCGGCCGGTCGGCCAGGCCCTCGGGCCCGGGGTTCTGCCGGTAGCTGTGGATCCAGTTGTAGACGCTCTGGCGCGTCGTCCCGAGGGCGCGCGCCGTTTCCGTCACGTTCCTGCCCTCCGCGAGCAGCAGCAGGGCCCGGATCCGCCTCCAGTGGTGGCGGTCCGTGGTCGCGGCGGCAGCTTCCATCAGCGCGTGGCGCTGTCTCAGGTCTAGCGTGAACTTCATCGTTCGGGTCCAACTTTGGCTTGGTACTACGGGTCGTAGCCCTCATACACCACTCTAACTAAATGGTGTCATGACACTTGCGGGCCGTCTTCGGGGACGGCGGCGGGGCGCCGCCCCGGGACCCGCCCGCGGCCGGCTGCACCGGGGCCCCGGAAGCCGCCGGCCGCCCGGCAGCGGACCGTTGCCCCGGCTGCCGGCGGCCCGTCGCCCGGCGGCCCGGTGAGCAGGTCGCCGCTCCGGGGGCGCGGCTGAGGCCCGCCGCCGCGGGGCCCGGCAGAGGCGCCACGGGCTTCGAGGGTTCCGGTCAGACGTTCCCGCAAGCCGCCCGCCGCCGCTGGCCCGCCAGCGAGCCCGGGGCAGGGCCCGCTGGCGGGCCGGCGGCCTGCCGGAGGCCGCGGCCGCCTTGTCCGCCGGCCCGGCCGCGTGCTATCCTGACGACTCTCACCCCTATCCCCTTGACAGGAGCAGCGAGGACTGTGGCTCGAAGGATCTCGCGGGGCGCTGGCGCCCGCCGGCTCGCGGCGTGCGCGTTGGCGCTGATGGCGGCTGGAGCTGCGGCGCCGGGGGCACAGGCGCAGGACCGGCCCGGCCACAACCGGGCGACCCGTGCGGCCGAGCGCGCCATCGGCCTGGCCATGCTCGAGGCCGACTCGGCGCAGCGCGCCCGTCACTTCCGGGATGCGCTGGCCTCGGCGCTGGAAGCGGTGCGGGAAGACGCGAACAACCCGACGGCCTGGCTGATGGCCGGGCGGGCATACGCCGGGCTGGACGACTTCGCGGGCGCGGACTCGGCGTTCCGGTACGCGGAGCGGCTGCACGCCCCGTACGCGAACGAGCTCGTGTCCGACCGCGAGGCCGCGTGGGCACGCGCCTACAACCTGGCAGCCGAGCTGTACCAGGCGGGCCGCCTCTCGGAAAGCATCGCGCTGTTCGAGCAGGCGGACCGGCTCTCCCGGAAGTGGCCCTACGCGCTGGTGGTGCTGGGCTGGTTGTACACGCAGCAGGGCGAGCCGGACCGCGCGATCGACGCGTACCGCGCCGCGCTCGAGGTCTTCCTGGCCGGCGCGCCCGAGGAGGCGAATGAGGAGCAGCGGGCCGAGTGGCAGACGCGGCAGTCGGAAGCGCTCCAGGAGCTGGGACGGCTGCTGACCGCGGCGGGCCGGCAAGCCGAGGCAGAGCCGATCTACCGTGCGTTCCTCCAGCAGCACCCCGGGCATCTCCCGGCGATGATCGGGCTCGCGCAGGCGGTCGGCGGCGAGGAGGGCGATCGGCTGTACGAGGAGATCCTCGGCCGCGAGGACCTCGGCGAGGAGCACCTCTTCCAGATCGGCGCAGCGCTGTACGAGGCAGGCCGCTACGACGGCGCGGCGGAAGCGTTCCGCAGGGCCGTCGCGCTCAACGACGTGTCGCGTGATGCGCACTTCAACCTCGCACAGTCCCTGTACCGGCAGGCGCAGGAGCTCCTGGCCGATTCCACCGGCGGGGCGCAGGGGGAGGGGCGGGCGGAGGTCCAGCCCATCCTCGAGGAGCTCCTCCGCGCGGCGGAGCGGACGCGCGCATTCGATCCCAACAACCGCGACCTCCTGCGCATGGCGGCCTACGCCTACCGCAGTCTGGGCGAGCTGTCCAGCGATCAGCGGGAAAAGCAGCGCTTCGAGTCCGAGCTCACGCGGGTGGCACAGGAATTCGAGGCCATCCCCTTCGAGGTCTACGACATCGGGCTCGCGCGCGAGGGGGAGGGCATCAGGATGGGCGGTACGCTGGAGAACCTGACACTCGCCGAAGGGCAGAGCGTCCGGCTGCGGCTCAGCATCCTGGGCGAGGGCGGCGCGGTCGAGGTGGCCGAGGATGTGGAAGTGCGCGTGCCCGCCGCTGGCGAGACCGTGGAGTTCAGCGCCCTACTGGCGATGCCCGGAGCGATCCGCGGGTGGAAGTACGAGGTGGTGGAGTAGGTCTCCTACTCCACCACCCTCATCACCACCACCTGCTGCACGTCGAACTCGTCCTTCGTGAGCAGCGCGGCGAGGTCCGGGCCGTAGAGCAGGTCCGGGAAGAAGGCCGGGTCGCGGATCTCGCCGAGCAGGCGGCCGGCGGCGTCGTAGATGTCGATGCGCTCGGTCTTCTCCGGCTCATCCACCGAAACGCCGACCCAGATGCGGTCCTTCGGGTCGATCAGCAGCGCCGTGACGCGCGGGATCGTCGCCGCGAACGTCATGTTCTCGGCCCTCATGCTCCGAAACACCTGCGCATCCGCCGGCATGCCCGGGAGCCGTGGAGCGGGCAGGTTGCGCTCCCGCTCGCGCGCCGCCTCGCGGTCTGCGTCGGTCGTCGCGCGGGCCGGCGGGTCGCGGCGGATCGTGCGCTCGATCGTGCCGTCCGGCCGGATGATGTGCAGCACGTAGTTCGCGCTGTCTGAGACGACGACGCGCCCGTCGGAGAGCGGCGCCCAGCGGAACGCCGGTGCGAACGCAGGCCCCATCTCAACCGTGACACGCCTGCCGGCGAGCTCGAACCATACTTCGGTGATGGGCGGCGGCTGGTGGCGCCACACCGTGTCGAGCGGGATGCCGTCCGGCGTGTAGCGCACGAGCGGAACGGGCGGTACCTCCTGCCCATCCGCGTTCGCGCCCGCCATGAACATCTCGCCGGTCCGGTAATAGCTGCCGCCGCCGAGCCTCACGTTGGACACGCTCAAGCCGTGTTCATCGGCGCCACTGATGCTCCGGCTGCCCCCGCCCGCCGCGTCGAAGATGGTGATGCGGCGGTTCATCATGTCGGGCACCCAGAGCGAGTCGCCAGGGCCGAGCGCGATCGAGATGGGCAGGCGCAGCTCGCCCGGCCCGCCGCCCTCCCGGCCGTAGCTGCGCACGAACATGCCGGTCGAGTCGTAGCGCAGGATGCGCTTGCCCTGGCCGTCCAGCACGAGCAGGTGCCCTTGCGCATTCCCCGCCAGCCGATCGCGGCTCACGCCCTCGAACTGGTAGTTCTCGTCAGCGACCATCGTGCCGCCGATGACGGCGAGCGTGTCGAAGCGCCACGCGAGCGGGGTCGCGGGATCGGCCGGGTAGCTCAGGCGCTCCACGCCGTTCACCGTGTCGACCGCGGCGGTCCGCGTCGAGCGTGCGGGCGTGTCCGCGCCGCACGCGGCGGTGGCACACGCGAGCAGGACCAGGAGCGGGGTGCGCATGGGGCGCTCCGGGCTGCAGGGTTGGGAGGGACGTCCACTCCGTGCTCACGACTTCCTGCGCACGGGCGAGCTCGAGGTACTCCTCGCGACCGGGAGCTGGAGCGCAAGCTCGCGCTCGAGCTCCAGCGCGCCGACCTGCACGGACAGCGGCGCCTGCACTCCATGCTCGCCGGCGATGCGTGCGGCGCGGAGCCCTGCCGGGCACCGGCCCGTGGCCGTCGGCTGGTACGTAGGGCAACGGAGCCGTGTACCGCAAGGGGCGCCGCCACGCGCCGCGCATCGGGCCGCGCTACGGGCGCCCCTTCACTTGCCTCCCCGCTTGCCCGCCGTGCGCCCGGCCCGGCCGGCCCGCCGCTCGCGCGCGCGGGCATCATCGCCGGACGCGGCCGCGCGCTTCCGCGGCTTCTTCCCGTGCGCCGCCTCTCCGCCCTCGACCTCGCCCCACTCGCTCTGCTGCACGACCGGGAGCTGGAGCGCGCGCTCGCGCTCGAGGTCCAGCGCGCCGACGTGCACGGACAGCGGCGCCTGCACCCACTTGTAGATCGAGCGCGTGAACATCGAGGCGAAGCGCCTGGCGTGCGCGCGCAGCTCGGCGGGGTCGCGGTCGGGGAAGAGGTCGGGCAGCGCGTCGGCGACCTCGGCGGCCGAGAGCTTCTCGCCCGCGAACAGCGCGAGGCACGCGTCGAGGATCTCGAACGGCATGAGCTCCGCCTCCGCGGTCTGCTCCGCGGCCAGCTCCGGGCCGGCCGGCGTGTCCAGCGTCATGCGGATGCCCTGGAAGCCGAAGCGCCGGTGCAGCCGCTCGAGCAGCGCGACGACGACGGTCTTCGGCACGTTCGCGATCGGCGAGAACGCGCCCTCGAGGTCGCCGCCGATCGTCGTGTAGCCGACCGCCTTCTCGCTCATGTCACCCGTCTGGAGGAACAGCGTGCC
>DASVDH010000121.1:0-2254 GCA_036381195.1 Longimicrobiales bacterium | reverse complement strand
GACGCTCCGAGACCTGGCCGCGGCCGGCCGCGACATCGCGCGCGCCGCCTCGGGCACGGACGGCATGCCGGCTGCGGCCCTCGTGGACCTCGCCATGGCGCGGATCGGAGCGGTGGCCGACCGGCGGTACGACCACGGCGTCATGCGTGTCCGGGACCTCGTCATGCCGACGCTCGAGGCCATCGAGGCCGGCGAACGCGGGCTCGCGACCGGGTTCCCGGACCTGGACCGCATGACGCAGGGCATGCAGCCGGGCGACCTGTGGCTCCTGGCCGCGCGGCCGAGCATGGGCAAGACGTCGCTCGCAGTGCAGATGCTGGCGCACGTGACCATCCGCGAGCGGCGGCCGGCGGTCTTCTTCTCGCTGGAGATGTCGAGCGTACAGGTCGTCACGCGGATGCTGTCTATCGTCGCCCGCATCGACGCGCGGCGCGCGGTCCGGCAGATGGACCCGGAGGCGTCGCGCAAGCTGGCATGGGCGGCCAGCGAGATCGCCGAGGCGCCGCTCTGGATCGACGACAGCGGCACGCTCGGCGTGACCGAGATGCGGGCGCTCGCGCGCCGCATCGAGATGCAGGCCGGCGAGCGGCTCGGCCTCATCGCCGTGGACTACCTCCAGCTCATGCGCGGCGAGGCCCAGAACGAGGGCCGCGTGCAGGAAGTGAGCAGCATCTCGCGCGGACTCAAGCAGGCCGCGAAAGAATTCGGCTGCCCGGTGCTCGCGCTGTCCCAGCTCTCGCGCGCACCGGAGAGCCGCACAGACGCCCGGCCGCGGCTCAGCGACCTGCGCGACAGCGGGTCGCTCGAGCAGGATGCGGACGTGGTGCTGTTCCTGTACCGGCCGGAGTACTACGAGCGTCCCAAACCGGGCGAGCCGCCGGACCACAGCGCCGAGCTCATCGTCGCAAAGCAGAGGAACGGACCGACCGGTACGGTCGAGCTCTACTTCCACCCGGAGCACACCCGGTTCGATAGCGTGGAGCGGCAACGTGACGCAGCGTGACGCGTATGACATTCTGGACCGCCTGCGGTGCGCCGTGCTGTACCTGCGCCGGCATCAGCGCCGCGGAGAGGAGCGCGCCGTCGTGGCGTGCGAGTCGTGGGCAGCGTTGCTGCGGGACGCGGAGGATGAGATCCGCGCGCTGCGCGCGGCCGCAATGCTACGCGGAGCCGCCGACAGTCGGGAGCAGGCGGCATGATGGCCGCGTACCCCACCTCGATGCTGGAGCGGGCCCGGTTCACCCGCTCGATCCCACCAGCTACCTCGCCGCGGTGATCGCATTTGGGATCACCCCGGCGCGTAGAAAGGCCTTCGCGCGAGCGGTGCCGTCGGCAGGCGCGGGGCGCCTTTGGCGGTCAGCCGCGTCGCGCGCTCCCTGCCACAGCGCGCGCAGGCGATCGTCGCATCAGTCGCGGCTGGCATCGCGATCCTTCTGCTGGAGCGCACGCTCCAGCACCTCTCGGATCCATTGCTGCACCGTCAGCGGCCGGCCGCGCCGGGCCGCCTCCTCTGCGGCCGCCCGGTCCACGCGCTCCCGTAGACCGGGCGGCAGGCGCAGGTAGATGCCTCTGTCCGTCCGTGCCGTCATCTATCCTCCCTGCTGAGCCATAGCTGAGCCATAGTCTGTCCTCCCTGGGCGCCCGGTCTCTCCTCCTGGTGGGCCCGGCATGCGCCGGGCGTCATTTGATGACCGCGACGTAGCCGCCCGCGAAGCCGCGGGCGGGGTCGCCGTAGAGGTCCACCAGTCCCTCGCGCGGCGCCCAGGACTCCAAGAACGCGCGCACCATCTCGGCGGGCGCATGCCCTCCGAGCACGATCTTCCGCCGGCCGCCACGGTCGGCGACAGTCGCCAGGTAGGCCATCCCCTCACGGACAGCGGCCTCCGGCAACTCTGGCACGTGCTCGCCGCGGAGGTCCCGCGCGGCGAGGCGCTCGCCCAGTGCCACCACCGGGGCAGCCCGCAGCCGCTCGCATGCCTGCTCCACGTCCTCGAGCAGCTCAGCCACGGGCCGCCCCTGGTGCGCGGCACGGACGGCCACGCGCCAGTGCATCAGCTCGTCGGGGTCCACGCCGGGGCACTCGCCCCGGTACGCCGCCGCGAGGCAGTGGTCGGCGGCGGCGGCGAGGACGACGATATCAGGGATGTCACGCGTACCGGCATCCCCGATATTGAGGTAGGGGTTGTCAACGACCTGCCAGCCTCGCCACGGTGGAGCGGGGGGCAGTATCGTGCCTGCCGGGATGGAGCGTGTG
>DASVDH010000120.1:0-26540 GCA_036381195.1 Longimicrobiales bacterium | reverse complement strand
GCCGTACGTCTGCACCTCGAAGCGCGAGGCGTCCAGCCCGAAGCCCACGAGGTAGTCCTTCGCCGCGTTGGCCCGGCGCAGGCCCAGCGCCAGGTTGTACTCCACCGAGCCGCGCTCGTCCGCATGACCCTCGATGCGCAGGGTCACGCCCGGGTTCGCCCGCAGCACGCCCAGCTTCCGCTGGAGCGTCGCCTGCGCATCCGCCCGGATCTCTGCCCGGTCGAAATCGAAGTGGATCATCTCCTCTAGGATGCTGCGCGCCTCGGCTGCCGCCCGCCGCGCCTCCTCCTCCGCGCGCCGCCGCTCCTCCTCCTCGCGCCGGCGACGCTCCTCTTCCTCCCGCCGGCGACGCTCCTCCTCCGCCCGCCGCGCTGCCTCATCGTCCACCTGCTGCGCAGGCTCGGGGGGCGGTTGGCGCCGCGAGCACGCCCCCACACCGACCGCCGCCATCAGCACCATCAGGACCAGACTCTGCCGCATCATCGCTTCTCCTCCCTGGACATGGGATCTCCGCGCGGACCGGCTCCCTCACCGGCCCAGAATCGCCAGCCCCTCCGCCCGCCTCAGCGTGGGCGACCAGTCGGGGACCTTGGCTCCGGCGAGCGAGAGCAGCAATCGCTCCCGGCCCGTGAAGGTATCCACAACATACAACCCCTGTCCACCTGCGCGCACGCTCGTGTACACCAGGTGCCGCCCATCCGGCGCCCAGCTCGGATCCTCGTTCTCACCCTCTTGCGTGATCTGGTTCACCGGCGCCCCCACATTCGCCGCATCCGCCACCATCACTTGGAACCACCCGCCCCGCGACTTCCCGTGAAACGCCACGTGCGTCCCCGACGGCGACCAATCCGGCGATGTGTAGTAGCTGCTCTCGCCGTACACGAACGGCGAGAGCAGCACCGCCTGGCCGCCCTCGGCCGGCATGACGTAGATCTGCGGCGCCCCGATCCTGTTCGAGTTGAACGCCAGCCGCTTCCCGTCCGGCGAAAACGTCGGTGAAATGTCATCCCCCCGGCTGCGCGTCAACAGCCGCGTGCAGCAACGCCGCTCCACGTCGTACTCGTGGAACTCGCTCGCGCCGCCGTGCAGCACGGCGAACACGAGCCGCCTGCCGTCCGGCGAGTACGTCGGCGTGGCCACCATCGTGCCCGGCCGCGCGCGTGCCACCGTGTGCGTCGCGCCCGTCTCCAGCTCGAGCTCGATGATCCGCCATTCGCCCTCGATCAGCGCAGAGTAGGCGATCCGCTTCCCGTCCGGCGACCAGGCCGGCGACACCAGGATGTCGGCCGAGGCGACCCGCCCCAGGTTCTCGCCGTCCGAATCCACGATCATCAGCTCCTCGCGCCCGCCGCGCCCCTCCCGCACGAACGCGATCCGCGAAGCCGCCATCCCGGGCTGGCCGCTGATCCAGCCCACCACCTCGTCCGCCAGCGCATGGACCGCCATCCGGAAGTCCTCGGCCGAGGGGTCGGGCACGCGGAAGGCCTGGATCTCCTTCAACTTGCCGAACGGCACGTCGTGCAGCGCCAGCCGCAGGAGGAATCCGTCCACGTCCCGCTCCACCTCGCCCGTCAGCAGGAACACCACCCCGAGGTCGTTCCACGCGGCCAACATCACCGGCCCGGATCGCAGCGCCTCCGGCACCTCCGCCAGTACGTAGCGGTCGCTGTAATCGAGGTCGCGCACGATGATCGCGTGCGCCCGCTCCGCAACGGCCTGCGCCTCCGGCGGCGCCGCAAACGGCCGCACCGCCACCAGCGGCCGCTGCATCGTGTTGTAGAGGAGGTCGACCTTGACTCCCGTCGGCAGCCGGCTCGTGTCCGGCTCCTGCGCCGCGGCCGGAAGCGCCCCGACCAGCAGCATCCCCGCTGCGAGAAACCATCGCATGGTCCGCTCCCCCTCCGATCGGCCCCCGAGAATCAGAACGCCGGCCGAAACCGGAACGACACCGGCAGCCGCTCCTGCGTGTAGCCCTCGGGCAACGGGCCGAACAACCCGCGCGTCCCGACCGCCTCGACGGCGCCCATCGCTTCGTAGTCGAACTCCAGGTTCCCCGAGCCCCGCAGCAGCCGAATGTCCTCCACCGTTCCGTCTCGCCGGATCACGAAGTACACCTCCGCCGTGAGGCCCCCCGCACCCGTCCACCGGAAGAACCGGTTGATCTGCCGGACGATGTTGGCCAGGTACTCCGGGTACGGGAAGAGCTCGCCGTCGAGCTGCACGTTCAGGCCGTCACCCCCTACCTTCTCTTCCGGCTCGGGGTTCCGCCCCTGCGCCGGCCGGCTCTCCTCCTTCGGCTTCGGCTCCGGCTGGGCCGTCGGCTTCTGCACGGGCGGCGCCTTCGGCTGCGGCTTGGGCGGCGCCTCCACCGGCCTCTCCTGCACGACCTTCGGCACCTCGGGCGCGACCGGCTCAGGCTCCCCCGCAACCTGCGGCGGCGGCGAAACGATCTTCACCCGGTAGACCCTGAACTCCGGGAGCGGCGGCGCCGGTCGCATGGCCGATCCGACCATCAGTGCCGCCACCACGGCGTGCAGCCCGAGCGACCCCAGGACGGCGCCGCGTCCGGGGCCTCGCCGGCCCGGCCGGGGGAGCACGCCGAGCAGCCCCGCCACCTACCGCCTCCGCGCGACGGGTTCGAAGACCATGCCCACGTTCGTGATGTCCAGCCGCTGCAGCACCCCCAGCACCGCTGCGACGTCCCCGTACGCCGCCGCCGAATCGCCACGCAGGTACACCTGCCGCGTCCCTTTCTCCTGCATCTGCTGCCCGAGCATCCGTTCCAGCTCCGCCATCGAGCTCACCGGGACCCGGTCCATGTACACGCGGTCGCGCGCGACCGTGATCGTCACCGCCTCCTGCGTCGTGATCGGCGCCGCCTCTCCGCGCGGAAGCTGCACCTCCACTCCCCCCTGCAGGATCGGCGCGGTGATCATGAAGATGATCAGCAGCACGAACGCCACGTCCACGAGGTTCGTAATGTTGACCTCGGCGTTCAGGGGCAGGTTGCGCCGGCGCGAGCCCCGCGGGTCCAGCATCGATCAGAGCCTCCCTTCGCGCGCCAGCACCCCGATGAACTCGCTCGCGAACCCCTCCAGCTCCCCGCTCACGCTGTTCAACCGCGTCACGAAGTAGTTGTACGCGATCACCGCCGGGATCGCCACCGCCAGCCCCGCCACCGTCGTGACCAGCGCCTCCGCGATCCCCGGAGCCACGGACGCGATGTTCGCGCTGCCGCTCCGCGCCACGCCCACGAACGAGTTCATCACCCCGATGACCGTCCCGAGCAGTCCCAGGAGCGGCGAGACGGTTCCGATCACCGCCAGCCACGTCAGCCCCGCCGCGAGCTGGTCCCGCTCCTCCGCCTGCCCCTTCTCCAGAACGAGCCGCAACGCGTGCAACTGCGTCTCCGACAGACCCTGCACCGCCACGCCCCCGGCCCCCTCCCGCACCGATGCCGGCCGCAGCTCCCCGAAGAAGGTGATCCCCTGCCGGAACACCCGCGTGTAGGGCGACTCCGGAAGCCGTAGCACCGATCGTGAAATGTCCTCCAGCCGATGCAGCCGCTCCGTGGACCGGACGAACGCGATCCCCTGCCGCCGTACTCGCCGGAACTGCCCCAGCTTCCAGAAAATGATCAGCCAGCTCACCAGCGAGAACAGCGCCGTCACGGCCAGGACGATCCGCGCCGACAGACTGCCCCTCAGCACCAGGTCCAGGGCGCTCAGCGGCTCCGTTCCCTGCAGTACCGCCACCACGCTCACCGGCCGTTTCCTCCTCCCGCGATGTACGCGTACGTCCGGGCCAGCCCTTCGGCCAGCGAGACGCGTGGCGCCCAGCCCCGCGCCCGCAAGCGGCCCGCATCGAGGCTCGAGTGCCTCAGCTCCCCTGCGCGCGCCGCCGCGTACTGCACGGGCACCTCCCGCCCCGCGGCCTCCATCAGCAGCCGCGCCAGCGCGTTCACCGTCGTCTCCTGCCCCGTCGCCACGTTGAAGGCCCGGCCGTCCAGGTCCACCGCCCTCTCCAGCGGCCCATCGCTCAGGGCGAGGTTCGCCGCCACCACGTCGCCGACGTACACGTAATCCCGTGTCTGCTCGCCGTCCCCGAAGATCGTCAGCGGATCTCCCGTCCGGATCCGCTTCGAGAACAACGCCACCACGCCCGCCTCGCCGTGCGGGTCCTGCCTCGGCCCGTAGACGTTCGAGTACCGCAGCGCGGCGTAATCCAGGCCGTGCACCTGGTGGTAGTAGTACAGGTAATACTCCGCTGCCAGCTTCGTCACGCCGTACGGCGAAAGCGGCTGCTTGGGCGCGCCCTCCGGAGTCGGCCGCATCTCCGCCTCGCCGTACACGACCCCGCCCGACGAGATGAACAGCACCCGGCCCGCCCCGTACCGCCGCGCGCACTCCAGCACGTTCAGCAGGCCGTCGATGTTGGTCCGTGCATCCGCCCGCGGATCCGCGACCGACTTCCGGACGTCCATCTGCGCCGCGTGGTGGTTCACGATGTCGAAGCCGTCCACCTCCCGGAACAGCGCCTCGAGCTCCGGGTCCCCGATGTCCATCCGCCGGAACTCCACCCCCTCCGGAATGTTGGAGGCCCGGCCCGTGGACAGGTCGTCCACGATCCAGACCCGGTCACCCCGGTCCCGGTACGCTTCGGCTACGTGGCTGCCGATGAACCCCGCCCCGCCGGTCACGAGCACCCGCTTGCCGCTCATTCGCGCCCGCCTTCCGCTTCGTCGTCCAGTTCGAACAGGAACCGAGCCGCTTCAGCCACGCCCGGCACGTGGCCGTTCGCCGCCGCCTCGCGCAGCCGCACGGTCGGCCGGTGGAGCACCTTCGCCAGGAGCCGCCGGGTGAGGTCGTCCACCGCTGCGCGGTCCTCGGCCGAGAGGTGCCCGAGCCTCGCCAGCGTCTTCTCCACTTCCTTCCGGCGCATCACTTCCACGCGCTCCCGCAGCGACCGGATCACGGGCACCACATCCCGTGCGGTGTACCAGCTCCAGTAATCGGCGGCCGCCTGGAGGACGATCCGCTCCGCCGCCGGGACCTCGTCCAGCCGCCTCGCCAGACTGCCCTCCACGATCTGCTCGAGATCGTCGATGTCGTAGAGAAACACGTTCTCGAGGTCTCCCACCTCCGGCTCCACGTCTCGCGGCAGCGCGATGTCCAGGATGCACAGCGGCTTGCGCGCCCCGCCCGGCAGCGCCCTCGCTACCGCCTCCCGCGTCAGCACCACGTGCGGCGCGCCCGTCGCCGACGCGACGATGTCCGCCTCCGCGAGTGCCGGCCAGACCTCTTCGAACCGGAGGAACGCCGCGCCGCGGCGCGCCGCGAGTTCCCGCGCCCGGGCCTCCGACCGACTCGCCACCACGGTGACGTGGGCGCCCTCCGCCTGCAGGCACGCCACCATCAACTCGCTCATCTCGCCCGCACCCAGGACGAGCGCCCGGAGACCCCGCAGCGAGCCGAAGACCTTCCGCGCCAGCTCGATCGCCGCGCCCGGCACCGACACCGCCCCCTCCCCGAGCCGCGTCTCGCTCCGCACCTTTCCCCCCACGGCCAGCGCCGTCTCGAACAACCGCGACAGCGCGGGGCCCACCACGCCCTTCCCTCCCCCCATCGCGCACGCCGCCTCGTACGCCCCCTTCACCTGCCCCTGGATCTGCGCCTCGCCCAGGATCATCGAGTCCAGGCTGGACACGACCCGGAAAAGGTGCTCCACGGAGCGCCGGTCCCGGTGCACGTACAGGTACCGCTTCGCTTCCGCCTCCGGCAGCCCCGCACGCGCTGCCAGCAGCGCCGCACCCGCGTGTTCCCCCGCCTCCGCAACTTCACCCAGGTAGAGTTCCGTCCGATTGCACGTCGAGAGCAGGACGGCCTCGCGTGACACCCCCCGCCCCACCAGATCGAGCAGGGCCGCCTCGGCGTCCTTCGCGCTGAAGACGAAACGCTCCCGCACCTCGATCGGCGCCGTGCGATGGCTCAGTCCGATCACCGCGATGGGCATGATTCGTCGCAGGCAGCGGCACGCGGGCCGGGCCAGCGCGGTGCGCCGCCGTCATACACCTCCGCGCGCGCCGCATGTTCCACTACACTCGCTCTCGCGCCACCGCCGCACACTGCGCCGGGCCACGCAGCCGCCGCGGGACGGCCACCGCCCGGCACCCCAGCTCCACAATGGAGTGCGCAACTGTCCGCTGCTGCACCGGTGACAACCGCGAGTACGGTCACAGAAACACCCGGCCTTCAGCCATGGAAAGGCGCAGCACGAGGTACGCGACCACGACCACCAGGAATCCGATCACGCTCGCCAGCGCCCCCCGCCGGTCCCGCTCCGCGCCTCCCCGCCGCGCTGCCAGTGCGCACGCGAACACCACCCACGTCAGCAGGCCCCAGATCACCTCCGGGTCGCTCACGGCGAATGAGCGCTGGAACCGGACCGTCCATGCCCAGCCCAGCAGGAGCGCCGCGCTCAGCGCCGGAAAGCCGATCGCGAGCGCCCGCCGGCCAAGCCGGTCCAGTGTGCCGAGCGACGGGAAAAAGCGGAACATCCGCCCGAACCGCTTCCCCTTCAGCTCGCGAAACTGCAGGAGGTAGAGGAGCCCCGCGGCGAAGGCCACCGCGAGGCCAGCGTAGGCGAGAAACCCGAGGACCACGTGAAGGGCAAACCAGGGTCCCCGGAAAGCCAGCTCCTCAGCCGCCGGCGTCAGCCCCAACCCGGCCGCCACGCCGACCAGCAGCGCCACCAGCGGCACCAGCACGAGCCCGATCGGCCGGCCATCCCGCAACCCGGCCGCACCCACCACCAGCACGCCGATCAGGAAGCCGACGCTCGACAGTGACGGGGCGATCCCGACGAGCGGCAGCTCGCCGAAAACCCGGGCGTAGGTTGCCAGCCCCGCACCGTGCCAGGCGACTCCGGCCACCACGAGCGCCGTGCACCAGCGGGGCACAGAGGGCCGCCCCCGGGCCAGCGCTTCGGCGAGCCCGGCGGTCCCCCCGAGATAGAAGGCAAGGGCCAACCCGTGCAGTGCGAGAACCATCCCGACCAGTCCACAAACGTACGGGCGCCTCGACGGCGCCCGTGCGGCGAGCTACCCGCGGTTCCCAGGCCCTTCCGAGCCGGCCCGTGCCGGCCCTCAGCGCACCTTGCGCACGAGGCGTACGGGCAGCCCCGGCTCCAGCGCCGGCGACATCAGCCCCGCCACCCGAACGGTAGCGCTTCCCTCCTCGACCCGAACCACGGTCAACTGCGCCACCGGCTCCTCCGGCAGCCACGCAGAGCCATCCGCCGCCGGCCGCTCCGGCCGGTACGCCACGAGCTCGTCTCCAACCTCGATCCCGTGCCTCCGACCGAGGCTCACGAATGCCTGGTCCGCCACCCCCGGCTGTGGCTGCTCGGTCCGGAAATCAATGATCTCGCCTTCCGGCCCGTCCGTCACCGCCACCTGGGCAGCCGGCGCGCCCGCGGACTCCTCGAGCGGCAGCGCCAGGTCGCCCGCGTGCACCGGCCCGAACTGGCGCGAAAGCTCCACCACCATCACCTCCTCGGCCAGTTCCAGCACCGTCGCGACCGCGGTCGGCTCCATCACCCGACCCCAGCGACCCGCGCCGCGCCCCACCGATACCAGCAGCAGCCGCTGCCCCACCTCCGGCCGCCGCTCGTCATCCTCGTACCTCACGTACACCCGGTCCATCGGGTGCATCGAATGCAGGAGCCGGTCCTTGTCTCCCCGGCCACCCACCTCCTCCACCACTTCGCCCAGCACGGTCAGGTCATCCCGGTCCGCGAGCCAGGCCGCCGCCTCCGTTTCGCCCGGCTGCACCTGCAGCAGGGCCTCCCGCTCCCGCACCTCGATCTCCCGGCCCACCGGCGTCGGCTCCGCCTCGGGCTGCCCACCCCGATAGAACAGCGTCCGCGCCTGCGGCTGCGCGGCCGCCTCCTCGAGCGCCACCGGCCGCACGCCGCCTTCCACGCCGCTGACCGGCTCGCCGGCCTGCACCCCGCGCTCTCCGACCGCCACCACGTCCGCGGGCACCGGCGGAATCACGAACCGCTGATCCGGGTAGATCCAGTGCGGGTCCCGGATCACCGCCCGGTTCGCCTCGAAGATCCTCGGCCACAGGAAGGGGTTGCTCAGGTAGCGCCGGGCGAGGTCCCAGAGCGTGTCGCCCCGACGGACGACGTGCGTGCGCTGCTGGGGCGCTCCCTCCGTCCGCTGCTCCTGCGCCGCCAGCGGACTCCCGCACACCACCGTCAGCGCCAGCAAGATCGTGGGCTGCCGCAGGTGTCTCATGACCGGGCTCTCTCCTTAGAAGGGCAGCTCGTCTTCCTCGGCGATCGGGCGCTCACCCGACCCCACGTCGGCCAACGACGACGTTCGGGCGCCGCCGGAACGCTCCGGCTCCACGCCCGGTCCCGCCCCATGCCCTGCCTCGCGCTCCGGCGACCGGCCCGCAGCGCTGACCAGCGGGATCAGCTCCTGCGCGACGATCTCCGTCGCGTACCGCGTCCGCCCGGATGCATCCTCCCAGGTGCGGTACTCGAGGCGCCCTTCCGCGTAGACCCGGTCTCCCTTCCTGACAAACCGCTCGACGTCCCCCGCGAGGCGGTCCCAGGCCACAACGCGATGCCACTCGGTCTTCTCGTGCTCCCGGCCGTCCCGCGTCGTCCAGCGCCGGCTCGTCGCCAGCGAAAAGCTCGCGACGCGGCTACCGCCGGCCGTCGTCCGGACCTCCGGGTCCGCCCCGACGTTCCCGATCAGCACCGCCTTGTTGAGACTCCGGCTCATCGCCGATGGACCGACGAAAAGTGCCCGGGGAGATCGATTGGAAAATAGATGGACACTTCCGGGGTGTCAATCGGACCGCGACACCCGCCGTGCGAATTGCCGCGCCCAATACGTCACGATCATGTCCGCCCCGGCCCGCCGGATGGACGTCAGCACCTCCCGCATGGCCCGCTCTTCCTCCAGCCACCCGCGCTCCACCGCCGCCATGATCGCCGCGTACTCGCCCGAAACGTGATACGCGCAAACCGGGTGGCCGGTCGCCTCTTTCACCCGCTGCACCACGTCCAGGTACGCCAGCGCCGGCTTCACCATGACGATGTCCGCGCCTTCCTCGATGTCCAGCGCCACCTCGCGCAACGCCTCGAGCCCGTTCGCCGGGTCCATCTGGTACCCCCGCC
This sequence comes from Longimicrobiales bacterium, assembly GCA_036381195.1. Lineage (GTDB taxonomy): Bacteria > Gemmatimonadota > Gemmatimonadetes > Longimicrobiales > RSA9 > RSA9. The sequence goes on along the minus strand of DASVDH010000120.1, from coordinate 17,345 downwards.
GGTCGCCGAATTGTGGCGCGCTTTCCGCCGCCTCCCGGAACGGACCGTAGAATGCCGACGCAAACTTGGCAGAGTACGCCAGGATCGCCACGTCTTTGAAGCCCTCCGCGTCCAGCGCGCGCCGGATCACACCGACCCGCCCGTCCATCATGTCGCTGGGCGCCACGATGTCCGCGCCCGCCGCCGCATGGCTCAGCGCCTGCTTCGCCAGCAGATCCAGCGTCTCATCGTTGTCCACCGCCCCGTCGCGCACGATGCCGCAGTGGCCGTGCGAGGTGTACTCGCACAGGCACACGTCCGTGACGATGACGAGGTCAGGCACCGTTTTCCGGATCGCCGCGACCGCGCGCTGCACCACACCGTCGGGTGCGTACCCCGCGCTGCCCCGCTCATCCTTCGTTTCCGGAACGCCGAAGAGCAGGACCGCAGGGATGCCCAGCTCCGCCGCCTCGGCGGCGTCGCGCACGGCCTCGTCCACCGACGTCTGGTCCACGCCCGGCATTGACTTCACCGGCCGTCGCACGCCCGACCCCGGCACCACGAACAGCGGCAGGATCAGGTCATCCACGCTCACGCGTGTCTCGCGCACCAGCCGGCGCAACGTCGCGGTACGGCGGAGCCGCCGCATCCGCAGCTCCGGAAACTTCGGCATCGATATCTCCTCGAAGCGTCGATCGTGATCATGCGGGGGCGTGTGGGGGCGTCGCCGGCCCGTAGCCAGAGCACTCCCGCGCCCCGGCCCCGTCCCGGGCCACCCTCACACGTCCAGGATCTTGCACATCACGAGCGCGTCTTCAACCGGCGCCACATAGTAGCTTCGCCGCCGCCCCACCTCCCGGAAGCCGTGCCGCTGATAGAGCTCCTGCGCCCCCGTATTGGAGACGCGCACCTCCAGGAACAGCTCGCGGACGCCCCGCTCCCGTACGCGCTCGACGACCGATTCGAGCAGGCGGGTTCCCACGCCCAGCCGCCTCCACTCCGGCGCCACCGCGATGTTGCCCAGCTCCGCCTGGTCGACGACCACCCACCACGCGGCGTAGCCCACGACCCGGCCGTTCGCCTCCGCCACCAGCACGTCCGCATCCGGCCGCTCCAGCAACCCGCGGAACGTGGACTCCGTCCACGGCGTTGAGAACGATGCCCGCTCGATCGCCAGGATCTGGGGCACATCGGCCACGCGGGCCGAACGGATCGCGACCCGGTCATCCACGGGCTGCCGCTCCACGCTCCGAACCCGCCGCCCGGAGGTACAGCGGCTCCCAGTCCGCCGGCGCGTCCACGCGCCCAGCTTCCGGCGCCAGGTCCGCCAGCCACAGCAGCGCGGATGCCCGCGCCACACCCGCGTGCGGCGGCGCGATGGCACCGCCGGCCCGTTCGATCGCGTCGCGGTACCTCAATGCACCGTCACCCGCGAAGATCGGCGCCATGCCTGCCGTCTCGCGGAGCACGTCCTCGATCCGGCAGGCCACGGGGCCGAGAATCGCCTCCATTCGGGCGAACCCTGGAAAGCGGTAGCAGGCCGCGTACACCTCTCCGCGTCGCGCATCGAACAACGCGCACACCGGCCGGTCCCCGGCCGTCACCGCGGCCGCGAGCGCCGCAAGGCCCGAGTAGGCGAACAGCGGCACGCCCAGCGCACGGATCAGCCCCTTCGCGGTCGCAGCCGCCAGCCGCACGCCCGTGAAGGACCCCGGCCCGCCGCCCACCACCACGCCGGCGAGCCGCTCCGCCGGCACGCCCGCCGCCCGCAACGCGAACTCCACCGCGGGAAGCACGGCCTCGGAGTGCCGCGCCTGCACGCCCACGACCACCTCCGCCAGCAGCCGCTCGCCTCGTCCCACCGCCACGCCCCCGATCGCGGTGGACGTCTCGATGGCAAGGTAGGGTTCCATTCCCCGATCCCCCGATCCGACCTCGACGCCGAACCCCCGAGCCGCTCCCGGATCATCCGGGCGTCGAACCCGATCCTCCTCACGTGCGGGCGCTCCTCGCCGCCGGCAACGACGGCAGCGCCGCCGCCCCGCCGCGCGCCTCCGCCGTGACGCGCCGAACCGCCGCACCCGGCCACGGGATCTGGAGATAGATATCCCATCGTCGCTCCGGCAGCAACGACTCCGCTCGCTCCGGCCACTCGATCAGCACCATGTCCCGGTCCTCACCCAGCTCGCCCCAGCCCAGCTCCCAGACATCCTCCGGATCCTCGAGCCGGTACAGGTCGAGATGATACACCACCACGCCCCCGGGCGCCTCGTACCGGTACACCAGGTTGAACGTGGGAGACGGCAGCGGGCCGCTCACACCCGCGCCACGCGCGACCGCCCGCGCCAGCACCGACTTGCCCGCGCCCAGCTCGCCCCGCAGCGCGAGCACCACCGGCGGCTGCGCCGTGCCGCCGATCGCGCGGCCCCACGCCTCCAGCTCCGGCTCGGTGAGCAGCGCCGGGCCCAGCACCGTCTCGTCCACCGCCGCCACCTCAATCCGCGCTCGCCCTGCCCGTCGTGCCGCGCGCCGGCACCCCGGGCGCCCCGCCCAGCCTCGCCTTCACCTCGAGCAACTCGTCACGCAGTACCGCCGCGCGCTCGAAATCCAGCATCGCCGCCGCCTCCCTCATCTGCTGCTCGAGGATCTTTGCCCACTCCTCGAGATCCACCTCGTCGCCGTAGCGCGCCGGCGCCTCCTTCACCTGTGTCGCCGGCACCTGCGTGCGCGCGTCCGCCACCCGCGTGCTCAGCAGCCGCTCCTCCACGCTCTTCACGATCGTCTGCGGAATGATCCCGTGCTCCTCGTTGTAGCGCCGCTGCGCCTCGCGCCGGCGGTTCGTCTCCTCGATGCACCGCGCCATCGAGCCGGTGATCGTGTCCGCGTACATGATCGCCTTGCCCGCCGCGTTCCGCGCCGCACGCCCGATCGTCTGGATCAGCGACCGCTCGTCCCGCAGGAACCCTTCCTTGTCGGCGTCCAGGATCGCCACCAGCGAGACCTCCGGCAGGTCCAGCCCCTCCCGCAGCAGGTTGATCCCCACCAGCACGTCGAACTTGCCCAGCCGCAGATCCCGCAGGATCTCCATCCGCTCGATCGCGTCGATGTCCGAGTGCATGTAGCGCACCCGGATCCCGATCTGCTGCAGGTAGTCCGTCAGGTCCTCGGCCATCCGCTTCGTCAGGGTCGTCACGAGCACCCGTTCGCCCTTCGCCTCCCGCTCCCGGATCTCCGCGATCAGGTCGTCCACCTGCCCCTTGATCGGCCGAACCTCGACCTCGGGATCCAGCAGCCCCGTCGGCCGGATGAGCTGCTCGACGACGACTCCGCCCGACCGCTCCAGCTCGTAATCCCCCGGCGTCGCCGAGACGAAGATCGCGCGCGGCACCAGCTCCTCCCACTCCTCGAACCTCAGCGGCCGGTTGTCCAGCGCGCTCGGCAGCCGGAACCCGTGCTCGACCAGCGTCAGCTTCCTCGCCCGGTCGCCGTTGTACATGCCCCGGAGCTGCGGGATCGTCTGGTGCGACTCGTCCACGATCACCAGGAAATCCTCGGGGAAGTAGTCCAGCAGGCACGCCGGCCGCTCCCCCTCCGCGCGCCCCGTCAGGTGACGCGAGTAGTTCTCGATCCCGGGGCACGTGCCGATCTCGAGCAGCATCTCGATGTCGAAGTTCGTGCGCTGCTCCAACCTCTGCGCCTCCAGCAGCTTGCCCTGCATGCGCAGCTCCGCGAGCCGCTCCGCCAGCTCCTCGCGGATCCGCACCACCGCCCGCTCGATCGTCGACCGTTGCGTCACGAAGTGCGTCGCAGGGTAGATCGCCGCACGCGGCAGTCGCACGATCGTCTCGCCCGTCACCGGATCGAACCGGCTGATGCGTTCCACTTCGTCGCCCCACAGCTCGATGCGGATCGCCTGCTCGTCGTACGCCGGGAAGACCTCGATCGTGTCGCCTCGCACGCGGATCGCGCCGCGCACGAACTCGTAGTCGTTGCGCGCGTACTGCATCCGGACCAGCGCCTGGAGGATCTCGCGCCGTGACATCTGCTGGCCCACGTCCAGGACCAGCATCACCTCCCGGTACTCGCGCGGATCACCCAGGCCATAAATGCTCGAGACGGACGCGACGATCACCACGTCCTCGCGTTCCATGAGCGATGAGGTGGCACGCAGCCGCAGCCGTTCGATGTCCTCGTTGATCGACGCGTCCTTCTCGATGTACGTGTCCGTCGCCGGGACGTACGCTTCCGGCTGGTAGTAATCGTAGTACGAGATGAAATACTCGACGGCGTTCTTCGGGAAGAACTGTTTCAGCTCGCCGTAGAGCTGCGCCGCCAGCGTCTTGTTGTGGCTCATCACGAGCGTCGGCCGGCCCCACGCCGCGATGACCGACGCCATCGTCACCGTCTTGCCGGACCCCGTCACGCCCAGCAGCGTCTGATACCGGTCGCCTCGCCGCAGCCCTTCCGTCAGCTCGCGAATCGCCTGCGGCTGGTCGCCCCGGAGCGGGAACGGGAGATGGAGATCGAACTCGGCCATGCCCACGAGTACCCCGCCGGCGGGCAGAGGGTCGCTCCCGCATGGCGGGCGATGCGCGACGTCGCCCACGGGAGCGGCGAGCTGGGGCACCGTCTCGCGGCCCGGGCGCGGGGCACGAAAGCGGCTACGGCGTGCGCGATTCCGCGACTGGCGGGCGGGCCCCGTGCCATGGCAGGGGGGCCAGGGCGCCGCCCGCGTGATGGAAACGACGCGGGGGCCGGAGACCGCGTCTCCCGCCCCCGGAACGCCTCCTGTCCAGCGAGCGTCGCCCGGCCCCGCACGGCCTCCTGCGCCGCGTCGAGCCGGAGGCGATCACGCCTCCAGCTCCGCCTCCGCGAGGTGCTCCCGCCGCTCGACGGCCAGCACGCCGTTCACCCGCCGGATCGCCTTCATCACCTTCTTCAGGTGGGCGAGGTCCTGCACTTCGACGACGAAGCGTCCCGTCATCCCACCTTCCACCGTCCGGATCTCGGCCGACTGGATGTTCGTCCCCGTCTGCGTGATCGCCGTCGCGATGTCGGAGAGCAGTCCACGCCGGTCGTTGCCTTCCACCACCAACCGCACGAAGAAGCGGTCTCCCGCCTCCGCCTCCCATTCGATCTCCACCCGCCGCTCCGGATGGTCGCCCAGGTTCAGGACGTTCGGGCAGTCCCTGCGGTGGATCGAGATGCCACGGCCCCGCGTGATGTAGCCGATCACGTCATCGCCCGGCACCGGCTGGCAGCACTGCGAGTACCGCACCATCAGATTCTCCAGCCCCTGGATCCGCACGCCCCGCGCGGAGCCGCGCACCCGCTCGACGAGCCGCTCGAACGCGGAGGGCGGCCGCCCCGGCGTATCCTCACCGGGGAACAGCTCCCTGAGGATCGCCGATGGGCCCAGGTCGCCTCGCCCCAGCGCCGCGTACAGGTGTTCCACACTCGCGAGGTTCAACGACCGCGCGGCGTCTTCGAGCTGCTCCGGGCCCGGCCGCTCCTTGCGCGCCTTTCTCAGCTCCCGGTCCAGCAGATCCCGCCCCAGGGCAACCGACGACTCGAACTCCTCCTGCCGGATCCAGTGCCGGATCTTCTGCCGCGCCCGCGCCGTCTTCACGAACGCGAGCCAGTCCCGCGACGGCCGCTGCCGCGGGTCCGTCATCACCTCGACCGTGTCGCCGTTCCGCAGCTCCCTCGAGAGCGGCGCGATCCGCCCGTTGATCCTCGCGCCCGCACAGTGCAGCCCGACCTCCGTGTGCACCGCGAACGCGAAATCGATCGGCGTCGCCCCCTTCGGCAACTGCTTCACATCCCCCTTCGGCGTGAAGACGAAGATCTCGTCCTGGAACAGGTCGATCCGGAGGAACTCCATGAACTCCTCCGGCTCGGCCGTCTCCTGCTGCCACTCCAGCACCTGCCGGAACCACGTCAACGTCTCGTCCACGTCGTCCGTGGCCGCGCGCTGCCCCTCCTTGTAGCGCCAGTGTGCCGCGATCCCGTACTCCGCCGTCCGGTGCATCTCGTGCGTCCGGATCTGGATCTCGTACAGCCGCCCGCCCGGCCCGAAGATCGTCGTGTGGAGCGAGCGGTACATGTTCGACTTCGGCGTCGCGATGTAGTCGTGGAACCGCTCCTGGAGCGGCGTCCACTTGTTGTGGATGATCCCCAGCGCGTGATAGCAGTTGGCCACCGTGTCCGTGACCACCCGCACCGCCATCAGGTCGTAGATCTCCTCGTACTGCTTGCCGCGCTTCTGCATCTTCCGGTGAATCGACCACAGATGCTTCGGCCGGCCGTACACCTCGCACGGGATCCCCGCCCGCTTCAGCTCCTCCTCCAGCGGCTTGCGTAGCGCCTCGATCTGCTCCTCGCGCTCCTTGCGCCGCTCGGCGACCTTCGCCGCCAGCTCGCGGTAGGCCTCCGGCTCCAGGTGCTTGAACGCCAGGTCCTCCAGCTCCCACTTGATCTGGGCCATCCCCAGCCGGTGGGCCAGTGGCGCGTAGATCTCCCGCGTCTCCAGCGCGATGCGGCGCCGCTTGTCCGGCCGCAGCGGGTCCAGCGTCCGCATGTTGTGCAGCCGGTCCGCCAGCTTGATCAGGATGACCCGCGCGTCCTGCGCCATCGACAGCAGCAGCTTCCGGTAGTTCTCGACCTGCTGCTCCGTCGTCGAGCTGAACTGGACCTTTCCGATCTTGGTGACGCCGTCGACGATGTGCGCGATCTCGTCGCCGAACTCCTCTCGCAGCGTCTCGAGCGGTGTCCCCGTGTCTTCCACCACGTCGTGGATCAACCCCGCCGCGATCGATGCGGTGTCCAGGTGCAGGTCGGCGAGGATCTTGGCCACCTCCACGCAGTGCGCGATGTACTCCTCCCCCGACGCGCGCCTCTGCCCTGCGTGCGCGCGCTCGCTGAACCGGTACGCCCGCGCGATCAGGTCCACGTCCAGTCGCGCCGCGTTCGGCTCCACCGATTCCCGTAGCCGGGCCGGGAGCCCGGCCAGGGATGAAGCGATCGCCTCTGCTGCGGTTGCCATCGGTGCCATCGTGCCTCCCCGGAGGCGCCGCGCCAGCGGCCCCTCCTGGAGGTAACCCCTGCCGCACCCCGGTTGTGCCGCCTGGCGCGATAATCGGGCGGCCCCGTCGGGAGCGAAAATCGGGCGACGCCGTCGGGGCACCGCCCGCCCGCGCCTGCCGTCGCGCCAGGATCCGGCCTCACACCCGGCCGCGCCGGGCCTGGGTCCCCGCTCCGAATTGTAGCAAGCGGAATACCGGCGATCCAGTGAGGTGCTGGGCGCGCCCCCGCCCTGCGGCTCAGCCCGGGCTCATGATCCCGGCCTCGACGAGCGACACGTAACGCGCGTCGCCGATGACCACGTGGTCCACCACCGGGATCCCGAGAATGCGACCCGCGTCCGCGAGCTGGCGTGTGACTTCCCGGTCCTCGGGTGATGGCGTGGGGTCCCCTGACGGATGGTTGTGGACGAGGATGACGGCCGCCGCACTCTCCGCCACCGCCGCCCTGAAGACCTCGCGCGGGTGGACCACGGATGCGTCCAGGATGCCGCGGGTCACCACCACTTCCCGCATCACCGCGTGCTGTGTGTTCAGCAGCAGTACGCGGAACTCCTCCTGCAGCGAGTCCCGCAGCGTCGGCGCGCAGCGCTCGTAGACGTCGGCCGGGCCGCGGATCCGGACACGGTCGCTGGGCCCCTCCCGCGCCAGCCGCCGGCCCAGCTCCAGTGCCGCCGCCAGCCGTGCGGCCACCGCTGGCCCCACGCCTTTCACGCGCTGGAGCTCGACCGGCGGCGCGGAAGCCAGGCGGCGCAGCGACCCGTTCGCCGCTCCGAGCAGGTCCCCCGCCACCTCGACCGCCGACCGCCCCTCCGTCCCGCTGCCGATGAGGATGCCCAGCAGTTCACGCAGGGACAGCGCCGCGGCTCCGGCCGCTTCGAGTCGCTCCCGCGGCCGCTCGGAGCCCGGCCACTCCTTGATCCGGAAGCGGGCCGCCGGCCTGGCTTCCGCGCCAGCGGGCGCCCGCGTCGCGCTCACACCACGCCGGCCCCGTGACACTTCTTGTACTTCCTGCCGGAGCCGCACGGGCAGGGGTCGTTCCGGCCGACCCTCGGGGCCGTGGTGACCGGCTTCTGCGGCGCGCTTTCCTCCCCTCGATTCGTCTGCAGGCGCCTCGGATCGACCCCCGCCCTGGCCGCCGCCGCGACCGGCGCCGTGCGGATCAGCCGGCTCCCGCCGCCGGGCGAGCCGGCAGGCGACGCCCCGTCCGCGGCCATCTCGGGCGCCGGCTGCGCCGGCGCCGGCCGCAGCCCGGGGACCTCGCTCGGCCCGGTCAGGATCAGCCGCCGCGGCGCCGCCGCTGGCCGCGGCTCCATCCGGAGCTGCATCCGGAAGACCGTCGTCGCCACGGACCTGCGGATGTCCGTCATGAGGTCCACGAACATCGAATACGCTTCCTGCTTGTACTCGATGAGTGGATCCTTCTGCCCCCATCCCCGGAACCCGATCGAGGCCTTCAGGTGGTCCAGGTCATAGAGGTGGTCCCGCCACTTCTCGTCGATGACGTTCAGCACTACGAACGAGAGCAGCCGCTCTCCGTGCTCGCCCAGGCTCTCCAGCTTCCGCCGATATGCCTGCTGGCCTCGCTCGAGCACCAGTTCCTCGATCGCGGCCGGCGTGTCGAACGGGTGATCCGGCGTGTTCTCCTGCGGGAGCTCCCCGACCGCGAACATGTAGTCAAGGATCAAACGCCGCCGCAGGCCGGCCAGGTCCCATTCCTCCGGTGGGAGATCGCCGGACACGTACTCGGCCACGGTCTGCCGCAGCGCGTGCTCCATCATCTCCCACACTTCGCCCTTGAGCTCCTCCCCGCCCTCGAGCGCGAAGAGCCGGAGATCGTAGACCACCTCCCGCTGCTGGTTCATCACATCGTCGTACTCGAGCAGCCGCTTGCGCGCCTCGAAGTTCTGCAGCTCGACGCGGCGCTGCGCACGCTCGATCGACCGCGTGATCAGCGGATGGGTGATGACCTCCCCTTCCTCCGCCCCCATCTTGTCCATGATCGCCGCGATCCGGTCCGACCCGAACAGCCTCATCAGGTCGTCCTCGAGCGACAGGAAGAACTGCGATGCCCCCGGATCGCCCTGCCGGCCCGCACGCCCCCGCAACTGTCGGTCGATCCGCCGCGACTCGTGGCGCTCCGAGCCGATGATGTGGAGCCCGCCCGCCTCCAGCACGAAGTCGTCCGGCTTCCCCTCCACGTCGACCACGCGCGCCGGGTCCGCAGTGCCGAGCTCCAGCACGTCGATCCCCCGCGCCCGCGCCCACCCGATCGTCCGCGGCTCCGTCACGCCGGGCCCGAGCTTGATGTCCGTGCCCCGGCCGGCCATGTTCGTCGCGATCGTCACCGCGCCCGGCTGCCCCGCCTTCGCGACGATCTCCGCTTCCTGCTTGTGGTACTTCGCGTTCAGCACGCTGTGCGGGATGCCCCGCCGCTTCAGCATGCGGGACAGCGTCTCCGAGACATCCACCGAGACCGTGCCCACCAGCACCGGCAGATCCAGCCGATGCAGCCGCTCGATCTCGTCCATGATCGCGTTGTACTTCTCCCGCTTGGTCCGGTAGACCAGGTCGTGCCGATCCTCCCGGATCACCGGCCGGTTCGTCGGGATGACCATCACGTCCAGACCGTAGATCTGGTGGAACTCGGTCTCCTCCGTCTCCGCCGTCCCCGTCATCCCGGCGAGCTTGTCGTACATCCGGAAGTAGTTCTGGATCGTGATCGTCGCGAGCGTCTGCGTCTCGCCCCGGACGACCACGCCCTCCTTCGCTTCCACCGCCTGATGCAGGCCGTCCGACCAGCGCCGGCCCACCATCTTCCGGCCCGTGAACTCATCGACGATGATGACCTGGCCATCCTCGACGATGTACTGCTCGTCCTTGTTGTAGAGCGCGTACGCCTTCAACAACTGGTGGATCGCGTGGATCTTCTGGCTCTTCTCCGCGTACTCTCGCTCCAATTCCGCGATCCGCTGCCGTTTCTCGTCCACCGACAGCGTCTCGTCCCGCTCGATGCTGCCCAGCGCCTCCGAGAGATCCGGGACCACGAACGCCTCCGGGTCGCCCGGCGCCAGCTCGTCCAGCCCCTTGTCCGAGAGGTGCACGTTGTGCCCCTTCTCATCCATCGCGAAGAGGAGCAGCTCGTCCACCTCCTGGAGCGTCTTGTCCCGCATGTGGAGCGCTTCGGCCTGGCTGACTTGCTTCTGCAACGCCGGCGACTCCGCGAACAGCTTCAGCAGCCGGCGGTTGCGCGGCACGCCCCGCCGCGCCGCAAGCAGCTTCTCCACCGCCTCCGCCTGCCGCCCTTCCGCGAGGTCCTGCTCCGCCTGCGCGATCAGCTCGTTCACGATCCGCATCTGCTTCCGGAAGAGGCCCGCCACCGCCGGGTTGTACCGCCGGTAGATGTCCGCCTCCTCCTCGCCCACCGGCCCGCTGATGATCAGCGGCGTGCGCGCCTCGTCGATCAGGATCGAGTCGACCTCGTCGATGATCGCGTAGTAATGGCCTCGCTGCACGCGGTCCTGCAGCGAGAGCACCATGTTGTCTCGGAGATAATCGAACCCGAACTCGTTGTTGGTCCCGTAGGTGATGTCGGCGAGGTAGGCATCGCGCCGGGCCTGGCTCCCCGGCTCGTGCAGGTCGATGCAGTCCACGGTCAGGCCGAGATACCGGTAGACCGTGCCCATCCACTCGGCGTCACGCTGCGCCAGGTACGAGTTCACCGTCACCAGGTGCACGCCCCGCCCGGCCAGCGCGTTCAGGTAGAGCGGCATCGTCGCGACGAGCGTCTTGCCCTCACCGGTCGCCATCTCGGCGACCTTGCCCTGGTGCAGCGCGATGGCGCCGATCAACTGCACGTCGTACGGCACCATGTCCCAGACCATCGGGACGCCCGTCACCACGATCTCCGTGCCCAGCAGCCGCCGGCACGCCTCCTTCACCGTCGCGTACGCCTCCGGCAGGATGTCGTCCAGCGCTGCCTGGAGCTCCTCCTTGAGCTGCTCCTCCACCCGCCGCATTTCCAGCGAGAGCCGCTCGCGCTCGCCCGCGTCCTCCGCCCCCCGCTTCGCCTCCCTCAGCCTCGCGAGCTCCTCCTCCAGGGACTGCGTTCGCTCCCGCACGATCCCCCGGAGCTTCTCGGTCTGCGCCTTGAGCTCCTCTTCCGACAGCGACCGGAGCCGCTCCGCGATCTCGTTGATCTCTTCGACCAGCGGCAGGAGCCGCTTGACCTCACGGTCGTGTCGCGTCCCGAAAAGCCGGCCTACGAGGGTCTTCAGCATTGGATTCCGACGTCAACGGGTGGAACGTCACCGCATTCTGCCTTGATACCCCACCCCCCCAATCCCCGGTCCGGCCGCCCACCGCACGACCGACCGGCCGGGCTCGCGCCCCAGCCGCTTCACCGCGAGCCGGACGCCCCGGCCTGCGCGCCGTACAGCCCGTGCGCCCGGATGATCGCCTCGACGCCAGCCGGCACGAGGTACCGGATCGGCTCCCCCGCAGCCACTCGCCTGCGGATCTCCGTCGCCGACACGTCCACGCACGTGACGTCCAGGCGCCGGTACGGCAGCTCGATCCCGGGCTCCACGTCAGGCCAGCCCGGCCGCGACAGCACCACCAGCTCCGCCAACCGCGCCAGCTCGAGCGGCGACCGCCACGTATGGATGTCCCGGAACTGGTCCGCCCCGAGAAGGAAAAAAAGCGCGCCCTCCGGGTCGCGCTCCTTCAGGGCACGCAGCGTGTCGACTGTGTAGGACGTGCCGCCTCGCCGGATCTCCAGATCGCTGGCCTCGAACCGCGCATCCCCCGCGCACGCGGCCTCGACCATCGCCAGCCGCAGCGCGGCAGGCGCCCGCACGCGGCCACGCTTGTGCGGCGGCTCCGCTGCCGGCACGAACAGCACCCGATCCAGCCCCAGGGCAGCCCACGCATCCTGCGCGACGATCAGGTGCCCGATGTGAGGCGGGTCGAACGTCCCTCCGAAGACCCCGAGCCTCACGGCACCCCGGCGAGCGAGATCGCCTTCGCCTGCTGCGCCTCCGTCGTGTTCGGATAATCGCGCAGCAGCCGCTGCTTCGCTGCCTCCGCCTCCTCCTCGTAGCCGATCTCCCGGTAGATCTCGACGAGGCGCAGCAGCGCCTTCGGTGCGGACGACGACTCCGGATACTCGCGCACCACGTCCTCGAGGTAGAGGATCGCCGGGTCCACCGCGTTCCTCTGATAGTAGAACTGCGCATTCTCCAGCATCTTCCTCGCCAGCTTGTCGCGCAGCTCCACCACGATCTGCTGGGCGCGTTCCGCGAACTCGCTCGTCGGATAGTACGCGATCAGCGATTGGCAGTGGTCGATCGCCGCCCGCGTGTACTCCTGATCCAGCTCCGGCCTCGGCGAGAGCCGGAAGTACGATTCGCACACTTTGAACCGTGCATCGTCCGCCCACTCGCCTGCCGGGTAATCCGTCGCCAGCCTCCCGAACTCGCTCGCTGCCGTGATGTACTCCTCACGCCCGAAGTACGAGTCCGCCAGCCGGAAGCGCGCTTCCTCGATTCGCGGATGCGTCGGAAATTCCAGCACCAGCCGCTCGAATGCACGGATCGCCTCCGACCACTTCCGTGCCTCGTAGGCCTTCATCCCGTGCTCGAACAGCGGGTTGGGCCCCAGCGTGTGCAGTGCCGGTCCGGATGACGCACACGCCGCCGCAACCGCCGCCATCGCGCCCAGCAGCCAGATCGGGATCCACATTCCTCGCATCGGCCCCTGCTACACCCCCCGCGACGAGCGGGTTTCAAGGATCGTGCGCGCGCAGGGTCACCGCCATGGCTGGCAGGGCCACTCGCTAGGTGCCAAAGCGGATCTGGTCGATCCGCTGCTGTGCCCGCTCCACGAGCTGGCCCGTCCGTGCGGGGTTGAGGTCCAGGACACGCCGGTAAGCGGCCAGCGCCTCGTCGAACCGCCCGATGGCGAACAGGATCTCGCCGCGTTCGAACCAGGCCTGGTCCTGCACGTTCTCCGGCACCCCCAACTCCAGCACGATCGCGAGGTGCTCCAGCGCTGCGGGCAGCCGCCCCTCCTGGTGCGCCTGCCGCGCCAGCTCCAGGGCGCAGCTCCCCGTGTGCCACCGCGCCTCGCCCACCCGCGCCCCGGTCGGTCGCCGCTGCCGGTAGGCGTTGAAGTAGCCGATCGCCTCCTCGCAGTGCCCCAGCGCCTCCTCGATCCGGCCGATCTCGTACAGTAGCCCCGTCGCGGAATCGGGGGAGGCCTCGGTCAGCGCGCGCTCGTACAGCGGCAGGGCGCGCGCCGGCTCCCCGTTCTCCGCGTAATAGCGGGCCAGCGGCACCGCCAGCTCACCCAGCACGAGCTGCGGCCGCAGCGCGAGCGCGGCTTCCACTGCCGCAGCCATGCCGTAGCGGTCCCCCCGCTCGAACGCGCGGCGCGCGAGCCGCATGTAATCGAAAATGGCCTGATCCGCCTGATCCGCATCGCGTGCGAGGAGCGTCCCGTACGTCTCGAGCGCCCGCTCGAGCTCTCCGCCAACGGCATACGCATGCGCCACGCGCAGCAGGATGGACTCGTTCCCCGGGTCCTGCCGCATCGCCAGCCGGTACTCGGCCAGCGCCGCCGCGTACGCCGAATCCGCCCACAGCCGGTCGCCTCGCGCGGCCGCATCCTCGCCGCCCCGGCAGGCCGCCAGAGCCGCCGCGCACAGCGCGACCCATTGCGCCCGCAGACCCGCCGCCGGAGTCCGCCGCCTGCCCTCCATCGGCCTCAGTCGTTCGAATCGGGAGAGTCGTGGGCCACCGCTTGGCGCTCGATCAGCGCCAGGAAGGAGCGGACCTGGGCGTTCGCGCCGTCCTGCTCCCGGCACCGCTTCCATTCCGCCGCCGCCCGCTCCAGCTCACCGCGCCGGAAGTGGACCAGCCCGAGGTTCAACCGTGCCGCGAGGAATCGCGGATTGCGCTCGAGGGCGGCCTTCAGCTCCGCTTCCGCGCCATCCAGGTCGCCCAGCTCGAGCAACGCCTGCGCCAGCCGGTTCCGGATGTCGAGGAACTGGGGCCGGAGGGCGATCGCCGCCCGGAACTGCGCCGCCGCCTCCGCCGGCGCACCCGCCTGAAGGTACAGCTCGCCGACAGCGGCGTGCGCGTTCGCCAGCCGGCCCGAGACCGCCGCGGGGAACCGGCCCGCCGCCCGCGCCTCCTGCTCTCCGGCCCGCTCGAACGCCCGCTGCGCCTCCTCGTAGCGTCCCAGCTCGTTCAGCGTGATGGCGCGGTTCAGATGCGCCTCGACGTAGCCGTCGTTCAGCGCGACGGCCTCATCGAACTCCGCCAGCGCCGCTTCCGGCTGGCCCAGGAGACTCAGGCAGACCCCGGCGTAGTTGTGGATGTCCGCGAACCCGGGATGCGCTTCCAGGACCTGCGTGAAGCGCGCCAACGCCGCGCCGTAGTCCCGCCGGTCGTAAGCCTCACGGCCGGCCCGGATCAGCTCCTCGATCTGACGTTCCACGCCGCTGAAGATAACGCGCGCACCGCCGCATCGCCACGGTCCGGCGCTCCGGCCGCCCCGGCCGTTCGCCGCCTCGGAGCGCAGGCCGGCGCCGCGCTCACGCTCACCTCGCCGCGATCGCCTGTAGCGGAACCACCCGGGGCCGGCCGACGCTCACGTACTCGAACCCCAGCTCCCGCATCCGCTCCGGCTCGAACAGGTTGCGACCGTCGAGAATGATCGGCTGCCGCATCAGGCCCCGCATCTTCTGGAAGTCCGGCCGGCGGTACGGCTTCCACTCCGTCACGATGAGCAGCGCGTCCGCACCGGCCAGCGCGTCGTAGTTGTGATCGCAGTACACCACCCGGTCCCCGAAATGCCCGCGCGCCACCTCCATCGCCTGCGGATCGTGCACCTGCACCCGCGCGCCCCGCTCCAGCAGCCCTTCCACCACCACCAGCGACGGCGCCTCGCGCATGTCGTCCGTCTCGGGCTTGAAGCTCAGACCCCAGACCGCGAACGTCCGGCCGCCCAGCCGCTTCCCGAACCGCTCATCCACCACCTCCAGCAGCAGCCGCTTCTGCGACTCGTTCACCCGCTCCACCGCCTCCAGGATCGCCCCATCGACGCCGTACTCATCGAGCGTGCGGACCAGCGCACGAATGTCTTTCGGAAAGCAGCTCCCGCCGTAGCCGCACCCGGCGAACAGGAACGCCGGCCCGATGCGCGAATCCGTCCCGATCCCCCGCCGCACCTCGTCCACGTCCGCTCCCACCTCCGCGCACAGCCGCGCCACCATGTTCATGAACGAGATCCGCGTGGCCAGCATCGCGTTCGCCGCGTACTTCGTGATCTCCGCCGACGCGATGCTCATGAACAGCATCGGCTTTCCCGTCCTCACGAACGGCGCGTACAGCTCTTCGAGCACCTTCCGCGCATACTCCGAATCCACACCCACCACCACTCGATCCGGCTTCATGAAATCATCGACCGCCGCACCTTCCTTCAGGAACTCCGGGTTCGAGCACACATGAACGGGGTATTTCGTGTACTTCTCGATCTCCGCCCGCACACGAGCCGCGGCCCCCACCGGGACCGTGCTCTTCGTCACCACCACCTTCTCACCGTTCATGTTGCGGCCGATCGCCTCGGCTGCACGCAGCACGTGCTGCAGATCCGCGGAGCCGTCCTCGTCCGGCGGCGTGCCCACCGCGATGAAGATGATCTCCGACTCGCGCACCGCGAACCCGACGTCTGTCGTGAACCGGAGCCGGCCCTCCTCCAGGTTCCGCCGCACCAGCGGCTCCAGCCCCGGTTCGTAGATCGGCACCTCGCCGGCGTTCAGCCGCGCGATCTTGCCCTCGTCGATGTCCGCGCAAATCACATCGTTGCCCGTCTCCGCCAGGCACGCGCCCACCACCAACCCCACGTAGCCTGTTCCGATCACCGCCACATGCATGGGTCATCCCCTCGAAGTTGGGCCAGCCCTTCCCTGCACGCGCCTGTGCGGCGCGGGGAGCGGTTCCGGCTTGCAAGTGTGATGCCCGCACGCCCGAAACGACCGGCGTGCCCGGCTGCTCAGGCCTCGCTCAGGCCGTAGAACGCGCGGATCCGCTGCACCACTTCCTCGAGCTGCCGGGGCGTCAGCTCTGCATAGACCGGCAGGCTCACGACCTCCCTCGTTGCCCGCTCGCTCTCGGCCAGATCCCCGGCCCGGTAGCCCAGCGATGCGAAGCAGGGCTGGAGGTGCAGCGCCAGCGGGTAGTAGATCGCGTTCCCGATCCCGTGGGCGTCCAGGTACGCCTTGAGTCCGTCCCGATCGCGTACCCGCAGCGTATACTGGTTGAAGATGGACTCGTTCTGCGGCCGCACCACCGGAGTCACGACCTCCTCCACATCGGCGAGCGCCGCCCCGTAGGCGGCGGCGTTCGCCCGCCGCCGCTCCGACCAGCCGCGGAGGTGCGGCAGCTTCACGGAGAGCACTGCCGCCTGCAGCGCATCCAGCCGCGAGTTCGTGCCCACGACTTCGTGCTGATACAGCTTGTGCGCACCGTGCGTCCGGCGCAATCGCACCCGCTCGGCCAGTGCCGCGTCACTCGTGACGACCATCCCCCCGTCCCCGAACCCGCCCAGGTTCTTGGTGGGGAAGAACGAGAAACAGCCCACCGTGCCAATCGTGCCCGCCGCGCGCCAGGTGTCGCCCCACCGCTGCCGCGCTCCGAACGCCTGCGCCGCATCCTCGATCAGCGCCAGACCGTGCTCGTGAGCGATGGCCTCCAGCGCGGCCATGTCCGCCATCTGCCCGAACAGGTGCACCGCCATGATGGCCCGTGTCCGGTCCGTGATCGCGGCCCGCACCGAATCCGGGTCCAGATTGAACGTCTCCGGGTCGATGTCGGCGAAAACCGGCCGGAGCCCGGCGTTCCAGACCGCGCCCGCGCTCGCGAAGAACGTGAACGCCGGCACGATCACCTCGTCCCCCTGCTCCAGCCCCAGCGCCTGGAGAGAGAGCAGCAGCGCATCGGTTCCACTCGCGCAGGCCACGGCGTGCGGCACGCCCAGGTATGCTGCCGCCTCGGCCTCGAAGCGCTCGACCACCGGCCCCAGAATGAATTGCTGCGATTCCAACACGCCGGCCAGCGCAGCCTCGACCTGTCCGCGGATGGTCGCGTATTGCGCGCGCAGATCTAGCAGCGGAACGGGCATGGAGATCCGATTTCGGGGAAAGACCTTCGCGGCGGGCACCCTCACGGCCCGGTCCTCCGGCCCCCAAGATACGGTCGCCGCTTCGGGCCAGCAACACCG
>DASVDH010000119.1:0-9325 GCA_036381195.1 Longimicrobiales bacterium | reverse complement strand
GCCCCCCTCACCTCCCCGCCCGCCCCGCCGCCACCACCCCCGCCACGACCACCGCCAGTGCCGCGATGCCGAGCGCGCGCAGGGGGTTCTTCTCGAGCTGTCGTCCGATGGGCGCGAACGGTGTCTCCTCGAAGGGGCGGGCGAGTGCGCGGCCGAGGCGTCCTTCCAGGACGTCGACGCGGTCGGCGGCCATGAGGATGGCCCAGTGGCGGGCGCGGTGCTCGGGGATGCGGTAGGCGAGGCGGCGGATCAGGCCGCTCGCGCCGCGGGGCGGTGCGGAGGTGCCGAAGACCGGCGTGAGGCCCACGAGCCCCTTGCGGTGGAGGTGTCGGGTGCGGACCGGCTGGCGGTCCGGTATGCGCCAGTGCGCGCCCGGGTCGGTCTCGGGCTCGGCTTCCATCGGGACGCCGGGGCGTCGCTCGGGCGCTTCATCGATGCCGACGGCGCCGGGCTCTTCGAGCGCCTCACGCCGCGGTCCGATGCCCTCCCCCATCCGTTCCATGACTCCTCCTCGCGCGTGTTCCCGGTGATGGCTCCCGTGCGGCAGCGCCGCCACGCCGGCGCCGAGTGGGGCAAGCGATGTGCCAGGGGGCGGCCGCGGTGCACGCATCTTGCCCGAGGGCTAGGGCTGGGGCTAGGGCTGGGGCTCGGGTGGTTCGCCCGCGGGTTCGGAGCCGCGTCGCCGCTCGCCGCGTTCGTACCGCGGGCGCGTTCGACTCCGGAATGACACGACGACTGCTCCAGGGGCGGGGCGGTTCGTGTATCCGCGCACGGATTCGTCTGCGTCGTGACCGTCGGGCCGGGGAGAGCGGGGCGCCGCCGACGTCGCGCACGCGCACGGGACACAGCAACGGGAGGCAACGGTGAAGGCGTTGACGTACTATGGGCCGACGGATGTTCGCGTGGTCGATCGGGAGGATCCACGCATCGAACATCCGAACGACGTGATCCTCCGGGTGACGACGGCCGCGATCTGCGGGTCGGACCTGCACCTGTACCGGGGGTTGGTCCCGGATACGCGTGTGGGGCACGTCTTCGGTCACGAGTTCACGGGCGTCGTGGAGGAGGCGGGTCCGAGCGTGCGGAACCTGCGGCAGGGCGACCGGGTGGTCGTGCCGTTCAACATCTCGTGTGGGAGCTGCTACTACTGCCGGCG
This sequence comes from Longimicrobiales bacterium, assembly GCA_036381195.1. GTDB lineage: Bacteria > Gemmatimonadota > Gemmatimonadetes > Longimicrobiales > RSA9 > RSA9. The sequence goes on along the minus strand of DASVDH010000119.1, from coordinate 8,169 downwards.
GGACCTCTTCGCGCTGTGCGAGAACACGAACCCGAACAGCGAGCTGGCGTCGGGCGTGTTCGGCTACTCGCACACGACGGGTGGGTACGATGGCGGTCAGGCGGAGTACGTGCGCGTGCCGTTCGCGGACGTCGGGCCGATGAAGATCCCCGACGAGCTCGAAGACGAGCAGGTCCTCTTGCTCGCGGACGTCTTCCCGACGGGCTATCAGGCGGCGGAGATGGGCGAGATCAAGCCGGGTGAGACGGTGGCGGTCTTCGGCTGCGGCCCGGTCGGGCTGTTCGCGCAGAAATCGGCGTGGCTGCTGGGCGCGGGGCGGGTGATCGCCATCGATCACGTCCCCTACCGGCTGGACTTCGCGCGCGACTACAACGGCGTCGAGGTCATCGACTTCCGGAGCGTGGACGACATCGTCGCCCACCTCAAGGAGCTGGCGAACGGGCGCGGACCGGACGTCTGCATCGACGCCGTGGGGATGGAGGCCGACGGTTCGGCGCTGCACACGTTCCTGGGGATGCGGATGCGACTCGAGGCCGGCGCGGCGACGGTCATCGGCTGGTGCATCGATGCGGTGCGCAAGGGCGGCAACGTGGTGCTGATCGGCGTCTACGGTCCGCCGTGGAACCTGATCCCGATCGGCACCGCGATGAACAAGAATCTGACGCTGCGCATGGGGCAGTGCAACACGAAGCGGTACATGCCGCGTCTGCTCGAGCACATCCGGGAGGGGCGCGTCGATGCGCGCCGGATCATCAGCCATCGCTACCCGCTCGAGCAGGCGCCGCACGCGTACGAGCTGTTCGCGGGCAAACTCGACGCGTGCCGGAAGGTGGTGCTGTACCCGGAGCGGATGCCGGCGGCGTGACGCGGCGCGGTCGGCGCTCGCTCCCCGGTGGTGCAATCGGAGGGCGGGGGTGTGCCTGGCGCGGAGCCGATGCGCTAACTCATTGACCCTGGCGAGGTTTTTGCATGAGGCACGCGCGGTCCAGCAACCCATTTCCCTCCAGGACCGAGAGATGGCGCGGGTCGCGAGACGTGGGGTACTGAATCCGACAACGGAATCGGCCAACACTCCGTGTCGGCAGAGTGGCACCGGGCCGGAGGCGACGAACCGGGCGAGAAAGCGGTTCCTGACGTGGGCGAGTCACGAGTTGCGTACGCCGCTGAACGCGGTCCTCTGCTACAACGACCTGCTGGAGATGGGGGTCCTGGGCGCGTTGAACGAGCGGCAGTCCGCCGCGGTGGAGCGGATGGGCGTGGCGATCCGGCGTCTGTGTCGTCTGGTCGACGACCTCCTTGAGTTGTGTGAGCTCGAGAGCGACGAGCCCGTGGTCTCGGAGGGGACGGCGGACCTGCGGTGCATTGTCGACGACGTCGTCGCCCAGTTGCGGCCGCGGGCGGCCGAGCGGGGGCTGGATCTGGCGGTCGAGGGCGGTGATGGGGCCGGCCCGCGAGTCGATACGGACGGTGGGAAGGTCCGTCGCGTGCTCTTGCTGTTGTGCGGTCACGCGCTCACATTGGCCGACCGTGGAGACGTGACGGTGCGTCTGCGCGAACGCCGGAACGGCGTGCGGATCGATGTGACGGCGCCGGGACGAGTGGGCGCGATCGGTGCCGGGGACGGCGGGCCCGCCGCAGCGGACGATACCGGCCTCGGCGTGGTGCTCGCGGATCGCATTGCCGCGGCCGTTGGTGGGCGCGTCGCGGTGTACCGGCGGCCGGGCGGCGAGACGACGGCTTCGTTGCGCCTCCCCGTGAAGGTCCCGGCGTCCTGACGTCGGCGAGTGCCGCGGACGTCCCGCCAGTGCCGGCCGTCCTCTCGAGGCCCGCGCCCGAGCGGCGCGCGGCGGATCCCTTTCTGGATGCACACCATGAGAGCGAGGCACCGGAGCCCGATGGCGGGCCGTGGGTGAGGCGGCGGCGGGGCGCGTGCTGTTCATCTTCGTGGACGGCGTGGGTCTGGGCGCGGCGGATGCAGCGGTCAACCCCCTGGTCGGGGCTCGGCTCCCCGTGCTCCGCGGCTTGCTGGGCGGGCGCGCGCCGGTCGCGGAGATCGCGCCCGTCCACGCGGCCGCGAGTCTGGTGGCGCTCGACGCGTTGCTCGGCGTGCCGGGGCTGCCGCAGAGCGGGACGGGGCAGGCGGCGCTGCTGACGGGCGAGAATGCGCCGCGTCTCTTCGGCCGCCACTACGGGCCGTGGACGCCCACGCGGCTGCGTCCGCTGGTCGCGGAGCGGAGCGTGCTCGCGCGCGCCGTCGCGGCGGGGCGCCGCGTCGCGTTCGCGAATGCGTATCCGGAGGAGGTCGTCGCGACGCGGGCCGCCCGCAGTCGCGCCGCCCGTGCCCGCGACCCGTTGCGCGCCGCGCCACCGCTCGCCGCGCGCGCCGCGGGGCTGCTCACCCGCCACACGGCGGCGCTCGGGCGCGGTGATGCGGTGGCGAGCGAGATCACGAACGAGGGGTGGCGCGAGCACCTGGGCCGCCTGTCGCTGCCGGCCACCTCCCCGCGCCGCGCCGGCCACAACCTCGCGCGGATCGCCGCGGCCCACGATCTGACGCTCTTCGCGCACTACGCCACCGACACGGCCGGCCACCGGCGCGACCTCGCGACCGCGGCGGCCGCGCTCGAGCGCGTGGACGCGTTCCTCGGCGGCGTCCTGGAAGCGCTGCCGCCGGACGTGCTCGTCGTCGTGGCGAGCGACCACGGCAACATCGAGGACGTGCGCGTGGGACATACCATGAACCCCGCGTTGGCGCTGGTCGCCGGGCCGGATCACGCGGCCTTCGCCGCCGGGCTCGACGACCTGACCGACGTGGCGCCGGCCATCCTGGCGCGGCTCGGCATCGACGCGCGGGACGCGGCGTAGCGGTTCCTTGTCCGCGCGCGGAGCGCGGCCCATCTTATACCCGAATCGAATGCCTCCTGAATCCGACTCGCCATGACGGCTTCCCCTGCACAGAGTCCGCTGATCGATCGCGCAGTGACGGTCGAGACGCCGGAGCACGTGGCCGTGGGCTATCCGCTGGCGGACCTCGGCTCCCGCTTCGCCGCGCTGTTGGTGGACGGGATCCTGATCTCGCTCGGGCTGGCCGCACTCTTCATCGGCGTGCCGCTCGTGGTGGCGCAACTCGGCGGCGTGCCGGGCGTCGTTGTGGGGTGGGGCGTTGCCGCGCTGCTGATCGCGGCGTTCCTGCTGGTCTGGGGCTACTTCGTCGGGTTCGAGGGGCTGCGCGACGGGCAGACGCCGGGGAAGCGGCTGCTGCGGATCCGGGCGGTGCACGACGGCGGCTACCCGTTGACGCTGCGCGGTGCCGCCGTCCGCAACATCCTGCGGCTGGTGGACATCCAGCCGTTTCCCACCTGGCTGCTGGGCGGGCTGGTCATGATGATCCACTCGCGGACCAAGCGGCTCGGCGATGTGGCTGCGGGCAGCGTCGTCGTGCGGGAGCGGACGGAGGGCGAACTGCCGGAGGAGGCGGTGTCGGCGGCGCGGCCGCGCGGTGCGCCGCGGCTGAGCGCCGATGAGTTCGACGCCCTCGCCGGCTACATCGCCCGCCGGGCGATGCTCCGCGCCGACGCCCGCGAACGGATCGCCGCGCAGCTCACGGCCCGGCTCAGCGCACGCGTCGCGGAACCGGTCGGTGCGGCCGGCGCCGATCATTTCCTGGCCGCGCTGCACGCGGACGAGGCGGCGCGGCGGCAGGCGGCCGGGATCGCGGGGCAGGGCAGCGCCCAGGCCGCGATGCTGGTCCGGAGCCAGCGACCCGTGTGGGCGGAGTACCGCGCGCTGGTGGAACGTGCGCGCCGGCGCGGCCTCAACCGGCTCCCCGAACGCGACGTCTCGCGCTTCGCCGCCCTCTACCGCGAGGTCGCCGCGGACCTCGCCCGGGCACGCACCTACCGCGGCTCGGCCGCGCTGCTCTTCTCGCTCGAGCGCTGGGTCGGCGCGGGCCACAACCTGCTCTACCGGCCCGCGCGCCGCTCGTGGGCGTTGCTCCGCGCGTGGCTCGTCGCCGGGTTCCCCGCACTCGTCCGCCTGCGCTGGCGCCCGATCGCGCTCGCCGCGGCGCTGCTCTACCTCCCCGCCGTCCTCGCCTTCACCGCCGTACGGGAGCGGCCCGAGCGAGCCCGGAGCTTGGTGCCGCCCACACTGATCGCCCGCGCGGAAGAGGCGCCGAGCCGCGATGCGCGCGGCCAGGGCTACGTCGAGGTGCCGGAAGTCTTCATGCCCGTCGTCGCGACCGGCATCATCTCCAACAACGTGCAGGTCACGTTCGCCGCCTTTGCCGGCGGGATCCTGCTCGGCCTCGGCGCGGCCGCCATACTGGTCTTCAACGGCGTACTGCTGGGCGCGGCCGCCGCCCTCTTCGCGAACCAGGGCGTGAGCCTGTACTTCTGGTCGTTCGTGCTGCCCCACGGCGGAATCGAGCTGACCGCGATCTGCATCGCGGGCGGTGCCGGACTCTGGCTCGGGTCCGCCATTCCGCTGCCGGGACGGCGCACGCGCCGGGAGGCGCTCGTGCTGCGCGGCCGCGAGGCGGTCAGTCTCCTGTTCGGAACGGTCGTCCTGCTCTGTATTGCCGGAACCATCGAGGGCTTCATCTCGCCCGCGCCGCTCCCGCGCGCGTTCAAGCTGATCTTCGCCCTGGCGGTTGCCGCGCTGCTGGCGCTCTACCTCCTGGCCGCCGGCCGTGACCCCGGAAGTCCCCAGCCCCAGCCCTAGCCCTAGCCCCAGCCCGGGCGGCGCTCCGCGCCGCCCCTACAGCAGCCCTCGCCGCTTCACGTCCAGGTAGCGGTTGACGGTGGCGGGCACGGCGTCCTGCGGCCGGGTGTCGGCGACGAGGACGCCGGCGCGCTGCATGGCGGCGAGTGCGCGTGCGCGGGCCTGCAGGAGTTCTTCGGCGGCGACGCGGTGGAAGACGGCGGCCTCGTTGTCCGCGGCGGCGGTGGCGGCCGCGTCGAGGTCGGGGTTGCGCAGTGCAATGGCGAGTGGCAGGTGGCGGGTGGCGGAGCGGCCGAGGTGCGCGATCAGGGCGGCGGACGCGCGGGCATCGATGACGTCGGTGAAGAGGACGAGGAGCGAGCGGCGGCGGAGCTGGCGTGCGAGGTAGGTGAACGCGGCCGGGTAGTTGGGCTCGACGAGCCGCGGGTGGACATCGGCGAGTGCATCGGCGATGCGTGAGAGCGGCAGGCGCGTGGGCGGGAGGAACGCGTCGATGCGGTCGGCGAACGCGAGGATGCCGACGCGGTCGCCGTGGGCGGCGGCCACGTCCGCGAGGAGGAGCGCCGCGCTGAGTGCGTGGTCGATGCGTTCGCGGTCGCCGACGCGCTCGGTCATGAGGCGGCCGGCGTCGATGGCGAGGAGCACGTTCTGGCTGCGCTCGGCCTCGTAGCGGCGGACCATGACGGCGCCGCGGCGGGCGGTCGCCTTCCAGTCGATGGTGCGCGGGTCGTCGCCGCGGGTGTATTCGCGGAGACTCTCGAAGGATCCGCGTTCCGCGCGCTGGCGGGTGACGCGCGAGCCCGGTTCGCGGAGCCGGCCGCGGAGGCCGAGCAGGCGGTAGCGGCGGACTTCGAGTGTGCCCGGTCGCACGTGTACGGGGTCGCGGCGCGGGATCCGGTCCTGGCGCCAGACCAGACCGAGCGGTCCCCGGGCGCGCAGGTGGATGTCCCCGATGTCGTTCGAGCCGCGCGCGGTCGCGCGTACGGTGTAGCGGATCGTGATCTGCGCGCCGCCGGGCAGCACCCGCTCGAAGGTGTCCGTGCCGGCGCGTGCCAGGCCGGGCGGCAGGTCGTCGGTCACGCGGATGTGGATGGCGCGTCGCGTGCCGTTCCTGGCTGTGATGACGACGTCGCCGTCGGCGCCGAGCGCAATGCGGGTGGGCGCCCGGCGTTCGATCCGGACCCAGGGCGGCCGTGGCGCGAGCAAGGCGTCCGCCAGTGCGAGGGCGAGCAGCAGGCCATCGGCGGCGAGTGCGGCGCGCGCGTCGAGCAGGAAGAGTGGAGCGGCGGCCGCGGCCAGCGCCAGGAGTCGGGAAGTGGGGAGGAACCCGGGCACGGCGGCGTCAGCGGGGCGCCTCGACGGTGTCGAGCAGTGCGGCGAGTCGTGCATCGACGGACTCGCCCTCGACCTCGGCCTCCGGCGTGAGTACCACGCGGTGGCGCAGCACGGGGAGTGCGAGCGCCTTGACGTCGTCCGGCGTGGCGAAGTCGCGTCCGGCGAGCAGCGCCTCCGCGCGGGTGGCGAGGAAGAGGGCGACGCTCGCGCGCGGGCTCGCGCCCAGTGCGAAGCTCGGTTCCTCGCGCGTGGCGCGCGTGATCCGGATGATGTAATCGCGGACGCTCGGCTCGACGTGGACGGCCGCGGCCGCCTCACGCAGCGCGAGCACGGCATCGCCGCGCAGCAGCGGCTCGAGGCCGTAGCTCTCGGGACGGTCCGCGCTGAAGCCATCGGCGTAGCGGTCGAGGATCGCGCGCTCGGCGTCGGCGGCGGGGTAGCCGACCACGACCTTGAGCAGGAACCGGTCGAGCTGCGCCTCGGGGAGCGGGTAGGTGCCCTCGTATTCGACCGGGTTCTGCGAGGCGAAGACCGTGAACGCCGGCGGGAGCGGGCGGCTCACGCCATCGACCGTGACCTGCCGCTCCTGCATCGCCTCGAGCAATGCCGCCTGCGTCTTGGCCGGCGCGCGGTTCACTTCATCGGCGAGGAGCAGACCGGTGAAGATGGGGCCCGGGTGGAAGACGAACTCGTGGCGCCGCTCGTCGAGCATGTTGATGCCGGTCAGGTCGGTCGGCATCAGGTCCGGCGTGAACTGGACGCGGCCGAACGGGAGGTCGAGCGCGACGGCGAGCGCGCGGATCGCGAGCGTCTTCGCGGTCCCCGGCACGCCTTCGAGCAGTGCGTGGCCGCCGGCGAGGAGCGCGACCATCATGTGGCGGAGCACCTCGTCCTGGCCGAGCACCACCCGGCCGAGCCGGTCGATGACTTCGCGTGCGCGATGGCTGGCTTCGGTCGGTATCAGCGCGGTGGTCACGTGCGTTTCACCTCGTTCATCAGGCGGTCGATCTCGCGGGCGAGCGCGACCAGGTCCGCGCGGTCGCCGCGCTGCCATTCTGCGCGAATCGCCGCCACATGGTCGTGGCCCACACGGAGCCCCGCGAGGCCGGCGAAGAGTCGTTCCGCGCCGTCGGCCGCGCGTGGTGCCGGGCGGCCGAGCCGGCGCGCGAGTTGGGCGAGCAGGAGGCGACGTGCGGTGGCGCGTGCGCCGGCCTGCCGGTACAGCTCCGCGAGGGCGTCGACGTGCTCGAGCGGCGAGCGCCGGTGACCCGGTGCGGGCGCGATCGGCGCGCCGAAGCGCCAGCCGGCGGCGAGGAGCAGCAGTGCGCCGACGACCGCGAGCTGGAGCGCGGCGTGGCCGGCCGGCGCGGTACGCAGGAAGTGGAGCGTCGCGGTGGCGGCGTTCCCGGCACCCCGGTATCCCTGGTGGTACTCGTCGAAGCGGAGCGGCCGCTCCGGGGCCGTGAACTCGGCCGCGGCGCGGGCGAAGATGAGGGCCGCGCCGCTCTCGCGCAACGCCCGGTTGGTCAGCGGCGCGGGGTCGCTCCACGCGATGACGGTCCCTTCCCCGTGTCGCCAGGTGAGGACGACGGCATCGCCGCGGTCGGTGCGCAACAGCGTGCGCGCGCGGCCCTGGTTCAGGACCGTGGACGAGTCGTGGAAGACCCAGCGGAACCCGCGTACCGGTCCGGCGCCCTCGGTCCACCGGTGTGGTCCGGTGGGCGTGGCAGTGCTCGGTGGGCCGGTCCGCGCGGCGGCATTCACTGTGTCGTCCACCCCGGAGAGCGTGAGCCGGAGCCCGAGCGCATCGAGCGTCGGATCACCGGGCGATGCCACGTAGAGCAGCGTGCCGCCGCCGCGAATCCACCGGTCCAGCGCCTCGAGTTCGGCCGGCTCCGGCGGGATGAGCGGCGCGAGCAGGGCCAGCGGCCCGACGATGGAATCTGCGGCATCGAGTGCGGCGAGTCGCCTTGCCACGGGGATGTCGAGGGCCTCGAGCGTGAGGTAGAGCGCACGCGCGCCGTTCGGCGAGTTGTGGAACGTGGATGGCCGGGGGTCGAACGCGCTCGGCTGCTCGTCCGGTGCGGCGAACTGCGCCAGCACCGCCATGAC
>DASVDH010000118.1:0-16941 GCA_036381195.1 Longimicrobiales bacterium | reverse complement strand
CGTGCTGACTCAATGCTGCCTCGAGGAACACCGCGAGCCACATACAGAACGGCACCGCTCCCGTAACTGGTTGCGGTGCCTTCCGTTATGGCCAGTCGGGACGGCCGGATTTGAACCGGCGACCCCCTGAACCCCATTCAGGTGCGCTACCGGGCTGCGCCACGTCCCGTGAACCCTAAAGATAACCCCGCGGCACCGCCGATTCAACCCATCCGGGCTCTGCCAAACCGTCGGCGGCACTGCGAAAACCCGCTCGCTACGCGGATTTCCGGCCGCCACCGGCCGCCGCGGCGCCACCGGGAGCACGGGCCGTGCCGCTCTTTCGCCGCCGGCGCCCGGTGCCGCCAGTGGCCGTGCCCGAACCTAGGCCGTGTGCAAGGCCCCACCGGAGCTGCCGGCCTCCGCCGACCCTCCCCTCCCGCCACCCGCGCCCACCCGGTCCTACGCCTGGTCGCTTCCGTGGCGGCCGCCGGCGCCCGCTGCCCTGGTCCGCCCGCGACCCGCGACTTGCGGCCCTCCGCCTTGCCGACGCCGCCGGGCCCGCCGCCTCCTCCCGGCGCCCCCTGCTCCCCTCAACCCCCGCCTGCACGCCCCGCGTCCCCCGATGCCAACCGAGCCTCCCGCGCCAGCAGCTTCCTCTTCCGCTCGGCCCCCCACCGGTACCCGCCGACGCCGGCCCCGGACGCCGCCGGTACGACGCGATGGCACGGCACCACCACCGCCACCGGGTTGCTCGCGCACGCCCGCGCAACTGCGCGCGCGGCCCGCGGCTCGCCGATCGCCCTCGCCACCTCGCCGTACGTCCGCGTCTCGCCCGGCGGGATCTCGCGCAGCGCCTTCCACACCCGCTGCTGGAACGCCGTCGCGCGGAGGTCCAGCGGCACGTCCACCCGCGCCACCTCGCCTTCCACCAGTGCGACGACGGCGGCCACCCAGGCGCCCACCTCATCCGACGCGCGCTCCAGGGACGCGCGCGGGAACTCGCGCCGGAGCTCCGCCTCGAGCTCCGCGTCGCTCTCGCCGAACGCGACGGCGCAAACGCCGCGCGCCGTGGCGGCGACGAGCAGCCGTCCGAGCGAGGTCGTCACGATCGCGTACCGGATCGTCTCGCCCGCGCCGCCGCGCCCGTACGTCCCCGGCGTCATGCCGAGCTCCTCACCCGCGCGCTCGTACACGCGGCTGCCGGAGCCGTAGCCGGCCTCGAACGTCGCGCGGCTGACGGTGTCGCCGGCGCGCAGGCGCTGCTTCAGCCGTTCGGCGCGGCGCGCGCGCACGTACTCGCGCGGCGTCACGCCCAGGAGCCGCTTGAAGCTGCGCTGGAGGTGGAACGGGCTCATGTACGCGACGCGGCCGAGCTGCTCCAGCGTCACGGTCTCGTCGAGGTGCGCGTCCAGGTACGCCTTGGCGCGCTGGACGCACGCGACCATCGCGGACGGGCCGCTCCGGTCCGGCCGGCAGCGCCGGCACGGGCGGTATCCCGCCGCCTCCGCCTCGGCCGGTCCCGCGAAAAACGACACGTGCTCGCGCCGCGGCCGCCGCGACGGGCACACGGGCCGGCAGTAGACGCGGGTCGTCGCGACGGCGTAGACGAAGCGCCCGTCCGCCTCCGGGTCGCGGCGCAGCACCGCCGCCCATGCCTCCTCGGGCGCGGGGAGCGCAGGACCGGGCGTCCCCCGGCCGCTGCCGGCCTGCCTCTCTGCTCGCATCACGGCTCCACCCCCGACGATCGGATCGCTGGCCACGCCCGCAATCTAGCATCCGCACGGCCAGCGGCCATCCGGATCTTGCGCTCGAAGCCAGCCAGGCGCGCGACCCGCAGCGCCGCACGCTACCGCCGCCCTGCCTCGTCGGATAGATTCTCGAGACGGGCGCACCCACGCCGCATCCCGGCCCAACGCCTGTCGCGTCGTTCGCTCCACCCTGTCGGAGAAGCTCGGAGGATGCCACCGGAGCTCGACATCGTCGCACTCGACGCCGACGACACCCTCTGGCACAACGAGCCCGTCTTCCAGGCGGTGCAGGCGCGGTTCCGCGAGCTGCTCGCGCCTTACCACGACGCCGAGTGGATCGACCGGCGGCTGACCGAGACGGAGAAGCGCAACCTCCGGCACTTCGGCTACGGCGTGAAGGGCTTCACGCTCTCGATGGTCGAAACGGCGATCGAGTTGACCGAGGGCCGGATCCGCGGGTCGGACATCCAGCGCATCGTGGACTGGGGCCGCGAGATGCTCGAGCACCCGGTCGAGCTGCTGGACGGCGCGGCGGAGGCCGTGCGCGAGCTCGCGGAGCGGCACCGCCTGATGCTCGTGACCAAGGGCGACCCGTACGACCAGGAGAGCAAGCTCGCGCGCTCGGGGCTGGGCGACTACTTCTCCGCCGTCGAGATCGTGACGGAGAAGGACGCGCGCTGCTACCGCATGCTCACCGCGCACTACGGCGTCGAGCCACGGCGCTTCCTCATGGCGGGCAACTCGCTGCGTTCGGACGTGCTGCCCGTGCTCGAGATCGGCGGCGTCGGCGTCCACATCCCGTACCCCCTGACCTGCTCCTTCGAGCTGGTGGACGAGGAGGACCTCCGCGGGCGCCAGTTCGTCCGCCTGGAGAGCATCCGGGAGCTGCCGGCGCTGCTGGACACGCCGAGAACGTACGCGTAAACGTACTCGTACACGTAAACGTAAACGTGCACGTGCACGAGTACGGGCACGTTTACGTTTACGTGTACGAGTACCGGGAACGCCCCGGTCTCCGCCAACCTCGCCGCTGCCGCTCCCGTTTCCGTCAACGTTCCCGCTCCCGTCAACGTTCTCGTTCCCGTTCCCGTGGACGTTCCCGCTCCCGTTCCCGTTCCCGACCCGCCTCACTCCTCCCGCATCGCCTCCACCGGCGCTACCCTGCTGGCTCGCCGTGCCGGCAGCCACGTCGCGACGAGGGCGGTGAGCGCGAGCAGCGCGGAGACGCCGGCGAGGGTGACCGGATCGCTGGTGCCGACGCCGTAGATCAGTCCCTCGAGCAGGCGCGCCAGCGCGGATGCGCCGGCCAGGCCCACCATGAGCGCGAGCCACACGAGCACGAAGGCCTCGCCCAGCACCATGCGAGCGATGTCGGCGCGCCGCGCGCCCAGCGCCATGCGCACGCCGATCTCGCGCGTGCGCTGGCCGACCGCGTAGGACATGACGCCGTAGATCCCGATCGCGGCGAGGATGAGCGCGACGGCGGCGAACCCGCCGAGCGCGAGCATCGCGAAGCGCGTGCGCGCGACGGAGTCCTCGAGCAGCGACTCCATCGTGCTCACGCCGTAGAGCGGTAGGTCCGGGTCCATCTCGCGCAGCTCGGCGCGCACCTGCGGCACCAGCGCGAGCGGGTCCTCGCCCGCGGTCCGCACGACCAGCGACATCTGCGTGAACGGCTGGAACTGCCGGTGATCCCAGTAGATCTTCGCACGCGGCTCGACGCCCGGGCCCTGGTGGCGGACGTCGCCCACCACGCCGATCACCTCGGCGACCAGCGTGTCGCCCCACGGCATCGAGATGGTCTTGCCGAGCGGGTCGGTTCCCGGCCAGAGCTCCTGCGCCATGGCGCGCGAGACGACGACGCGCAGCGGCGCGCCCGCGTGGTCGCCTTCGTCGAAGACGCGCCCAAGCAGCACGGGGATGCCGAGCGTGCGGAAGTAGTCGCGGTGCACCCAGCGGATGTCGGCGACGGGCAGCTCGCCCGGCGGCGGGACGGGCCGGTCGTTGGCCCAGATGTAGGTCGCCGAGCCGCCGCCGGCGAGCGGCGGGAACGTGATGGCGGACGCGGCCTCGACGCCCGGCAGCCGTGCCACGCGCTCGGCCAGCGCCTCGAAGAAGCGCGCGCGCTCCGCGTGGCTGCCGTAGCGGTCGGGCTCCGCCTCAATGCTCGCGACCAGGAGCCGCTCCGGGTCGAAGCCCGGCCCCGTCGCGAGCAGCCGCGTGAAGCTGCGCACCATCAGCCCCGCACCGACGAGCAGCACCAGGGAGAGCGCGACCTCGGCGACGACGAGCGCCGAGCGCAGCCGGCGGCCCTCGCGCCGCCCGGCGCGGCCGCGTTCCCCGAGGGCGGAGCGCAGCCCGGGTCGCGAGAGCCGCAGCGCCGGCGCCAGCCCGAACAGCGCACCCGTCGCGCCGGTCACGGCGAGCGCGAACAGCAGTACCCCGCCGTCCACCGCGATCGAGCCAATGCGGGGGATCGCCGGCCCGAGCGCGACCAGGGCGTCCACGGCCCACCACGAGAGCAGCACGCCCAGCACGCCGCCCGCCGCCGCGAGCACGAGACTCTCCGTCATGAGCTGCCGCGCGATGCGGCCGCCGCTCGCCCCCAGCGCGGCGCGCACCGCCATCTCCTTCTCCCGGTCCGTCGCGCGCGCGAGCAGCAGGTTCGCCACGTTCGCGCACGCGATCAGCAGCACGAAGCCGACCGCGCCGAAGATCACGAGCAGCGCGCGCCGCACGCCGCCCACGACCTGCTCATGCAGCGGCACGACGTTGATCCCCCAGCCGGCCTGCCGGTCCGGCTCTTCCGCGCGCAGCCGCGCGGCCAGCGCGTCCATGTGCGCCTGCGCCGCCTCCACCGTCACGCCCGGCGCGAGCCGGGCCAGCACCTGGAGGAACCGGCCGGGCGCCTGCCGCGCCTCCGCGGAGAACCGCGCCGGGCGCCACACGTCGCGCGTGCCCGTGCTGTTGGCCGAGGCCGCCGGCTCGAAATCGAATTCCGGCGGCAGCACGCCGATCACCTCGTGTGCCCGGCCGTCCAGCGTGATCGTCGTGCCGATGACCGCGGGGTCGCCGCCGAACCGGCGCTGGAAGAAGCCGTGGGAGAGGACGACGACGCGAGGCCCGTTCGGGACGTCGTCGCGTTCATCGTAGAGCCGCCCCAGGTGCGGCACGGCGCCGAGCAGCCGGAAGAACGCGCCCGTGGTGTACACGCCCCCGACTCGCTCCGCCTCGCCGGCGCCCGTCAGCGTGGCGCTGACCTCGAGCACCGCCGCGATGTCCTGGAACAGCCCCTCCTGCTCCTGCCAGATGAAGAAGTTGGCGGGCGAGACCACGTTCGTCGTGTTGCCGCGCTGGATGTCGTGCTCCCAGATGCTGACCAGGCGGCCGGGGTCCGCGTACGGCAGCGGCTCGAGCAGCACCGCGTCCACCACGCTGTAGACAGTGGTGGACGCCGCGATGCCGAGGCCGATCGTGAGCGCGCCCACGACCGCGAACAGCGGGCGCTTGCGCAGGGTCCGCACCGCGAGGCGGAGGTCCTGGGTCATGGAGAAGCTCCCCCGTGCAGAGCGAGTCGCGGCGGCCGGGCGCCGCCGCCCGCCCGGCAGGGGACAAGGACCGTGCCCCGGGGGCGCGGGGCCATAACGCGCTGCTGGGCAACGGATTGCGCTGCTCTCGCGCGGCCGCGCCGCCGCGCCGCCCTGACCGGCGCCGGGACGGCGCATCCCGCCGGCGGACACCCGATTCCTGAGCGCTGCCCGGCCCGCGCCGGCCGGCAGCCCGCGCCTGGACGATGGAGCGAGGTCGCCAGGTGCTCGGCGGCGCGGGGCCGGCGGCAGGGCCCCGCCTTGACGCCGCGCGCGAAAACCCGCCTTTTTAGCACCACTCCCCAGAAGCAGCCCAGGCCTCACGGAGCACGTCCCATGCGACGCCACGTCCCCGTCCTCCTGGCCGCGGCCGCGCTCGGGTGCAGGCCGTCCATGCCGGAGCCCGTCATGGACCTGTCCGCGTTCCGGCTGGTGGACCTCACCCATGCGTACAACGCCGAGACGCTCTACTGGCCGACCTCGCCGACCCGGTTCCAGCTCGAGCAGCTCGCGTACGGCATGACGCCGGGCGGCTGGTTCTACTCCGCCAACGCGTTCTCTGCGCCGGAGCATGGCGGCACGCACCTGGACGCGCCCATCCACTTCGCGGAGGGCCACCTCACGGCGGACCGGATCCCGCTCGAGAAGCTGGTCGCGCCCGCCGTCGTCCTGGACGTGACGCGGCAGGCCGCCGAGGATCCGGACTACCGGCTCACGCCGGAGGACGTCGCCGCGTTCGAGCGCGAGCACGGCACCATCGCGCCGGGCACGATCGTGCTGCTGCGCACGGGCTGGAGCAGCCGCTGGCCCGACGCGAAGGCGTACCTCGGGGACGACACGCCCGGCGACGCGTCCCACCTCCACTTCCCGTCGTACGGCGAGGAAGCGGCGCGGCTGCTGGTGGAGCAGCGGCGCGTTGCGGCGCTCGGCGTGGACGTCGCCTCGATCGACTACGGGCCGTCGCAGGACTTCGTGGTCCATCGCATCGCCGCGGCGGCGGACGTGCCGGGGCTCGAGAACCTGACCAACCTGGACCAGCTCCCGCCCACCGGCGCCCTGGTCATCGCGTTGCCGATGAAGATCGAGGGCGGCTCGGGCGGGCCGGTGCGCGTGATCGCGCTGGTCCCGCGCGCCGGCGGCGCATCCTGAACCCGCGGGCCGTGAGGAACTCGCGCGATGCGGAGCGAGAGGACGCGCGTCCCGACCGCCGCCCCGTGGGCGGCGACCGTCGGCTACTCGCGCGCGGTGCGCGTGGGCAACCACATCTACGTGTCCGGCACCGCGCCGGTGGGCGACGACGGGCAGGTCCTGCACCCGGGCGACCCTTACCTCCAGGCGCGGCGCTGCCTCGAGATCATCACGGCCGCGCTGGCCGAGGCGGGCGCCGGGCCGGAGCACGTGGTGCGCACGCGTATCTACGTCACGGACGCGTCACACTGGCGGGAGGTCGGCCGCGCCCACGGCGAGGTCTTCCGGGAGGCGGCGCCCGCGACCACGCTGGTCATGGTGGCCGGGCTCGTGGATCCGGCGATGCTGGTGGAGATCGAGGCGGAGGCGGTGGTGTGACGCGCGCACCGGCTGCTACGTCGTATGTTTCCTGGTGCCGCGCGCGCCCGCGCCCGCGCGCGCGTCCAGCCGCGGCCTGCGCGGCGCACCGGACGGGCGCCTGAGGACCGAACACACGCTGACGTGGAGGGCTTCGATGAGGAAGCGACTGGTATCGCTCGTCTTCGCTTTGATGGTCGGCGGCGCCGGCCCGGCGGCGGCCCAGGTGGCCTGGGATTCGCCCCTGCTGTTGCCGCCCGCGCCGCCCGCCGGCTTCGGCATCTACCTCGTGGAGGCGGCGGGCGGCGACCTCGGCGTCATGGCCAGTTGGCGCGGCTACGGCTCGATGTTCGGCTTCCGCGGCGGGATCGCAGAGCAGGAGATCACCGAGGACATCGCCGCCTTCGGCGGGATCGACTTCAGCGGCCGGCTGACCCGCGCCTCGACGGACTTCCCGCTGGACGTGGACTGGGTCGCGGGCCTCGGGCTGGGAGTCGGCGATGACGCGACGCTGTTCAGCGTCCCGTTCGGCGTGACGCTCGGCCGCCGGCTGGACGCGGAGGGCGCGGCGTTCACGCCGTACGGCACGCCGCGCCTGGTGGTGGACGCCTGCCTCGATTGCCCCGGCGATGACGACATCGAGCTCGACTTCGGGCTCGACCTCGGCGTGGACATCGCGCTGCGCCAGGGCTGGGCGATCCGGTTCGGCGTCGTGCTGGGCGACGACCGGGAGGCCCTCGCCATCGGCTTCCTCTTCTGATCGAACCCTGAACAGGCCGGCGGCCGGCGGTGGTGCGGGTGGGCGCCAGGACGTAGATTGGCCCCCCGCGGGCCGCCTCCGCCGGCCCGCTGGAGGGACGGCCCATGAGAGTCGCGGTACCGAAGGAGACGCTGCCCGGGGAGACCCGCGTCGCGCTGGTCCCGGAGACCGTCGGCCAGCTCGTGAAGGCCGGCCTCGAGGTCGCGGTCGAGGCGGGCGCGGGCGAGGCGGCCGGCTTCGCCGATGACGCCTACCGCGAGGCCGGCGCGGCCATCGCGGCGAACGCCGCCGAAGCGCTTGCCGGCGCCGCCGTCGTCCTCAAGGTCCAGCGCCCGCAGGACGCGGAGGCGGACCGCATCCCCGAGGGCGCTGCGCTGCTCGGCTTCCTGCAGCCCGCGGCGAGTGCCGACCTGCTGCGCCGGCTCGCCGCGCGCCGCGTCACCGCGTTCGCGATGGAGCTGGTGCCGCGCATCACGCGCGCGCAGAAGATGGACGCGCTCTCCTCGCAGGCGACCGCCGCCGGCTACAAGGCGGCGCTGGTCGGCGCGAACCGCATCGGCAAGTTCTTCCCCATGCTCATGACCGCGGCGGGCACGGTGCCGCCCGCGCGCGTGCTGGTGCTGGGCGCCGGCGTCGCCGGGCTCCAGGCCATCGCGACGGCACGCCGGCTCGGCGCCATCGTCCAGGCGTTCGACATCCGCCCCGCCGCCAAGGAGCAGGTCGAGAGTCTGGGCGCCACGTTCGTCGGCCTCACGCTCGAAGAGGCCGAGGACACGGGCGGCTACGCCAAGCAGGTGTCCGAGGACGTCGAGAAGAAGGAGCGGGAGCTGCTGACCCGGCTCGTCGCCGATGCCGACGTCGTCATCACCACCGCCCAGGTGCCCGGCAAGCCCGCGCCCCGCCTCATCTCCGCGGCGATGGTCGAGGGCATGCGCCCGGGTTCGGTGATCGTGGACCTGGCCGCGGACACCGGCGGCAACTGCGAGCTGACGCAGGCGGGCAAGGAGGTGACGCATCGCGGCGTCACGATCGTCGGGCTCACCAACGCGGCCGCCGCGCTGCCCGTGCACGCGAGCCAGATGTACTCCCGCAACATCGCCGCGCTGCTCCTCCACCTGGTGAAGGACGGCGCGCTCCACTTCGACTTCGACGACGAGATCACCCGCCAGTGCTGCGTCGCGCACGCGGGCGAGGTGCTGTACGGCAAGCCCCGGACGCCGGCGGGCGTCCCGGGCGCGGCGGGGTAGGGGAGGGGCGGGCATCCCGGCGGCGCGGTGTTGCGGCCGCCGGTGGATACACTCCTGGACGAGGTGTGCCCATGCTCGAAGGACTGCTCGTCGCGCTGTACGTCTTCGTCCTCGCCATGTTCGTCGGCTTCGAGGTCATCACCAAGGTGCCGCAGATCCTGCACACGCCGCTGATGTCCGGGTCCAACGCGATCTCGGGCATCACGATCGTCGGCGCCCTGATCGTGGCCGGGCGGATCGAGTCGCCGCTCAACACCGCGATCGGCGTCGCCGCCGTCGCGTTCGCCACGATCAACGTGGTCGGCGGGTTCATGGTCACCGACCGCATGCTCCAGATGTTCAAGAAGCGGCAGGACGGGGCCCAATGATCGCGCAATCAGGCGGAACGGCGCTGCCGCTCGTCATCGACCTCTCGTACCTCGTCGCCGCGACGCTCTTCATCGTCGGGCTCAAGCGGCTCAGCTCACCCGCGACCGCGCGCTCCGGCAACGTGTTGGGCGCGGCCGGAATGCTGATCGCGATCGTCGCTACGCTGCTCGACCGCCAGATCCTCAGCTTCGTCTGGATCATCGTGGGCCTGCTGCTGGGCGGCAGCGCGGGCGCGATCCTCGCCCGCACGGTCAAGATGACGGCGATGCCGCAGATGGTCGGCCTGCTCAACGGCTTCGGCGGCGCGGCGTCGGTGCTCGTCGCGGCCGACGAGTACCTGCGCTACGCCAGCGGCGTCAGTGCTGCGCCCATGGATGTGCAGACGACCATCATGCTCAGCGTCCTGATCGGCGCCGTGACGTTCTCGGGCAGCATGGTCGCGTTCGCCAAGCTCCAGGAGCTGGTCACCGGCCGCGCCGTGACCTACCCGCTGCAGAAGGCGATCAACGCCCTCATCGGCGCGGCGATCCTCGTGCTGGGGGTCTACCTGGTGTGGGCTCCGCCGGCGACCGGGCTCTTCGCCACGTTCAACGCGCTCGCGCTCGTCCTCGGCGTGCTGCTCGTCATCCCGATCGGCGGGGCGGACATGCCCGTCGTCATCTCCCTGCTCAACTCCTACTCGGGGCTCGCGGCGGCCGCGACGGGGTTCGTGCTGCACAACAACGTGCTCATCGTGAGCGGCGCGCTGGTCGGCGCATCGGGCATCATCCTGACCCAGATCATGTGCCGCGCGATGAACCGGTCGCTGACGAACGTGCTGTTCGGCGCCTTCGGCGCCACGCCCGTGGCGGTGGGCGCCGGCGCGGCCATGGATGGGAAGGCCGTGAAGGACATCTCGGTCGAGGACGCGGCGATCCTGCTCGGCTACTCGCGCTCCGTCATCATCGTGCCCGGCTACGGCCTGGCCGTGTCCCAGGCACAGCACAACGTGCGGGAGCTCGCTGACCTGCTCGAGCGGCGCGGCGTGGACGTGAGGTACGCGATCCACCCCGTGGCCGGACGCATGCCGGGGCACATGAACGTGCTGCTCGCCGAGGCGAACGTGCCGTACGACAAGCTCTTCGAGATGGAGCGCATCAACCCCGAGTTCGACCGCACGGACGTGGCCGTGGTCATCGGCGCGAACGACGTGGTCAACCCCGCCGCGCGCCACGACCCGAACAGCCCGATCTACGGCATGCCCATCCTGGACGTGGATCACGCGCAGAACGTGATCGTGATGAAGCGCAGCATGAGGCCGGGCTTCGCCGGGATCGACAACGAGCTGTTCTACCACGACCGCACCCGCATGCTCTTCGGCGACGCGCGCGAGTCGCTGACCAAGCTGGTGGCGGCGCTGAAGGCGATGTAGAGACGCGCGAAACCGGGCGGCGGGCGACGGCGTAGAGCACCGGCGAGCCGCGGGCTCGTTCTCCTGGACCCGAAGTTGAAGTCGAAGCTGTTCGAAGCTCGAAGCTCGAACGGCTTCGACTTCGATTTCCGGTCTGAACCGTACCCCTACTGGCAGCCACCACGCTCGTGGAGTACCTCCATGCTCGACCGCTTCCTCCAGGACCTCCGCATCGCCGTCCGCACGCTGGCCCGCAGCCCGGGCGTCTTTGCGGTCGCGGTGCTCTCGCTGGCGATCGGCATAGGCGCGAACACCACCATCTTCAGCGCCCTCGACGTGTTCCTCATCCGGCCACTGCCGTACCCGGAGGCGGAGCGGATCGTGAGGGTGTGGAGCACGGATTCGGAGCGGGGGTGGACGGAGGCGGGGCTCTCCGCGCCGGACTTCCTGGACCTCCGGCGCGAGAGCCGGGCGGTGGACGTGGCGCTGCACACGGGCGCGAGCTTCAACGTGTCGGGAGGCGAGGAGCCGGAGCGGCTGTCGGGGCAGCTCGTGTCGGCGAACCTCTTCAACGTGCTCGGGGTGCAGCCGGCGCTCGGGCGCGGCTTCCTGCCTGAGGAGGAGGTGCGGGGCGCGCACCGCGCCGTCGTGCTGAGCGACGCGCTGTGGCAGCGCCGGTTCGGCGGCGACCCCGGCGTGATCGGCACGACGCTGCTGCTGGACGGCGAGCCGTACACGATCGTGGGCGTGATGCCGCCGGATTTCCGGTTCCTGGACAACCGCATCGAGCTGTGGGCGCCGCTCTCGTTCGACGGCACGGAGAGCCGGCTGTACAGCGCGGGCACGGGGATCGGCCGGATCCGGCCCGGTTTCTCGCTGGAGCAGGCGCAGGCGGAGGTGAGCCGGATCGCTGCAGGCCTCGCGGCGGCGTACCCGGCCACGAACGGCAGCACCGGCGTCCGCCTCGAAGGCCTGCGCGACGATCTCTACAACGAGTACTTCCGGCGGGCCGCGGCGATCGTGACGACGGCCGTCGCGTTCGTGCTGCTGATCGCGTGCGCGAACGTGGCGAACCTGCTGCTGGCGCGGGCGGCGACGCGGGAGCGGGAGATCGCGGTGCGCGCCGCGTTGGGCGCAGGGCGCTTCCGCATCGTGCGGCAGCTCCTGACGGAGAGCGTGCTGCTCTCGCTGTGCGGCGGCGCGCTCGGCCTGTTGCTCGCGCTGTGGGGCGTGCGCGCGCTGGTCGGCATCATGCCGCCGTTCTTCTTCGGCGTCGACCGGATCGGCATCGACGGGCGCGTGCTGGCGTACACGCTCGGCATCTCGGTGCTCGCGGGCATCCTGTTCGGGCTCGCGCCCGCGCTGCACGCGTCGCGGCCGGACCTGCGCGAGTCGCTCAAGGAGGGCGGCCGCGGCTCGACCATCGGGGGGCGGCGCGGCCGGCTGCGCGGCGCGCTGGTGGGCGGGGAGATCGCGCTCGCGCTGGTGCTGCTCATCGCGGCAGGGCTGCTGATCAAGAGCTACATCGCCCTGAGCGGCGGCGATCTGGGCTTCCGCTCCGCGGGCGTGATGACGTTCCGCATCGCGCTGCCGGAGGCGAAGTACGCGGACAGCACCGCGGTGATCGCGTTCCACGAGCGGCTGCTCGAGCGGCTCGAGGCGCTGCCCGGCGTGGAGGCGGCCGGCGCGGCGACCGGTCTGCCGACGACGGGCATGAGCAGCACGTACTACACGATCGAGGGCGAGCCGCCGCCGCCGGAGGGGCGGGAGCCGACGGTCCACTTCCGCGGCGTGACGGCGGGCTACTTCGCTGCGCTGGGGATCCCGCTGCTGCGCGGCCGGCTGTTCGACGGGCGGGACCGGCCGGACTCGCCGCCGGTGGTGGTGGTCAACCGCGCGTTCGTGGAGCGGCACTGGCCGGGCGGCGATGCGCTGGGGCGACGCATCGTGCTCACGTCCGGCCCGCGCGAGATCGTCGGCGTCGTCGGCGATGTGCGCGAGTGGGGGGCGGACAGCGAGCCGCCGGCCGCGATCTTCCTGCCGCTCAGCCAGCGCGGGTACCGGAACGTCGCGTTCTTGATGCGCACGGCGGGCGATCCGGCCGCACTGACCGCCGCCGCGCGTGGCGCCGTCGCCGAGCTCGACCCGGAGCTCCCGCTGTACCAGGTACTGACCATGGACGAGCACCTCGCGGAAGGCATGAGCGACGACGCGATTCTCGCCCGGCTGCTCGGGTTCTTCGGCGGCATCGCGCTGGTGCTGGCGGTGATCGGCGTGTACGGCGTGATGGCCTACTCGGTGGCGCAGCGCACGCAGGAGGTCGGGATCCGCATGGCGCTGGGCGCACACCCCGCCGCGATCCAGGCGCTGGTGCTGCGCCAGGGCGCGAAGCTCGCCGCGATCGGCGCTGCGGTGGGCCTCCTCCTCGCGCTCGGCGTCACCCGCACGCTGTCCGTGTTCCTCTTCGGCGTCAGCCCGTTCGACGCCCGCACCTTCGCCGCCGTCACGTTCGCGATCCTCCTCGCCGCGCTCGCCGCGAGCTGGGTCCCGGCGCGGCGGGCGACGCGCGTGGACCCGCTGGTGGCGCTGCGCGTGGAGTAGGCGCGGGCGGCCCGCGCATCCTACATTCCAGGCGATGCCCCGGCGCGCCGCACGGCCCGTCCTGCCGGGCGCCGGCGCCGCCGGGGCCACGGATCCACTCCTCGCGCGGGCGGCCTGCCGTGTTGACGATCTCCCTGGCGCTCATCCTGCTCCTCATCCTGGCGAACGGCGTGTTCGCCATGTCCGAGATCGCCGTCGTGTCCGCGCGCAAGTCGCGCCTACGCGTGAGCGCGGCCGAAGGCGATGCGAGGGCGCGGCGCGCGCTCGATCTCGCGGAGTCGCCGAGCCGCTTCCTCGCCACGGTCCAGATCGGCATCACTCTGGTCGGTGTCTTCACCGGCGCGTTCGGCGCGGCCACCATCGCGCAGCCGCTCGCCGGCCTGCTCTGGCAGGCACCGGCACTTCGGCCGTACGCGATGCCGATCGCGGTCGGCGCGGTCGTCGTCGGCGTCACCTACGTCTCGCTGCTCTTGGGCGAGCTGGTGCCGAAGCGGATCGCGCTGCACAGCCCCGAGCGCGTTGCGCGCATCGTCGCCCCACTGATGCACGGGCTGTCCGTGCTGGCCCGGCCGGCCGTGTGGCTGATGAGCGTGTCGACCGACGCGGTCGTCCGGCTGCTCGGCCTCGGGCCGCGCCGCGAGCCGACGGTCACCGAGGAGGAGGTCGCGGCGCTGCTCGCCGAGGGCACGCGCGCGGGCGTGTTTCGCGAGGCCGAGCTCGAGGTCGTCGAGCGCGTGTTCTGGCTCGCGGACGAGACCGCCGAGACGGTGATGACGCCGCGCGCGAAGATCGTGTGGCTCGACATCAACGACCCGCGCGAGGAGACGATCCGGACGATCATCGGGCACCCGCACACCCGCTACATCGTCTGCGACGGCGAGCTGGACCGGGTGCTGGGAATCGTCGACCTGCGCGACCTGTGGGCAGACCTTGCGGCCGGCAAGCCGCTGGACCTCCGGCGCCGGCTGCGCAAGCCGCTGTTCCTGCCCGAGACGATCCTTGCGCTGAACCTGCTCGAGCGGTTCCGCAGCACCGGAATCCACCTCGCCATCCTGCTCGACGAGTACGGCGGCATCACGGGCATCGTCACGCCGAGCGACATCCTCGAGGGCATCGTCGGCCAGATCGAGCCCGGCGCCGCGCGCATCACGACGCGCGACGACGGCTCGCTGCTCGTGGACGCAGCGCTCCCGATGGACGAGCTCCGCCGCTTCCTGGGCGTGGAGGAGCAACGGTTCGCGATGCCCGAGGGCTATCGCACGGTCGGCGGGTTCATCCTGCAACGGCTCGGGCGCGTGCCGATGCCCGGCGAGCGCGTCGTCGACGGCGGGTACTGCTTCGAGGTCGTCGACCTCGACGGCTACCGCATCGACAAGGTGCTGGTGAGGCCGGCGCCGGGGTGAGGAGCCGGCCCCGCTGGAACGGCGGAGGCGTTCGCGACGCGGCTCCCGTACGCGCGCGTCTACGCGTGCCGGTGCCCGGCCGTTCCGTCCGGATCCGTTTGATCCCGCACGCGTCGCCGCGCATATTGCCGGAATGAGGCCCCTGGGCCCGGTCGGGTCGCTCACGTCGTCCCGCTCCATCGCGTCGTCGCCACGCGGATTGGCCGAATGATGTCCCTGGCCCCCGGCGCCCGATCCGCCATCGCCTGCGCCGCGGCGCTCCTCGCCGCCTGGCCAGCCGCGCCCGTGGCCGCGCAGCGCGCGACGCCGCGGGACCTTCCGTCCGTCCGGGCGGTCCGCGCGGCGGGGGCGATCACGGTGGACGGCCGCCTCACCGAGCCCGCCTGGCAGGCCGCCACGCCGATCACCGCGTTCACACAGGTCGAGCCCGACGAGGGCCGCCCCGTCAGCCAGCCGACCGAGGTCCGCATCCTGTACGACCGCGACGCGCTCTACGTCGGCGCGATGCTGCACGACTCGGTCGGCGTCGCCTCGCGGCTGGGCCGGCGCGACGCCTACATGGAAGACTCCGACTGGTTCTCCATCGCGCTGGACACCCACCACGACCACCTGACCGCCGTGCGCCTCATGGTGAACCCGGCGGGCGTGCGCAGTGACGAGACCCTCGCGGGCGGCGACGAGGACGGGGGCGACGAGTCCTGGGACCCCGTGTGGGAGGCCCGGACCGCCGTCATGGCGGACGGCTGGAGCGTCGAGATGCGGATCCCGTTCAGCCAGCTCCGCTTCGCCACTGCGGCCGAGCAGGTGTGGGGCATGCAGCTCGAGCGGACCATCGCGCGCCGGCAGGAGGAGGCGGTCTTCGCGTTCACGCCCCGCAGCGAGCGCGGCGGCGTCGCGCGCTACGGCCACCTCACGGGCATCCGCGGCATCGACCGCGGCCGCGGCCTCGAGCTGCTGCCGTACAGCGTCGCGCGCGCCGAGTACGCGCCCACGGCCGGCGACGACGACGCGCCGTTCGCCGACCCGTACCGGGACGGCGCCGACTACTTCGCCTCGCTCGGGCTCGACCTCAAGTACCGGCTCGCGTCGAACCTGACGCTGGACGCGACGATCAACCCGGACTTCGGCCAGGTCGAGGTCGACCCCGCCGTCGTCAACCTCACGGCGTTCGAAACGCAGTTCGACGAGAAGCGCCCGTTCTTCGTCGAGGGCAGCGACATCTTCGACTTCGGCGGCGGCACCGAGCTGGTCTACTCGCGGCGCATCGGCGGCGCGCCGCGCTGGTCGCCGCCGGACGCCGCGCTGTACGAGAGCGTGCCGGACGCCGCGACGATCCTCGGCGCGGCCAAGCTCACCGGCCGTACCGCCGGCTGGACCATCGGCGTGATCGAGGCGGTGACCGCCGAGGAGGCCGGCCGCTACATCACGCCGGCAGGCGAGGAGGTGGAGGAAGTGGCGGCGCCGCTGACGAGCTGGTTCGCCGGCCGCATCGAGCGCAACCTGCGCGAGGGCCGCACCACCGTCGGCGGGCTGGCCACCGCGGTGAACCGCCGGCTCGGCGGCCTCCCGCTCGCGCAGCGCCTGCGCGCGAGCGCGTACGCCGGCGGCATCGACTTCCGCCACGAGTGGGCGGACCGCGCGTGGTCCGTCTCCGGGCACATCGCGGCGAGCCGCATCGCCGGCGAGCCCGAGGCCATCGCAGCCGCGCAGACCTCCTCCGCCCGTTACTTCCAGCGTCCGGACGCCGATCACCTGCGCTTCGACCCCGCCGCCACCACGCTCACCGGCTACGATGCGAGCATCGAGCTCTCGAAGGAGTCCGGCCTGCACTGGCGCGGCGACCTCGAGCTGAGCGTGCGCAGCCCCGGCTTCGAGGTGAACGACCTCGGCTTCCAGCAGGATGCGGATCGGATCGAGGCCGAGGGCTCGCTCCGCTACGTCGAGCAGCGGCCCGGCCGCGTCTTCCGCGAGTGGAGCATCGAGCTCGGGCAGGGCGCGGAGTGGAACCACGGCCGCGACTTCCTCGGCGGCTCGCTCTCGCTCGAGGCCGAGGGCGAGCTGCTGAGCTACTGGGACGGCGAACTCAGCGTCTCGCGCGACTTCGCTGGGCTGGACGACCGTCTCACGCGCGGCGGCCCGCTCACGCGCAGCGTCGCGCGCACCGGGGTCTTCGCGCGCGTCGAATCCGACTCGCGCCGCGCCTGGACCATCGAGGCCGACGTCTCGTACGAGCGCGACGCGGCCGGCGGCGATGAGCTCGCCGTCGAGCTGGGCGTGTCCCTGCGCCCCTCCGACGCGCTGAGCTTCTC
>DASVDH010000117.1:0-2805 GCA_036381195.1 Longimicrobiales bacterium | reverse complement strand
CCGGACGCGGTGGAGGTGACGGGCGACGTCGTCTACAGCACGAGCGTGGAAGCAACACGTGGCGGCGCGGCGCGCCGCGAGCCCGTCGTGGTGACGGTGGTGCGGGGATCGGATGGCGAGTGGCGGATCGGCGGGGTCGAGCGCGCGAGCGGTTCATAGGGCCGGGGAGCCCTCACCACCTCCCTGGCCCTCGCCCTCGCCCTGGCCCACCCCACCGGGCCGGGACCTTCCCCTTGCAAGTCTATGGATCGCCCCGTAGGTTGCCCTCACCGAGAACGGAGGGCATCCAACCGTGTCGCGTTCCAATGCCGACCTGCTCCAGGGCACGCTGGGCCTGCTGATCCTCAAGGCGCTGGCCGGGCAGGAGCGCCACGGCTACGGCATCGCGCGCTGGATCGAGCAGACGGCGGGCGACGTGCTCGCCATCCAGGAGGGCTCGCTCTACCCCGCGCTGCGCCGGCTCGAGGACCGGGGGCTCATCACGTCGCGCTGGGCGCTCTCGGAGAACAACCGGCGTGCGCGCTACTACGCGCTGACGCCCGCAGGTCGCGAGCACCTGCGTGAGGACGCGGCGGTCTGGCTGCGCTTTGCAGACGCCGTGACGCGGGTGCTGCGCGCGGATCCGGCCGCCGTTTGAGGAGGGCGACGATGGGCGAGCCATCCCGCCGGCGCCGCGGTCTCTGGTCCCGGGCGCCGTCCGGCGACGACGCGCCTCCCCGCTGGCGCTGCTACCTCCGGTTCTGGGGCGCCGACCCCGACGCGGACATCGAGGACGAGCTGCGCTTCCATCTCGAGATGCGCGAGCAGGAGTACCTGGCCGCCGGCCTGCCGCCGGAGGCGGCGAAGCGGCGGGCGGCGGAGCGGCTGGGCGACCTGGACGAGGTGCGCGCGTGGCTGCGCCGGCACGACCGCAGGAAGGTGCGGCGCACGGAGCGCGTGCGCGCGGCCGGTGACCTGCTCCAGGACGCGCGCCACGCGCTGCGGCGGGTGCGCCGGGAGCCCGCGTTCTCGGCGGCGGTGATCGCGGTGCTGGGGCTCGGCATCGGCGCGGCCACCGCCATGTTCAGCGTGGTGGACGCGGCGCTGCTCCGGCCTCTGCCGTTCGAGCAGGACGAGCGGCTGGTCGTGCTCGATGAGGTGAGGGTCCCGCTGCGGCTCGAGGATGAATCGCTCCCCAAGGGCATCCCGGACCTGACAGACCTCGACTCACTGCGGGCCGTCTTCTCGGGGCGCGCTGCGTACGCGCCGGGCAGCCTGAACCTGACGGGCGCGGGCGACCCGCTCCGCGTGAAGGTGACGCTGGTCACGACGGACTTCTTCTCGCTGCTCGGCGTGCGGCCTGCGCTCGGCCGCGCGTTCACGCCGGAGGAGGGCGAGCCGGGCGCGGGCCGCGTCGCGATCCTCTCGCACGGCCTGTGGCTGCGCCAGTTCGGCGCGGACCCGGAGGTCACGCGGCGTTCGATCGAGCTCAACGGCGTGCGCTACCGCGTCGTGGGCGTCATGCCGCGCGGCTTCACGTTCCCGGCGGAGACCGAGTTGTGGACGCCGCTGCCCGTGCCGTTCACGTTCGACTACTGGGAACCGTTACGCATGTACCTGCCGTCCGTGGTGCTCGCGCGACTCGCGCCGGGCGTAATGGCCGCGCAGGCGGGGGAGCGGATGCTCGCGCTCGTGCGCGCGTATCGCGAGATGCGGGGCAGGGACCCGGATGAAGAGCTTTCCGCCGCGAACCTGGTGCGCCCGCTGCGGGACGTCCTGGTCAGCCAGCGGCGGACGGCCCTGCTCGTGCTCATGGGCGCGACCGTGCTGATGCTGCTCATCGCGTGCGCGAACGTCGCGAACCTGCTGCTGTCTCGCTCGGCTGCACGGCGTCGCGAGATCGCGCTGCGTGGGGTGCTGGGCGCGGCACCCGCGCGCATCCTCCGCCAGTTGCTCGTCGAGTCGCTCGTGCTCTCGCTCGCCGGCGCCGCGCTCGGGATCGCGCTCGCCTACGCCGCCACCGGCGCACTGGATGCGCTGCTCCCCGCCGACCTGGTGGGCGTCGCACCGCCGCGCGTGGACGCGCGGGTCCTGGCGTTCGCCCTGGTCGTCGGGATCCTCGCGGGGGTCGCCTCCGGCGTGTGGCCCGGCCTGGACGCGTTCCGCGCGGATGCGGGCGAGGCGATCAGGTCGGGCGGCCCGGTGGGCGGAATGGCGCGCGGCGCGGCGCGGCCGCGGCGCGTCCTCGTGTCCGCCGAGCTGGCGCTCGCGCTGGTGCTACTCGTCGGCGCGGGCGTCATGCTGCGCAGCTTCCTCGCCGTGCTCGCGACCGACCCCGGGCTCAGGCCCGAGCGCGTGGCCACGCTCGAGCTGACGCTGGCCAGTGCGACGTACGGCAACCTCGCGGCGCGCCGGCAGTTCTACGAGGCCGTGCTCGAGCGACTCTACGCGACGCCCGGCATCGAGGCCGCCGCGGTGGTGAACGAGCTTCCGCTGCGGGGCCCCGGCGCGGTCGGGCTGTTTGTCGCGGCGGCGGGGCGGGAGCCGCCCCGGGGAGAGGAGCCGCCGTTCGCCCTCTACTTCACGGTCACGCCGGAGTACTTCCGCGCGCTCGGCATCCCGCTGCTGCGCGGCCGCACGCTCTCGGGCCGCGCCGGCGGCCCGAAGGAGGTGGTCATCGACGAACTGCTGGCGCGGCGGCTGTGGCCGGGCGAGGACCCGGTGGGGCAGGGGCTCGTGGTGGCGGGCGAGGAGCCGCGCACGGTCGTGGGCGTCGTCGCCAACGTCCGCTCGACGTCACTCGAAGACGGACAGCCCGCACCACAG
>DASVDH010000116.1:0-65563 GCA_036381195.1 Longimicrobiales bacterium | reverse complement strand
TGGTACAAGCGTGAACCATCGGCCATCGGAGGGGGCACGTTCGCGACACCGCCCGGGGCGCTGCGTGGTCCAGAGGATCCCGAGATGGTTCAAGATTGAACCATCGGCCGGTGGAGGGGAACGCATCGGGCGGGCGCCGGCCCGGACGGGGAATCCGCCCGTCACGGCAGGCCCGGACCTGACGAAGCAGGGCGCCCGGGCGCCCGCCGCCCGTGCCGGCCCGCCAGGCCGCAGCGCCAGACCGCAGCGCCAGGCCGCTGCGCCAGGCCGGCCCGGCGGACCGCCGCGCCAGGTCGGCCCGTCAGACCGCTGCGCCAGGCCGGTGCGCCGGGCCGAACGGCTGCGCGCGCGGCCCGGCGGCCCCGCCGCCGGCGCCGGCACCACTGGGGAGCTTACCGGGATGCACACCGAGATCCGATCCTTTCTCGAGTCCCACGAGCGCGCGCTGCGGCCGCTACACCTCGAAGCGCGGCGTGCGGCGTGGGAGCTGAGCACGACCGGCACGGAGGAGGCCGCGCGGCGGGCCGCCCGCGCGGCGGCGGAGGTCCGCAAGCTGTACACGGACGCGGCAGCGCTCGCGCAGGTCCGGCGCTGGCTCGAGCGGGATAGCTCGCTGGACCCGCTCGTGCGGCGGCAGCTCGTGGTGCTCGAGCACGAATACCGCGCCAACCAGCTCCCGCCCGCGCTCATCGACGAGCTGGAGGAGCGCGCGCAGGAGATCGAGCACCTCTTCTACGCGCACCGCGCCGAGATCGACGGCACGGCCCGTACCGACAACGAGATCCGCAAGCTCCTCGAGCAAGAGGGAAACACGCCGCTCCGGCGGGCGGCGTGGGAGGCGAGCAAGGCGATCGGCGCGAAGGTCGCCGCGCCGCTGCGGGAGCTGGCGCGACGTCGCAATGATGCCGCCCGGCTGCTGGGCTTCCCGGACTACTACACGATGGAGCTCGAGCTCCAGGAGATCGTGCCGGCGGAGCTCGAGCGGATCGCGGCGGACGTGGAGCTGCGGACGGCCGCGCCGTTCGCGAGGGCGAAGGCGGCGGTGGACGATGCACTGGCGCGGCGCATGGGCGTCGCGCCGGAGTCGCTGCGGCCCTGGCACTACGCGGACCCCTTCTTCCAGGAGCTGCCGCCCGCCGGCGACGTGGACCTGGACGCGCTCTTCGCGGGGCGCGACGTCGTCGAGCTGGCGCGCACGTACTACGCCTCGATCGGGCTGCCGGTCGACGCGGTGCTGGCGCGCAGCGACCTGTACGAGCGGCCGGGCAAGGACCAGCACGCGTTCTGCACCGACATGGACCGCGAGGGCGACGTGCGCATCCTGTGCAACGTGAAGAACGATGCGCGCTGGATGGGCACGATGCTGCACGAGCTCGGCCACGCGGTCTACGACGTGGCGCTGCCGCGCGAGCTGCCGTTCCTGCTGCGCACGCCGGCACACACGCTGACCACGGAAGCGGTCGCGATGTACTTTGGCGCGCTGGTGCGGGACGCGGACTGGCTGGCGGCGACGCTGGGGCTCGCGGAGGCCACGCGCGCGGAGCTGGCCGGAGCGCTGCCGGCGAGCCGCGCGCGTGAGCTGCTGGTGTTCGCGCGCTGGGCGCTCGTGATGATCCACTTCGAGCGCGAGTTCTACCGGGCGCCGGAGCGGCCGGACCTGAACGAGGTCTGGTGGGCGGCCGTCGCGCGGCTGCAGGGGCTCGTGCCTCCTCCCGACATCGGCGCCCGGCATGACTGGGCGACCAAGATCCACCTCACCGTGGCGCCGGTCTACTACCACAACTACCTGCTGGGCGAGCTGTACGCGGCACAGATCCGCGGGACGCTCGCACGGGCCGGGCGGGCGGCAGGCCCGGCGCTCGGCGAGTACTTCCGCGAGGCGGTGTTCCGGCCGGGCGCGTCCGTCACGTGGGCCGAGCTGGTCGAGCGCTCGACGGGCCGGCCGCTCGACGCGGCGGACTTCGCGGCGGCCGCCATGGCGGCGGTCCGGTAGCGCCCGTGCTGCGGTGCGCGCCGGGCACTGGCGGGCCCGCCCGGCTCGTCTCTTGCACCCCGCCCCGCTCCGTGACGCGCGCGCACGAATACGATGTGGCGATCGTGGGCGGCGGGCCGGCCGGCCTCGCCGCCGCGTTCTGGCTGGCCCGCTACCGCCGGCGGGTGTGCGTGCTGGACGCGGGCGAGGCGCGCAACCAGCGGACCTGGGCGGTGCACGGCTACCCCGGCCTGCCGGACCTGCCGCCTGCCGAGCTGCGGCGGCGCCTGCGCGAGCAGGCGGAGGCCGCCGGCGCGGAGGTCGTCGCCGCGCGCGTCACCCGGATCGAAGGGCGCAAAGGAGAGTTCGACGTACACGCGTCCACCGCGCCGGCGCTGCGGGCGCGGCGCGTGCTGCTCGCCTACGGCGTCCGCGACCTGCTGCCGGATGTGCCCGGGCTCGAGGAAGCGCTGGGCACGGCCATCTATCACTGCCCCGACTGCGACGGCCCCAGCATGATGGGGTGCCGCGTGGCCGTGATCGGCTGGACGCGGCGCGCGGCCACGCTCGCCTTGTTCCTGCGCACCTGGGCTGGCCGGCTGGAGCTGCTCGCGCACGGGCACCCGCCGGAGCTGGACCGCACGATGCTGGACACGCTGGCCCGCTACCACGTGACGCTCCGGCCGGAGCGCATCGTGCGACTCGCGCCTGCCGGCGGGCGCACGGTCTCGCTCCACCTGGAGAACGGGGAAGTGCTGGGCGTGGAGGGCGTGTTCTTCCACGTGGGCACGGTGCCCGGCAGCGACCTCGCGGAGCGGATGGGCTGCGAGCAGACGGAGCACGGTTCCCTGCGCACGGATGACCGGCTCGAGACGACCGTGCGGGGCGTCTACGCGGCGGGCGACATCGCCGGGCTTCCGCACCTCGCCATCTCCGCCGCCGCGCAGGGGGTGCGCGCGGCGCTGGCCATCCACCGGTCGCTCCTGCCGGCGGAGTGGGTCGAGCGGGAGCCGGACGGCGGCCCGCACGAGGAGGGCCGGGGCGCGCCGCGCGGCTCGCGGGGTTGATTCCGCCAGAGGGGCCGGTTACCTTCGAGAAGGCCGCAAGCCACGAAAATCACGCATCCTCACGCCGGACCGGCGACGGCGCCCGACGTGGGCACGCGCGATCGGCTGACCGGTGGGGTGTAGCTCAACTGGCAGAGCAGCCGGCTGTTAACCGGCAGGTTGCAGGTTCGAACCCTGCCGCCCCAGTGACCGACGGGGAGCTCCGCGAGGCAGCGCATGCACCGCGGGGCTCTTTGCGCTCTGGTCCCCGGTACAGCACGGATCTTGCAAGCTCGCTTCGCGTCCCCGCCAGCAGCAACATCCCACGCAGGAGGCCCGGCTATGTGGATCTTCTCCTTCCTCTCCAGCCCTCGGATGGCCGATGCGGATGCGGAGCTCCGCGCGGAGCTGCGCGAGTTCGCCTATGACGGCCTGATCCAGCTCGCCGCAGACCTCGATCGCGGCGTGGTGAAGCGCGGCACGTGGGACGGCTGCGTCCTGAGCTACCGGCGGGGCTTCGCCGGCTCGGTGGACGCGGACCGGAAAGGCCGCCGGGGCAACGCGTTCACGCGCTTCTGGGATGCCGAGCGCGTGGATGAGCAGCACGTGCTCCGGCTGGTCCGGGAGGAGATCGAGGCGCGCCGCTCCGGCCTGCGGCCCGCACCGGAACAGGCCGAGCCAGCCGCAGTGAGCTGACCGACGGACTGCGAGTGACGACGGAGGTGACGATGCCATCGACGGGGCCCGGCCAGCACCTGGCCACCATCAGCCACGAAGGTCGCTTCTGGGACGTGTACCTGGAGCTGGAGGAAGCGCACGCTGGCCCCGCACGGGGCCGCCTGCGCTTCACTGCGGCGGACCAGTCCCCGTCGGAGCCGGTGGCGCGCACCGGCTTCATCCTCGTGGAAGCCACGCCCGAAGAGGTCCACGGACGCGCGCGCGAGCTCAACGCCCACCAGCTCTCGTCCCTGCTCCGATCCTGCCTGCCCTGAGGGGAACGGGCCGCGCTGCGGTCGCGCCGCCAGGGGGCGGGGGCGGCGCGGCCGGCGGCGCCACCCATGCCGGGGCGCCGCTAACCCCCGGCGCGTGAGCGATCGGGATCGCGTTTCCACCGAGCCCGCCCGCCCCGGCGCCCAGCCCCCCGAGCGCCCCGACCCCGAGCGCCCCGCCACGCGGCCGGCGCTGGCCGGCGGCGCACGTGCCGGTGCGGCGCGAGCCGCTCCGGCGCCTGGCGGTCGAACGCCCCCGGCCCCGAGCCCCTCGGCCCTGAGCGCCCCGACTGCGAGCGCCCGCGCGCGCCCGGCGCTGGCCGGCGGCGGCCGGCCGTCCCGCGGGTACGCGCGTTGCACCCCATCGCTGCAGCGGCACGGCGGCGGCCGGCGGCCGACAGGCCCGGCCGCGGCTCGATGCCGGGGAGGTGAGCGATGGGGTGGGCACGCCGGCCGGCGCGCGACACACCGCAGATGGCACAGCGCACGTTCCGCGACGAGCGGGGGCGGACCTGGGTCGGGAGCATCAGCTCGGGCACCCTCCGGGGCGGCGAGGAGCACGCGGAAGTGATCTTCGTGTGCCGGGACCAGCCCGGCGAGCTGAAGCGCGTGGCCCGGCTGGACCTCGCCCCCGCTGCGGCGGACGACGCATGGCGAGCCATGGACGAGGTCGAGCTGCGGGAGATCTTCGGCCGGTCGGAGCCGGCCTGAGGGCGCCTGGGGCCCGCGCCGAGCGCCAGGATGGCAGCCGCGCGATGCTGCCGCGCGCTGGAGGGCGAGCGGCAGCCCCTCCGAGGTGCCGGGTCCTGGCCGTTTCGCCTTGCCTTCGCGGCCCACGCCGCGTAGGATGACGCACCCGAGGCGGGGTAGCGGCTCGCGCGGCGGTGCCGTGCGCACATTCTTCCCAGGAGGCACCATGGCGCTCTTCCGAACGCTCTACTACGGGGACGTCAGCGTCGGTGTGGGCGGCCGGATCACGATTCCGCAGGAAATCCGCGATGACCTGGGGATCCAGGACGGCGACGTGCTGACGGTCCGGGTGGAGGAGAGCCCGCGGGGAACGCGGCAGATGGTGATGTGGCGCGCGGCGCGGGAGACCGAGGAGGGAGGCCAGGAGACGCCGGCCTGACCCCACGCCCTGGATAGCGCCGTGCCCCGGGACCGCGGCCTGCGGCCCCGGGGCGTTTTCTTGCCGGTGCAAGCGGAAGGCGGCGAGGCGCGAACACGACCGCGAACTCGCCGCTGTCCCGGTCCGGCATGAGCCCGCTGCCGGCGACCGGCGGAGGCGGGCTCCATCCGGTGCGCAGGGCCGTCGCGCGCGTTGCGTTGCGCCGGCACCGCGGGGCTCGTACCTTCGGCGCCAGCCGCCGGCCGGCGCCCGCCACAGCGGAAGGCGGCGTCCAGTCCGGGCGCAGCCGGCCGTTGCCCGGGGCGACGAGTTCCCGCCGGTTCCCGGCTTTCGGGGGCGAGCCGGCCAGGCGCCCGACGCAGTCCCCTCGCAGCCGTATCGCCCGATTCCCGATCCCATGCCGACGACGCACAGCCCCGGCCGGCCCCACGAGGAGGCGCCGCCACCCGCCCCGAGCGGCAGGGCGCGGGCCGGCGGCATCGCCCGCGCGCTGGCGGGGCACCTGCTCCGCCATCCGTTCTTCGCGCCGCTGGCGGAGGCGCTGCGGGGCCGCCGCTGGCCGGCCGCGCTGCCGGGGACGCTGGACGACATCGCGGCGTACCACCGCCGCCGCCCGCAGGACGGCGGCGCGACATCCGTGTCCGACCGCGTCTGGCAGGACCTGGACATGGACGCGGTCTTCGCGCGCGTCGACCGCTGCGCCAGCGCGGTCGGCCAGCAGGTGCTCTACGACCTGCTGCGCTCCCCCCTCTCGGACCCGGAGCGCATTGCGGAACGCGCCGCGCTGGCGCAGCGCCTGGCCGAAGAGCCCGCGCTGCGCGCGCAGATCGAGCGGGCCGTGTCCGGCTTGCGGCAGCGGAGCGCGTACCGCCTGCCCCACCTCCTCTTCGACGAGCTCCCCCGCCGGCCGCGGCTCTACCTCGCGTTTCCGGCCCTCACGGTCCTTGCCGCGGCGGCCACCGCCGGGCTCTTGCTCGATCCGGACGCGCTCTTCGCCGTCCTGGCGATCGTCCTGCTCAACGTGAGCATCCAGGCCTACTACCGGCCTGGGGTGCAGCACCTGGTCGCGCCGCTCGCCTCCCTGCGGGCCCTGCTCTCCGCCGCGCGGCGCCTGGCGGCGCTGGATGACCCGTTGCTGCGCCCGCGCGCCGAAGCGCTGCGCGTCCGGTGCAGCCGGCTCCGCTGGATCGACCGCCTCGTGAGGCACCTCTCCCGCGAGACGCACGGCAACGAGCTGATCGAGATGGCGGCGAGCTACCTCAACCTGGTGTTCCTGCTCGACGTCAACGCCTTCGTGTTCAGCATCGAGCTGATCCGCGCGCACCGCGAGGACCTCCGCGCCGTGTTCGAGGCGGCCGGCCTGCTGGACGCGATGTGCTCGGTCGCGCGGCTCCGGCAGGATCTTCCGCACTGGTGTGCGCCGGAGGCCGCGCCCGCCAGGAAGGAGATCGTGGCGGAGGGGATCTATCACCCTCTGCTGAAGGACCCGGTCGCCAACGACCTGCGCATCCAGGGCCGGGCGCTGCTGATCACCGGGTCGAACATGGCGGGGAAGACCACGTACCTGCGCGCCGTGGGCCTGTGCGCGCTGCTGGCCGGCACGATCGCCACGTGCCCGGCACGGAGGTGGCGCGCCCCGCCGCTCCGCATCGCCTCGCTGATCGCGCGGACGGACGACCTGCTGGGTGGCCGGAGCTACTTCCTCGTCGAGGCGGAGCTCGTGCGGGAGCTCCTGGCCCTGGCGGAGACCGACGTGCAGCATCTCTTCATCATCGACGAGATCTTCCGCGGCACGAACACGCGCGAGCGGCTCGCGGCGGCGAAGGCGGTGCTCGAGCACCTGAACCGCGGCGCCCACGTGTGCCTCGTCTCCACGCACGACCTCGAGCTGCTCGAGCTCCTGGGACCCGGCTGGGAGTTCTGGCACTTCCGCGAGACGGTCGAGGACGGCGCCGTCCGGTTCGACTACCGGATCCGGCCGGGCGTCTCCTCGGCGCCCAACGCGTTGCGGCTGTTGGGTGTTTCGGGCTACCCGCCCGGGGTCATCGCGGAGGCGCTGCGAACCTACGCCGCGCTGGGGGGCGCGCCTCCCGCCGGCTGATCCGTGGCGTTCCCGGCACGGTGCGGGCGCGCCACGCCCCGCGCCGCCGGCGCGCACCCCGGCCGCGCACCCCGGCCGCGCACCCCCGGCCTGCACGCCGGGCGACCCGGAGCGACCCGGAGCGACCCGGAGCGACCCTGGAGACTCGTCGGAGCGTCGGGGGGACGACGGCTCACTCCTCCACGTCCACCACCGCACCCTCGATCCCCTCGCGCTCCAGCGCGCACCGCAGCGTTGGCGCCCCACTCCTCCAGATCCGCCACCGCATCCTCGGTCCCCTTGCGCTGCAGGAGCGCGATCGCAGCGTTGGCCACTCACTCCTCCAGGTCCACCCACCGCACCAGCTCGCGCAGCGGCTCCTGGCCGTCGTGGTGGCCGGTGGGCGGGGGCCAGGGCATGCGCGCCAGCGACGTGATGCGGGGCGCGCCCGCACGCCCCAGCGCCTCCGCCAGCCCCGTGAGCCGGCCGCCCGCACCCGCGATGCCGACCGTCTGGACGAGATGCGCGAGGGGGCGGATGAGCCCGACCACGGCCGAGAGGTCCGCGAGTGGCTTGACGCGGACCACGCGGTTGAGGGGCGACGGCGCGAACGCGGGGTCCGGGTCGTAGATCACGGTGAACTCGGTGCCGCGCGCGGCGTGGATCTGCACCTCCGCGCCGGCGAGCGCACGGGCTTCGGCGTCCGCGCGCGCGGCCTGGATGGCCGCGGCTTCCGCGGGCGAGATCGCGCCGCGGGGCAGCTCCTCCTGGAGTCGGGCGAGGTGCGCGGCGAGGCGCTCCGCGAAGCGCGCGGGCGGGGTCTCGCCGCCCTCCTCGACGTAGTAGAGGTGCGGCGAGACGCAGCCCTGCTGGTCGAAGATGGCGACCGCGCGCGCGGCCTGCGCGGCCGTCTCCTCGGCGAGCCGTGCGCCGAGCGCGTCCCTGCCGACCAGGCCGAGCGAGAAGCGGGGGCCGTGGACGACGACGCGGCGGCCGGCCGGCGCGCGGCGCCGCACGTCCTCGGCGACGCCGGCCCCGCCGTAGACGACGATGGCATCCGCCGCCTCCAGCGCGACCGCCTCGAGATCCTCGCTGCCGCCGGGCCAGTAGGTGACGGCGAGACACTCGCCGAGCCCCGGGTCCACGTCCGCGAGCGTGCGGGCGAAGAGCGCGGGCAGCAGCGGCTCGCCGGACGCGGTCTTGCCCAGCGTCGCCGCCTTGACGAGCAGCGAGCGCACGATGGACGTGACCGCGACGCCGGGCACGTTGCCGGCGAAGATGTGGAAAGCCAGCTCGGGCCCGAGCGCGCGCGTGCGCGAGCCGCTCCGGCCAGCGGGGTGCGGCCGGAACCCGTCCAGCACGCCGGGGTCGGCGAACTCGGAGTGGAGCAGCTCGCGCAGCGAGGCCTCGCTCCAGTCTCCGAGCATGCGGTCGAGCACCAGGCGGACCATGGGCGAGGAGTAGCCGGTGACGGCGGGCAACGCATCGAGCGCGGTGCGGCGGCGCGCGTCGTCACCCCGGCCGAGGCGGGCCGCGGCTGCGGCGATCGCGGCGGCGATCGCCCCGGCCGGCCGGTCCGCGAGGAAGCGTGCGCGGCTCTCGCGGAGGTGCGCGATCACGGCGCCGAGCTGCGCCGGCTCGAGTTGCGGGAACCGGAGTGAGACGCCGCCCGTGTACTCGCGGATGCGCCAGCGCGCGATGCCGCCGGGGTCGAGGCCGGGCAGGTGAAAGGCGTCGATGGGCGGCCGGGAGGCGCGTGCGCTCACGGCCGGCCCTCCCGCACGGCCTCGAGCAGCAGGTCCATCGCGATGGAGCAGCCGCGCGGCGGCGCGCCGCCCGCGCGGCCGAGCACGACGAAGCCGCCGTCCTCCGTCTCGCGCCCGAGGTCCTCGGTCTGCACGGCGACCACGGAGCCGAGATTGGCGAGGTCGTAGTGGCAGAGCAGGCCGACCTCGCCCGGCGGCACGGGCTCGAGCGTCTCCGCGCTGACCACGCGCGTGCGAACCCACGGCGGCGCGACCATGCGGCGCGGCCCCGCCGCCCCGGTTTCGACCCGGTCGCGCAGCACCGTGTCGTAGAACTGCGAGCCGAGCTCGGTCATGCCGTACTCGTTGACGCAGCGGTCGTCCGGGATGCCGAGCCACTCCGCGTACATGGCGCGCAGCTCGTCCGGCGGCACCTCGCGGCTGCGGCCCTTGAAGCCGCCGGTGTCCATCAGGCGAGAGCCCGGCGGGAGCGCGTAGCGGCGCC
Source organism: Longimicrobiales bacterium (assembly GCA_036381195.1). Classification (GTDB taxonomy): domain Bacteria; phylum Gemmatimonadota; class Gemmatimonadetes; order Longimicrobiales; family RSA9; genus RSA9. The sequence goes on along the minus strand of DASVDH010000116.1, from coordinate 56,097 downwards.
CGCGCTCGCGCAGGCGATCGAGCCAGTGCACGAAGGCGAACGCGGTGCCGAGCAGGCAGACGGGCGTGCCGCTCTCCACGGCGCGCTCGAGCGCGCGATGCAGCTCGTCCTCGCGGATCCCGGTCCGCGCGTCGAGGAAGTAGCCGCTGCCGGGCGCGCCCAGGCGCTCCATGACCACGTGGATCATGTGGCCGAGCGAGGAGTCCGGCGCATCCTCGGGCGCGAGGACCAGCGCGAGCATGGGCAACGCGGCGCCGTCGGGCAGCAGATGCGCGGCGAAGTTGGGCAACAGCGCAGCGTGGTAGATCGAGAGGTCGAGGACGTAGTGCTGGCCGCGCCGCTCCGCCCCGAGCGTGGTGCCGCTGGTGCGGAACACGGCCTCGGCCGCGTCCGTGGGGCCGCAGGCGAGCACCAGGTGCTTGAACGCCGCCGTGGGCACGGCCGGGATGCGGGTCCAGTGCTCCACGTTCGCGGGCGTGATGCCGCGGCGCCGGCAGTACGCGGCGTAGGGCTCGTTGCGCTCGAACTGGTAGGCGAAGACGCGGCGTGCGAGCGCGTCGAACGCCGCGTCGTCGAGCGGCGCGTCCACGCCCCGCTCGAACACCTCGCGCAGGGCGGCGGCGATCACGCGGCCTTCAGCGTCCAGCATGCGTCCTCCGCGAGGCGAGCCCACCGCAGCGCACGCGCTCAGCGGACCGCAGGCACCGCATCGGCGAGCCGGGCCGCGTCACGGATCGGCGGGGAGCAGCTCTTCGCGCCGCAGACGTAGGCGGCGGGCGCGTCGGCCGCGGGGAAGCTGAGCGGGCCGATGCGGCCGCCTGTCTCGAGCGTCCACACGCGGCGGTCGGGCTCGGGCAACGCGAGCGCGGCGCGGCGGAGCGGCGCGCCGTCCTCCACAGACCCGACGATGACGACGCGGAGCGGCGGCTCGAAGAACTCCTCGACGGCGAGGGCGAATACGGCGCCCGCGACGCCGTAGCGGCCGGCGAGCGGCGAGAGCAGCGCGAGGATGCGCTCCGCGAGCGCGCGGTAGCTGCGCTCGCCCGTGATGTGGGCGAGATCGAGGAGCACGCGTGCGGCGAGCGCGTTCGGCTCGAACGGCCGGTCGCGGTAGCGGAGGGCGCCGGGCTCGTCGGCCGTGACGACGTGGTCGAGGAAGCCGCCGTCGTCGGCCCACAGCGAACGCTGCATGGCGGCGACGATCCGGCGCGCGGCCTCGAGCAGGTCGGCGCGGCCGGTGGCCTGCGCGAGCGCGACGCAGGCCGCGGCGGTTTCGAGCGCGTCGCCGAGCAGCCCGTGGACCTCGGGCTCGCCGTCGGGCGGGAGCACGTGGTAGAGCAGGCCATCCGGCGCGACCGCCTTCGCGAGCAGCGTATCCAGGGCCTGCGCGGCGCGCCGGATCCAGTCCTCGCGGCCGAGCCGGCCGCCGGCCGTGCCCAGTGCGCGGATCCAGCGCGCGGCCCAGTTCGTGTACGCGATGGGGTCCACGTACGGCGCGGCGCGGGCGCGGCGCGCGTCCGCGTCCAGGCGGTAGTACTCCTCGTCCGCGTCCTGGCTGCCGCCCCAGAGCCCGTCGGGCCGGCCCAGCGTGCGCTCGGCCCAGGCGACCGTGCGCTCCGCAGCCGCACGCCAGTCCTCCCGCCCCGCCATGTGCGCGCCGAGCGCGTAGACCTCGAGCAGCCCGGCGTTGCCCTCGAGCATCTTCTCGTAGTGCGGCTCGGTCCAGTCCGCCTCGGTCGCGTAGCGGAAGAAGCCGCCCTCGATGGCATCCTGCAGCTCGCCCGCCAGCATCCCGTCCAGCGTGTGCTCGGCCATGAGGCGCCAGTCTGCGTTGCCCATGCGCGCGGCCTGCGCGAAGAGCAGCTCGACCGCATCGGGATGCGGGAACTTGGGTGCGGAGCCGAAGCCGCCGTTCCGCGGGTCGAACGCGTCCTGGATGGCGGTGAGCACGTCGTCCGCGGCCTCGCGGCGCACGATCCCGACCGCCGGGTGGCGCGAGCGAGCGGCCTCGAGCGCCTTGCGCCGCCGCTCGATCTCGGCGTGCAGCTCAGCGCGCCGGCTGCGCCACGCCGCGAGCACGCCATCCGCGACGGCGCGGAACTGGCCCGGCGGCACGTACGTGCCGGCCCACAGCACCTCGCCCGTGGGCGTGAGGAACGCGTTCGTCGGCCAGCCGCCCGCGATGTAGCGGTCCTGCACGTGCGGGTAGCGGTCCGCATCCACGCGGACCGGAAGCAACTCGGTGTTGATCAGGTCGATCAGCGTCGGGTCCGAGTACGTCGTCTCGTCCATCACGTGACACCAGTGGCACCACACCGCCGTGAGGTTCAGCAGCACGGGCTTGTCCGCGCGTGCGGCCTCCTCGAACGCGGCGCGGCCCCAGGGCCGCCAGGCGATCTCGCGGGCGCGGTTGGGACGCGGGGAGAAGCGGAGGTTCTCGGTCATGAGAGACGGCTCCACCGGAAGCGATGCATCGGTGGGGCAACTTAGGGGCTCGGTCGGTCGGAGGACAGGGGGCGCCGCGCCGGCGGCCCGAGCAGCCAGTGGCGCGCCGCACGCGCGGCTGGTGCCGCGCCGCCGGCTGCGTTCCGGCCGGGATCCGCGGCTGCGTCCGCGACCCGCGCGTGCTAGCCGGGGAACCGGAACTTGCCGGTGCGCGCCTCGTGCCGGCGGGTGGGCAGGCCCAGCATGCGGACGAGCAGCCGTTTGGCGCCCTCGCCGACCGCGCCGGGCAGCGACCCCTCGCCCCTCACCACAGGCCGGAGCTCGCCACGCAGCCACTGCTGGAGCTCCTCGAGGTCGGAGAGCGAGAGCGTCTCGATCTCCAGCGTGGCGATGTAGTAGTAGCGTCCCGGGCGGCGCGGCCGGATCGCGGGTGTGTAGGTCCCCTCGACCGCGGTGCGCGCGGCGGCGAAGGAGGAGAACCAGCGCACCGCCTCGGGACTCGAGCGCGTGCGCACGAAGAAACGCTGCTCGAGCGGCTCGTAGGCGAGCACGGCTGTCCATGCCTCGGTCGCGACGAGGTCGTCGAAAAAGCCGTCACGCCAGAGCTCGATGCGGAAGCGCAGGCGCAGCGGAAGGCCGGAGCGGACGGTCTCCTCGAGGGCGGGATCGTCCAGCACGGTGCCGAGCCGCAGCACGGGCCGGTAGCCGGCGGCGGGATCCGCGGCCACGGTGAGGGCCGGGCCCTGTCTGGCCGCTGCGGGCGTTGCGGCCAGCCCCAGCGCGAGGGCGAAGAGCAGGGTGATCAAAGTCGCGGGGCCACGCGCACGAAGAAGTTCACGCCCTCCGACCCGCCGCCGAGCGGCACGGCCCAGTACAGGCCGATGCGGCCGAGCCGGAGGCCGAAGCCAGCGTCGGCGGCGAAGTCGCTCTGTCCGGCACCCCGCCCCTGCCGCGCAGCCTCCTCGTTCCATGCGCGGCCGGCGTCGAAGAACACGACCCAGGAGGGCGGCGGGCCGAGGTCCATGCCCGAGAGGCGCCGGTCGAGGTCGTGCGGGAGCGGGAGCTGGACCTGGTACTCGAGCTGGACCAGCGCCATCCGGTCGCAGCCGTAGTACGGGAAATACGGCGTCTCGACCAGGACATCGTCTTCGATGACGTTGAGCCGGGCGCGGCGCGCGCCGCAGTCGAACTGGAACGGGCGGTAGCCGGGCAGCGAGCCCTCGCCGCCGAGCGCGTGCTGGCGCTGGGGCGGAAGCGGCCCGCCATCCAGCGAGCCCGCGGCCAGCGCGCGGATCGCGAGGCGCGAGCCCGGGCCGGTCCGGGCGTAGCGCCGCACGTCCACGAGCGCGGCGCGGAAGCGATGGTCTGCCGCACGGCGGCCGACAACCGGCTGGCCCGTTGCCGAGTCCACGCCGACGGGCGTGGTGAGATCGCCCGCCAGGCCGCTCTCGGCCTCGACGGCAATGTACCAGCCGGTGGAGGGCTCGAGCGGCTCGTTGCGCGTGTCGTAGGTGAGCCGCGCGACGATGCTCGTGAGGTCGCCTTCGGCGACGACGGGCTGCGGCCGCCACTCCCGGCCGTTGTCGAAGAGCGACAGCGGCTCGCCCGCGGCGATCGAGGCATGTTTCTCGTCGCGGAACTCGAGCGACGCGCTGACGGGCGCGTCCCGCGGCGCGACGCGCACGTAGCCGGCCCAGCCGGTGCGGTCGTAGTGATCGCGGAAGTCGCGGTGCAGCACGAACGCGGCGAGGGAGCTCTCGCGATCGGAGAGGCCCCAGTCCTCGATCGGCCGGATTTCGGAGCGCAGCGTCAGGCCGACGCGGACGGCGCGGCGGCCGCCCACGTGCTGCTCGATGCGTAGCGCGTAGCCGAGGTCCTTGTCCCTCAACCGCAGCCCGGACTCCGTGCGGTAGATGCCGACCGCTTCCAGGAAGGTCGGGTTGGACCGGCCGAGCTCGAGGTGCGCGCCTGCGGCGATCGGCAGCCCCTCGACGCGGTTGTAGGCGCCCCGGACGGCGAGCGTGAGGTCGGTGCGGCCGAAGCGGAAGTCGCGGCCGGCGGACAGGCCGGCGGCCTTCTCCGGCGGCGGCACGCGGACGAGCAGGTCTCCCTCGCTGTGGTAACGGAGCGGCTGGCGGTAAATGGTGACCGTGCCCTGCACGCGGGCGGCCTCGAGGCCGTGGACCAGCCCGCCGACCACGGTGACGTTCCCGCCCACTTCGGCCCCCGGCTCGAAGCGCAGGTCTCCGTTGATGACGACGATGTCGCCGTTCACCCGGCCGGCGAGCACGAGCGGGCCGCCCAGGATGCCGAGATCGGCGTTCAGCTCGGCGCCCGCGGGGAGGACGGACTCGCCGTTGAGGCGAACGGTGGTCGCGCGGTTGAACAGGGCGAGCAGCGCGGCTGCGGCCTCGTCGGTGAGCTCGGGAGCCGGCGTCTCGTCATGCTCCTGAGCCGCGAGCGGCCCGGCGAGCAGGCCGGCAAGGATCGCCGCGGCGAGGGCGGCAACGGGTCGGGACACGCATACGCTCATCGTTCGATTCCGAGCCGCTTCATGCGGCGGTACAGGTTGGGCCGGTCCGTGCGCAGGCGGCGCGCGGCCTCGGCGATGCTGCCGCCGGCATCCGCGAGCGCGTCCAGGATCAGGCGGCGCTCGTAGTCGTCCACGCGACGGCTGAGGTCGAGCGGCTCGTCGGGCGCCGCACCCCCGCCCTCCACGCCGTCGCGGGCGTGCGCGCCTGCAGCGTCGAGCGGCGCGCCCGCGTGCGGCAACACCTGCGCGAGCTCGCGCGCGCCGATCGCGGCGCCCGGGTACAGGATGGCGAGGCGCTCGCAGATGTTCGCCAGCTCGCGGACGTTCCCGGGCCAGGCGTAGCGCTGCATGCGCTCGAGCGCGTCGGGCAGCAGCAGGGGCGCGACCATGCCCTGCCGCGCCTGGAGGCGCGCCAGGAGGTGCACGGCGAGCTCGGGGATGTCCTCCGGCCGCTCACGCAGCGGCGGCATGTGGATCGGGACCACGTCGAGGCGGAAGAACAGGTCTTCCCGGAACCGGCCCGCGGCCATCTCCTGTCGCAGATCCCGGTTGGTCGCGGCGATGATGCGCACGTCCACGGCGATCGGCTCCTGTCCGCCGACGCGCTCGATCTGCCCGGCCTCGATCGCGCGCAGCAGCTTGGCCTGCGCTTCCGGCCGGAGGTCGGCGACCTCGTCCAGGAACAGCGTGCCGCCGTGGGCGAGCTCGAAGCGGCCGCGGCGGCGCTCGGTGGCGCCGGTGAACGCGCCCTTCTCGTGCCCGAACAGCTCGGACTCGACCAGGTCCCGGGGGATCGCCGCGCTGTTGACGCGGATGAAGGGGCCGGCGGCGCGGGGGGAGAGCGCGTGCAGCGCGGAGGCGGCGAGCTCCTTGCCCGTCCCGCTCTCGCCGGTGATGAGGACGCGCGCGTCCGTGGGCGCGATGCGCTCGATGAGCTCGCGTACGCGGCGCATCGCGGGGCTCGAGCCGACCAGCCGGTCGCCGGGGCCGAGCTCGGCGGCGAGCACGCGGGACAGCTCGCGCGCGCGCCTGAGCTCGATCGCGCCCTGCAGTGCGAGCAGCACGGTCTCCGGCGCGAGCGGCTTCTCGATGAAGTGGAACGCGCCGAGCTTGGTGGCGCGGACCGCGTCCCCCAGCGTGGCGCGGCCGCTCATCATGACCACGGGCAGGTCGGGATGGCGGCCGCGCAGCTCCTGGAGAATGGCGATGCCATCCGCGCCCGGGAGGGCGAGGTCGAGCAGCACGACCTCGGGCTCCGCGGCGGCGGCGGCCGCGAGCGCGGAAGGCCCGTCCGCGGCCTCGCGAGCGCGGTGGCCCTCGGCCTCGAGCAGCCGGACCAGCATGCGGCGGATGTTGGCCTCGTCATCCACCACGAGGATCTCGGCCATGCGACTGCCTCAGCGGTTGACCACGAGGCGGGCGACCAGCGCGTCCCCGGCCGTCCCCTCGAGCAGGCGAGCGCTCTCGCAGCCGATCCGGGCCTCGGGGCCGTGGAACAGATGCATACGTACGCGCGCGCGCGCGCGTTGCCCGTTCGGTGGCGAAGGCAGACACGCGCGCGCGTCCGCGAACAGCGGGCGCAGGAGGCCGGCGATGCTGTCCCCGGCCGCGGTGTCCGGCGCGTCCACGGCCAGCGCGACCGCGGCGTTGGACATGACATCTGTCGCGATGTAGTTGGTGAGCGCGCGCACGGCCGGCCGCGCGTCCGTCCCCGGCTCGATCCGGGCGGCGATCAGGTCCAGGAAGCGGTAGTCATCCAGCTTGTAGAGGGCGTCGTGCACCACGATCGGGCGGCCGCCCTCGACCGGGAGCGCGATGGTCGTGTCGCCCAGGGGCTCGCCGCCCAGGAAGGCGAGGGAGGTGGTCCCTGCGTTGCCGGGACCGCTGAGGACGAGCTCGCTCAGGCGCGCGACCTCGGCGAACCAGGCGCTGTCCGCGCGCGCCGTCAGCAGCACGACCTGCGCGTCGGCCGAGCGGATGCGGCGGGCCACGCTTTCCGGCGCTTCGCCTTCTGCCGCGGAAATGGCGAGCGTGCGATAACTGAGCGGCGTGGGGCCGCCCAGGCGGATCGCGCAGGCGGTGGCGAGCAGGGCGGCCGCGAGGGCCGCAGAGGTGGAAGCGGTACGGAATCTCATCGTGGTCCCCGTGACAGCAGGAGCGGGCGGCGGGCCACGCCAGGGCGGGCCCGCTCGCGTGAGTGTTCTACGTCCCCCGGACCGGCGGGGTTCGGCGCACCCGGGCGCCAGCCGGCGCTCCTCGCGGGGCTGAGCCGGTGCGGGGGCGTGGCTCCGCGGCGGCCTGCGCGCGCGCGGTGGTGGGGCGGTGCCGGCGCGCTTCCGCGGCCGGCCGGGTGCGCGCGCCGCCGCCTCATCGCGCCAGCGCGGGCACGGCCGCCGCGGCGGGGAGGCGGACGGTGAACGCGGCGCCGCCTCCCGGCCGGGTCGCCCCCGTGACCTCGCCGCCGTGCGCGCGCACGATCTGGCGCACGATCGGCAGGCCGAGGCCGGTGCCGCGCGCGCGGGTGGTGAAGTCGGGATCGAACACGCGCTCCTCCGCGCCGGGCGGCAGGCCGGGCCCGTTGTCGGCGACGACGACCTCGACCCAGCCCGGCGCCGTGGCCGCGCCATCGCTCCGTCCCCCGCGCGTGCCGGCTCGCGCCGGATCCGTGCCGCGGTGCGGGACCGCCTCGGCGGAAAGGCGGACCTCGATGCGGCGATCGCCGTCCCGGGTCTCGAGAGCCTCGACGGCGTTGCGGATCAGGTTGCGGAATGCGCGCAGCAGTGCGTCGTAGTTCGCCTCGACGAGGGGCAGGTCGCCGGCCGCGTCGATGCGGGTCTCGATGCCGGGCGGCACATCGCTCGCGAGCAGGGCCGCGAGGAGCTCGTGCAGGTCCACCGGGCTGGCGGGGCCCTCGGGCGGACGGCCGAGGGCGGCGAACTGGCGCGCCAGCTCCTCGAGACGCTCCGTCTCTTCCTCGAGCACCTGCAGGCTGTCCCGCAACTCCGGGTCGGCGCCGAGCGCGGCGGAGAGGCGATGGGCGGCGATGCGCAGCGGCGTGAGCGGGTTCTTCATCTCGTGGGCGACGCGGCGCGCCATCTCTCCCCAGGCGCGGACGCGTGCGGCCTCGAGGGCACGGCGCCGCGCCGCGGCGAGCTCGGCGGATGCGCTGCGCAGCGCATCGCGCAGCGCCTGGACCTCGCGGGTGGCGAGCGGCTCGCCGGGCGTGCGGGGCGGGAGCGGCTCTTCGCGGGCGAGGCGCTCGGTCCAGTCCACGAGCTCGCGGATGGGCCGCGCGAGGTCGCGGGCGAGGCGGCGGCTGCCGGCGAGCGCGAGGGCGGCGAGCACGGCGGCGAGGCCCAGCGCGAGGAAGGGCAGGGCGGCGGCAAGGCGGTCGCTGAGGAACGCCCAGCGGCGGGCCAGCACGAGCGATGCGGAAAGGTGGTCGCGGTGCTGCTCGAGCGCGGCGGCGAGCGCCGAATCGCGCGCGGCGGCGTTCTGCGCGGCATCCAGCACGATGCGGCCGGACTCGGCGATCGTCGTCCACGGCCCGAGCGTGGCGACGCGGTCGAGCGAGCCGGTCCAGACCCAGGTCGCGAGGGCGAGGACGAGCAGCGCGGGCACGAGGGCGAACGTGAGCAGCCAGCCGAAGAGGCGGCGTTCGAGACTGCGTCGTCGAAGCATCGATGGCTACCGGCTAAGCGCCGGCCTCACTTGACATTCCGCACGAGCGTCGCTAAGGTGTCGGGAGCGCGGTCCGTCGGCCCGCCTCCCGTCGCGCTCGCCGCGCAGGGAGGCGCCCACCGAAGGGCAGGCACCGCACCGGAGTTCACCACCCCGGGATGTTTTTCAGTCCAAATCCCTGGACACCGCATGGGCGGTTGCGCGCGGGGAGCCCGGAGAGGCCCCCGCCGCTGGTGTTTTCGTGAAAGCCTGCCGGCCGGGCACGGCGGATGCATTGTCCGGGGTCGGGAGCCCAGGTGCTCCGGCGAAGTTAGACGCGCGGGCGCAGCGGAGCAAGCCGCGTCGACGCGCACTCGGGCCTTCGGACGCGAGGGTCCGAATGAGGAGGTTTCGATGATCCTGCCGAACGTTCGCGCCTCGTTCGGCCGTGCGGAAGCGACGTACGTCCTCGGGCTGCTCACTCGCGGGGACAGCGAGGCCCGGGCGCGGGAGGAGGACCGCCTGCGCGAAGAGGGGTTCGACGCGATCCTCGACGACCCCCGCACGCTGAACGCGGTCATGACGGCGGGTGGCCCGACGAGCGCGGCGCCGGCTCCCCTGGTCTTCTATCTGCTGGTCCGCCATGCGCTGCTGGAGAACGGGATCCTGGATCGCCTGATCGCGGACTACCTGGCCTCGTTGCTCCTGGAGTTCGGGCGCGCCGGCCGGGCGCAGCGCATCGATGCCTCCAGCGAGGAGCAATACGATTATCTGGCCGACATCGTCCAGGCGCTCGGCTCCGCGAGCGGACGGCGGGCATTCCTGCTGCGTGCGCACCTGGGCAACATGGCCCTGTGGCTGAGCGGCCTGTTCCCGGATTACATCACGGCGCGCGTGCATCGACGCGGCGCGCCGGGGATCGAGTACTACGAAGAGATGGGTGCAACGGGGTACGCGTTGGCCGCGGACACGGCGGATGCGGAGAGCTACGGTCTCGACGGGCTCTACCGCTCCTGCGCGCGCAGCTTCCCTGCCCTGCGGACGGCGCTGAACACGATGTCGGATCGTTACTTCTTCCCCGTGGCGAGCGAGCCGATCGATCGATTGCTGCGCCAGGTCGCGGACCGTTTCCGCGTGCGCTCGCAGGCGCACTGAGCGCGCGCGGAATCCGGGAACCCGGCCTCGGACCCCGGGTAACTCGCAACGACCCGCTCCGCGCTGGTTCCAGTCCCTGAAGGAGTTGAGCAGTATGTCCACGCCCGTCCTCGACATCGTCCAGCACATCCGGGAGCGCCAGGACCAGGCCCTCTACCAGGACCTCCATTGGGAAGGGACCTTCCAGGACTACCTCGCGCTGGTCCAGCAGTCGCCGCAGGTCGCGCGGAACGCGTTCCAGCGGCTGTACGACATGATCGTCTCCTACGGGACCCGGAAGTACACGGAGTACAAGAAGGAGATCATCCACTACCATTTCTTCGACGATCCCATCGGCGGCGGGCGGGACGCGATCTTCGGGCTGGACGTGCCGCTGATGAAGTTCGTGCAGGTGCTCAAGGCGGCGGCGATGGGCTACGGCCCGGAGCGGAGGGTCCTGCTGCTCCACGGGCCGGTGGGCTCCGCCAAGAGCACGATCTGCCGGCTGCTCAAGAGGGGGCTGGAGCACTACTCCCGGACGCCGGAGGGCGCGCTGTACTCCTTCTCCTGGGTGGGCGAGGGCCTGGCTGCGCTGGGCGTGCCGCCGGAGATGGCGCCGGCGGACTCGTCGATGGACGTGATGCCGTGCCCGATGCACGAGGAGCCGCTGCACCTGATCCCGCAGGAATACCGCGGCGCGTTCCTCGACCAGATCAACCAGAAGCTGGCGGATGACCGCCGCATCCAGGTGGAGGGCGACCTCTGCCCGGCGTGCCGGCACGTCTACAACCAGCTCATGCTGAAGTACGATGGCGACTGGACGCGAGTGATCGAGCACGTGCGGGTGAAGCGGTTGCTGATCTCCGAGCGTGATCGCGTGGGCATCGGCACGTTCCAGCCAAAGGACGAGAAGAACCAGGACTCCACGGAGCTGACGGGGGACATCAACTACCGCAAGATCGCGATCTACGGGTCGGACTCGGATCCCCGCGCGTTCAACTTCGATGGCGAGTTCAACGTCGCGAACCGGGGGCTGATCGAGTTCATCGAGGTGCTCAAGCTTGACGTCGCGTTCCTGTACGACCTGCTGGGTGCCTCGCAGGAGCACAAGATCAAGCCCAAGAAGTTCGCGCAGACGGACATCGACGAAGCGATCATCGCGCACACGAACGAGCCGGAGTACCGGCGGCTCCAGAACAACGAGTTCATGGAGGCACTGCGGGACCGCACGGTGAAGATCGACATCCCGTACATCACCAAGCTGGACGAGGAGATCAAGGTCTACGAGCGGGACTTCAACAACCGGCGGATCAAGGGCAAGCACATCGCGCCGCACACGATCGAGATGGCGGCGATGTGGGCGGTGCTGACGCGGCTCGAGGAACCCAAGAAGGTGAACCTGACGCGGCTCCAGAAGTTGAAGCTGTACAACGGCAAGACGCTGCCGGGCTTCACGGAGGACAACGTCAAGGAGCTGCGTAAGGAGGCGGACCGGGAGGGGATGGAGGGCATCAGCCCGCGCTACATCCAGGACAAGCTGTCGAACTGCCTGGTCGCGGACATCGAGGAGACCTGCGTCAACCCGTTCATGGTGTTGAAGGAGCTGGAGAGCGGGCTGAGGCACCACTCGCTGATCACGAGCGAGGAGCAGCGGGAGAAGTACCGTGAGCTCCTCGCGGTCGTGCGGGAGGAGTACGAGGACATCGTGAAGAACGAGGTCCAGCGTGCGATCTCTGGCGACGAGGATGCGCTCCAGCGGCTGTGCGCCAACTACATCGACAACGTGAAGGCGTACACGCAGCGGGAGAAGGTGCGGAACAAGTACACCGGCGAGTACGAGGAGCCGGACGAGCGGCTGATGCGCTCGATCGAGGAGAAGATCGACATCCCGGAGAGCCGCAAGGATGACTTCCGGCGCGAGATCATGAACTACATCGGCGCGCTGGCGGTGGATGGCAAGAAGTTCCGCTACGACACGAACGCCCGGCTGCAGAAGGCGCTCGAGCTGAAGCTCTTCGAGGACCAGAAGGATTCGATCAAGCTGACGAGCCTGGTGTCCAGCGTGCTGGACAAGGAAGCACAGGAGAAGATCGACGTCGTGAAGAGCCGGCTGATCAACCAGTACGGCTATTGCGATGTGTGCGCGACGGACGTGCTCAACTTCGTGGCGAGCATCTTCGCGCGCGGGGATGTGAAGGAGGGCCGCAAGTAGCGGCCCCGGGCCGTCACTTGCGGCCCTCCGGGCCAGCGCGGGGCGGGGCGCCCCCGGCCCGGGACGGGGGGCGAGGGGAGGGGAAAGAGGCGACCATTGCCGGCGTCATCGCAGGCGCCGGCGCAGTGTTTGAGGCGGTATGGTCAGGCGCATCGAGCGCGATCGGCGCCGGTTCGAAGAGATCGTCCGCGGCAAGATCAAGCAGGACCTGAAGCGGCACCTCACCCGGGGCGAGCTCATCGGGCGGCGCGGCAAGGAGCTGGTCTCCATCCCGGTGCCCCAGATCGAGCTGCCGCGTTTCCGCTACGGCCGGCGGGACATGGGCGGCGTCGGCCAGGGTGAGGGCGAGCCGGGTACGCCGCTGGGCTCGGACGGCGATGCGGGCGGGCAGGGGCAGGCGGGAGACGAGCCGGGCCATCACATCCGCGAGGTCGAGCTCTCGATCCAGGAGCTGGCCGAGCTGATGGGCGAGGAGCTGGAGCTGCCACGCATCGAGCCGAAGGGCTCGAAATCCCTCACCGTCACGCGCAACCGGTACAGCGGGATCAAGCGGGCAGGCCCGGAAAGCCTTCGCTCGTTCAAGCGCACGTACAAGGAGGCGCTGCGCCGGCAGATCGCGATGGGCTCGTACGACCCGGCGCGGCCGGCCGTCGTGCCCGTACGGGAGGACATGCGCTACCGCTCCTGGCAGGAGCAGCCGGAGCCGGTCGCCAATGCCGTGATCCTCTACATGATGGACGTGTCCGGCTCGATGGGAAACGAGCAGAAGGAGATCGTCCGCATCGAGTCGTTCTGGATCGATACGTGGATCCGGGCGCACTACGATGGCCTGGCGACCCGCTACATCATCCACGACGCCGCGGCGCGCGAGGTGGACCGGGAGACGTTCTACACGACGCGCGAGTCCGGAGGCACCCGCATCTCGAGCGCGTACGAGCTCGCGGCCGAGATCATCGAGCGGGATTACCCGGTCGAGGCCTGGAACATCTACATGTTCCACTTCTCGGACGGAGACAACTGGGGCGGCGGAGACGATGAGAAGTGCTTCACGCTGCTGCGCGAGAGGCTGCTCCCCGCCTGCAACCTGTTCGGCTATGGCCAGGTGGAGAGCCGGTACGGGAGCGGGCAGTTCCTGCACGCCCTGGAACGGCACGTCCAGGCGGAGAACCTGGTCCTCTCGCGGATCGAGGACCGTGATGCGGTCCTGAAGTCCATCAAGGAGTTCCTGGGCAAGGGGCGGTGAGCCGCGCCGGCCCCGGGGCGCCGTCCCCCGCCGGCCAGGCAGGCCGGCGCCCCGATGGCCGGACACAGGCAGAGCCGCGGCCCGGGCCGGCAGTGGCGCCCAGGGCGGGCGTCGCTGCGCGGCGCCCCGAATCGTCTGGGAGGTAGTCGCAACCCATGCCGCATCCCCTCACCCCCGAGCTTCGCGCTCTCCAGGAGCGTACCGAGGAGTACGCGCGCGAGTACGGCCTCGATTTCTTCGAGATCGTGTACGAGGTGCTGGACTGGGAGGAGATCAACGAGGTGGCCGCGTACGGCGGGTACCCCGCGCGCTACCCGCACTGGCGCTTCGGGATGGAGTACATCGAGCTGTCCCGCTCCTACGCGTACGGCCTCTCGAAGATCTACGAGATGGTGATCAACAACGACCCCACGTACGCGTACCTGCTGGCAGCCAACCACCTGGTGGACCAGAAGCTGGTCATGGCCCACGTGTGCGGGCACGGCGACTTCTTCAAGAACAACTTCTCGTTCGCCCACACGAACAGGAAGATGGTGGACGAGGTGGCGAACCACGCCGCGCGCGTGCGCCGCTACATGGAGCTACACGGCGAGGAAGAGGTCGAGCGGTTCCTGGACCGTTGCCTCTCGCTGGACAACCTGATCGACTACAACGCGCCGCACATCAAGCGCCGGCGCTGGGAGCCGCCGCCGCTGGTGGACGAGGAGCCGCAGCGCCCGGAGCCGAAGAAGCTGCGAGCCAAAGAGTACATGGACGAGTACATCAACCCGCGGCCGGTGCTCGAGGCGGAGCGGCGGCGGCTCGAGGCGGAGCAGCGGGAGGAGGAACACTTCCCTCCACGGCCCGAGAAGGACGTGCTGCTGTTCCTGCTGGAGCACGCTCCGCTGAAGAACTGGGAGCGGGACGTGCTCGGCATCGTGCGCGAGGAGGCCTACTACTTCGCGCCCCAGGGCCGGACCAAGATCATGAACGAGGGCTGGGCTTCGTACTGGCACTCGAAGATCATGACCGAGAAGTCGTTGGACCCGTCCGAGCTGGTGGACTACGCGGACCACCACGCAGGCACGATGGCGCCGTACCCCGGCCGCCTGAACCCCTACAAGCTCGGCCTCGAGCTGTGGCGTGACATCGAGATGCGCTGGGACAAGGGCCGGCACGGCGCGGACTGGGAGGCATGCGACGACTTCCACCTCAAGAAGACGTGGGACACGGGCGAGATGAAGGGTCGGGAGAAGATCTTCGAGGTGCGGCGGCACTACAACGACGTGACCTTCATCGACGAGTTCCTGACGCCCGACTTCGTGCGTGAGCACGGGCTCTTCACGTACGAGTACAACGCGATGACGGGCCAGTACGTGATCGCGGACCGGGACTTCAAGGCGGTGAAGGAGAAGCTGCTGTTCATGCTGACCAACTTCGGCCAGCCGTGGATCGAGGTGCGAGACGCGAACTTCCTGAACCGCGGCGAGCTGGTGCTGCATCACCGCTACGAGGGCGTGCCGCTCAAGCTGGATTACGCGCTGGAAACGCTGGAGAACGTCCAGGCGCTGTGGAAGCGCCCGGTGCACCTCGAGACGTACGTGGACGAGGAGCCCGTCGTGCTCAGCTACGACGGGGTGGAGCACACGACCGAGGTGCGGACGGAAGACTGAGCGGCGGGCGGCGTGGCGCCGCCCGCCGAGCCGTGCTTCACTGGAGGCACAGGACGGGCTGACTCCCGACCTCCACCGACTTTGACATCGAGGACTCCCTGCCGCCGCCGGCAGCGCCTCCCGCCGCTCGCGGCATCCCGGTGGGGGCTTGCCCTGGGGGTGCGGAGAGGGCTCTGGCGGAGGCGCCCTCCTCCCTTCCTGTCAGCGCCCTTCCGGCGTCGCCACCCGGGCCGGTTCCTCTTCCTCCGTCAACAGCTCGAGTCCCAGCGTCCTCCCCTTCTCGGTCGCGGGGATCCCCTGCGCCAGCCAGACCGGCGCGGGCGCGTCCATGAGGTAGTGGTCGAAGAACTGCTGCATCCGGATCGCCCAGTCCTTGCGGTTCTGCTCCCTCGTGAGGCCGTGGTCCTCGCCGTTGTAGTTGATCAGCCATACGGGCTTGCCCAGCCGGCGCAACGCGAGGAAGTACTCGATGCCCTGGTACCAGGGCACGGCGCCGTCCTCGTCGTTGTGCAGCATGAGCAGCGGCGTCTGGACCTTGTCCGCCCAGAAGATGGGTGAGTTCTCGATGAACTGGAGCGGGCGCTGCCACAACGAGCCGCCGATCCGGCTCTGCGTCTGCTCGTACTGGAACATGCGGCTCATTCCCGTGCCCCACCGGATGCCGCCGTACGCGCTCACCATGTTGGCGACGGGCGCGCCGGCGATCGCGGCGGCGAACAGGTTGGTCCGCGTGATCATGAAGGCGACCTGGTAGCCGCCCCAACTGTGGCCCTGCACGCCGATGCGCGCGGGATCCACGAAGCCCTCGTCGATCAGCGCGAGCACGCCGGGCACGACGGCGGAGAGCGCGCTTTCGCCCGGATAGCCGATCTCGTACGGAATGTCCGGCGTGAAGACGAGGTAGCCCCGGCTCACGTAGAACGTGATGTTGATGCTGGATCTGCCCGCCGCGGGCGGGATGTAGTCGTGCAGGTTCTGCGAGAGCCGCTCGTAGAAGTAGACCAGCAGAGGGTACTTGCGCGCTGGATCGAAGTCGTCCGGCTTGTACAGCACGCCCTGGAGCGGCGTGCCGTCCGCGGAGCGCCACTCGAACAGCTCGGCCGTGCCCCAGCGGTACTCCGCCTGCTGGGGGTTCGCGTCGCTGATCCGCCGCAGCGCGGAGAAGTCCGCGTCCGTGACGTAGAGGTCGGGGAACTCGCGGAAGCTCTCCCGCGTCAGCATCAGGACCGGCGCCTTCTCGGCGCGGCGAGGCCTGCCGAACGAGCGGTCCTCCATCATGAGCCGCCGCGGCGGCGCGCTCCCGGCGACCCGGTCGCGGTAGAAGCCGCTGGCCTTGGTGCGGTAGTGGAACGCCTCGAGCAGCAGGTCCTCCCCCGGATCGATGGCGCGTGCCTCCGGGTCGAGCGCCACGTAGCGGAGGCGGAGGTTCTCGCGGCGGCCGAGCCCCTCGGTGATGTTGCGTGGCGCGGCACGGCCGGCGGGGTCCACCAGCCAGATGTCGTGCCGGTCGTAGATGAGGACGCGCTCGTCGCCCCGGGTCCAGCCGGCGCTGCCGTAGGGGCGTGGCTCGTCCGGCGTGTCGTCCAGCTCGTCATGCACGGGGTACGGGATGCCGCTCGAGATGTTCGCCACGTGCCGGGTCTCCACGTCCATCGCGAACCACGCACGCGCCTGCCCGTCGAACCAGGTCAGGTACTTCCCTTCCGGCGAGATCGAGACGTTGCCCCGCACGTTCTCGAGCACCTTGCTGCGCTCGCCGGTCTCGACGTCCACCAGGTAGATGTCGTTGCTCGCGCGGTCCCAGGAGACGGCCTGGCGGTAGGGCAGGTCGGAGCGGCCGAGCGCGATGCGCCCGTCGCCGCCGCGCGCGACGGTGACCTCCGGCACCTCCGCGGTGGCGAGCTGCACGATGCGGCCCTCGCGCAGATGCGCCACGGCCTGGTAGGAGCGCCGGCGCTCGCGATCGAGCCGCCGGAGCTGCATCGGCTGGATGTAGGGGTCCTTCCAGTGCCACACGTCGAGGATCACCTTCTCGCCCTCGGGCGTCGAGTCCTCCGGCTCCGGGGCCGGCCGCGGCGCCGTGCCGAACAGCAGGCGGCGGCCGCTCTCCGAGAACGACGGCGTCGCGTGCTCGCTGATCCACCAGCCCTCCGGGATCCCTCTCGTGCCGGCCGCGGCCACGACCCGCGCGGAGTCCCGGCCTTCCTCCCAGACGTAGAGCGTGTACGCCGGCTGCGCCGCCTCGTAGTCGTCGCGATTCGAGAGGAAGGCGACCTGCCGGCCCGCCCGGTCGAAGACCAGCCCCGTGTACTCCCCCTCGCCTGCCAGCAGCGTGGTGGTCCGGCCGGAGGCGAGGTCGAGGACGAACACGCCGTCACCCTCGCCGCCGCGCGTCGAGACCGTGTAGGCGAGCCGCCTGCCATCGCGCGAGAACCGGTAGAGGTGCACGGATTCGATCCGGCGCTCCTCACTCGTCTCCAGGTTGCGGACGACGAGCGTCGAGCCCTCTTCCTTGTGCCGCTCGCGGCGCCGCGGCCGCTCGGGCTCCCCCGCCTCCTCGGGCTCGCCGGCGGGCTCGCGCGCACGCGTGCTGTCCCGGTCCGCGCGTGCGCTGTCTTGCCCCGCCTCCCGCCGGAGCCGGTAGGCGAGCCAGCCGCCGGCCTCCTCGGGCAGCGCGAAATCGCGCAGGTCCGCGATGCGCACGACCGCGCCCGTGCGCAGGTCCAGGATGCCGAGCGAGTCCCGCGGCATGTCGGCCGCCCTGGCGCGCTCCTTCTTCGCCTCCTCGACCGCCGCCTTGGACGGCTCGAGCCGGAAGACGACGAAGCGGCCATCGTGGCTGAACTCGCCCGCCTCGCCCCGCTCGATGCGGATGGGCTCGGCCGCGCCGGCGGCGAGCGGCTGGACGACGAGGACCGGGTCCCTGGCCTCGGAGTCGAGGCCGTAGAGCGCGGCGCGGCCGTCGGCGGAGAGCGCCGGCGCGGTGATCCGGTTCCAGAGGTCGTAGTCGGAGTGGTCGAGCGCCTTCTTCGCGGCCGTCTGGGCCGCGGCGGTGGACGGGGCCAGGAGCACGGCGAGAACTGCGGCAAGCGTGCGGAACCCGGGCATCACGCATCCCTCCTGACGAGAGGTGGCTGAGGGCCCGGGTATTATGGCCCGGCCTGACCCTCCGCGGCAACGCGCGCCGCGCCGTCTCCGTCCACGCTCACCAGCCGCTCCACCACGTCCAGCATCCCCTGCCGGAACGCGTGGGGCGAGAACCGCTCCGCGCTGGCCCGCAGCGCCGCCGGGTCGAACGGTGCACGGTCCGCGCGCTCGACCGCCGCGGCGAGCGCCTCCGGTGTGGCCTCATCGAAGAACACGCCGGTCGCGTCCGCGCGGCGGCCATCCCAGCCGATCACGGTCTCGAGCGCGCCGCCTGCCCCGTACGCGATCACCGGCGCGCCCGCGGCCTGCGCCTCGACCGCCGTGATGCCGAAGTCCTCGATGCCCGGGAAGATGAAGGCGCGGCAGCGTGCGTAGAGGTCGGCGATCTCCTCGTCCGGCAGCCAGCCGGCGAAGCGGATGTTGGGCCGCGCGATGCGGCGCAGCCGTCCCAGCTCCGGCCCGGTCCCGGCGATCACCAGCGGCCGGCCGAGCCGGTTGAACGCCTCGATGGCCAGGTCCACGCGCTTGTAGGGGACGAGCGCAGAGACGATCAGGTAGAAGTCCTCGCGCGTCGCGGCCGGCCGGAAGCGTTCCACGTCCACCGGAGGGTGGACGACGATGGCGTCGCGGCCGTAGCAGCGGCGGATCCGCTCGCGCACGTGCGCGGAGTTGGCGATGAAGGTATCCACGCGCGCCGCGGTCCGCCGATCCCAACGCCGCAGCCAGGCCGCGACCGCGGGCATGAGCAAGCGCACCGGCAGCGCTGCGCGGCCCGGGCCGAAATAGTCGTCGTACAGGTCCCAGACGTAGCGCATCGGCGTGTGGCAGTAGCACACGTGGGGCGCGCCGGGGGGCCGTACGCCCTTGGCCACGCAGTGGCTGCTGGAGACGACGAGGTCGAAGCCGCGCAGGTCGAACCGCTCGATCGCGGCGGGGAAGAGCGGCAGCAGGCTGCGGTAGCGCCGCGCCACGCCCGGCAGCCGGCCGATGAACGACGCGTGGATCGGCCGGCTCTCGATGACCGGCGAGACGGAGCCCGGCACGTGCAGCAGCGTGAAGATCTCCGCGTCGGGCCACAGGCCGATCAGCTCTTCGAGCACGCGCTCGCCGCCCCGCATGCCCGTGAGCCAGTCGTGCACCAGCGCGACGCGCATCACGCCTCCTCCGGCGGCTCCTCACGCGCGTGCGCGTGCGCGCCGGGAGAGGCCGCGCGCTCCTCCGGGGGGCGGCGGCGCGCGACATCGCTGCCCGGCGATGCCCGGCGACGACGGCGCCGGATGGCCGGAGCCGGCGGCGCGTCCCCCGGCCCGGGCGCGCCGGTCTCCGCCGCTGCGGGCTCTGGCCCTGCCGTCTCCCGTGCCGCGGTCTCCGCCGCCGCGGTCTCCGGTGCCGCGGCCTCGGGTGTCGCGGGCTCCGGCGCCGCAGGCAACGAGGAGTATGCGGCGTCCTGCACGAGGGGCACGGGCGCGGGCACTTCTGCTTCCGGCGCGCCCGCGACCTCGCGGCACAGCGCGAGCAATGCGTCTGCCGTCGCGTCCCAACGGTAGCGCAGCGCGTGGCGCCGGCCCGCCTCGGCCAGCGCGCGCCGCTCCTCGGGGGAGCGGAGCAGCCGTTCGAGCGTCTGGATCCAGCGCCCGGTCTCGAGCTCGATGATGGGCGCGACGCCGCCCAGCACCTCGTGCGCCGGCCCATAGGGCGCGACCACGACGGGCGTCCCACAGCCCATCGCCTCGAGCGGCGGGCGGCCGAACCCTTCCGCCTCCGAGGGGAAGCAGAACACCGTCGCGGCCGTGTACAGCGTGCGCAGGTCCTCGTCATCCACGCGGCCGAGGAACCGCACGTCGCCCGCCGCGCGGATCTCCGCCTCGTCGTAGCCGCCGGCGTCGGGGCCGCGCCCGCTCGCGTACCCGTGCACGGCCGGGCGGGACCCGCCCACCACGATCAGCGTCGGCGCGACGCCGCGCATGCCGCGCCAGCGCGCCAGCATGCGAAGCAGGAAGCGCACGTTCTTGCGCGGGTCGCCGCCCGCCACCGCGAGCAGGTACGTGTCCGGCAGGGCCCAGCGTTGACGCGCGACGCGGATCGCCTCGGGGCTGGCGGGCCGGTCGAAGGGCTCGATCCCCTGCGCCACCACGGTGATGAGGTCCGGGTCCAGCCCCAGCACCCGGGCGGCCTCGTCCCGCACCCAGCCCGAGACGGTGGCGACGCGCGCCGCGCGCCTGGCCCACCGCCCCTGCGCGAACCGGTACCACGCGGCGAAGCGCCGCGAGAACCACTCCGGGTTCGTGATCGCGAGCACGTCGTGCAGCACCAGGACGTGCGGCCCGCCGACCAGGGGCGCGACGTTGGCGAGGTTGAGCAGGGCACCGCATCGCTCGGCCCGCATCCGCCATGGCAGCTCGAGGTGCTCCCACGTCCGGCCGGCCAGCGTGCCGCGCACGACGCGGACCCGCGCGTCGAGGCCGGCGGGCGGCTCGACGCCGCGCGGCAGGAAGAGCACGAGATCGTCGGCGCGGCCGAACAGCCGGGCCGCGACTTCGCGCGCGAAGCGCTGTACGCCGGTCACCGCCGCACCGTAGAACCGGCCGTTCACCCCGATCTTCATGGTTCGCCTGCCTTCCACGTTTGACGCGCGTGCATGCTGCGGCGATACTTCTTCCGCCGCGCGGCCATCCGGCCACGGCCGCACGAGGCGGCCGGGCCGCTTCCGGATCACGCGATGTCTGCCGACCTCCGCCGTCTCCCGCCCGACGCTCTGGACATGCCGCCGGAGCAGATCGCGGCCCGCTTCCGCTGGGCGCGCGAGCGCGGGCATCCGGCCTACCTCTGGCCGGAGGTGCCCGTCGCCCGCTGGCGCGCGGCGCTCGACGCGATCGAACGCGCCGCCAGCGATCTCCTCGCCGCCGAGCCGCGGCCTGCCCGGCTGGCGGCGCCCGCCGGCGACCTCTTCGCGCTCAGCGTGGCGGCGTACACGTCCGGGCTCGGCCCCTACCTCGGTCACGCCGTCGAGGCCGGCCAGCTCCACGTGGACGACGACGCCGCCGCGCTGCTCCGCATCCACCTCGACCACGCGCGCCGCCGCGCGTTGCGCTTCGACGCCGAGCTCGCCCGCGCGCTCGACACGCTCGCCCGCGCCGGCATCCCGGGGACCGTGCTCAAGAGCGCGCACACCGCACGCGCCTACTTCCCCGAGCCCGCGACCCGCCCGGCCGCGGACCTCGACCTCGCCGTGCCGGCCGGCGACTTCTCCGCCGCGGAGCGCGCGCTCCTGGACGCCGGCTACACGCTCCAGAAACGGCAGCCGTACCCGCGGCAGTCCACCTGGATCCCGCCCGGCGCGCCGACGCGGCTCCGCTCACTCGCCCTCGTGCACGCCGAAGACCCGTACACGCTCGACCTGCACGCGTCGCTCGACCGGGACTTCTTCGGCATCCGCACGGTCCGCTTCGGCCCGCTCGACGCCGCCACCCGGCCATGGCCCGCCGTGCATCCGGCCGCCCGCGCCCTCGCCCAGCCCCTGCTCCTCGCCTACCTCGCCGTGCACGCGTCGCAGGGATTGCACAGCCTCACGCTGCTCCGGCTCGTCGAGATCGTCCTCGTCGCACGCGCCGACGCGGCCGCCGGCCGGCTGCTCTGGCCGGAGCTCGTCGCCTGCCTCGAGCGCGCGGATGCCCTGCGCTTCGCCTACCCCGCGCTCGAGCTGGCCGAGCGGCTCGCGCCCGGGACCGTGGACCCGGACGCGCGCGAAGCGCTCGCCGCCGCCGCCACGCCGCGCACGATCCGCGTGCTCACCGGGCTCCGCCCCGCAGACGCGCAGCGGCCCGAGCAGTTCTCGCTCGCGGAGCGGATCATGTGGGCGCGCGGGCCGGTCGAACACGTCCGCCGCGTGCTCTACATGATCTGGCCGCTCTGGATCGGCGCGTCGTTCGGCGAGTTGCGCCGGCTCTACGCGGAGCGGCTGCGCCGCCTGCTGCGCCGCACGGCCGCGTGGCGCGACGGCCGGCGGCTCACCCGTTAGCTCACTCCCGGCACTCGACGATCCGCGCGCACTCCGGCGCGAGGTCGAAGACCCGCCGCGCCACGCTCGCGAGCGGCCGCGCGACGAGCTTCGCCGCACGGCCGACGCGGAGCCCTTCCGTCGCGACGCCGCAGCGCTCGAACAGCTCCGCGTGCCGCTCGTCGCCGAGGCGGGGCACGCCGCCCACGATCACGAGATCCACATCGGCCGCGCTCGCCTCGAGCAGCGGCCGCCGTAGCGCGACGAGGTCCGCGGCCGCGCCGGGCGCGAGCCGCGGCGCGGGCAGCCCGAGCCGGCGCGCGGCGGTCTCGCCCACCGCGGCGGTCAGCCGCGCGTCGTCCACGAGCGCCAGGGCGCGCGCGGCGCGCAGCTCGTCGAGCAGCGTGCCGTCGCCGGTCAGCAGCGCGTCCGAGCCGAGCAGCACGTCCATGCCGTCCGCGAGCAGCGCGGGCGGCGCCGTGCGCCCGAACAGGAACGCGTTGGACGTCGGGCACCACACGACGGCGGCACCCGATTCGCGGAGCCGGCGGATGCCGTCGTCGTCCGCGCCGACGACGTGCACTGCGAGCAGGCGGCGATCCAGCAACCCGAGGTCCGCGAGCGCGCGGATCTCGTCCGCCGCTGCGGCGTTCGTCCCCTCCGCGAGGTGGATGCAAAGCGGCCGATCGCGCAGCGGCGGCCCGCCATCGGCGGCGCGGGCGAGGTCCGGCTCGAGGCGGAGCGAATGCGCGACGCGCGTGCGCACGACCCGGACCGGGAACGCGTCGTCGAACGCCGGCTCCCAGCGGTCGTGGTGCACGACCGTCGTCACGCCGCCGAGCAGGTTCTTGAGCGCGCCGAAGAGCAGCGCGTCGCTCCGGTCCAGCGCGCGGCAGCGGGCGACGTCGTCCTTCCACCGCCCGTGCAGGTCCTGCCCCCAGGCGTACGCATCCTCGTACGGCGGCGCACCGAGCCGCGGGTAGTGGTTCCGGTGCAGGTGGTCGTGCGCGTTGATCAGGCCGGGCAGGAGCTGCACCGGCCCGAGCTCGACCGTGAGCTCGCACGGCGCGGCCGCGTCCGCGATGCGGCCGCCCGCGATGACGCACGCCGTCCCGTCCGCGGCCGCGAGCCGGTACCTCATCGTGCGAACCGCAGCGCGAGCACGAGCGGCAGGCCGCGCTGCGCCTCGTAGCGATCGAGTGCGCCGGCCCGCTCGTAGAACGGCCGGACCTCGGGCCCGATCTCCATGTCCAGCCGCGCGTCCAGCGCGAGGCCGGCGGCGGCGGCGGCGCGCTCGTGGTCGCCGGGATCGTGCACGTGTTGCTCCACCGTCCGGACGGTCCCCTCCTCATCCCGAAACGTCCGTGAATGGCCCGCACGGACAGCGGCCGGATGGAAGTCCGTGATGATGATGCGGGCGCCCGGCCGGCTCACGCGTGCCAGCTCGCGGTAGAGGCCGGTGAGTCCCGGCAGGTGGCCAGCGACGAGGCGACACCACACCACATCGAAGAGAACGTCGCGGAGCGGCAGCGCGGTCACATCGGCGGCGGCGAGGGGTGGGCCGACGGGCCGGCGTGCGCGGCCGGCCGCGAGCATGGCGGGCACGAGGTCCAGGCCGATGGCGAGGCGCGGACTGGCGGAAGGGTCGAGGCCCGCGAGGCGGCGGCCGGTGCCGCACCCGGCGTCGAGCAGCGCGAGGCCGGCGAGGGGTGGCGTGAGCCGGCGGGCCGCCTGGTCCTCGAGGAAGGTGACGGCGTTCTCGGCCTCGTAGTGCGGGGCCCAGAGCCGGTAGGCCTCCCGGGCGGGGAGGGGCGGGTGCTTCATGGTGATCGGATCCCGGTACGGCAGAAGCTAACGCGGTAGGCCTCGGAGCGCGAGGTCGGCGTTGCGGGGCTCGCGCATCTCCGCGTAGATGTCGAGCACGCGGCGTGCGGTCCAGTCCGCGTCCTCCGCCGTGGCGCGGGCCTGTGCGGCGGCTGCGAGCCGCAGGCGGCGCCCCTCATCGGCGAGGAGCGCGGCCGTTTCGCGGGCGAGCGCGGCGGCATCGCCGACCGGCACGGCGACCGCCGCGTCCGGCGCCCAGTCACCGATGTGCCCGACCGCCGTGCCGACCGTGGGCACGCCCGCGACCGCGGCCTCCAGCAAGACGATCGGGTCTGCCTCGTGGCGCGATGACACGAGGAGGACGTCAGCGGCCTCGACGAGGGGCCGCAACTCCGCGTGGGTCAGGAAGCCGTGGAACGTCACGACGCCATCGAGGCCGAGCTCCCGGGCCGTGCGCTGTACCACCCGACCGAGCGTGTCCTCTCCCACGACATCCAGCCGGAACGCCATCCCCTGCTGCCGGAGCGTCGCTGCCGCGCGCAGCAGCGTGCCCTGGTCCTTGACGCGGTTCAAGCTGCCGACGTGGAGCAGCCGGGCAGGCGCCTCGGCGCGGCGCGGGCGCGGCGGCGCGGGCGGCCACCGGTCCAGCGCGACGCCGTACGGCAGCCGCTCCGCGGCGATGCCGAGCGCCGCCGCGGCGCGCTGCATGGCGAGGCTCGGCACGGTCAGCCGGGCCGCACCCGCGACGGCGAGTCGCACCAGCAGCCGGCCCTGCCAGCGCCGCCGTGCGCCGAAGTCGATGTCCGGCAACGCGGCGAGGTCTCCGCCCGTGAGATGGGTGAGCACGGGCACGCCCGTGGCGCGCCCGGCCGCCGCCGCGACGACGCCCGGGCCCGGGCCCCAGATGGCATGCAGCACGTCGAAGGGCGCTCGACGGTGCTCGGCCAGGATCGCCGCGAACGCGCGCAGCCGGCGCGGCCGCGCGCCGATGTTGTGCACCTCCGCGCCCAGCAGCGGGTAGCGCGATGGCCGCGGCTCCTGGCGCAGCGCGAAGACGTGCACCTCGTGCTCGCGCGCGATGCGCTCGACGAACCAGAGCAGGCACGGGATGACGCGGTGCGTGCCGCTCCGATCCACGCCGCCCGGAACGACGAGCGCGACCTTCACGTGGCCGCTCCGGCAACGTGGGAGCGATGCCGGTGCGCGACGATCGCCCGGTAGGCCGCGCGCAGCTCGCCTCCGACGGCGTCGAACGAGAGCGCGCGCTCGAAGTGCGCGCGGGCAGCCCGTCGCAGCGCGACGCGGTCCCGCGCGGCCCAGTCGACGAGAGCGCGCGCCATGGCCTCCGCGTCGCCCGGCGGCGAGAGCGCGCCGAACGCGCCGCCGCCAGTGATCCGGCGGAACGAGGGGATGTCCGTGACCAGGGGCGTGGTGCCGCAGGCGAGCGCTTCGATGACCGCGTAACCGCTCCCCTCGGCGTGACTGCCGAGCACGAGGAAGTCTGCCGCGCGCAGCACGTCCTGCACGCGGCCGTGGGGGAGCCGGCCGAGCAAGCGGACGCGTTCCGCCAGTTCCGGCTCGGCCGCGAGCCGCACGCGCACGGCGTCCAGCAGGGGCGCATCCGTGTAGCAGAGCCAGAGCCGCGCGCCGGGCAGCGCGGGCAGCGCGCGGGAGACGGCCTCCAGCACGGTGAGCGGGTCCTTGTTCGCGTCCAGCCGGCCGACCCAGAGGAGGCACGGGTCGCCGTCAATGCCGGTCGCTGCGCGGGCGGCCGCGCGGTCGCCCGGCGTGAAGTGCGATGACGACTCGAGGACCTCGAAGACCGGCAGGTCTGCCCGGAGCACGCGCGCGGCGAGGAACGCCTCCGCCTGAGCACGTGCGGTGAACGCTGCGCCCGCGATCCGCGCATAGCCCCAACGGTGGAGCGCCCGCCTCCACCCGACGGGCGGCCGGCTGCCGTGATCCTGGACGAGAACGGGGATGGCCGGGAACGCCCGTGCGAGCGCTCGGGTCTGGAGGGGGAACGAGAGGCCGTGGACGTGGAGGAGGTCGGGGCGCAACGCGGCGACCCGTCGCAGGATGGACCGGACGACACCAGCGCGCCCGCCGCCACGCACGAAGTGGATCCGCACGCCGCCGCGCTCGATCACGGCCGGCCGCTGCGCCGCCAGTACGACGCTGATGCTCACGTCGGGCGCAGCGGCCGCACACGCGACATCGCAGAGCGTGGGCCAGGCCTCGAGCAGGGCCGCGGGCTCGCGGCGCAGAGGGTCGAGGACCCAGATCACCTGCGTGACGTGCATGGGCGTCGCGTCGTTCCACTGGGGCGGTTGGAGCGGCGCGCCGGCCGTCCGGGAAGCGCCGGTCCGCGCGTTCCATTGATGCTCACTTGTCTCGGCCGTCTCCCCTCGGCCCCA
Source organism: Longimicrobiales bacterium (assembly GCA_036381195.1). Lineage (GTDB taxonomy): Bacteria > Gemmatimonadota > Gemmatimonadetes > Longimicrobiales > RSA9 > RSA9. The sequence continues at coordinate 29,833 of DASVDH010000116.1, read as the reverse complement.
GCCATCGCATGGGCGAACAGCGCCCCCGAGCATCCCGAGGACTGGCCCGGCCGTGGGCGAGACGAGCGGGGCTCTTCGCCGCGCTGCCCCTGGTCGCGCTCGCCATCGGGTGCGATTCTCCGGCCGACCTCCAGCGCTGCCCGGGAGCGCGCGTGCTGAAGGCACGCATCGGCGAGCCCGCGGGGCCGCTGTTCCGGAGTCTTCACCTCCGTCTCGATCGGCCCGCCGCCGTCGTGGTCGATTACTGGACGGCGAATGCTCCGCGCCTGCGCGTGCGGGCGGAGGCGACCGACGCTTCGGCGGTCGTGGGCCTCGGGCGGCTCCGCGCCGGCCGCACGTACCGATACCAGGTCCGAGTGATCGGCACGGACGGGAGCCCGGAACCCGCCTTCGTCGGGGAATTCCGGACGGACACCCTCCCGGAGGATCTCGCCGCGATCTCGCTGACCGCTGCGGGAGCACCGTCGGCGCCCATGGCGCTGCTCCTCCTGAGCTCGCCCGGCGGCTTCCAGGGCTACGTCGCCGTCAACGGGACCGGCGCCATCGTGTGGTATTATCGCACGGTCGACCTCCCGTTCGGGATCGCGCGTCGCCCTGACGGGAACTTCATCGCAATGGACAAGGGACGTGGGCTCCTGGAGCTCACGCCGGCGGGAGACGTCCTCCGCGAGCTCGCGCAAGACGAGCTCGACCGGAACATGCACCATGACGCGATCGTCACGCCAGCGAACACCGTCCTGTTCCTCGCGCAGGATCGCCGGGCCTACGGCGACCGCACGATCGTCGGCGAAGCGATCTGGGAGTGGGATCCGGAAACGGGCGAGGCGGTGAAGCGCTGGAGCGCGCATGACTTCCTCGACCCCGCCGTCGATCGTACACCGCAGTCCACGGATGGCGACTGGCTGCACGCGAACGCGCTCGCGATCGGGTCGCAGGGCAACATCCTCATCAGCCTGCGGCGGCTCAACCAGGTGATGAGCATCGCGCCGGGTTGGAACGCCATCGAGTGGCGCCTCGGCGGACCCGGCGCCACGATCACGCTCGCCGAAGGCGAGCCGTTCACGGGCCAGCACACTGTGGCGGAGGTCGGCCCGAACCGCATCCTGCTCTTCGACAACCGACACGAGCTGGGCGGCTACTCGAGGGCGGTGGAATTCGAGCTCTCGGATGGACAGGCCCGCCAGGTATGGGAGTGGCGGCCGGAGCGCGACAACTTCGCCTTCGCGGTGTCGTCCGCGCGGCGGTTGCCCAACGGGAACACCCTGGTCGGCTTCGGGATGAGCAGCGGCCTCAACGGCTCGACCGGCCCGATCGAGGTCTATGAGGTCACGCGCGAGGGCCTGGTGATCTGGCATCTCCTCGTGGAGGGACCGCGCATCATGTACCGCGCCGAGCCGTTGGAGACGATCGCGGGAGAGGCCATCGCCAACCCGTCGTAACCGTAGGTCCCTTCCTGTCCGTGGCGCCCGACCCGGATCTGGACTGGCTCGGGCGGGGCGACCGGGTCCAGCGCCAGAGCGCCCGGTCCCTGCCAGCGAGCGGCCGCAGCGCCCGGCGCAGGACACGCCCGAGCACCGGTCTTACCGCCGAGCCGGCGGCCGCAGGTGCCCGTACGCCTGCGCGTCGTCCCGCACGCGCGCCCAGCGCCGCACGGCCCGCAGCAGCCGCGGGTTCTCGAATCGCCCGCTCCTCCAGCGCCGCATGGCCAGCAGCCGCGCCAGCTCCCTGCCCCAGCGCGCCGTCTTCGTGTCGTGCAGCGACGGGAACCGGCTCTTCAGCACCAGCTCGAAGTCCTGGACGCGCGCCTTGAGCCGCTGGTCGAGCCAGGGCGTCTCGGGGTCCTCGTGCGTCATCCACGCCACCCACTGCGGCTCGATCCATTCCTCCAGCGTGTCGGGCGTCCCGGCCAGGGGATCCACGTCGCCGTACGTGCCGCGCCGCTGCGGCGTCGGCGTGTAGAAGTAGGTGATCAGCTCCATCGCCGGGTTCACCGACTTCAGCTTGCGGATGAACGCCAGCGTTTCTTCGATCTCGCGCTCCGGGTCATCCGGCCCGCCGAGGACGAAGGAGAACTCCGGGATGATCCCGTGCTCGCGGGCACGCGCCGCGATCTCCAGCGTCTGCGCGGTCGTCAGCTTCTTGTTCATCCGCCGCAGGACCTCGTCCGAGCCGGACTCCGCGCCCAGGAACACCATGCGCAGCCCCGCGCGCGCGATGCGGCGCCACGTCGCGTCCGAGAAGCGGAGCAGGGCGTCGATGCGGGCCTCGCACCACCACGAGAGGCCGAGCGGCTCGATGCGCTCGCAGAGCTCGAGCGCATGGTCCTCTTTCACGAAGAAGTTGTTGTCGTAGAAATGCACGCCGTCCATCCCGTGCCGCTCGACCAGGTAGCGGAGGTGCGCGGCCGTGCGTGCGGGCGACTCCATCTTCTCGCGGCTGCCGAACACCGAGATCACGCCGCAGAAGCTGCAGCCGTACGGGCAGCCGATGGACGCCTGGTAGACGCCGCAGCGGCGGCCCAGGTAAGTCGGCATGAGATAGTCGTCCACCGGGATCCTGTGGTACGGCGGCGGCGGCAGCTCGTCCGGCCCGACCCACCGCCGTTCCGGGCCGATCACGTGCGTCCCGTCCTCGGCCCGGAAGGCGAGGCCGGCGACCGTGTGCGGGTCGCGCGTGCCGTCCAGGACCCCGAGCAGCTCGCGGAAGGTCTGCTCGCCCTGCCCGCGTACCACATAGTCCACGTACGGCGAGTTCAGCACCGGCGCCGGGTACAGACTGGGGAAGTAGCCGCCCCACACGATCGGAATGCGTGGATAGCGCTGCTTCAGGCGCTGCGCGAGCGGCACCGCGCTCACGAGCTGCGGCCCGGGCATGACGGTCATGGCGACGACACGTACCGGGTCGGCGCTGCCGGCGCGTGCCTCGATCCACCGGACGATGTCCTCGTACGGATCCACTCCCGGCCGATTCCCGTCCACGATCTCCCACGTGAGGTGCTCGGGCAACGCGGCGCCGATGGCCATCACGGACAGCGGGAAGCGGCGGTTCTTCGGGCGCGTCGCGCGCGGGTTCACGAGCAGGATCACGGCACCGTCGCCTCCCAGAGGTCGAAACGCGAGGGCGGCCGCCGCCTGCGCAGCCGCGCGATCAGCGGCCGCAGCTCGTAGCTGAGGGGATAAGCCACGCGGTGGCGGCGCCAGCGCAGCCCGAGCCCGCCGGACGCCTCCTCGAGGCGCTCCACGGTCAGGTACTCGATGAAGGGCGGGGCCGTGAGGACCTCGGCGCGCTCGCCGAAGAGCCGCCGCGCCTGCGCCTTCTTCTCCGCGACCATCGCCTCCCCGTCCTCCGCCGTGCGGTAGAACGGCGAGTCGAGGACCGCGATCCGGCCGCCAGACCTGACCACGCGCACCGCCTCCTCGAGTGCGCGGCGCAGGTCCAGCGCGTAGTGGAGCGAGGCGTTGAAGACCGCGATGTCCGCCACGGCCGGCGCGAGCGGCAGCGCCTCGAAGCTGGCGACGATGCGGCCGAACATCGCCGGGAGGTGCGCGCGGTAGGCGTCTGCCGCACGCAGCCCGTCCACCGCATCGTCCCGACTGTCGAGCGCGATGCAATGGTGGCCCGCCAGGGCCAATCGGTAGCAGAGCCAGCCGTTGCCCGCGCCCAGGTCCAGCACGCGCAGCCGCCGCGGCGCGACCTCGAAGACGCGCGCCGCGACGACGGCGTCGAGAAAGCGCTGGAACGTGCGCGCGCGCACCCTCCACTGGCGGCGTAGCGGTCCCCTGCGCAGGTAGGGGAGCGCCAGCAGCTCCGCCTCGCCCCCGCCGCCGCGGCCCTCGGCGGCCCGATGCTTCGCATAGGCGGCGCGGAACCGCCGGAGATCCGGTACGGTGCTCATGGCAGCGAGGGGCGGTTCTGCACGGGGGCAGTGGTGCGCTCGAACCAGAACGCGATGTGGTCGCCCATCCGCGCGAGCGGAGCGGCGGCCACACGGTCCAGCGCCTCGAGGACGGCGAGCAGGCCCGGGTGCCGGGAGATCCACGGCTCCGCCGCGCTCGGCGGGACGAAGATGCCGATGCCGCGCCGCCGCCGCAGCCGGAACCAGGGCGCGAACGCGCGTGTGACAGCTCGCGGCCGCGGGTACCAGACCTGGAAGCCGTGCCCGCCCAGGCGTGCGGGCGCCGGCCCGCGCCGGAGCCGGCGGAACGCCGCGCGCGCATCGCGCCGGGCGAGCTGCACGAGCACCTCGCCGGGCGGAAGCGGCCCGAACAGGACCAGGACGGCCGGCGCGCCGCTCGGCAGCAGCGCGGCGAGGCCGCGCGCGACAGGCGCGAGGTCCGGGACGCAGTTCAGCGCCGCGAAGTTCGAGTAGGCACCGTCGAACGGGGCGGCGCCGGCCGCGCGCCATTCGCGCGCGAAGTCCTCGAGGTCCTCGAGCAGCAGCGTCCGGGTCTCGATCCGGCCGGATTGCCCCGCGCGCTCCGCCTTCGCGGCCGCCTCCGCCACCATCCGCGGCGCGCCGTCCGTCAGGAGGACGCGCCGGCCATGCGCGGCGAGGAACAGCGCGTCCTCGCCCGTGCCGCCGCACAGCTCGAGTAGCGAGGTGCCGGGAGGGAACGCGGCCAGCAGCAAGCGCCGCACTGCGCGTCGCTGCGCGGCCACGCTGGCCCATTCACCGAAACGGCGGTCGAACGCCTCGGCCGCTGCGTCGAACGCTCCGACCGCGGCGGGCAGCGGCGGCGCAGCCGGCGCGGCTCCCCCGCCGCGCCTCACCTCACCCAAACGCGCCCCCACTGTTCCTGTACTCCTCGCGGCTCGCCTCGAGCTCGGCCCAGCGGCGGTCCAGCGGGGCCAGATCGGCGCCCGCGCTCAGGGCCTCGACCTCCTCGTGCAGCAGGTCGCGGATGCGGCGATAGAACGCGGTCGTGTAGGTGCCGTGGAACATCATGTCCAGGTCGCCCGTGTGCTCCCAGTTCCGCTTGGCGCCGATCTGCTCGCGGACCATCTCGTAGAAACGCGTGCCCGGCAGTGGGTAGGACACGGAGACGCCGATCTCGTCCGGCCGCTCCTCCCGGATCAGGTCGCGCGTCCGCAGGATGTCCTCCCACCCCTCCCCCAGGTAGCCGAGCTGCGTGAACCAGCCGGTGCGGATGCCGTGGGCCTTGAGCAAGCGCGTCGCCTGGCGCGCCTGCTCGACCGTGCTGCCCTTCTCCATCGCGTCCAGGATGCGCTGCGACCCGGATTCGACGCCCAGCCAGACCTCCTCCGCGCCGGCCGCCGCCAGCGCCGCGACCGTCGCGGGAGTCATCAGGTTCACGCGCGACTGGATGGTGAACGGCGTGCGCACGCCGCGGCGCGTGACTTCCGCCGCAAAGGCCTCGATCCACGCGGGCGTGAGGCCGAAGATGTCGTCCGCGAACCAGATGTGGTCCGGCCCCACCGACTCCCTCAGCCGCGCCAGCTCCTCGACGACGTTGCCCGGGCTGCGCTGCGCGTAGCGGCGCCCGAACACCGGCTTCGCGCACCAGTTGCACCCGTACGGGCAGCCGCGCGAGGTCGCCATGATCCAGGACAGCCGGCCGTGGGCCTCGAGCCACGCCGCGCGATACGCCTCCGCGTCCACCAGGTCCCACGCGGGGAACGGCAGCGCGTCCAGATCCTTCATCGCGGGGCGCGGCGCCGTGCGGCGCACGCCGGCCGCGGCGCCGTTCCCGGCGCCCGCGCCGGTCGCGGCCGGCAGGACCAGCCCTGCGATCCCGTCCGGCGGCGCAGTCCCGTCGCGCGTCCAGAGGTCCGCCAGCTCCCCGAACGTGAGCTCCGCCTCGCCCGCGATCACGGCGTCCGCGCCCGCGCTGAGGTAGAGCTCGGGGTGGTCGGACGCGTCCGAGCCGTTGACCGCGACCCGACAGCCGCGCGCCTTCGCCGCGGCGATCATGTCCAGCGCCGCACGCCGCATCCGGAGCGTGCACATCTTGGTGAGGAAATTGAAGTTGTCCTCGAGGATGCCGACGACGGTGGGACGCGCCTCGTCGAGCGCCGCCTCGAACTCCTCGACGCCGGCGGAGAGCATCGCGTCGAAGAAGCGGATGGCGTGGCCGCGGCAGCGCAGCACCGCCGCGGCGAGCAGCGTGGCGAGCGGCGCGTACGGCTTCATGCGCCGGAGCTGCTTTTCATCGTAGCGGAGAAAGTAGGAGTGCGCGATCAGGATCGGACGCCGGCTCCTCGCTCCCGTGCTCGTCATCGCACGTCCCCTGGCTGGGTGGCTTGACAGCCGCACTCGCGCGCGGCTAGAACGCTGCGTGTCGGCGGGCGACGCCGAGCCCTGCTTCCGCGGAGCCCGGCGCTACCCGATGTATCGCTCCAGCGAGGCTGTCTTGCTCGAAGAGCTCGAACCGTACGCGTCCGCGCTCGCGCTGCCCGCGCCGCCGGCTGCCCCGCTTCGCCACGCCGCCATGCTGGCGCCTCTCGGCATCCCCACCCGCTTCGAGGCGGACTCGGACACGTTGCTCGCCGCGGCCATCGCAGCTTACGGCGAGCCGGGCCCGCTCGTCGAGGGCCACGGCGTTGCGCTCGGGACGGCGCCTGCGAGCCGCCACGCCACCCCCCGCGTGCTGCTCCTCACCGCACCGCACGGCCCCGGCGCCGGGCCGCCGCAGCCGGCCGGCCCGCTGCGCATCTCCGCAGACCGCGAGTCGCTGCTGCTCGCCGCCCCGGATGCGGCCGGCCGGGCCCGGCGCACGGACATGACGGCCATCGCGCGGCTCGCCCCCGTCCTGCTCGCCGATGCGGACCGGCTCCGCGCCGTGCTCGATGCGCTGGTGCTCTTCCTGATCACCGCGCTGGACCGCCAGCCGGTGCACGCCGCGGCGATCGCGCGCGGCGGCGCCGGGCTCGTCCTGGCCGGCCCGGGCGGCATCGGCAAGAGCACACTCGCGTACGCAGCGCTGCGTGCCGGGCTGGCCGTCCTGGGCGACGATGCCGTGTACGTGCAGCTCGCGGGCACGTTCCGCGTCTGGGGCCTGGGCCGGCCCATCCATCTAGCTCCCGAGGCGGCAAGGTGGTTCCCCGAGCTGGCGACCCGGCCCGCGGTCCTGCGCGCGAACGGCAAGCGGCGGATCGTGGTTTCCGGGCAGCCCGCCCCTGCCGCGCTCGCGCCGGGCCAGGCAGAGGGGTCGCGCGCACCAGCGCTGGAGGCGGGGCGGACGCCCCCGCCCGAGCTCGTGCGTCCCGCGGTCCGTCAGGCCCCGCCGCTCGAGCGAGCCGGGCTCTGTCTGCTCGAACGGGAGGCCGGCAGTGCGACGGCCAGCGCGGAGCCGATCGCGCCCGGCGAGGCGGTCAGCCGCCTCGTCGCCTCCCTCGACCCCGGCTTCGACGTCTGGCGCGACACGATCGGCGCGCGGATCGCGGCGCTGGCGCGCGGTGGCGCGTGGCGCCTCCGCGTCGGCGATGACCCGCGCGCGGCCGTCCCCGTCACGCGCGAGCTGCTCGACCGCGTTTCGCGCTGAGGCCGCTGACCAGGGGGCCGGCAGGCCCGGCGTGCGGGACCGGCGCCGTCAGCGCTTCGCCGTCGGCGGCGTCCGTGGCGCGGCCGGCCCCCACAGCAGCCAGCCCGCAGCCCATCCCTGCCACCAGCATGATGAGCTGGCCGATGCCGTGCGCGAACGGCCATTCGAACATCCCGACCACGACGAGCGTGCCGAAGGACCACGCGCAGGCGCGCCGCAGCGCGGCCTCATCCGGGGCCGCGCCGTCGCGGGCACGGCGCGCGCTCCGCACGAGCACGGCCAGCACCGCCGCCAGGAACCCGACCAGCGCCGCCAGGCCGATGGCGCCCGCCTCGGCGGCCATGTGCACGTACAGGTTGTGCGCCGAGCCGATGTAGTCCCACAGCCACGAGACCTGGGGGCCGTACTGCTCCAGGTTGGCCGCGAAGCCGCCGGGCCCCACGCCGATGACCGGGTTGGCCAGGAACATGAGCAGCCCCGTGTACTGCAGCGCCAGTCGCTGCGCGACGACGTCGTCCACCAGCGTCATGGCGATCCGCCCGCGCAGCGCGCCGCCGGAAACGAGGTCGAGCGCCACCACGGCGGCGAGGCCCGCGAGCCACACGCGCAGGAGCAGGCGCCGGTCGGCCAGCAGCACGAGCGTGGCGGTGCCCGTGGCGGCAGACAACCAGCTCCCGCGCGAGAACGTGACGGCGAGGCCGACCAGGCAGGCGCCGATGCCGGCCGCCGCGAGCGCGCGCGCGGCGCGCCCCTCCGCGACCGAACGGGCATACACCGCGAACGGCAGCGAGAGCGCGAAGTACATCCCCAGCTCGTTCGGCCACTCGAAGCCGAGCGCGGCGCGATAGAACGCCGAGCCCGAGTGCGGGAACCGGGCCGGCAGCACGCCCGCCGCCTCGAGCGCGGCGAACAGTCCGGAGGCCGCAGCGGTCCCGCCGAGGACGAGCGCGATGGATCGCGCCTTCGCGGGCCGGGCGGCGACCTCGTCCGCCGCCATGACCAGCACGCCGAACAGCAGCGCGAACGTCGCCAGCTCGCGGAGCGCGGGCAAGCGCGCCTGCGCGAACACGCCGGCGAGCAGGAGGGCCGCCCCGAGCAACGCCGTCGCGCGGCGTGGCAGCGCTCCCAGCAGGATCGCGCGCCCTTCCGCCGTGCGGCGCAGCAGCCATGCGGGCACGACGATCCCCGTGAGCACGAGGGCCGGCGAGATGCGCAGCGACTCCGTGCTGTAGAGCGCGGGCAGCGGCAGGCATAGCGCGAGCAGCAGCGTGCCGTCCACCCACCCGGCTGCCAGGATGATGAAGAGGCCGGCAGCGGCCGCCCCACCACCGGCCACCACCAGCGGCAGGTTGCCCGCGCCCGCGCCGGCCAGCGCCAGCGCGACCCCGCAGCCGGCCGCCACCACCGCACCCACGCCCACCACCCCGTCCGCGCGCCGCAGGGCTTCCTCGCGCCGCAGGGCTTCCGCCCGCGCAGCCATCACCACCCCGCCGCCGCGCGCGGCCGCAGCGTCGCCGCTGCGGGCCGTGCTTCGAGCAGCGCGCGGTAGAACGCCGCGGTCTCGCGCGCCACGTGCTCCTGCGTGAAGCGGCCGCACACCCACGCCCGCGCGCGACGCCCCAGCTCCCGCCGCGCATCCCGCGCCATCGCGGCGAGGTCACGCAGCGCGGCGGCCAGCGCCGCCACGTCCCCCTCCGGCACCACCACGCCGCCCTCCCCCACCACCTCCGGCACCTCGCCCGTCGCCGCACCTACCACGGGCACCTCGCACGCCATCGCCTCGACGAGGATGCGGCCGAACTGCTCCGCCCAGCCCTTGGTGCGCAGCGAGGGCAGCGCAAGCGCATCCAGCGCCGCGAGCCAGGCCGGCATCGCGGTGGACGCGACGTAGCCGGCGAAGTGCACGCGTCCGGCCACGCCGGCGCGCGCGGCCAGCGTCTCGAGCCGCGCGCGCTCCGGGCCATCGCCCATCACCACCAGCCGCGCGCCCGGCACACTCGCGAGCGCCTCGATCAACAGGTGCACCCCCTTCTCCGGCACGAGCCGCCCGCCGAAGCCGACCACGAACTCCTCTTCGCCGATGCCGAGCCGCCCACGCACGTCCGCCCGTGCCGCCGCATCCGGCGCGAACCGCGTCGGGTCCACGCCGAACTGCGGGATCACCGCCAGCGGGCCCGCGTAGCCCGCGTCGCGCAGCACGCGCGCGGCCGCGGCCGTGCCCGCGATCCCGCCCGCAACGAGGCGGAACACCCGCGCGCGCAGCGCGCCGAACGGCGACGGCAGCCGCTTGGCCAGGTTCTGCCACGCGAAGAACAGCGAGGGGACTCCGCGCAGCCGGCACAGCTCCGCGAACTGCAGCGTCACGATGCTGTAGGGCTCCTCGTCGATGTGCACCAGGTCGGGCCGCACCGCGTCCAGCACCGCGCCCGCCCCCCGGTACAGGTGCAGGTGGTTGTGCCCGGCCAGCAGCACCGGCCGCGTGAGGAGCCGGGGCGGTGCGGCCGGGGCGCGGCTGCCCTGCCGCTGCGCGTCCGCGGCGGCGTCCGCCACGGCCGCGACGCCGACAGCCGCCTTGGGGTCCAGGACACGCGGTGCGGCGGCGCCCTCCGCGCCCCCGAAGCCCACACCTGCGCTGGGGTCCAGAGCATGCGCCGCGGCGGCGCCCGTACCGGCCGCGTGCTCCGGCTCGGGCGCCTGGCCGCCCCACCGGGCCGGCACCAGCGCCGTCACGTCCGCGTGTGCCGCCAGTGCGCGCAGCTTGTCCCGGTACGCGGCCACGACCAGCGCCTTGGACACGTACAGCACCTTCATGGCTGTGCCTCCGCGGGTCGCGCGCCGCGGCGCACACCGAGCGCGTGCGCCAGCAGGCGCAAATCCTCGCGCGCCAGCACTCCCGTGCTGCGGTACAGCACGCCCACCGCCAGGGCGTAACCCACGGCGGCGAGCGCGGGCCGCTCACCCGCGAACGCCGCGGCCGCCGCGGTGGCCAGCGCCGGCGCGCACGCGGCCGCCAGCCAGCGGCCGGCCGGCGCGGCGCCGCGCGACCGTAGCACCGCGATCAGGATCCCGGCCAGGAACACCTCCGAGCCCAGCATGGCCATGCCGGCGCCGGCGGCGCCGTACCGCGGGATCAGTACCGCGTTCGCCGCGACGTTGGCCGCCGTCGCGAGCACGTACGCGCCCGCCACCCGCCGCATGAGCCCGGCCGCCCCCAGGATGTAGCCGGCCAGGATGTTCAGCGCGAGCGCCGGCAGGACGGCCGCGAGCCAGCCCAGTACGCCCGCCGCCTCCGCGTAGCCGTGGCCGTACACCACGGCGATGAGCGGCTCGCGCAGCAGGAACACCAGCCCGGCCGCCGGGGCCACGGCGAGGAGCATCCATTCGGCCAGCCGCGCGGCCGCGGCAGGCAGCGGCGCATCCGCGCCTGCCGCGGCCGCGCCGGCCGCCTCGGCCGGGTCTCCCCCGGCGCCGGCTGCAACGGCGCGCGAGAGCCGCGGGTACACCGCGCCCGCTACGACCAGCGCCAGTGCCTGCGCGACATCCACCAGCTTGTAGGCCGCCGCGTACGTGCCCACCTCGGCCGCATCCCGCCAGCGCGCGAGCAGCAGCACGTCCACCTTGTAGTAGACGGTGAGCGCGATGAAGGCAGCCGCGAACGGCGCCAGGGCGCGCGCCAGTCGCAGCGCCTCCGCCAGCGCGACCCGTCCGCCCCGCCGCGCCTCTGCCGGCAGCCGGGCGGCCAGCCAGGCGAGCGCGCCGAGCTGGCCGAGGATCGGCGCCACGCAGAACCAGGCCAGACTCCGGGTCCCGACCACGAGCGCGAGCCCGAGCCCGCCCGCCATCACGCCGCTCACCGCGCTGGCCTGCGTCCAGACGTGCATTTGCTCGACCGCCTGGAACCACGCCGCCAGGTTCTCCACGTACGCGCCCACGGCGTACGACACGCCCAGCAGCAGCGCGGCGAGCACGACCGGCGCCGGGTAGCCCAGCACGTGGCGCGAGAGCACCAGCAACAGCGCCAGCATGAGCACGTTGCTGGCCGTCTTGACGGCGTGCGCCGCTGCGAGCAGGCCGGGCGCGCGCTCCGGCACCCGCGCGATCTCGCGCACCAGCAGCGGCGTCATTCCCAGCGTCGCGATGATGCTGAGCATCACCGCGAACGCCGCCGCCGTGCTGTACGCGCCGAACTGCGCTGCGCCCAACACGCGCGCCGCCACCACCACCGAGCCCAGCATGAAGAGCCGCGGCAGCACGTACGCGAGCAGGAGCGACAACGCGTTGTGCAGCACGCGCCGCACGCCGGCCGGGCCGGGCACGGCGGGCGGCGCGGACAGTGCGGCCGGCCGGCCGGCCGCGCCGGCCGGCGTGGTCATTCAGCTCCTTGCCCCCGCAGCACCACGGGGATCGAGCGCGCGAGGATGCGCACATCCCCGAGCAGCGAGCGGTTGCGCACGTACTCCAGCTCGAGCCGCGCACGCTCCGGGTAATGCGGCCGGTTGCGGCCGCGGCTCGTCCAGGCACCGAAGATGCCCGGCTTCTCGCTCAGCAGCTCGTCCGCATCGTCGCCGTACCAGGCGAGCTCGTCCCGCACGATCGGGCGCGGTCCCACGAGCGACATGCTGCCGCCGAGCACGTTGAAGAGTTGCGGGACCTCGTCCAGGTAGGTGCGCCGCAGCCACCGGCCGACGCGCGTGATCCGCGGATCGATGTCGGCCGGCAGCTTGTACCCGTTCTGGACGTACAGCTTCTTCAACCAGGGATCGCGCTCGAGCCGCGCCTCCGCGTCCGCCACCATCGTGCGCAGCTTCCAGCAACGAAACGGCCTGCCTGCCAACCCGAGCCGCATGTGCCCGAACAGCACCGGTCGGCCGGACTCGATCCAGATCGCCAGGGCGGCCAGCGCGAGCACGGGCGCGCACAACACCAGCAACACCGTCGCGCCCACAATGTCCGCGATGCGGCGAACCACGCGCCCGCCGTCCCGCCGGGGCATGGACCGCGCCCGCGCAACGGCCGCCGCACCGTAGTCGTGCATCAGCTCCATACCTCCCTCGTGTCCTTCGCGCGCGCACAAACCAGGACGGCGCCCGCCAGCTCGCCGCCCGTTTCCCGCAGGAGCGCCGCCGCGCGCATGGCCGCGTCCCGCGTCGTGCGCCCGTGCCGCAGCACCAGCAGCACGGGCGCGGCCTCCGCCGCCGCGGCCGCCGCCCCGGAGAACCGGTCCAGCGCGGGCGCCGCGAGCACCAGCGGAGCATCCGTCTCCGCCCCCCGCCGCTCCGCCTGCTGCCGGGCGAACGCCGCGCCGAGGGCGCGCGCGGCATCCGCCGCCAGCCCCGCCTCATCCACAGCAGCCAGCGTCAGGCGCGCGCCGCGGGGGCCGCCCGCGCCGTTCCCGTTCGCCGCCGCGAGCACCGCGCGCGCCTCCTCCAGCGCGAACGCGAGCCCGTCCCGCTCCGCGACCGCCACCGCGATCACCGGCACGCCCACCGCCTGCCTCACCTGCGCAGCGCTGCGGAGCGAACGGTCCGCGCGCTCGGCGACCACCATCCCGAGCACGGAGAACGTCGAGCCCAGCAGCAAGGCCACGGCGAGCCCCACCTTCTTGCGCGGCCACACGGGCCGGTAACGCAGCGCAGGCGGGTCGATCACCTGCACGTTCGAGAAGGTCAGCGCCTGCCGCAGTTCCTCCTGCCGCAGCCGCTGCTCGGTCAGCACCAGGATCTCGGAGAGGATCCGGATCTCTCGCTGGCGGCGCGCCAGCTCGATCAACTCGCGCGGCATCCCCGCCAGCTCCGCGTCCATCTCCGCGATGCGCGCGCCCAGCTCACGCTCCTGCCGCTCCAGCGCCGATGCGTACGCGGTCGCCAGCGAACGGAGCGATGCGTCGATGCTCGCGATCTGCTCGTCCAGCACCACGAGCGCGCGGCTCTCCGCCGCCCGCCGCCACGCCACGTCCGCGCGCTGCGTCTGGAGCGCCGCCAGCCGGCCCAGCAGCTCGCCCACCGTCGGGTTCTCCAGGAAGCGCGGGAACGCCGCTAGCCCGGACCACGCCTCCATCGGATCCCGCGCGGTCTCGACCTTCTCGAGCAGCTCGTGGATCGCCGCCCGCTCGACGCGGACCACCTCCAGGTCCGCCGCGATCTCCGTGTAGCGCTCGATGAACGCCTCGCCCTGCGCATCGGGCGCGACCAGCCGTGCGGTCCGCTGCATCGCTTCGAGCGCCGACTCCGCCGCCGCCAGCTCCCGCTCTGTGTTCTCCGCCACCCGACGCAGCGAGTCCACCGTCTCCCCGCTCTCACGACGCTGCACGGCCGCTCGCAGCTCGACGAAGCGGTTCACCACCGCCGCCACCACGGCTTGCGCGAGCCCGGGATCCGTGTGCTGGAACGAGAGATCCACCACGTTCGCTTCCCGCCTCGCCCGCTCCGCCACGATCCTGCTCCGCGTGCGCCGCACGGCCTCGCCGAACGGCAGCGTCCGGATCCGCACCCGCCGCGGCATCCCCTCGCGCCACGGCAGGAAGGCGATGCGCACGCCGCCGAACTCGAGCGTGTCGCCGGCAGCCACGTCGCCCACGGCCGAATCCCTGGGGGCCGTGCGCCGCACCCGCACCCGGCCATCCGCCAGCCACTCCGCTTCGTAGACGCCGCGCTCCGTCGCGCGCGTCGCGGCGAGGTGCGCGAGCAGCGAGTCGCGATGCCAGCCGCGCGGCGCATCCAGCGCCACCGCGAGCGCGGCGTCCAGCACCACCGCCTCGGTCACCGTGCGGCTCGACAGGAGCTCGAGGTCGTTCGCGAAGGGATCGCCGCCCAACCGCATCAGGGAAAGCAGCCCGCCGGTCGGCGACACGCCGCCCATCGGCGGCGGCTCGCCGAGCCGCAGCCGCGCTTCAGCGCGATAGACCGGCCGGGAGAGGAGAAGCAGCGCCGCCGCCCCACCCGCCACCAGCACGAACACCAGCGCACCCACGCGCCAGCGCCGCCGCACGATGCCGTGCCACGACCCCAGAAACGAGCCGCCGGGCACCGGACCGCCGCCCGCCATCGCGCCGCTCAACGCACGATCAGCGTGGTGACCGCCGCGGCTGCGACGGACGCCGCCGCGCCCACGAAGATCGCCAGGTTCTCGCTGAACCAGCTCCGCCGCGCGACCAGGATCCGGTCCCCCGAGCGCAGCGGCTGCTGCAGACCCGGCTCACCCGGCTCGTAGGGAATGCGCGTGCGCACGCCGTCCCGCTCCAACGTGATCTCATCACGGTCCGCGAACGGCGTGAATCCGCCCACCGTCGCCAGCACATCACTCACCGTGAGCGTCGCGTCCACCGGGAACAGTCCCGGCCGCATCACCTCGCCCAGCACTGCGATCCGCACCATCGGCAGCACGCGGATCACCGGATCCGCGAGCTCGCGCGCGTACGCAGCGCGCACATCCGCTTCCACCTCCTCGAACGGGCGGCCCGCAACGGGGATGATGCCCAGCAACGGGATCATGATGTTGCCGTCCTCCGCCACCGGGAACTGCCCGCCGAGCGAGGGCTCGTCCCGCACCTCGACGCGCACCACGTCCCCGGGGCGCAGCCGCATTTCGGAAACCGCGGGAGACGACGACGGGGCCCACTCCTTCGCCGCCTGCGCCTCCAGCGCTGCCGGCAGTGCGACGAGCGCCGCGGAGAGACGGACCACTCGCCACAGCCGATCACGTCCGCGCACGAGCTTCACGGTGCCTCACCCTTCCCTGAGTCCACGCTCTGCCTCTGCCTAACGCACGACCCGCCGTTCGGTCACACGCTCCAGGGCCCACACGCCACACCTGCTCCGCCAAAGGAGCGAACGCGATGTGATGTGGCCCGGCCCGCGCACCATCGCGCGCGACAGCCCGACGGTCGCGTACGGGTCCCCGGGCGTGAGCGCGTTCGCCGCAGGCACGCCGAGGGACCTCGGCGGCCAAGTCGAACGCGGTCGCGGCCGGCGCACGCCCGGAGCGCCCCACCCCGTCCGGCAACCGCGCGCCGCGTCACCCGCGGCGTGCGCCGCCGGCCCCACGCGCAACGAAGACACTGCACGACCATGGAAGCAGCGGGCGCCGCGGCGCCATTCGCACGGCCACGCCGTGCGCTGCCGCGGCACCCGATCCACGCGCGGGTGCCGGCCGCACCACGCGCAGGATTCCCGCGCCGGGGACGGGGTCATCCGCGCGCGACCGAATCAGGTCAGGGCGCGCGGCGCCCCCGCCACTCCGATCAGGGCGCGTGGCGCCCCCATCACTCCGAAACGATGATCCTGCCCGTCATCCCCTCGTGGAACTGGCATTCGTAATCGTAGGTCTGACCCGCCACCTCGAACGTGTGCTCGAACTCTTCACCCGCCTCCACCACCACATCCTGCCAGACCCCGGGCTGGTTCGAGTTTGCCGGCGTGATGGTGTGCGCCTCGTCGTCCTTCGCCCACCGAACGGTCGTCCCCGGCTCGATCGTCAACGTGGCCGGAGTGAAGCGCCGGTTGGACATCTGGATCACCTCCACACCCTCCTCCGGCCCGGTCCCGTCATCGTCCTTGTCGCTGCTGCAAGCAAAGCCCGCCGCGAGGGTCAACGCGAACACCCCGACCAGCTTCAGTGCACGGCTCTCCATGACTCGCTCCTGTCCAGTGTCCCCCGCTCCCACGGCCGCCGACCTGGACGGACCGTGGCTTCACGCCGCGGCTTCCCGGGCACCTGGCTCGCCGCAAAGCCGCGAAACTGTTACCCGAAAATTGACGATTCCGGAGCACACGGTTGCGGTGCCCGCACCGCTGCGCCACGGCAGTCGAGGCGACGGCGCCGGGCTCACCGGCATGTCATCTGTCCAGTGTTTCCCCCGAATGCTCCCCCTGTGGAACGCTTAAGGGGAGGCGAGCCGGACAGCAAGCCCAGCGCCAGCCCGCGGCGCGGTCGGCGGCCGGGACCTCCAGGCGGCGGTCGAGATCGCGGGTGGCCCGCCCCGGCGGGCCCGGGGCGCCGCCAGGGCGAGTCCCAAGGCGCCGCCCCGGTGAGTCCCGGGGCGGCGCCTCGCGCCGGCACAGCGGGGCCGGCGGGCGTACGGGCCGGCGGGCAGCGGGGCGGGGGGCGGGAGCGGGAGCGGGCGAGCGGGCGCGGTGCATGGCCGGGGGATCCGGCGGCGCCTCCTCGCGCGCAGCCGGCGCTGACGCGTGAGGGCAGGCTGTACTATGGCGCCTCTTCGCGCCGGGGCGCGTCGGGCGCCCGACGGGCCCCGGCCGCCCGTCGCTCGGGGCGACCCCTCGCACCGCGGGGCGTGGGTGGCGCCAGGGCGGCCCCACCAGCCGGATCCCTTGCCAGGGCCGGCTACGCGCCGGGGCCCGCGAAGGATGGGGCTGGCGCGGCCGCCTCCCGCGTGCCCGCGGGCGCGCCGTGGTCGGGGGGACGCGGCGCACCGCAGGCCGGGCAGCAGCGCCAGCCCGCCTCGAGCGTCGCGCCGCACCGGCAGCGCGGCCGGAGCGGCCGGCCGCAGCCGGCGCAGTGGAGGAAGCCGGCGGCGAGGGGGTGGCCGCAGGCGGGGCAGAGCGGCGCCTCGTCTGCGAGGAGCGTGAGCAGGGGGCGCACCTCGGCGAGGGAGGTGAGGCCGGCGCGGACCTTGTTCCACGCATCCTGGCCGAGCGTCTCCATGCCGGCGGCGCGCGCGGCGTCGCGGATCAGGTCGGCGGCGGCGCGGCGCAGGATCAACTCGCGGATGCGCGCGTCCACGACCAGCAGCTCGTGGATGCCGATGCGGCCGCGGTAGCCCGTGCCCTCGCACTGCGCGCAGCCGCGCGGGCGGTGCAGCCGGACGGGCCGCGCGGGCAGCCCCAGCTCCGCGAGCTCCGCGGCGTCCGCGTCGTACGGCTCGCGGCAGTGCGGGCAGAGGCGGCGCGCGAGCCGCTGCGCCAGCACGCCGATCAGCCCGCCCGCCACCAGGTAGGCCGGCGCGCCCATCTCGGCGAGCCGCGCGATCGCGCCGGGCGCGTCGTTGGTGTGGAGCGTCGAGAGCACCAGGTGGCCGGTCAGCGCGGCGGCCATGCCGACCTCCACGGTCTCCCGGTCCCGCATCTCGCCCACCATCACCACGTCCGGGTCCTGCCGCAGCACCGCGCGCAGCGCGGCGGCGAACGTGAGCCCGGCGCGCGCGTGCACCTGCACCTGGGTCAGCCCGGGCAGCCGGTACTCGACCGGGTCCTCGAGCGTCGTGATGTTCAGCCGGTCGCGGTCGAGCGCGCCGAGCGCGGCGTAGAGCGTCGTCGTCTTGCCGCTGCCGGTGGGGCCGGTCACGAGGATCACGCCGTGCCCGCGGCCGAGCAGCCGCAGGAAGCGCGCGCCCACCTCCGCGGCGAAGCCCAGGTCCTCGAGCCGGCGCGCCGCGTCCTGCGGGTCGAGGAAGCGGATCACCACCTTCTCGCCCGCCTCGCACGGCAGCGTGGAGACGCGCAGGGCCAGCTCCCGCCCGTGCATGCCCAGCGCGGCGCGCCCGTCCTGCGGCCGCCGCTTCACCGAGATGTCCAGCCCCGCGATGATCTTGAGGCGCGAGACCACGGCGAGCGCGACCTCCGCCGGCAGCTCCGCCAGCTCGCGGAGCGCGCCGTCCACCCGTGCGCGCACGCGCAGGCCTGCCGCCGCGGGCTCGACGTGCAGGTCGCTTGCCCGGGCCGCCACGGCGCGCACCAGCAGTTGCTCGACCAGGGCGACGATGGGCGCTGCCTCGCTCGCGCGCACGAGCGCGCCCGTCTCCTCGTCCGCCACGCCGGCCGCGTGGGCCCCGGCCTGCCCGCCGGCCCACTCCTCCCCGCCGGCCGGCGGGCCCGGGCCGGCCGGCGCCGCCGCGCCTGCGCCGATCGCGCCCGCCGCTCCGGCCACCGCGCGATCGCCGTTCCCGGGCGCGGGTCCGGCGTCGGCCGCGATCACCGCTGGCGGCGTGCGCGCCGCGCCGTTGCCCGGCCGCGGGGGCGCCGCGGCCGGCACCAGCACGCCGTACGCGGCCGCCAGCCCTTCCGCGACCGCGCGCGGCGTCGTCACCACCGGCTCGACGCGGCGGCCCGTCTGGAACTGGAGGTCGTCCACCGCCGCGGTGTCCAGCGGATCCGCCATCGCGACGCGCAGCGTGCGCCCGTCCACGGCGAGCGGCAGGACGCGCAGCCGCGCGGCGAGCCCGCGGTCCACCGCCGCGAGCGCTGCCCGGTCCGGCGCGAGCGGCGGCTCCGCGTACGCCAGCCGGAGCTGCCGCGCGAGCGCGCGCGCCACGTGGCGCGCGTCCAGGCCACGGCGCACCAGCACAGCGCCCAGCCGCTCGCGCGTGCGCCGCTGGTCGTCGAGCGCGCCGGCCAGCTCGGCCGCGTCCACCACACCATCGGCGAGGAGGAGCTGGCCCAGAACGCGGGTGGTGGGTTCCGGCACGTGCGGTCGCGGGTTCGGGGGTGGTGCGCGCTCCGTGCAAAGACGTCGCGGGCGGGTCCGCCGCCGGCCGCGCGGTGGACCGCCGTTCGGGGTGCGGGGCGCGCGGTTCGTGGCACCTCCGCCTTCCGGGCCGGCACGGCGCCCGGGCCGGCGGGGTCGTCACCGCCGATAAAGGATCCGCAATGCGGTGGGGCAACGGAATGGCTGGAGGGGACGGCGCCGTCGCGCCGCGATCGCTCGAACGATCGCGGCGCGTGGGTCCCCGGCTCCCAAGGCCGTGTGCCGGTATCCGGGCTGCCCGCCTCAGCGCGCGTCCCGGTGCCGGTACGCCGCCGCCACGAGCGCCGCCAGCCCCAGCCCGGACCAGAGGAGGTAGTGCAGGACCCAGCGGCCGGCGTCCGCGGACCACGCCGGCTCCGGGCCGTTCAGCGCGAAGGCGAGACTGGAGAGCAGGCGCCATGTCAACAGGGGCGGGGGTCAGGGCGTGGGCGAGGGCGAGGGCGGGGGCCGGTGGCGCGGGGCGGCCGGGGCGGGTCGGGCTACTGGCGTTTGGTGCCTTCGCGCCGTTCATCGCGGTTCCCGGTGGACCGCCGTCGCGCGGTCCGCGGGTGGGACGACGTGGTCGTCGCGCCTCAGGCGCGCCATCTCCGCGCCCCGGTGGTCGATCGCTTTCCGATCGCATTGCCGGATCCCGGACCCACTCGCCTCCGCCTTCTCACGCTCGCGGCGCACCGCCACGGAGACGCTGGATCGCATTGCGCCCCGACGGGCTCACTCGCCTCCGCGCCGCCCCAGCCCCTTCTCCTCCCGCCCCAGCTCGGGACGCCGGCGCGCGAAGTGGGTGAACGCCATCACGCCCGTGGCGGTGAACGCGATCCAGGCCAGCGCGACGATGAAGCCGGCGAGCACGTCCGAGGGGTAATGCACGCCGAGGTAGACGCGGCTGACGCCGACCGCCAGGATGATCAGCGCCGCGATGACCCAGGTCGCGGTGCGCAATCGCGGCGTGGGCTCGAGCCGCGCGATCAGGTAGGCGAGCGTGCCGTAGACGGCGAAGGCGCCGAGCGCGTGGCCGGAGGGGAAGGAGGGCGAGACGACCTCGACGACCCTGGGCACGACTTCCGGCCGCGGGCGGTCGTAGAGCGCCTTGAGGACCAGGTTGAGGACGGACGCGGCGAGGACGGCGAGCGCGAGCACCAGGACGGAGAGGTGGTGGCGCGTCAGCCAGAGGAACGTGGCGGCGGCGCCGGCGAGCACGAGCAGCACCGCGGCGCTGCCGAGCGCGGTAATGTCTCGCATGACGGAGTCGAGGCCGGGTGAGCGGCGCCGCGCGACCCAGCGCAGCACGGCCTCGTCGAACTCGCGCGTCGCGCCGTCGATCACGACGTCGCCCAGCAGGACGAACGCCATGACGGCTGCGACGCCGACGGCGAACGCGAGGAGCATCGAGAGGGCGATGCCGGTGTAAGAGCCGCGGACGTGGCGCTCGATGAAGCGGACCCCGCGGAGGAAGACGCTGCGGGGGCCGCCCCGAGGGGCCGGCGGCGGCGCGGGCGTCTCGGGGAACGGGGGCTGCATAGGCGGCGCGGGGCGTGGCAGGATACGTGCCGGGGGGAAACGTGATCCAATTCAGCGGAGTGAGCAAGCGCTTCGGCGCGCCGGGCGGGCCGGCCCGGGTGGACGCGCTCGCCGATGTCTCGCTTGAGATCCCGGCGGGTGGGGTGTGGGGCTTCGTCGGGCCGAACGGCGCGGGCAAGACCACGTTGTTCGCGCTGCTGCTCGGCTTCATCCATCCGACGGCGGGCACGGTCCGGATCCGCGGCCTCGGGCCGCGCCACTACGTGCGCCGCCACGGCGCCGCATACCTGCCGGAGCGGTTCCGGCTGCCGGGCGAGTGGCGCGTGCGGACGGCGCTGCGCGCGCTGGCGCGGCTCGAGGGCTTGACCCGCGCCGCCGCCGCGCGCCGCGTGGACGGGCTGATCGAGCGCATGGGCCTCGCCGCCTACGCGGACCGGGAGGTCCGCACCCTCTCGCGCGGGCTCAACCAGCGGCTCGGGCTCGCGCAGGCGCTGCTCGCGGAGCGCGAGCTGGTGGTGCTGGACGAGCCGACGGAAGGGCTGGACCCCCTGTGGCGCGTCCGGTTCCGCGCGATCGTCGCCGAGCTGCGGGACGCGGGCCGCACCGTGCTCGTCGCGAGCCACGACCTGGCAGAGGTCGAGCGGCTCGCGTCGCGCGTGGTGCTGCTCGAGGCCGGCCGCCTGCGCAGGGTGATCGAGACGGACGCCCCGCCGGATGGCACCGGCGCCACCTACCGCCTCGAGCTGGCCGTGCCGGTGCCCGAGCTGGCGGAAGTGTTCCCCGGCGCCGAGCCCATCGAGGGCGACGCGCCCGCGGCGTACCGCGTCGCCGCTGCGGATGCCGCGGAGCTGAGCCGGCGGCTCGCCGCGCTGCTCGAAGCGGGCGCCGTCGTCGCCTCCGTGCAGCCGCTGCTGGAGCCGCTCGAGGCGCGCGTGCGCCGCGAGCTCGGCTCGGAGGCAGACGCGTGAGCGCGCTCGCGCTGGCCGCCCTCGCGCTGCGTGCGCGCCGGCGCCGCGTGCTCGCACTGCTCGCGTTCGCCGCCGTGTTCCTGGCGGCGGCGCTCACGGCACGTCTGCTGGTGAGCCGGGGCGAGGGCGGGCACGTGCAGATGGACCGGCTGTTCGAGGTGGGCGGCTACCCGCTGGTCTCGGCGCTGCTGCTGCTCGGCTGGATCCTCGGGCGCTACCCGCTCGTGGCCACGCTCGTCATGCTCGCCGGCGTGGCGAGCCACGACCGGCTGGAGGGCTATGCGCGCCTCTACGCCGTACGGCCGACCTCGCCGCACCGCATCTACGCGGCGCGCGCGGCGCTGCTCAGCGCCGCCGCGTTCGCCATCTCGGCGGCGCTCCTGCCGGTCTTCGACCTGATCATGCTGGGCACCTGGGCCGGCCCGGCCACGTTCGTCCTGATCCTCGCCTACATCATCGTGTACGGCGGCATGGTAGCGCTGCTCTCCGTGTGGACGCGCGGGGACGCGTGGATCGCGCTGCTGCTCGCGCTGCTCTCCCTCGTGTGGGACGCGCTGCGGCGCGCGGACGCGCTCGCGATCCCGCCCGGCGTGCGGGACGTCATCACCTTCGTGCTGCCCCCCCAAGCCGCCTTCCTCGAGCTGGAGGGCGCGTTCGGCGCGCTCCAGCCCATCCCGTGGGACGCGTTCGCGTACGTGGCCGGCTACGGCGCGGTGTTGTGGCTGCTCGCGGCGGCGTCGCTGGGTCGCCGCGAGGTGTGAGGCGCGCGGCGGGCTCTTCCGGGCGGATCGCGGCCGGCGCGATGGATGCTGATGCGGCGGTCGAGTTCCATCAGCCGCTTCATCCGCCTCTGGGGTGGGGCCTTCGCCGCGGCCGGTGCGGCGAATTTCCACCGTGTTTGGCCGAGCGGCGCTGCGTGGGGATTCCGTCCGCGCCCGGCGCGGCCGATTTCCCAGGTGCGGGGCCGTGCCGCGATGCGTGCGGGGCTTCGCCGCGCCCCCGCCCCCGCCCGGAAAGCGCGACGCTGGGCGGGGCCCCGCGCTAATCCGCGGACGCGCCGGGCCCGTCCACCCCCAGCCACTCGAGCAGCGCCGGCGCGACGTCCGTGAGCGAGCGGAGCCGCGCGGCCAGCCGCCGGTGGTCCGGCCCGGCGACCAGGCACAGCGCGGGGTTGCGCGTGTGGCCGGCGCGCGTGTCCTCCAGGTTGCCGTGGTCGCTGGCGACGACGAGCAGCGCGTCCGCGGGCAGCGCCTGCAGGATTCCGGCGAGGAACGTGTCCACGCGCTCGAGCGCGGCGAGCGCGCCGGCCATGCCGCCGCGGTGCCCGGCCGTGTCGGTGGCGTAGTGCGCGAAGAAGGTGAGCTCGTGCGCCGTCGCGATGCGCGCCAGGTTGCGGCCGGCGCCCGCCGCCGTGATCACGGGCACCTCGAGCCGGCCGAGCCGCTCGCGCCATGCGTCATTCGTGATCTCGCTGGCGACGGCGTCGCCCCGCGCGAGCGCGGCGGTCCCGCGCGTCAGCAGCCCGGCCGCCCGCGCGGCGAGGGGCGCGGCGATGCGGGCGGGCAGCGGCAGCCGCGCCCCCTCCGCGGGCGCGGCGAGCGCATCCATCAGTTCTTCCGGGTACGCGTTCGCGAACGCGACCGCCCGGCCCGCGGCGGCGGCGCGC
The DNA here is from genome assembly GCA_036381195.1 of Longimicrobiales bacterium. Lineage (GTDB taxonomy): Bacteria > Gemmatimonadota > Gemmatimonadetes > Longimicrobiales > RSA9 > RSA9. The sequence continues at coordinate 6,701 of DASVDH010000116.1, read as the reverse complement.
GCGAGCACGCTCTCCCGCTCGACCAGCGGGCGTAGCGCCGTCGGCGTCCAGGGCCCGAAGTGGCGGCCGAACAGCGCCGCGGCGTTCCGGCCCGTCAGCAGCGCGGCCTGGCCCGTGCCGCTCTGCGGCAGGCCGGGCACGCCCAGCGTGGCGTCCAGTGCGACCAGGCTCGCCGCGCGGCCGTGGTGCGGCGCCGCCTCCAGCACCGGCGCGCGGCCATCCAGCAGCGCCGCGAGGGTGGGCAGCCGCGCGCGGGCGAGCGGGTTGATGCCCGGATCGCCGGGCCCCAGGCCGACGCCGTCGAGGAACACGAAGAGCGCCCTGCGCCGCGCGCCGCCCGGCGCGCCGGCCGGGCCGTCCACCCGTGGCCGCGCGCGCGTCAAAGCCCGAACGCGCGGAGCGCGGCCGCGGCGTCCACCCCGTCCACCTCCACCACCTTCGTGCGCCCCCGCTGCCCGGCCACGACGCGCACCGCGCTGCGCGGCACGCCGAGCACGCGTGCGAGCAGCCGCACCAGCTCGTCGTTCGCCGCGCCCTCGACGGGCGGCGCGGCCAGCCGCACGCGCAGCGCGCCATCGTGCTCGCCCGCGATCTCGCTGCGCGACGCGCGCGGCTGCGCCCGCACGGGGATCCTGACCGCGCTGCCTCGCTGCTCGATTTGCAGGGTCATGACCGGAATCCTGGCGCGCTGAGGATCGGGATACAAGGCCCTTCACCCCGGCCCTGCCCCGGGCGGGGGCGAGGGCGAGAGCGCGAGCCGTTCCCGGCCCCCGGCGGAGGCGAGGGCGCGGGGGTAGGCCTAGCTAGGCCCTCCCGGCCCGCGGGCGGCGCGGTGGCGCCCCCCGCCCTCCACCCGGGCCCGGGCGGCCCTCCCACCCCGGCCAGCCACCCCGGCCGGCGCGGCACCGGCCCCGGCCGCTCGCGACGCTCCCGTACTCCTCCTCGTCCTCGTCTCCGTCTTCGTCCCCCTCCTCGTCCTCGTCCCCCTCCCCGTGCTCGTACTCGTACTCGTACTCGTACTCGTACACGTACACGTACTCGTCCCCTACATCTCCAGGACCGCCTTGCGGCACCCGTCCAGCTTGCCGGCGAAGAGCCGGTACGCGTGCGGCGCCGCCTCCAGCGGGAAGCGGTGCGTGACGATCGCCCGCGGCGAGACGCGGCCCGCCTGGATGTGCTCGAGGAGGTGCGGCATGTAGCGGTGCACGTTGCACTGCCCCATCCGCAGCGTCAGGTTCTTGTTCATCGCCGTGCCGATCGGCACCACGTTCCAGGGCGGGCCGTACACGCCGATGAGCGCGACGTTGCCGCCTTTCCTGACCGCGTCGATGCAGTAGCCGATCACGTTGGCCGCGCCGGCCTGGAGCATCAGCACGCGGCCCAGGAACTCGTGCAGCGCGGAGCCGTCCGCCTCGAGCCCGACCGCATCGATGCAGACGTCCGGGCCGCGGCCGTCCGTCATCTCCTTGAGCGTGGCGACGATGTCATCCACCTCGGCGAAATTCACCGTGTCGCTGCACCCCCACTCGCGCGCGAACTCGAGCCGGTCCGGCACGTGGTCGATCGCGATCACGCGCCCCGCGCCCATCAGCAGCGCGGACTTCATCGCGAACAGGCCGACGGGCCCGCAGCCGAAGACCGCCACGGTCTCGCCCGGCTTGATCTCGCCCATCTCGGCGGCCTGGTAGCCGGTCGGGAACACGTCCGCGAGCATCACCGCGTCCAGGTCCGACACGTCCTCCGGCAGCTTCATCGGCCCCACGTCCGCGAACGGCACGCGCACGTACTCGGCCTGCCCGCCGTCGTAGCCGCCGGTGGTGTGCGAGTAGCCGAACACGCCGCAGGCCAGCTCGCTGTTCGGGTTGGTGTTCTCGCACTGCGCGAACAGGTCGCGCCGGCAGTAGAAGCAGGTCCCGCAGGCGATCGGGAACGGCACGACGACGCGGTCGCCGCGGCTCAGCCGCCGCACGTCCGGCCCCACTTCCTCCACGATCCCGACGAACTCGTGGCCGAAGGTCGTGCCCACGCGCGTGTCCGGGATCAGGCCGCGGTACAGGTGCAGGTCGGAGCCGCAGATCGCTGCGGTGGTGACGCGCAGGATGACGTCGTTCGGGTGCTCGATCTCGGGATCCCGCTTCCGTTCGACCCGGACGTCCGCCGGGCCGTGGTAGACCAACGCCTTCACGTTCGCTCCTCCCCCGTTCCGTGTGAGCCGGCGTCCTGGCCGGTCGCTCGCCGGCCGCCACACGCAACCAGCGGAGCAAAAGCCATGCGCCCCCACGGCCCTGGCGAAGCGGCATGTGGATCGGCAGCACGTCGAGCCGGAAGAACAGGTCTTCCCGAAACGGCCCCATGGCACTGCACTTGAACGTCTGGGCCCACGGACCGGCACGCCAGCGAGAAGGAGGCAAGATGGAGCAGTTCACGCAGTTCAGGCCCGGGCCGGACGGCGCGTACGGCGCGGACCGCGCGCTCGAGGACAGGCCCGGCGTGCCGATGGAGGCGGAGCCCGCGCAGGCGGAGGGCGTCCACTGGGAGGAGATCCCGCGGCAGCGTGCGCGCCCAATGCACCTGCGGCGCCGCGGCCTGCCACGGCTCACGCCGGTCTTCGGCACATCGGTGCCGCCTCGAGGCGTGAGCGGGATCATACGGCGCATCGCGTACCGCATCCCGGAGCACTACGCGCGTCACTGGATGATCCTGCTGGCCGCGGACCGGGTGGACGTGCTCGAGGGCCGGCTCGGCGAGCTGCTGGCCCGCCCGCTCCGCGGCACGCCGTTCGAGGCGCTGGGGCACCGGGTCGAGCGCAACCCTGCCCGGGCGATCGCCGTGGCCGCGCTCGCCGGCCTCGTGCTCCGCCGTGCCATGCGGTGACGAACGGCGGTGACGGACGAACGGCGGTGACCAACGGGTGACGAACGTGGAGAACGCGCGCGCGCGGGCGGGCGCGCGCCGCGCGAGCCGCGGCCGCGAGCGCGCGGATCCCCTCGCCGCGCGCCGGCGCGGCCGCCACGGCGCCGCGGGCGGCCGCTCGTGCGGCCCTGTACCGGGCTTGCTTCTTGCACCCCGCTCCCGTTCTGCGCCGCGCTGCGGTCGAGCGCCGGGCCAGCCCGTCGCGGCACGGTGAGCTGGCGCGCCGCAGGCCCGGTGCTGTGCCCGGGAGGGTGGCGGCGCCCTCCCCGCCGCGCCCCCGCGGCGCGCCCCCGCAACGATCGAGCTGCGCGAGGGAGGCTCCAGAAATGAGCGCGATGCCCCGGCGCCGCATCCCGGAAGAGGCGCCCGACTCGACGGCCGCCCTGCTGCGCGAACTCGTCGCGCATCTCCGCGAGAAGCGCGATGAGCTCCGCGAGGAATGGGTCCGGCGCATCATCGAATCCCGGCTGCTCACGGCCATGAGCCGCGAGGAGATCGTGGCCGAGGCGACCTCCGTCTACGACAACTACGTCGAGGTCCTGGAGACCGGCAGCGTCGAGGCGCTCCAGACCTACGCCAGAAACCTCTCGGAGCGGATCATCCCGCGTGGCGTCGAGACATACGAGGTCATCGGCATCGTCCTCTTGCTCCGGGACGTCCTCGCCCGCTCGTTGTTCCGTAAGTACCAGCACAACTTCGAGATGCTCGAACGCGTGCTGGACGCGTACGAGCCCGCGGCCAACCGCATCGCGAACACGGTGGCCGTGAGCTTCGTCGAGGAGCGCGAGCGCACCATCCGGCTCCAGCAGGAGGCGATCCGCGAGCTCTCGACGCCCGTGCTCCAGGTGCGCGAGCGCATGCTGATCCTGCCGATCATCGGCGTGCTGGACTCGCAGCGCGCGCGCCAGCTCACGGACCAGCTCCTGCGTGGCATCCGCGCGAACCGCGCGAAGGTCGTGGTGATCGACATCACGGGCGTCCCCACCGTGGATTCGCGCGCGGCGAACCACCTCGTCCAGACGGTGGAGGCGTCACGGCTCATGGGCGCCACCGTCATCGTCACGGGGCTCTCGGCCGAGGTCGCGCAGACGCTCGTCACGATCGGCGTGGACCTGAGCAAGATCAACGCGGTCGGCGATCTCCAGAGCGGCATCGAGGCGGCCGAGCAACTGCTCGGCTACCGCGTGACAGTGGAAGAGAGCACGCCTTAGGCGCCGCCGGTCGGTATGCGCGTTCCGATCCTGAAGCAGGAGAATTACCTGATCGCCTCGATCCAGTCCACGCTCACGGACGAGGAGCTCGTCGAGTTCCGGGACGACATCACGCGCCAGGTTGGCCGGCACCGGGCACGCGGCATCGTCGTGGACGTCACGGTACTGGACGTCATCGACTCGTTCGCCGTGCGTACGCTGCGCTCGATCGGCGAGCTGACGAGGCTGCGCGGCGCGCATACCGTCATCGTCGGCATCCAGCCGGAAGTCGCCATCGCGATGGTGCAGCTCGGCCTCGGCTTCGAGGGCGCGCACACCGCGCTCGACCTCGAAGAGGGGATCGCCCTGCTGGACGAGCTGACCGGGAAATGACGACGGTGGGCCTCGACATCCGCGTGACCATCTCATCGGACGCCGACATCGTCACGGCGCGGGCACAGGGCCGCAGCGCCGCGCGCGCGATGGGCTTCTCCACGACGGACGTGACCATCATCGCCACCGCGATCTCCGAGGTCGCGCGCAACATCGTGCAGTACGCGGGGCGCGGCGAGATCCTGCTGCGCGAACGGCGCGAGGATGGCCGCAGCGGCCTGCTGATCGTCGCGCGGGACGAGGGGCCCGGGATCCCGGATGTCGAGGAGGCCATGCGCCCCGGCTATTCGACCAGCAACAGCCTCGGCTTCGGCCTGCCCGGCGCCAAGCGCCTCGTCGACGAGTTCGAGATCGAGTCCAGCCGCGGACAGGGCACGACCATCACCATGACCAAATGGCTGGCGAGATGACGCCCGGGATGACCGCGGGCGAGCCCCGGCTCGCCGAGTGGGGTGTGGCCGCGCTCCCGCTGGCGGGTCAGACCACGTGCGGCGACCGGCACCTCGTGCAGCCGTTTCCCGGGGGACTGCTCGCCGGCGCGGTGGACGGGCTCGGCCATGGCGAGGCTGCCGCGGCCGCCGCGGACATCGCCGTGGCCACGCTGGCGGGGTCCGCCGGGGAGGCGCTGCCGGCGCTGGTGCGCCGCTGCCACGAGCGCCTGCGCGAGACCCGCGGCGCCGTCATGAGCCTGGCCTCGATCGACGCGCCCCGCGAGACCCTGAGCTGGCTGGGGATCGGCAACGTCGAGGCCGTGCTCGTCCACGGGGCCGAAGACGCCCGCCCCACGCGCCGGCTGCTCGTCGCCCGACCCGGCGTGGTGGGCTACGCGCTGCCGCGCCGCCTCGAGCCGGAGGCGCTGCCCGTGCACGCAGGCGACGTCCTCGTCTTCGCCACGGACGGGATCGACCCCGGTGGGCTGGCGCAGCTCCGCCCGCTCGGCCCGCCGCGCCGCGTCGCGGAGCGCGTCCTCGCCCGCCACGCGTTCGGCTCGGACGACGCGCTCGTGCTGGTGCTCCGCTACCTGGGCAGGAAACGCTGATGCCCGTGCCACCCGATCTCGCCGCCGAGTACCGCGCCGCGTTCGCCAGGTACATGGCCGGGACGGGCGAAGAAGCGCTCGAGCGCGCCTACGCGCTGGGGCGCGGCGCCGTGTCCGAGGGCGTCGGCGTGCTCGACCTGGCCGCCCTCCACAACGAGGTCCTCGCCGAGCGCGTGCGCTCGGCCACGGACGCGGCCAACTGCGCGGCCATCATCGAGCGCGGCGCGCGCTTCCTGCTCGAGGCGCTGTCCCCGTTCGAGATGACTCACCGCGGCTTCCGCGAGGCCAACACCGCGCTGCGCCAGCTCACCGAATCACTCGAGCAGCGTGTCGCGGAGCGGACCGCGGAGCTGGAGGCCGCGCGCGTGCGGGCCGAGCGCGCCAACCGCGCGAAGTCCGAGTTCCTCGCCGTCATCTCCCACGAGCTGAGGACGCCCCTCAACGCCGTGATCGGGTACGTGGACCTCCTCGAGGCCGGCGTCGGCGGCCCGCTCACCGAGGCCCAGCAGGCCAGACTCGGCCGCATCCGCGCGAGCGCGCTCCAGCTCCTCGACCTCATCGAGCAGATCCTCACGTTCGTGCAGGCGGAGGCCGGCCGCGAGGAGGTCCGCCTCGAGACCGTGGACCTCGACTCGCTCGCCCAGGACGCCGCCGCGCCCCTCAGGCCGGTCGCGGAGGAACGGGGGCTCGCGTTCGAGGTGCGGCCGCCTCGCTCGCCCGTGCGCGTCCGCACCGATCCCGCCAAGGTGCGGCAGATCCTGCGCAACCTGCTGTCGAACGCGCTGAAGTTCACGGAGGAGGGCGGCATCGTGGTGGAGGCCGAGCGTGAGGACGACTGGATGCGCTTCCGAGTACAGGACACCGGCATCGGCATCGAGCCCGAAGACCTCAAGCGCGTCTTCGAGCCCTTCTGGCAGGCCGAGGCCTCGACCACGCGCCGGCACGGCGGCGCCGGCCTCGGCCTCAGCGTGGCGCGCAGGCTCGCGCGACTCCTGGGCGGCGACATCACCGTGGAAAGCGAGCCAGGGACGGGCACCACCTTCATCGTACGGCTGCCGGCGAACTGAGGGGCGCGGCGCCCGCCTCGCCTCCGCCGCCTACCTCCGCGCCTCGAACACGCGGTTGAACGGCGTCTCGGCCGCGCGGCGGACCCGGGTGAAGCCGGC
>DASVDH010000115.1:0-15468 GCA_036381195.1 Longimicrobiales bacterium | reverse complement strand
GCTGCCGCTCGGCGGCAACGTCGTACGGCGGGACCTGGGCCCCGAGCTGGTCGCGCGCATCTCCGCGCTGCTGCGGGAGTCCATCGCGTACGCGCTCGCGCACCGCGCGCCGGCGCTCGAGCACGCGCAGGCGTACGGCCGCGGGCTGGATGCCGCGCAGACCGACGAGTTCGTCGGCATGTACGTCAACCAGCGCACGCTGGACTACGGCGAGGACGGGCGGCGCGCGGTGCAGTTGTTCCTGGACCGCGGGTACGAGGCGGGGATCATCCCGCATCGCGTGGAGGTGGAGTTCGCGCCGTGATCGGAGCGCCGCCGCTCCGTAGCCCCATCTCGGATCCATCGGCCTGAACATCACGGCGGTGTGGGTGCCGGGTGCGGGCGCCGGGCCGCCTCGCGCGCTGACATCGAGGCGCGCCGCCGCGCAGCGGGCCCGCGGCTTGCTTCAGCGCCGCAGCGAGGTGTGCGCGCTGCGATGGGCGCCCTGGCCGGTCGTTGACCCGGCCCGTGGCTCGCCTCAACGCCGCACCGCCGGCCCCTCCTGCTCCACGCGGTACTCCCGCCCCTTCCAGCGCACCCGCCCGCCGCGCAGCGCGCTGCGGACGAAGATCCACGCGGCGACCGCGGCGCCGAGCGGGTAGAGCGCCGCGCTCGTCGGCCGCACGCGGAAGCGCACGTACACGATCGCCCAGCCGAGCAGCGAGAGCGCGGTCGCGCCGCCGGCCCATGCGGCGGCGCGGCTGCCGGCGGCGCCGAACACCGCGGCGGCCAGCACGAGCGGCGGCGCGCACCAGAACAGCAGCAGCGCCGCGGCGACGAGCCAGGGCGCGACCGGCGCGAGCCACGGCTCGACCACGTGCCGGCCGCCGAGCGCGAGGTTCTTGGTCCAGCCCTCGATGATCTCGGCGAGCGAACGGTACATGCGCGTCTCCATCAGCTCGGGCGCGTGCGCCAGGAACAGCTTCTTCCCGCTGGCGACGAAGCGCTGCGCCAGCCGCAGGTCCTCCGCGACCTCGTGGCGCACCGCCTCGTGGCCGCCCACCTCCTCGTACGCGCTTCGCCGCACCATGATGAACTGGCCGTTCGCGATCACGTCCCGCGGTCTCCGCGAGCGGTTGACCCAGCCCGCGCTCGGGTAGCGCATCATGATCGCGAGCAGGAGCTGCGGCATCACCGCACGCTCCCAGAACGTGCGCAGCCGCTGCCGCGGCAGCACGGTGACGAGGTCGGCGCGTTCTGCATCGAGCGCGCCGACCGCGTGCCCGATCAGCTCCGGCTCCTGCCGCGTGTCCGCGTCCACGAACAGCAGCACATCGCCACGCGCCGCGCGGTAACCCTGCCAGCACGCCCACGGCTTGCCGAACCAGCCCGCGGGCAGCGGCGCGCCGTCGATCACGTGCACCGCGCCGCCGCTCCACTCCGCCAGCGCGCGGGCGATGTCGCCCGTGCCGTCCACGCTGCCGTCATCCACGACGATGACCTCGCGCCGCGGGTACGCGCTGTCCAGCAGCGTCGCGACGCACGCGGCGATGTTGTGCGCCTCGTTGCGCGCGGGCACGATGATCGAGACGAGCGGCAACGCGTCTGCGGCCGGCGGCGGGTACGCCGCGATCCGTGGCCGCTGGCGCAACAGCACCGGAACCCAGAGGACGAACAACGCCCACGGCACGAGCGAGAGGAGGAGCGTTCCCATGGCGGGGTGGAAGGTACGGCCGCGCCGGCCCGTTGGGGAGGGAGGGCGCTCGCAGCAGGCCTCCCTGCGCGTCTCCGCGTGAGACAAGGAGGTTCTCCGCGGGCTCTGCGTCCACCCCCCGCCCTCCTTGCTGCCCTGGCCCGCCACGCCGTAGCTTGATCGTGGACTGGCGGCCCGGGTACGTGCGCGTCTCGCCGCACGCCTACAACACGGAGGAAGAGGTGGACCGCGTCGTCGAGACGCTCGCGTGCTGGAGCTGCAGGTGACGCTCCGCGAAGCGCAGCAGGCGGTGGACGCGTGGATCGGCCAGTTCGAGGAGGGCTACTGGCCGCCGCTCTCGAACCTCGCGCGGCTGGTGGAGGAGGTCGGCGAGCTGGCGCGCGAGCTGAACCACCGCTACGGCCACAAGCCCAAGAAGCCCGGCGAGCTCGAGCAGGACCTCGCGCTCGAGCTCGCCGACATCCTCTTCGTGCTCATCGCGATCGCCAACGAGCAGCGCATCGACCTCGAGGCCGCGTTCGAGCGCGTGCTCGAGAAGTACCGGGTGCGTGACGCGAACCGCTGGCGCCGCATCGCGGGGACGGATGCGGCCGCCGACGCGGCGCGCAGGGGCGGCCCCACGGACGGAAGCTAGGTCGCGCACCCCTGGACGGCCCGGACGCGGCGGAGGCATTCCCCCGCAACCGGGCCGAACCACTCAACGTGTCCGGAGATCCCGGCTCCACCGCCGCCGCTCAGCGGCCCTGCAGCTCGTACAGGTGCCATGCCGCGATGGCGATCGCGTGCCGGATGCGGCCGCGGGCGATCAGCTCGCGGACCCGCGCCGGCTCGAGCACGTGCACGCGCACGTCCTCGCCCTCGTCCGGCGCGGCCCGGCCGTCGGGCGTGCATCCCTCCGCCAGGACCACGGCCACCCGGTTGTTCTGGAGCGCCGGATTGGCGTCGATCACGCCGATTGGCCGGCACCTCGCCGCCCGGTAGCCCGTCTCCTCCTCCAGCTCGCGCAACCCCGCCGCGCAGGCGTCCTCACCTCGCTCGACGATGCCGGCCGGGAGCTCCAGCGTCACGGCGCGCGTGCCGTGGCGGAACTGCTCGACCAGCACGATGCGGCCGTCACACGTGACCGGCACCACGTTCACCCAATCCGGCATTTCGAGCACATGCCGGTCGAGGACCGCGCCCGTGCGCGGGGACCGCACCCGATCCCGCCGCACGCGGAAAATGTGGAAGTCCCCCAGCACCTCGGATGTGAGGCGCGGCCAGACGCCCGCCTCCGGCCGGCTCGCCGCGCCCTGAAGCCGCCCCGCTCCGTGATCTGGCTGCTCCGCCATTCCGCCTCCGGATGCCTCCGGCCTCGCTCCCCCGCGGGTCGGGGCCGTCCGCCGGCCCCGACCCGCCGTCTAGAAGATCCAGGAGAGAACCAGGATCACCAGTCCGAGGACCAGGATGAGCCACGCCGCAGTGCGGAGCGCAGACCACACGCCCGTGAAGCCCAGCAGCGCCAGCAGGATGAGGATGATACCGATGACGAGCAGGACGTCCATCTTACCTCCTCTGGCACGATCCGCCCGCCGGTCGAAAAGGGCACGTTTCGTTCCACCGCCCCGTCCACGGACCGCGCTGAACCCTGGCCTGGCCCTCCCGGCCCCGCCGGGGCGCGCAAATCAAGGAGCCGAGGGCCCCGCCCCGCGACGGCGAGCGAGCGGATGCGCCACCCGCCGCGGCTAGCGCCCGGAGCGCGGCACGTGAACGTCACACCCGTGCTCGTCCTCGTGCCCGTCCCTCGTCCCCGTGCCCGTCCTCGTCCTCGTGCTCGTACTCGTACTCGTACTCGTGCTCGTCCCCGCTCACACCGTCAGCACCACCTTGCCGAACTGCTCGCCCTGCTCGAGCCGCCGGTGCGCGTCGGCCGCGCGCTCGAGCGGCCACACCACGTCCACCACCGGCTTCAGCCGCCCGGAGAACACCAGGCCCATGACCTCCTCGAACTCCCGCCGGTTGGACATCGTCGTGCCCAGGATCGCGAGCTGCTTCCAGAACACCAGCGGGATGGCCGTCTCGCCGGCCGGGCCCGTGGTCGCGCCGTAGGTCACCAGCCGGCCGCCGCGCGCCAGCGCGCGCAGGTTCTGCTGCCACAGCGCCTGGCCCACCGAGTCGAAGACCACGTCCACGCCCCGCTTGCCCGTGTCCTTCCACACCTCGCGGGAGAAGTCGACCGCCGTGCGGTCGTAGACGACGTCGGCGCCGAGCCCTCGCACGCGGTCGACGTTCTCCGCCGTCGTCACCGCGTACACGTGCGCGCCCAGCAGCCGCGCGATCTGGATCGCGGCCGTCGCGACGCCGCCGGACGCGCCCGTGATCAGCACGGCCTCGCCCGCGCCCAGCCGCGCGCGCGTCGTCAGCCCCCGCCACGCCGTCAGGAACACGAGCGGCGCGGCCGCCGCGGAAGCGAAGTCCGCGTCGTCCGGGATGGCGAACAGGTTCCGCGCCGGCACGGCCACGTACTCCGCCATCCCGCCCCACGTGTGCTCGCCCAGGATGCGGTAGTTGACGCACAGGCTCTCCTCGCCTCGCTCGCACCACTCGCAGCGCCCGCACCAGAGCGAGGGGTTGACGACGACGCGCGTTCCCACCTCCACGCCCGTCACCCCCGGCCCCAGCTCCGCGACCACGCCTGCGATGTCCGAGCCGCCCACGTGCGGCAGCCGCGTCTCGAGCTGCGGCATGCCGCGCCGCACCCACAGGTCCAGGTGGTTCAGCGCCACCGCCTTCACCTGCACCAGGACCTCGCCCGGCCCCGGCTCCGGGCGCGGCACGTCCTCGATCCGGATCACGTCCGGGCCCCCGAACTCGTGGAACAGCGCGGCTCGCATGTCCCCACCTCCTTGTCTGGTTGCCGCCCCAAGGTTACCGGCACGGCCCCCCGCCCGCCACCCCGCAGGCCGCCGCCCGCCGGCAGCCCGGCGGCTTGTCCCGGCCCGGCCCGTTCCGTTAGCTTCGACGCGATGACACCGGACGGCTCCACCATCGACGCCGGCGCACCGCCGGCCGGCGAGATCCCGGACCTCACGCTCGGCGGCTACCTCCGCGAGCACGGCCGACCGCCCGCCTTCGAGGGCAGCGACGGAGAGCCCTACTCCGTCGACGTCGCCGTGGACGAATCCGACGACCCCGACTTCCCCTTCGTCGCCTTCTTCCTCTTCATTCGGTGGGCCGCCACCGGCCAGGGAATCATGACCCATCTCGAATCGGGCGACGTGGCCCGCGGCCGCACGGAGGCCGAGGCCCGCGAGGCCGCCCTCGAGCTCTCGCTCTACGAGATCAAGGCCGAGCTCGACGCCACCATCGCGCGTCGCCGCGCCGCCCAGGACTGATCACCGTGCTCCGCGAAGCCCTCCTCTTCCTCAGCGAGAACAGCCTGGCCCGCCGCATCGCCCGCGACGCACCCTTCGCCCGCTCCGCCGCACGCCGCTTCGTTGCCGGCGAGTCGGTCGACGACGCCATTGCCGCCGCCCGCGCGCTGAACCGGGCCCGCATGTCTGTCTCGCTCGACTACCTGGGCGAGGCCGTGCGCAACCGCGGCGAGGCCGAGGCCGCCGCAAACGTCTACCTCCAGGTCCTCGACCGCATCGCCGCCGAGCGCCTGGACGCCAACATCTCGCTCAAGCTCACCCAGATGGGCCAGGACATCGATGACGAGTTCCTGAGGGGCAACGTCGGCCGCGTGCTCGACCGCGCCCGCGAGCTCGACATCTTCGTCCGCTTCGACATGGAGTCCAGCGCCTACACGCAGCGGACGCTCGACTTCTTCCGCCGCGTCTGGGATGAGGGTTACCGCAACGTCGGCGTCGTCATCCAGTCCTACCTGCGGCGCAGCGAGCAGGACGTGCGCATGCTCAACGCCATGGGCGCGCGCGTGCGCCTCTGCAAGGGCGCGTACGCCGAACCGCCGGGCGTCGCGTTCCAGGACAAGCGTGAGGTGGACGCCAACTTCGTCCGCCTCATGCGCCTGCTGCTCCGCGAGGGCCGCTACCCCGGCATCGCCACGCACGACGAGGCGATGATCCGCGCCACCCGCGAGTTCGCCCGCGAGGCCTCGATCCCGAGCTCGGCGTTCGAGTTCCAGATGCTCTACGGCGTGCGGCGAGACCTCCAGCAGCGCCTCGTCGACGCCGGCTACAACCTCCGCATCTACGTCCCCTTCGGCGAGGCCTGGTATCCGTACCTGATGCGCCGGCTCGCCGAGCGACCCGCCAACGTGCTCTTCGTCATGAACGCCATGCTGCGCGAGTCGCCGCTCGGGTTCCTCGTCGGGCGCGGCGGAGGCCGGAACGGCCGGGGCTGAGCGCCGGCCCGCCCGCCAGCCCGCTCGGGGTCTCCGTCCGAGGCCGATCTCCAGCCCACGCGCCGCAACGCTCGGGCCTCCGCTCGAGGCCGGTTTCCGCCGCGCCCGCCCGGATGCTCCGGGGCCCGGTTCCCGGGCCGGCCCCCGGCCCGCCCGCCGGAACGTTCGACCCCGCCGGGGGTTCGACTGACGCGTTGCCGAAGGGCGTGCCATGACCGACTTCCTGCGCGTCACCGAGATCTTCCACTCGATCCAGGGCGAGAGCACCTGGGCGGGGTTGCCCTGCACCTTCGTGCGGCTCACCGGCTGCCCGCTCCGCTGCGTGTGGTGCGACACGGAGTACGCGTTCCACGGCGGCGAGCGCATGACGCTCGCGCAGATCCTCGACCGCGTCGCGGAGCACGGTACGCCGCTGGTCGAGATCACCGGCGGCGAGCCGCTCATCCACCGCAACGCCTTCCGGCTCGCGGAGCTGCTTCTCGAGCGTGGCTACACCGTGCTGGTCGAGACGTCCGGTGCGGTCGACGTCGCGCCGCTCGACACGCGCGTCCACAAGATCATGGACCTGAAGTGCCCCGGCTCGGGCGAGGAGGCGAGGAATCTGTGGTCCAACCTGGACCACCTCACCGCCCGCGACGAGGTCAAGTTCGTGATCAAGGACCGCGCGGACTACGAGTGGGCCCGCGCCGTCATCCGCGAGCGCGGCCTCGCCGAGCGCGTGCAGCGGGGTACCCTGCGCGCGATCCTCTTCTCGCCCGTCTGGGATGCCGTCAAGTTCGAGGACCTCGCCGGCTGGATCCTCGAGGACCGGCTGCCGGTTCGGTTCCAGGTCCAGCTCCACAAGGTGATCTGGGGAGCGAACGCGGTGGGGGTGTAGCGGCGCTGGTGCCCAGGGGATGCAGACGACCCCGGCCGACGCGAGCCGGCCGGGGCCTGTCCGGTCGCGGAAGACCGACCCTCAGTCCGCGAGCGCGTAGCCGGAGAAGTGGTTCGTCACGAAGGTGACGGACCCGCTCGCCCGGTCGTCGAGGCTGGCCATGCGCTCGACCGGCTGCCGGGTCTGTCCATCGATGTGCCAGACGGTGATCCGGCGGCTACGCAACGCGACCGATCCGCAGCGCGCGTAGCTCAGCGTGGCGAGCACCGGTCGGGCCAGGCGGTAGTGCTCCTGTCCGTTCACCTGGATGTCCACCTCGACGAACTCGGACGCCGGCACCGTCAGCTTCACCTCTACGGGCTCGGGCACCGCGCCCGGCGGGAAGTACACGCTGTGGCCGCCGAGCGATACCGTCCCGCCCTCCGGACGGATCTCCGCGCGCACCGATGCCTCCTGCGCAACGGGGCAGACCATCAGCGTTGCCGGGCGCATGTCGTCCCATGCGATCGTCGCTGGCTCCACAGTCGTCGCCGGCTCGACAGGCGTCGCTTCCCGGGACGTCTCGCTACAACCGGCCAGCACCACCGCAGCGACCCCCACCACCGCCAGTCTCGCCATCGAGTCTCTTGAGCGGCTCATGGATCCTCCTTAGGTTAAGGAAACGCTGCGACAAATCGCATGGCGTCTCGCGGTTGTGCGGAGCCGGGAGGGCAATCCCCATGCCCGAAGGTGGGCACGTGGCGACGGCGATCCTCGCCGAAGGCATATTGCTGGAACGCTTGGCGCTCTACGACCGGGCGCTCGAGCGCTACCGTGCTGCAGCGGCGTCAGGTGAGCCGGCGGTCCGGGCGGAGGCGTTGTGCCGTGAATCAGGCGTTTACCGAAGCCGGTGCCAGTGGGATCTGGCGATCGAGGCCGCACACGAAAGTGCATACATTGCAGAAAGTTACGACCTCACCGACATCTTTACCGAAGCACTCAACGCCGAAGGCCTCGTCTGGCTGGCTCGCGGCGAGACCCACCGCGCTCCGGCGCTCTTCCAGCGGATGCTGGCGCTGACCCGAAGCGATCGGCTCCGCGGCATCGCGCTACAGAACCTCGGCACGGCCGCGGCGATGCGGCAGCTCTTCGGGGATGCGGAGGCGTACTTCTTCGAATCCCATGAGTGCTTCGAGCGCGCCGGCTACCCGCGCGGGATCGCGGTCGCGCTCAACAACTGTGGGCGCTTCCTGCTGGACCGGGAACAGCCAGACCCGGCGCTCGAGCGGTTCGAACGCGCCATGGCCGCCGCGCAGGGTCTCGACGACATCGACCTCGTCGCCCTGGTCACGCTCAACACCGCCGAGTGCTATGCTCTCGCCGACGACTGCCGCCGCGCGGAGGAGCTGTTGACGACGGCTCTCGGATACTTCACGGCCGCCGGCAACCACTGGCGGCGCATCGAGTGTCTGCGGCTGTTCGGGGACGTCCGGCAGCGGCAGCAGGACCGCGCGACGGCCGAGCGCGCGTACCGGCACGGCTTGGAGCTCGCGCGCGCGATCGGCGCGCGAGCGGAGGAGCGGGTGCTCACGGCTCGTCTCGAATCGCTGCTCGGCCCGGCCAACTGACGGCTTACGGCGCAGCGCCGACGCCGCTCCTCAGCGCAGCGCGAGCAGGCCCGGCGCGCAGTGCGTGGGAGCGGTCGCGAGGTCGAAGCCGCCGCCGCTCCGGTCTATGCGTGTGGAGCCGAGCTCCCGCGCCCGCGCGACGAGGCCATCCAGCAGCTCGCCCATCGCCGGGTCCACCTGAGCCGAGGGCCACGGGGCGCCGAAGAACGCCCGCGCGACGTGGCGCCGGCCCTCCTCGCCCGCGAGCTGTTCCGCATGCTCGAGCGCGATGCCGCGTGCGGCCGCGGCTGCGGTCCGCGCCACCAGTTGGCGGCGGCTCGCCTCCAGCTCCCGCACGTAGTCCCCGGCCGGCCCGCGACACACCCACGCATCGATGGCGGCAAAGGCACTGTCCCGCGCGGCCTCGAGCACGGCGAGCTTCCGTTCGCCGGCGGCCAGCGCATCGACGCGGAGCGGATCCATGTCCGCGGCGGCGCTGGCCACCGGCGCGCGGGGGCGTTCGGCCGCGCTCGCCACGGCGCCGGCGGAGGCCGGCTCGGCCCCGTTCGCCTCGAGGACGCGGCGCACCAGGTCGTACGCGCTGGGCGTGCGGGCCGGTCCGTACGAATGCAGGAACCGCTCGCGCGTCTCCGGATGGACGGGCGCGACCTCGTCGAGGATGGCGATCAGCGCCGCGCCGGCCGCGCCGGTGACGTCGGGCGCCAGCACCGTGCCGTATCCCGTCAGCACGTCGTCCTGCACGGAAGACAGGTAGCCGTTGATGCGTCCTTCGCGGGCGAGCGAGACGACGACGAACCAGTCCATGCTGCGGGCGAAGACCTCCGCCGGTCGGCGCGAGTGGAGCGGCGGGGTGGGGTCTCCCGGCTCGGGTGCGAGCAGGGCCGCGCGCGTGAGGCCCTGCACGGTGAGGGAGAGGCGATCGCCGCGACGGCGCGTGGCGCGGTCGGTCGCGTAATCGCCTCGCACGCGGTAGCGCTTCAGTGCGACCTGCCAGTCCAGGTCGTGCGCGATCTCGTGCGCGATGGTTCCGGCTCCGGTCTCGGGCGGGAAGTAGACGGTGCGGCGCGACGGGTCGTGTAGCGCCAGTGTCGCGTCCCTGCCCGGGCTCCTGGCGAAGCGCACGCGCAGGCCGCGCGTGTCGAGCGCGGGCAGCACGCGCTGCAGGTCGGCGAGCGATTGAGCGAGCATGCGCCGGTAGTACGGGCGCCAGGCGCTGGGCACGCCATCGCCGAACTGCACGGATGCGAGGCCGAAGCGGTCCTCCAGCTCGCGGGTGCTCGGCCCGCCGAAGCCGGGGAACCAGACTTCCTCCTGCGCGTACGTGCGCAGCGCGACGGCGGCGGCCAGCGCCGAACGGGCGGCGACGCGCGCCGCGCCGGGATCGCTGGCCAGCAGCAGCGCGTACTCGGCCGCGAAGCGTTCCTCGTTGCGCGCGTTGGCGAGGAAACGGCGCCGCGCGGCCTGCTCGACCGGCCCGAGCCCGGGTGCGTCCGCCAGCTCATGCCGTCGGACATCGACCGCGAGCACGACAGGCGTCTGGGGCGGCATGTTCAACGAATCCGCGAGTTGCGCGAGCCGGAGCGCGGCGGGGCGCCCGAGCAGGGAAGCGGCGGGCGCGGGCTCTTGCGGCTCGGCGCCCGCCAGCCGCGGCCCGAGCGCGCGCAGGCTCGCGGCGAGGCGCGGCGCCAGCTCGATGGCCCGCTGCTCCTCGCGCGCGGGCAGCGGCTCCAGGGGCGGGCGCTCAACCTGGAAGCGGCGGCTCGCGCGCCATTCGGAGGCGAGCGCCAGTGGTGGGGTCCCGGCGCGCTGCGCGGCGAGCAGGAGCCGCAACACGTCGGCTCGCGCGATCTCCCGGTCCCGCAGCAGCGCCGCGACCTGCGCGGCGATCTCCGGCGCCTGCCGACTGACGCTGCCTTCTGCTTCGGCCAGCGCGTAGGCGAGCCGGACGGCGAGCTCGCCGCCCCGCGGGTCCGGCGCCTCGCGGATCGCGTCCGTGATCAGCTCGAGGTGGTGCGCGCCGACCGGCGCGCGCGGCCCGGCCCGGGGTGGGCCGGCGCGATCCAGTGTGGACGGGTCGACCTCGTAGGCGGCGCGGTCCAGCGTTCGCGCGAGCAGCGCCCAACCCAGGCGGACGCGCGCCGAGTCATCGAGCCGCGGGTCGTGGAGCGCGTAGTCCAGCAGGCGGAACGGGCTGCCCAATCCCAGCCGCAGCCGCTCCAGGTACCCGAGCGCGATCACCTCCTGGTCGGTCAGGGCCCCCACGCGGCCGCGGGCGATGAGGTTCGCCGCGAGCTCGCGGCCGCGATTCAGCTCCCGCTCGACGTTGTGGTGCAGCGCATCGCTGCCGGCGCCGCTGCACGAGGCGGCGATCGGCGCGGCGAGGACCGCGAGCAGAACGAGGAGGCGAGAGCGACGACCCTTCATCGGGGCAAGGACCCCAGCGGCTGATGTGATGGCCAACCTGAAGATGAGTCGAGCGAGGGGGAGACTGCGGGGCTTACCGCTCGGCCTGAAATCTGGCGCCATCGCCCCCGCCGCGCAACCGTGGAGTCGCGCGGCGTCCTACTTCGATGCCGCCTCGATCACCGCCTGCCGCAGCCGCGGCCACACCGCCGTGGCATGCCGCAGGAAGTTCGCGCGCTTCGCCGGCCGGCGCGCCAGGTACTCCCACGCGGCGCGGCCGCCCTTCTCCGCGTTGCAGCTCCGGCAGCAGGCGACGACGTTGCCGTCGGAGTCATCGCCGCCCTTCACCTTCGGCTGCACGTGGTCCAGCGTCAGGTCTGCGGCAGGGAGCACCACGGCGCAGTACACGCACCGGTAGGCATCCCGTTCCAGGATCCGCGCCCTGCGGCTCCGCCCTCTCGTGCCAATCCCACGGAGCATGCCCGTGGTACCCGTCACACGAGTAGATGCTCCGCCACCGCCGGATCGTTGCCGGGTCGGCCGTGGCCCGCTACTCTTCGCGCATGCTGGATGATCCCCGCCTGGCGCTGCTCCGCGGCGCGCTCGAGCGCCGCCCTGCCGGGCGCATCGCTCGCTCGCCGGAAACCGTCGAGGCCGCCGTCGCCCTCCTGCTCCGCCCCCGCGGCACGCTCGAGCTGCTGCTCATCAAGCGTGCGCAGCACGAGGCCGACCCCTGGTCGGGCCACATCGCGCTGCCCGGCGGCCGCCGCCACGCGGTGGATGCGGATCTCATCGCCACCGCCTCGCGCGAGACCGCGGAGGAAACCGCCATCCCGCTCGCCCGCGCCGGCCGCTTCCTCGGCGCGCTGGACGAGGTCGAGCCGCGCACGCCGCGCCTGCCGCCCATCGTCATCGCGCCCTTCGTCTTCGGCGTCGGCCCGGAGACCACGGCGGTGCCCGACCCGCGCGAGGTGGACGCAGCGCTATGGGTCCCGCTCGACGCGCTGCGCGACCCGGCCGCCGTCAGTGAGATCCTGGTCGAGCTGGGCGACGGCGAGCGCCGGTCCTACCCGTCGCTCCGGTACGGTGAGCACGTGATCTGGGGGCTGACGCACAGGATCCTGACGCAGTTCCTGGCGATCGCGGAGGAGATCGGGGTCTGAGATGGAGGAGGGCGAGGGCGAGGGCGGCCGCACTGCTCAGGGCGCGCCGCGCAGGTCGCGCCGCTCAGGCCGACCCGCTCATCCCCGCTGCCCGGCCATCGCCGCCGCGCTGCCGCTGGGGAAATGCCGCAGCGCTGGCGGCCCGGGCCCTTGATCGTCTGCTCAGGTCGCGCCGCTCAGCGGCGCTGCTCGACCACCGCCGCCGCGCTGCCGCTGGTCTGGTCCACGATCCAGCGCGTGACGGCCGGGAACGAGCCCTCGCGGCGCAACACGCCGCGCATCGCGTCCGCCGCGTTGCCGCGGCGCAGCATGCGCTCCACGCCCGCGAGCGCCGCGCCGTCGCCCAGCCGCTCGGCCAGCGGGAAGAGCCTGTCCGCGAGCGCCATGATCTGGTCGCGAGCCGCGCGCTGCTCGCCGGTCACCGGGTCCAGCCGGAAGAACCGGGCCTCGAGCCCGTAACGGGCCGCGCGCCAGCGGTTCTCCCTCAGCAACTGCAGCTCCGTGCCCGTCCGCTGCGGCGGCGGCCGGTCCGCGAACATCGCCGTGAGCGCCCGGGCGAACGCGACCAGCACCATCACGTCATCCACCCACGGGCAGGCATCGAAGAAGCGGAATTCGAGCGTCGGGTAGCGGGCGCTGGGGCGGATGTCCCACGAAACCGGGCAGCGTTCCCGCTCGTCGCACTCGCCGCGCGCGAGGATGCGCAGGAGCTGCGCGTACTCGGCCGCGCCCGTCACCGGCAGCGCCGGCCCCACCTCCGGGAACATGTCCCGGACGATCGTGCGGAAGCTCGCGAAGCCAGTGTCCTCGCCCTCGTGGAACGGCGAGCTGGCGCACAGCGCGAGCAGGTGCGGCGTGTACGGCGTGGCGCCGGCCATGGCCCGGACTGCCGTCTCCAGCCCCGGGACGCCGACGTGGACGTGCAGCCCGAAGATGTGCAGGTCGCGCATGATCGCGCCGCCGCTCCGGGCCAGCTCGCGGTAGCGCGGCTCGTCCGTCACCTGCGACGGCGGGTACGGCCCCACCGGATGCAGCCCCGCCGAGGCGATCGCCAGGCCCTCTGCTGCGGCGGCGCGGAGCAGGGTCAGTCGCCCCTCCGCCGCCCGCCAGCCCGCCTCGGCGGCGTTCGCGCACACCGGGCTCGCGACCTCGAGGATCGTTCGCTGATACTCCGCCTTCGCGGCACCCCCGGCCGCCGCCAGCACGGTGGGGGCGCGGCCTCGCAGCGCGCCCGTGCCGGGGTCCACGAGCTGGTACTCCTCCTCGACCCCGACCGGAAAGTCCACCTCCCCCATGCCTCCCAACCCAGCAGGATCGCATGGACCAGCAAGGGGAAGAAGCGTACCAGGGCGGGCCTGGCCCGGGCACGGCCAGGATTTCGGGGCGGGCCACGCTCACGCTCCTCTGGCGCCGCCGGCGCCCGCCGGCGTTTCCGCTTTGCCGCGGCCAGTGCCCGCCCATGGCTTCAGCTCTGCCGCCGGCGCTCGCCCGCATTTCCGCTGCCGCACCCGGTCGGGCCGGAGAGCGCGCTACCCTCGGAGACGCTCAGGCCGCCCAACTGGCCGCACCCGCTCGGGCCCGGAGGGCGCCCTACCCGAGCCGCCACGCCAGCCCGGGCTGCCGGACACCCGCGCTCACGCCCGGGTACTCCGCGCCCTCCGGCGCCGGCAGGGCCGTCTCGCGGGAGGCCAGCGCGCGCTCCGCGGCGCGCTCGACCTCCGCCGTGACCTCCTCCTCCACTGCCGCCAGTCGCTCGCGCGCGATCCCTTCACCCACCAGGTATTCTTCGTACAGCCCGATCGGGTCCCGGCGGCCCCAGCGCTCGAACAGCGCCGGGTCGAACGTGGCTCGCGCCTCCGCCTCGTCGTGCGTCGCATGGCCGCCCATGCGGAACGTGTCCACGATCAGCAGCGTCGGCCCGCCGCCCGCGCGGGCGCGGTTCGCGGCCAGCCGGGTCGCCGCGTACACGTCCAGCACGTGGTTGCCGTCCGCCCGCGCACCCGCGACGCCGTACATCCCGGGCCACGCGTCGAAGTCACCCGCCTGGTGCTGGTCCAGCCGCGTCCCCAGCGCGACCTGGTTGTTCTGCAGCACGAAGATCGCCGGCGCACGCAACACCGCGGCGAAGTTGATCCCCTCGTGGAACGCGCCCGTCTTCGTCGCTCCATCGCCGACCCACGTCAGCGCCACGCGCGGCTCGCGCCGCCGGAGGAACGCCAGCGCCACGCCGGCCGTCACCGGCACCATGTCGCCGACGTGGGAGATGGGCTGGAGCACCCCCCTGGCCAGGTCGCCTATGTGCAGGTCCCGCCCGCCGTTGGGGCCATCCGCCGTGCCCAGGTAGCCGCGCAGCATGTCCTCGAGCGGCATCCCCATCTCGTGGCACGCGCCGGCGTTCCGGATCATCGGGGCGACGACGTCGCGACCCCGGTCCAGCGCGTGAACGGCCCCCACGGTCACCGCCTCCTCACCGGTGCCGAGCCACGCCTTCGAGATCACGCCCTGCCGAACCCAGCGCTTCAGCGTGATGTCGTGCAGCCGGTTGCGGACCATGCCCGCGTACAGCGCGAGCAGCCGCTCCTCGTCCAGAGACTCGATGACCGCCCGCCGTTCGTCGTCGGCCTGCACGCGCGCCCGGTACTCTGCGACCAGCGCGGGGTCCGGCTGCCACGACACGTACTCGGGCGGATCGAAGGGAGGATAGCGCCGCATGACGCGAAAGCTACGAAGGGGGCGGGCGCGATGCCAGTCGCGCCCGCCCCCGGCGCTCCACGGGGCGGGGGCGTTGCCGTGCGCCCAGGCGGTGAGTCTCGGCCGGTGTCCCCGGCGGTCGGCGCGCCCCTCGGTGGCTGGGCCGCGGCGCGCCTCGGTGCCCCAGGCGGCAGCGGGCCCATCCGGTGCCCCCGGCCGTGGCGGCCAGTCCGGTGCGCGGGCGGTGGCGGCTCAATGGTCCGGAATGACACCGGAGCGGGCCACGGCGGACCCCAAGCCCCACCAGGGCAATGGGGTCGCAGCCCCAGCAGCGCAATCGTGCTGCTGCGCGATTCTCCGGGGATCCTCCGCGCCGCGGACCCCGGGCCAGGAGAGACAAAGGAGCGGAGCCCGGGCGTGGCCGGCGACCCTGGCCGACCCTGGCCGACCCGGCCGACTCCGGCGACTCCGGGGACTCCGGCGACTCCGGCGACTCCGGGGACCCTGGCGACCCTGGCGTGGGACCGGGGCACTGGATGACTGCCCGCGCCGGCGCCCGCCCGATGCGTTCCCCTCCACCGGCCGATGGTTCAATCTTGAACCATCTCGGGATCCTCTGGACCACGCAGCGCCCCGGGCGGTGTCGCGAACGTGCCCCCTCCGATGGCCGATGGTTCACGCTTGTACCA
>DASVDH010000114.1:0-4604 GCA_036381195.1 Longimicrobiales bacterium | reverse complement strand
CGTGCTCGGCCCCGCGAGCACGCTGCGGTTCCCGGCCCGGTTCCGCGCCACGCGCGAGGTGCAGCTCGAAGGCGAGGCGTACTTCGACGTGGCGGAGGAGAAGCGGCTGCTGCCGTGGCGGAAGCGGGACTTCACCGTGCGGACGGAGCGCGCGGTCGCGCGCGACCTGGGCACGCGCTTCAGCGTGCGCGCCCTGCCCGGCGGCACGAGCACCGAGGTCGTCGTGGCCGAGGGCGCGGTCTCGCTGGCGCCGGCCACGCGCGATGAGCGGGGCCGGCCGGTCACGGACGGCGTCATCCTGACGCAGGCCGATCTGGGCCGGCTCGATGCGGACGGCGGGCTGACGGTGGTCCGTGGCGTGGACGTGGCCGCGCACCACGCCTGGCTGGAGGGCCGGCTGGTGTTCAAGGACACGCCCGTCGCCGAGGTGCTCGTGCAGTTCCGGCGCTGGTACGGCATCGAGCTGCGGCTCGGTGACGAGGCGCTCGCGGGGGAACGGCTGACCGGCACGTTCGAGACGGCGTCCGCGGCCGAAGCGCTCGAGCTGCTGGCGATCACGCTCGACGCGCGCCTCGAGCGGCGAGACGGCGTCGTCATCCTGCATCGCGAACGCCGAGGGCGGTAGCGCCCCGCGGCATCCCACGCAGCGAGGGGAGTCATGCACCGATTCACGCGCACCTTCTGCCTGGTCATCCTGCTCGGCGCCGCCGCGGCCAGCGGCCTCGCCGCGCAGTCGGAGGACGGACTCTCGCGGCGCGCGCCGCGCTTCCTGCTCGCCTCCGCGTCCGCGTCGCGGCCCGTGCCGGTCGAGCCGAGTCGCACGCCCGCGCTGCGCGAGCGCATCTCGGTGGACCTGCCCGATGCGACGCTGGGCGAGGCGCTCGCGACGATCGCGGGGCGCTCCGGGCTGCGGCTGCTGTACAGCAGCCGCGTCGTCCCGCTGGAGCGGCGGGTCCGGCTCCGTGCGCAGGACATCACCGTCGCGGCCGCGCTCACGGAGGTGCTGCTGGACACCGGCGTGGACGTGCTGTTCACCGGGAGCGGGCAGGCCGTGCTGGTGAAGCGCGGGCGAGAGCCCGCGCTGCCGCAGGCCGGCGTGATCGCCGGGACGGTGCGCGGCGCGGAGACGGCGGGCCGGCCGGCGCAGCCCGTGCCGGGCGCGCAGGTCGCCGTCGAGGGCACGAACCTGAGCGCGTTGACCGACGGCGAGGGCCGCTTCCGCATCGCCGGCGTGCCCGCCGGCATCCACACCGTCGCCGTCTCCTCGCTGGGGTGGCGGAGGACGACGCGCGAGGTCGAGGTCCCCGAGGGCGGGACGGTCACGGTCGAGTTCGTGATCGACGCGGCGCCGACGCGGCTCGCGGAGGTCGTCGTGACCGCGACGGGGCCGCAGCGCCGGGTCGAGCTCGGCCACGTCGTCGACCGCATCAACGTGGAGGCGGTCATGCGCGACGCGCCGGTCAACACCTTCACGGACCTCATCACCGCGCGCGCGGCGGGCGTGCAGGTGCTGCATCAGAGCGGCGTCGTGGGCAGCACGCCGCGCATCCGCATCCGGGGGCTGAACAGCACATCGCTCTCCAACGACCCGATCATCATCGTGGATGGGGTGCGCGTCGACAACTCGATCGGCCCCTCGACCGGCACGGGCATCGCGCTGCGCGGCGGCCGGCTGAACGACCTGAACCCGGAGGAGATCGAGTCGCTCGAGATCGCGAAGGGTCCGACGGCGGCGGCGCTGTACGGCACGGACGCGGCCAACGGCGTGATCGTCATCACCACCAGGCGGGGCCGGCCCGGCCCGGCGCGGTGGCGCGCGTGGACCAGCCAGTCGTGGGCGACCAAGGCGGTGGACGAGTTCACGGACAACTACATGTCGTGGGGCCACACGGCGGCGAACCCCACGGTGGCGCGCCGCTGCACGCTCCAGGACGTGGCGAACGGCGTCTGCGAGGCGGTGGACAGCATCAGCCGCTTCAACCCGCTCAACCACCCGGAGACCACGCCATTCACGACCGGCCACCGCCAGGAGTACGGGCTCCAGGTCAGCGGCGGAACCGACCGGCTGACGTACCTGTTCTCGGGCCTGGTCTCCGACGAGGACGGCTACGTGCGCATGCCGCCGGCCGAGGCGGAGCGGTTCGAGGAGCTGCACGGGCCCGGCACGCTGCTCGACGAGTTCCTCCGGCCCAATGCGCAGCAGCGGGTCAGCCTGCGCGTGAACGTGAGCGCCGCGCTGGACGACCGCACCGACCTGGACGCGCGCGTGAACTACATCCGCAACGGCACGCGGTTCGTCACGGACGGCGGCGGAAGTGGCGTGATCACGAGCGCTGTGCGGGGCCCGGGTTACCGGGACGAGAACAACGGCTACAGCAGCACGACGCCGCCGGCCCAGACCTTCGCGACGAGGCGGGAGGAGACCGTGGACCGCTTCGTGACCTCGCTGACGGCGAGGTGGCGGCCCACGGACTGGCTGAGCATCCGCGGCACCGCCGGGCTCGACCACATCTCGTCCGACCGCTCCGGGCTGAGCCGCGCGGGCGAGGGCGAGCCGCCGGCGCAGGGCGTGTTCGACCACGTGCTGCTCGGCGGGTCCAACTACACCGCCGACCTGGCCGCGACCGCGACCGCGCCGCTGTCCGATCGCTGGACGTCCGCGACCGCCGTCGGCGTGCAGTACACGCGGACGAGCACCACCGAGCTGTGGAGCCGCGCGCTCGGCCTGCCGCCCGGCGGCACCGGCAACACGGGCGGGACGACGAACACGATCCGCAGCATGCGCACCGAGTCGTACGTGCTCGGCGCGTACGTGCAGCAGCAGCTCGCGCTGAACGGCCGGCTGTTCCTGATCGGCGCACTGCGCGGCGACGGCGGCAGCGCGTTCGGCGACGACGTCTCGCTCGCCGCCTATCCGAAGGCATCCGTGTCCTGGCTGGTCTCCGAGGAGCCGTTCATGCCCCGCATCGACGCGCTGACCAGCCTGCGGCTGCGCGCGGCCTGGGGTGCGAGCGGCGTGCAGCCGCGGCGCGCCGACGTGATCCCGAGCTACGCGTACGGCAGCGCGGTCGTGGACGGGGAGATCGTCAACTCCGCGGCGCTCGACGAGATCGGCAACCCGGACCTGAAGCCGGAGCGGCAGCGCGAGCTGGAGCTCGGGCTCGACCTCGAGCTGTTCGACGGCCGCATCGGCCTCGAGACGACGTACTACAACCGCGTCAGCCACGACGCGCTGGTCCGCGTGGACGTGCTGCCCTCGAGCGGCAGCTTCAGCCGGCTGGAGAACCTGGGCTCCGTGCGCAACCGCGGCATCGAGGGCGTGCTGCGACTCGCGCTGCTGGACACGCGGCCGGTGCGCTGGGACGTGAGCATCGCCGGGTCCTACAACCAGAACCGGCTGCTCGAGCTGGCGCCGGGGATCACGAGCCTGCAGGCCGCGTCCCGGCACCGGCACGTCGAGGGCTTCCCGATCTGGGGCGTCTGGGAGCGCGAGTACACCTACGAGGATGCGAACGGCGACGGCATCATCGTGCCCGCGGAGATCCAGGTCAGCGACACGGCCGTCTACATCGGCCCATCCCACGCGCCGCGCGAGCTGACCGTCGCGAGCAGCGTGGAGTTGCTCGACGGCCGCATCCGGCTCGGCGCGCTGCTCGACCGCCGCAGCGGCCACTTCCGCATGGACAACAACGCCGCCAGCCGCTGCAACATCGCGCGGAGCTGCCGCGGCCTGAACGACCCGAACGCGCCGCTCAGCGAGCAGGCGGCCGCGGTCGCGATGGGGCTCGGCGCGCAGTCCGTGCTGCCGATCCACGACGCGTCCTTCACCCGCCTGCGCGAGCTGTCGCTGACCTACACCGCCGACCCGCGCATCGCGCGGCTGTTCGGCGGCCGCGAGGTCAGCATCACGCTCGCCGCGCGCAACCTCGCGCTCTGGACGGACTACCCCGGCGACCCGGAGAGCAGCACGCTGCTCTTCTCGGAGGCCGGCGCGGACGCGTACTCGGACAACGGCGCGTTCCCGCAGGCGCGCTCGTTCGCGCTCCGCGTGCAGATCGGCAATTGACGATGCGGAACGGATCCCTTCCGTTGCAGGAGACGACGATGACGATGCGACCCTCTCCGGCGTACGAGGGCTCCCGGGCGCCGCGCCGTTCGCGGGGCCGCGCGGCGCGCGCGTGGCTGTGCACCGCCGCGCTGGCGCTCACGGCCGGCTGCTCCGCGCTCACGGACGTCGAGACCGACCTGGTGGAGGGCGGCGATCTCGACAACGCGGACGGCGCACTGGCGGTGCGCGCGGGCGCGATCGGCGCATTCGCCACGGCCTTCCGGATCAGCGTGACCGAGAGCGGCCAGCTCGCCGACGAGCTGACGATCACGGACCCGGCGTCGCGCACGGACGAACTGGACACGCGCACGCCCACCGAGTCGAACCCGGGCTCGCCCAACGCGTTCACGTCGCGGATGGACGCGCTCCAGTTCGCCGCGGACGCGATCGCGGCGATGCGGCGGCACGCGCCGGAGCCCGGCTCCCGCATCGGCGACCTGTTCGCGCTGCGCGGCTACACGCTGCTGCTGCTGGCCGAACACTTCTGCTCCGGCGT
>DASVDH010000113.1:0-6194 GCA_036381195.1 Longimicrobiales bacterium | reverse complement strand
GCTCCGACGACGAGGGCGCCCATCAGGATCTGGGTTTCCATGATCTCTCCGAGAACGGGCGCCCTGCGGGACGCCCGAGGTGGGCAACTTCCGTCACCACCGCCGCTCGGGCCGCGGTGCGGCCAGGGCGCGGCCGGGCCTCGTAGCCCTCGGGGAACCTAGGGCGTCTCAACGAGAGGACGCAAGATCTCCCGCGCGGACCGAGGCCTCGATGTCCGCGGTGAGCTTCTCCGCCAGCCGCGCGACCTCGCGGCGGAGGGCCTCCGCCTCGGCGCGCGCCTGGAAAAGCTGGTCCGTGAGGGAGAGTGCCGCCAGGATCGCAGCCTTGTGCCCCTCCACCAGGGACCCCTGCCGCAGGATCTGGCTGAGCGTGTGGTCCACGAACGCCGCACACTCGATCATGTATTCCGGCGCCGCCTCGGCCCGGATGGTGTACTCCTCCCCCGCGATCACCACAGTGACCGTTGACTTGCTGGCGGCTTCGCTCAACTGCGCACCCCTCCTCGTTTCTGGAGCGGCGGCTGCGCCTCGCGGACGGCCTTCAGCGATCCCCTTCCAGGAAATCGAGGCGCGCCACCAGCCGGCCCACGGCGCGGCGGGCTTGCTCGAGCCGCTCGCGCAGCGCACGGTTCTCCGCCTCCAGCGCCTCCAGCCGCGCGCTCATTTCGAGCGGGTCCACCGCGCCACTGGAGACCTTCCGCAGCGCCGCCTCCAACTCGGCGGCACGGCGTTCCGCCGCCTCGGCCCGCCGGCGGCAGGCGGCGTGCTCGTCCAGGAGCCGGCGCACGGCCAGCTCCAGCCGGTCCCATTCCGCGGGTGGAGCGACCCGGGGGATCCTAGCTCCGCCGCTCGATGCCGAGCTCATCCTTCAGCCGCCGGAGGACGCGTTCGGTTGCACCGTCTGCCTCGTCATCCCGTAAGGTCCGGTCCGGCGCGCGGAAGCGCAAGCGGAAGGCGATGCTGCGGAAGCCGGCAGGCACGGCGCGACCGCGGAAGACGTCGAAGGGGCGCACTGCCTCGAGCAACGGGCCGCCGCCTGCCCGCACGACCGCCTCCACCCGCGCGGCGGGCACGCCGTCCGGCACCAGCAACGCGATGTCCCGCTCCGTGGCGGGAAACGCCGGCACCGCGCGGAACCGGGGGATCGGTGGCTGGCTCATGGCGGGATCCAGCCGCAACTCGAGCGCCCAGACGGGATCCGCCCACGCCGGCGCATCGAGCGCGTGCGGCGCGACGCGGCCGCCGCGCCCGACCGGCTGCCCGTCCGCGCCCGTGAGGTGGAACGTCAGTCCCGGCACGTAGGGATCTGCGGCGGCGTCGCCATCCTCCGCGCCGGCTCCCGGCTGGACGGCTCCATCGCCCAGGCCGAGCGCCGCCGCCAGATCCATCAGCAGCGCCTTGAGGTCCCACACATCGAAAGCCGCGCTCTCGCCGCTCCAGTGGGGTGGCGTCCGCGCCCCCGTCAGAACGACGGCCAGGTGCGTGGCCTCGGCCGGCGGGTCCTGCGGCGTCTGGCCAGGAGCGAACACCGTTCCGATCTCGAACAACCGGATGTGCTTCACCCCGCGGGAGAAGTTGTGCTCGACCCGGTGCAGCAGGCCCGGCACGAGCGCGCGCCGCAGGCGGCTCTCCGCCGCCGAGAGCGGCAGGAGGAGGGCGACGTCGCCCTCTTCCTCCGGCGCGAACGCCGCGGTCCGGGACTCCAGCAGCCCGCGGCCGACCAGCAACGTGCGCAGCCGGTCCTCCAGCAGCGCCAGCGGGTCCTCCGGCACGGTGCCCAGCCGGAACGGCCTCAGGTCCGCGGGGAAGACGTCGTACCCGTGCCTGCGTGCGACCTCCTCGATCAGGTCGATCTCGCGCGTGGTGTCGTGCACCCGGTGCCCCGGCACCCGGAACCGGATCTCCCGCTCCGTGCTGGAGACCGGCGTGTAGCCCAGCGGCTCCAGGTAGCCGGTGATCGCGGCCGCCTCGAACGGCTCGCCCAGGAGCATCGAGGCCCGCTCCGGCCGGACCCCGACGACGGGCAGCTCCTTCGGCTCCGGGTACACGTCCACGGCCTCCGGCTCCACGGTGCCCCCCGCCACCGCGAGGATCAGCGCCAGCGCGCGCCGGGCCGCGCGCTCCGGGCCTTCAGGGTCCACCCCCCGCTCGAACCGATCGCTCGCGTCCGTGTGCAGCCCCAGCGCCCGACGCGTCCGCCGGATGGCGCGCGAGTCGAACAACGCGCACTCCAGGAAGACGTTCCGGGTCGCCTCCGTGACCTCCGTCTCCTCGCCGCCCATCACGCCCGCGACGGCGACCGGGCGCTCCGCGTCCGCGATGACGACCATGTCCTCGTGCAGGACGCGGCGCTCGCCGTCGAGCGTCACGATCGTCTCGCCCGGCGCGGCGAGGCGTGCAGTGATCCGCGGGCCGGCGAGCCGGTCCAGGTCGAACGCGTGCAGCGGTTGCCCGAGCTCGTAGAGCACGTAGTTCGTCGCATCGACGACGTTGTTCACCGGCCGGAGCCCGACGGCGCGCAGCCGGCTCGCCAGCCACTCGGGCGAGGGGCGCACGGTCACGCCGCGAATCACCGCGCCGAGGTAACGGGGACAGCCCCGCGGATCCGCGATCGCGACGGTCACGCCTGCGGCCTGCCCCTCCCGCGCCACGCGCCGGAACCGCACCTCCTCGAGCAGCGGCGGGACCGCCGACCCGGGCACGGCCGGCAGCCGCAGCCCCGCCTCGCCGCCCGGCGCGAGCTCGCGCGCCACGCCCCAGTGCGAGAGCAGGTCGGGCCGGTTGGCCGTCACGTCGACCTCGAGCCGGACATCGTCCAGGCCGACGGCCGAGATGAACGGCTCGCCGGGGGTGAACGCGCCGTGCAGCTCGAGGATGCCGGTGTGGTCGCGGCCGAGCTCCAACTCCCTCTCGCTGCAGAGCATGCCCTCGCTGATCTCACCCCGGATCTTGGCCTTGCGGATGCGCACGCCGCCCGGCAGCTCCGCGCCAACGGGAGCGAACGGGTAGTACGCCCCCGCCCGCACGTTCGGCGCGCCGCACACCACCTGGAGCCGCTCGCCGCCGGCGTCCACCTCGCACAGCGAAAGACGGTCCGCACCCGGGTGCGGCCGCACCGCCTCGACCCGGGCGACCACGATGTCGCGCAGCGCTGCCCCCAGGGGCACGATGGCGTCCACCGGCGCGCCGTACATCGCGAGCCGCTCCGCCGCCCGCTCGGGCGAGTCCGTGATGCCCGGGGCCAGCTCCTTGAGCCACCTGTAGCTGATGTTCATGGCCGCTTCACGCGAACTGCTCGAGGAACCGCACGTCCGACTCGTACAGGAGTCGGATGTCCGGGATGCCGTAACGGAGCATCGCGATGCGCGCCGGGCCCATCCCGAACGCCCAGCCGGTGTAGCGCTCCGGGTCGTACCCCACGCTCTCGAACACCGCGGGGTCGACCATTCCCGCGCCCATGATCTCCAGCCAGCCCGTCCCCTTGCACGTCGGGCAGCCCTGCCCTCCGCAGATCGTGCAGCTCACGTCCACCTCGGCGCTCGGCTCGGTGAAGGGGAAGAACGACGGCCGGAAGCGCACCGCCGTGCGCGGGCCGAACAGCCGGCGGGCGAACTCGGTCAGCGTCGCCTTGAGGTCCACGAAGCTGATGCCCTCGTCCACCACCAGCCCCTCGATCTGCTCGAACGCCGGCGCGTGCGACGGGTCGAAGGGGTCGCGCCGGTAGCACATCCCGGGCGCGATGATGCGGATCGGCGGCCGATACGCCTGCATCGTCCGGACCTGGACCGGCGAGGTGTGGCTCCGCAGCAGGACGCCATCCGCGAGATAGAACGTGTCGTGCATGTCCGCCGCGGGGTGGTCCAGCGGCGTGTTCAGCGCCGTGAAGTTGTACCAGTCGGTCTCGGCCTCGGGGCCGCGGACGCGGACGAACCCCAGCGACCGGAAGATGCCGCAGATCTCGTCGATCACGAGCGTGACGGGATGGCGTGCGCCCGCCCAGGTGGACCTCGCGGGCAACGTGAGGTCCTCCGTCACAATCTCCTGCGTGGACGCGAGCTCGGCCGCCCTCGCCTCGAGCAGTTCCGAGATCGCCATCTTGACGCGGTTCGCCGCGGCGCCCACGCGCGGCCGCTCCTCCGGCGACAGCTCGCCCAGCCGCCGCAGGATCGCGGTCAGGCGCCCTTCCCGGCGGCCGAGCCAGGCGACGCGGGCATCCTCGAGCGCGGTGAGGCTGGAGGCGTTCCGGATGGCCTCGAGGGCTTCGGCTTCGATCCGCTCGAGGTCACGAACGAGGTCGGTCTCGGACATGGGCTTCTGGCAAGCGTGTCGAATCGGTTCGGGCGCCACTCTTCGAGAGGCGCTCCAGGTCATTGTTGCGGCCGGCCACGACCACGCGGTCGCCCGGGCCGATCACCAGGTCGGCCGGCGGAGACACCACGATCTCCCCCTGCGCGCCGGGCTCGCGGCCCGCACGGCGGACGGCGACGACCGTGACGCCGTACCGGCTGCGGAGCCGGGATTCGGCCAGGGTCCGCCCCACCAGCATGGCCGGCGCATTGATCTCCGCGAGGGCGGCATCGCGCCCGAGCTCGAAGTGCGTGCCGAGCGCGAAGCCCGCCGACACCTGGCGTGCGACCCGCTGGCCCATGTCGCGCTCGGGGAACAGGATCTCCTGGACCCCGAGGCGGCTCAGCACCCGGGCGTGCTGCACCGAGTTGACCTTGGCAATGACCCTGCGGACGCGCAGCTCCCTGAGGGCCAGGGTGCAAAGGATGGAGGCGTCGAGGTCGCCGATGGTGTTGAAGACCGCGTCGTAGCGCTCGATGTGGAGCGCCCGCAGCGTCTCGCGGTCCGTCCCATCGGCCTGCACGGCCTCCGCGACCTCGGCCCCCACCGCCTCGACGGCGGCGAGGGTGCGGTCGATGGCGAGCACGCGGTGGCCGAGGCCCGCGAGGGTGCGGGCGATGGCGTCTCCGAAGAGGCCGAGGCCGATGACCGCGTAGCCCTCAGGCCGCGCCACGTGCGCACCGGGCGGCGAGCGCCGACCCGCCTCGATCAGCCGAGGTGCGCCCGGGCCTGGCGGACCAGTTCGCCAAAGGCAGCCGGGTCGCGGACCGCGAGGTCGGCGAGCACCTTCCGGTTGACCTCGATGCCGGCGTGCTTGAGGCCGTTGACGAAACGGGAGTAGCTCAAGGCGTCGTCGTGGGCGCGCACGGCCGCGTTGATCCGCGAGATCCACAGGCGCCGGAACTGGCGCTTGCGCTGCTTGCGGTCGCGGTAGGAATACGCCCAGCCGCGCTCCACCGCGTTCTTGGCGATGCGCCATAGCTTGGAGCGCGCTCCCCAGTAACCCTTCGCCGCCTTGAGGTAACGCTTCTTCTTGCGGTGGCGGGCCACCGCGTTCGTGGTCCGTGCCATGCCTCACCCTCCCAGCAGCCGCCTCACCCGCGCCTCGTCGGCCTTCGCGACCAGGGTCGGCCTGGTCAGGTGCCGCTTCCGCTTGGGCGTCTTCTTCGTCAGGATGTGGCTCTTGTTGGCGTGACGGCGCCGGACCTTGCCGGTGCCGGTCAGCCGGAAGCGCTTCGCCGCGCTCTTGCTCGTCTTCATCTTGGGCATCGTGACCTCCCGAAACCCCCTCGACCCACCGGCCGCCGCCGGCGCGCGTCAGCGCCGCGGGGCCAGGATCATCGTCATGTTGCGGCCCTCGAGGACCGGCTCGGACTCGATGCGGCCGACGTCCTCCAGCGCCTGGGCGACACGGACCAGCACGTCCCGGCCGATCTCCGGGTGGGCCATCTGCCGGCCGCGGAACATCATCGTGGCCTTGACCTTGTTGCCTTCCTCGAGGAAGCGGCGCGCATGCCGGATCTTGAACTCGAAGTCGTGCGGCTCGATGCCGGGCCGGAACTTGACTTCCTTGATCTGGATCTGGTGCTGCTTCTTGCGCGCCTCGCGGGCCTTGCGGGCCTGCTCGTACTTGAACTTGCCGTAGTCCATGATGCGGACCACCGGCGGCCGCGCGTTGGGCGCCACCTCCACCAGATCCAGGCCCTGGCTCTCGGCGGCGGCAAGCGCTTCATCGACCGGCATGATGCCGAGCTGCGCGCCCTCGGCACTGATGACCCGGACCGGGCTGATCCGGATCTGCCGGTTCACGCGGACTCTCTTTTCGATCGCGATGTTCGACCTCCCTC
>DASVDH010000112.1:0-83297 GCA_036381195.1 Longimicrobiales bacterium | reverse complement strand
GGCCTCGAGAGCGATGCGGAGGCGGCGTTCCGGCGCGTGCTGCGCCTGGATCCGGAGAACCTCGTGGCGCTGCGCGCGCTCGGGGACCTGGCGCGGCGGGCGGGGCGGCTACGGGAGGCGCTCGGCTACTACGAACAGCTCTACGCCAGAGACCCATCGAGCGCCGAGCTGGAGGCGACCATCCGCGAGATCGCCGAGGCGCTGCGGCCGGCGGAGGGCGCCGCCGGATCGGAGGATCGCATCGTCGCCGGCCCGGCGGCGGTCGGGGGGGACCAATCCGCGGCGGCGCCGTATGCCGAGGCGGACGGGACTGTGGCGGCGAGCGCCGGCGGGGCGGAACCGCGCGCTGATGAAGAAGATGCCGCGCGCGCCGCGGCAGCCGATGCGGCGAGCGCTGCGATAGAGGAGGCCGCCCAGGAGGAGGCGGAGAAGCCTCGCGAGGAGGCGGAGAAGTCTCGCGACGTGATGCTCGCAGAGCGATTCGCCACGACGGCAGGCACGGCGACCGCCGCAGCGGTCGCCGTCGACGCGGCGGGGGAGGCCGACAGGGCGGAGGAAGCCGAGACGGCCGGGGAGGCCGGGACGGCGGGGCAGGTCGAGGCGGCAGGCGGACACGGTCCCGCCGGGGCCGCCGAACACATGCCGTCGGGTGCGGCGGCCGTGCAGGGCGGCGCGGATCCGGCCGGGGCGGCCGCGCCGTCGTCGGCCGCGGACGAGGCGCTCCCGGCGGCGGAGCCGGGGCCCGGTGCGTGGGAGGCCGGGGCGGCGGAGGCGGCGGCGGTCGAGGCGCGTGATGCAGGGCCACCCGCAGTTCCGGGCGAGGCGAGCGGCGCGGCGCCGGCCGAGGCGGCCACTGCGGAGCCGGAGGCGTTCGCGGCCGCGCAAGGCGCGGCCGCGGATGCCACGGGAGAGGAGCATCAGGAGGCCCGGGGAGACGCCGGCGCGGAGACCTCACCCGCTGCGGGCGCGGGGCCGGACGACCAGGCCTTCGAGGAACTGGACATCGAGGTCGGCGCCCTGACCGATCTGCCGCCGGGCAGCCACTCGCTGCTATTCGAGGATGAGTACCTGGACCCCGAGTCGGCGGCGATCCCGCTGGAGGCCTGGACGCCGCTGGCGGAGGAGGAGGTGCAGGGGGAGCCGGCAGCGGTCGGGTCCGAGGCGGCGGAGCCCGACGCGGGGAGCGGTAGAGGGGGCGAGGAGGACGCGCCTGCGGGTGCGGAGTACGCGGATGGCGTGCAGGCGGGTCCGCGAGAGGGGGCCGAGGCCTCGCCGCTCGCAGCGGAGCCCGCGGAGGATCGGACGCCGGACCTCGAAGGGGCGGCCGTGGAGCCGGACCGCGCCGGCGTCGAGCCGGTGGTGGCGGAGGAGAGCGCAGCCGCGGCGTGGGCGGAGGCGGCCGGAAGCGCCGTGGCAGCGGATGTGGAGGGGACCAGCGATCCCTGGAGCCCGGCGGCAGGAGCCGGCGATGCCAGCGTCGCCACACCCGGAGCGGAAGCCGGCGGTGCCACCGCCGCAACCCTCAGGGCGGAAGCCGGCGAAGCCAGCGCTGCAACGCCCGGGGCAGGAGTTGGCGATGCCAGCGGCGCAACCCCCGGGGCGGAAGTGGGCGACGCCGGCACCGCAATCCCCGGGGCGGAAGTCGGCGATGCCGCCACCGCGACACCCTGGGCAGGAGTCACCGATGCCGCCACCGCGACACCCTGGGCAGGGGTCAGCGATTCCGGCACCGTGACACCCGCGCCAGGAATCGGCGCTGCCGGCACTGTGGCGCCCGCGGCAGGAGCCAGCGATGTGGGCGCAGCGAGCCCGCCGGCGGGTGCGGCGGCCGAGTCGCACGGCTTCCCGATCGGCGAGGACGCGGGCGTGGGCGCAGCGATGCAGGCGGCAGAAGGGGCTGAGGCGGGCGGCGGACCGGCCACCGCGGCGGAGTCCGCCAGCGGGACGGCGGGGGCGGGCATCGAGCAAGGAGGAGAAGCGCCGGGTGGGGAGGTCGTGACAGAGACGCTTGCGGAGCTCTACCTGGCGCAGGGTCTCGTGGAGCGGGCGGTGGGGCTTTACCGGCAGCTCGTCGCAGCGCGTCCGGGTGAGGCGCGGCTGGAGGCGCGGCTGCGCGAGGCGGAGGCGCGCCTTGCCGGGGAGGCGGCCGGAGAGGAGAGCGGGGCCGGTTGGGAGGTCGTCGGGCCGAGGGGGGGCGCGCCCGTCGCGGCGGGAGGAGCGCGGGTGGAAGAGGTGGAAGCGATGTGGACGGGCGGGGAGGGTGCGCCTGCCGCGGATGTGAGCCCGTACGCATGGCTGGAGCAGGGGCAGGGGGAGGCGGAGGGCGTACCGGGCGAGCCGACGGTCGGCGAGTACCTGGCGCAGCTACTCGATTGGAGGCCCGGGGCGCAGGCGGAGCCGGAGGGTGATGCCGCTGCGGAAGAGGGCGCGGCGCAGGAGGTGCAGCCGCACGAGACGTCGTCGGCGACTGGGGCGGCGGCCGAACGGGGGGAGGAGGATGACGATGATGACCTGGAGATGTTCCGGGCTTGGCTGCAAAGCTTGAAGCGTTGAGAGTGGGTGTGCTGCACGGCCCGAACCTGAACCTGCTGGGCCGGCGCGAGCCGCAGGTGTACGGGCGCGCGACGCTGGACGAGGTGAACGAGGCGCTGCGCGCGGTCGCGGGCGAGCTGGGCGTGGAGCTGGAGGTGTTCCAGTCGAACGGCGAAGGGGAGCTGGTGGACTGGATCCAGGTGAGCGCGGAGCGGGTTTCGGGGTACGTGGTCAATGCGGGTGCGTACACGCACACGAGCGTGGCGATCCTGGACGCGCTGGTCGGTGTGGCCCGGCCGTTCGTGGAGGTTCACATCACGAATCCGCAGGCGCGCGAGCCGTTCCGTCACCGTTCGCTGCTGGCGGCGCGAGCGGTGGGCACGGTCGCGGGTTTCGGAACAGAGAGCTACTTGCTGGGACTGAGGGGTCTCGTCGCGCATCTCCGAGCCGCCCGGTGACGGCGGCGGGTGGCGCGGCGAGGGGGACTGGCGGAGCGTGGTGAGCCCGCCGGCGCTGGGTCCCGGAATTCAGTAAGGGAGGGGCGGCATGCCGAAGAGCGGAGAGCAGCCGTCGGTGACGCGGCGGTCGAGCACCGGCCGCAAGGCAGGTGGGGCGGCCGGGCGCGGGGCGCGGTCGGAGACGAGCGGCGGCCGCGCGCGGAGCGCCGCGACGGATGGAGTGGATGCCCCGGCAGGGGGGCTGGAGAACGGGAAGGGAGGACGAGGCGCGGGGTCTGTGCGGCCGATGATCGAGATCGATTTCTTGCGGGCGCTGATCGCGGTGGTCGACGAGAGCGGGATCGACTCGCTCGAGATCGCGCGCGCCGGGACGCGCATCCGCATCTCGAAGAGCCCGGCGGTGGTCGCCGGCCCGGCGGTGGCGGCGCCGGTCGCGCCGGTGCCAGCGCCGGTGATCGCGGCGCAGGCCGGCGGGGCCACGGCGCCGTCGGGGCCCGGTGCGGCGGAGGCCGCGCCGGCCGTGCCTGCCGCCCCGGCACCGGAGCCGGCGCCCGCGCCGGCGCGGGAGCTGGTCGAGGTCAAGTCGCCAATGGTGGGCACGTTCTACGCGGCGCCGGCGCCAGAGGCGCCGCCCTACGTGGAAGTGGGGAGCACGGTGACGAAAGGCCAGACGCTCTGTATTCTGGAAGCGATGAAGCTGATGAACGAGCTCGAGTCCGAGGTCGACGGGATCGTGCGGGAGATCCTGGTCGAGAACGCGGAGCCCGTGGAGTACGGGCAGGTGCTGTTCCGGATCGAGCCGATCGGTACGCGTTCCTGAATCACCTCCGCCCGCATCCTCCCAGACACGACAGTCGTATGGAGCCCGGGCCGCGAGGGCGGTCGTCTCCGCTCGCCGATCGACGGGGCGGGAGGGGCGGGTGGGAGGCATCGGGAGCGACGCGACTGCACGCAATCCCATGTTCAGAAAGATCCTGATCGCGAACCGGGGCGAGATCGCGCTCCGGGTGATCCGCGCCTGCCGGGAGATGGGCATCCGGACGGTGGCGGTGTACAGCGAAGCGGACCGTGACTCGCTGCACGTGCGCTTCGCGGACGAGGACGTTTGCATCGGCCCGGCGCCGGCGCGGGAGAGCTACCTGAACATCCCGCGCATCATCGCGGCGGCGGAAGTGACGGGGGCGGAGGCGATCCATCCCGGCTACGGCTTCCTCGCGGAGAACGCGGAGTTCGCGGAGATCTGCGAGCGCTCGGAGATCGCGTTCATCGGACCGACGGCCGAGCAGATCCGGCAGATGGGGGACAAGGCCGTGGCGCGGCGGACGATGGCGTCGGTGGGGGTGCCTACGGTGCCGGGGAGCGAGGGCGCGGTGGCGAGCGTGGACGAGGCGCTCGCGACGGCGCGCGAGATCGGGTTCCCGGTGCTGATCAAGGCGGCGGCGGGAGGCGGTGGCAAGGGGATGCGGGTGGCGCCGGACGAGGCGAGCTTCGCGGCGCAGTTCCAGATGGCGCAGCGCGAGGCACAGGCCGCGTTCGGCGATCCGTCGGTGTACCTGGAACGCTATCTGGCGCGGCCGCGGCACATCGAGCTCCAGGTGCTGGGGGACAAGCACGGCCGGGTGGTGCATCTGGGCGAGCGCGACTGCTCGATCCAGCGCCGCCACCAGAAGCTGATCGAGGAGGCGCCGTCGCCGGCGCTGACGCCGGATCTGCGGCGGGCGATGGGCGAGGCGGCGGTGCGAGGGGCGGAGGCGATCGGCTACGTCTCCGCGGGGACGATCGAGTTCCTGCTGGACGAAGACGGCCGCTTCTACTTCATGGAGATGAACACGCGGATCCAGGTCGAGCACCCGGTGACGGAGCTGGTCACGGGCGTGGACCTGGTGAAGGAGCAGATCCGGATCGCGGCGGGCGAGCCGATGACGGTGCCGAACGACCGCCCGCTGGAGCTGCGGGGGCACGCGATCGAGTGCCGGATCAACGCGGAGGATCCGGCGCGGAACTTCCAGCCGAGCCCCGGGACGATCACGATCTTCCATCCGCCGGGCGGGCCGGGCGTGCGGGTCGACACGCATGCGTACGCGGGGTATCGCGTCCCTGCGTATTACGACTCGCTGATCGGAAAGCTGATCGTGCACGGGAACACGCGCGAGGAGGCGCTGGCCAGGATGCGCCTGGCGCTCGAGTCTTTCATCATCGAGGGTGTGCAGACGACGATCCCGTTCCTCCTGGAGCTGATCCAGGAGCCGGAGTTCGTCGCGGGTGAAGTGGACACGAAGTACCTCGAGCGCCGGATGGCGAGCCGGGCTGTGGTGGGGACGTGAGGATCGACGTCTACTTCACGCCCGGAGAGCTGGGCACGAGCGAGCTGGGCGGCCGGATCGCGGTGGTGATCGACGTGCTCCGGGCGACGAGCACGATCGTGGAAGCCCTGGCGAACGGGGCACGCACCATCTTCCCGACGCAGACGGCGGACGATGCGGTCCAGCTCGCGCAGGTGTTGGGGCGTCAGGACGTGCTGCTGTGCGGGGAGCGGCGCGGGCTGAAGATCCCGGGGTTCGACCTGGGCAACTCGCCGCTGGAGTTCACGGCGGGGCGGGTCGCGGGCAAGGTGCTGGTGATGGCGACGACGAACGGGACGCCGGCGCTGTCGACGTGTGCGGGTGCGCGTCAGGTCGTGATCGCGGCGCTGTCCAACCTGGACGCGGTGGTGACGGAGCTGGCGGGGGCGGGTGAGGACGTCGCGGTGGTGTGCGCGGGGCGCGAGCGGCGTTTCGCGCTGGAGGACGCGTTGTGCGCCGGGATGCTGGCCCTGCGGCTGCGCGAGCGGCTGGAGCGTGCGCCGCGGGGGAACGATGCGGCGGCGGTAGCGATGTCGCTGGCGCGGCGGGCAACCCGCAGACTGGAGAGCTGGCTCCACCGCTCGGCCGCGGGGCGCCAACTGCGGGAGATCGGGCACGGTGACGATGTGATGTATTGCGCGACCGTGGACCGGCACTCGGTGGTGCCGCGGCTGCGGGAGCGGCAGGTTTCGCTCTAGGCGCGGGTGCCGGACGGGACATGCTTTCGGAATCGCAGAGACGCGAGCTGCTCGGCATCGGCTTGCTGGCCGTGACCGTACTGTTGGGGCTGAGCCTGATTCCACCGGCGGTGCTGGGGCCGGCGGCGGAGAGCGCGTTCCCCCGAGGCAACCTCATGGGCGGGATGGGAGCCCTGATCTCGCGGTGGGGCTTCCGGGCGCTGGGCGTGGGCCTGCCCCTCGTCGTGGCGGTCCCCGCACTGGCCGGCGCGGGCTGCTTCGGCTGGCTGGAGAAGGAGAACGCGATCCGGTGGGGCGCGCTGGCGCTGGGGCTGGCGCTGCTGCTGCCGACGGGGGCGGCGCTGGTCGGCCTGGAGGGCAGGGACCCGTGGCTGGAGCCGCTGCCGGGCGCGGGCTGGGCGGGAACGGCGTTGGGCGTTCCGCTGGCCGCAGGGCTGGGGCCGTTCGGCGCGATCGTGGTCCTGGTGTTCCTCTTCATCGCGCTGTGCGTCGGGACGATCGGCTGGAACCCGATCAGAGCGGCCGTGCAGGGGACGTGGCGTGCGGCGCGGAACATGGGCGCGCGCCTGCGGGCGGCGGATGCCGCGGCCCCCGCGAACGCGGCGCTCCCCGTGGACGCGCCCGATGTCCCGTTCCGGGGCGCGCTGGAGGCCGTGGCCGTGGCTCCGCCGGCCCCGCGCGCCGAACCCGCGCGCGAGGGCAAGGCAGGGAGCGCTCGGGCGGGGCGGGGCGCGCGCCGCGCCGCGCCGCCACCCGAGCCGCTGCTCGAGGATCCGGGAGACCCCGGGTCCGAGGACCGGCCTCCGCTCTCGCTGCTGACGGAGCAGCCGCCGCGGTCCGCGTCGCTCAGCGATGAGGAGCTGGACCGCCTGGGCGAGGTGGTCGTCGAGACGCTGCGCACGTTCAAGGTGGAAGGGCGAATCGGCGGCAGGACCACCGGGCCCGTGGTGACGCAGTTCGAGGTGATCCCCGCAGCGGGCGTGAAGGTGAACAAGATCGCCGCGCTGGACGCGGACTTGGCGCTCGCGCTGAAGGCGCCGAGCGTGCGGATCGTGGCGCCGATTCCGGGCAAGGGGGCGGTGGGGGTCGAGGTGCCGAACCCGGAGCCGGAAGTGGTGATGCTGCGGGACCTGCTGGAGACGTCGGCGTTCCAGCGCAGCCGCAGCAACCTCCCGCTCGCGCTGGGTCGCGACCTCACAGGCAAGCCTTACGTCGCGGACCTCGCCCGGATGCCGCACCTGCTGATCGCGGGCGCGACGGGCTCGGGCAAGTCCGTCTGCATCAACACCATCATCACGAGCCTGGTCTACCGGCACTCGCCGCGGTCGCTCCGCCTGCTCCTGATCGACCCGAAGATGGTCGAGCTCAGCATGTACCGGGACCTGCCCCACCTGCGCCACCCGGTGGTGACGGACCCGAAGGACGCGGCCACGGTCCTGAAGTGGGCCGTGCTCGAGATGGAGCGCCGCTACGAGCTGCTGTCGGAGAACGGCGCGCGCTCGATCCTCGAGTTCAACCGGCGGGTCCTGGACGGTCAGACGCTGCGCCGCGTGGAGCCGGCAGGCGAGGAGGGCGACCCCGACCGCTGGATCTACAAGGACGGCCCGCTGCCGTTCATCGTGATCGTCGTGGACGAGCTGGCGGACCTGATGCTGTCCGTGCAGGCGGAGATCGAGAAGCCGCTGGCGCAGCTCGCACAGAAGGCGCGGGCGATCGGGATCCACCTGATCGTGGCGACGCAGCGCCCGAGCGTGAACGTGATCACCGGCCTGATCAAGGCGAACTTCCCGTGCCGGATCGCGTTCCGCGTGAGCTCGAAAGTCGATTCGCGCACGATCCTGGACCAGAACGGCGCGGACGCGCTGCTCGGCAACGGCGACATGCTGTTCTTGCCGCCGGGCCAGTCGGACCCGGTGCGGATCCAGGGCGCGTTCCTGCCGACGGAAGACACCGAGCGGCTCATGCAGTGGTATCGCGAGCGGGCGGCGGAGCGGCCCGGCGTGGAGGACGACATCCTCGAGATGGTCCGCGCGCTCGAGGCGGAGGAGGAGGGCGAGGACGCAGAGCTCACGCTGCTTGAGGAGCGCGATCCGCTGTTCCGTCAGGCGGCCGAGGTGTGCATCCAGTTCCGCCAGGGCTCGACGTCGCTGCTGCAGCGGCGACTTCGCATCGGGTACGGGCGCGCGGCACGGATCATCGATCAGCTCCACCACGCGGGCGTGCTCGGGCCGCCGGACGGATCGAAGCCGCGTGAAGTGCTGGTGGGGTTCGAGGCGCTGGACTCGCTGCTGGGGGAGTGAGCTGGCGCGTCCGGCTCGCCCGCACCACGGACCCGGGCGAGGCGTGGCCGGCCCGGAAAGACAGGAACGAGGGCTCCGGCGACCGTGTACCACGAGCGGTAACCGGAGCCTTCGTGTAGCGAGAGGTGATGAGACGGATCGCGATGATCGTGGCCGCCGTCTGCGCGGTGATCGCGCTGGCCATCGGCGTGGGGCGGCGGATGCCGGAAGAGGACGCGGCCGGTGCCGCGCCGGCCGCGGCTGAGTCCGGGTACGCGGCGGCCGGCCGCCGCGCTGGCGAGGACGCCGCGGCGTCCGGGGGCGTGGAGGCGCGTCCGGCGCCGGCTCCCGACGCGTCGTCGGCAGTGGAAACGGCTGGGAGAGGTGCCTCGGAGACGACCGCGGCGCCGGGCGGCGACGCTCCGGCGCGGCCACGGGACGGCGCGCAGCCCGGGCAGCCAGCGGACGCCGCGCCGGGGGCGGAGACGAGCGGCGCGCGGGACACCCCGCAAGCGGATGCGGCTGCGATCCTGCGGCGTGCGTCCCTGGCGTACGCACGCGTCAACACGATGGCGGCGGAGTTCACGCAGCGGTTGCGGAATCGGTTGCTGCGGACGGATGTGCGGAGCAAGGGCCGACTGTACCAGCGCCACCCGGACCGCTTCCTCATGCGCTTCGAGGACCCGGCAGGCGACGTGATCGTGAGCGACGGCCGCCATTTCTGGGTCTACTACCCGAGCGTGGATTCGCTCCAGGTGATGCGGGCGCCCGCGGGGGAGCAGGGCTCGACCGGAGTGGACCTGCGCAGCCAGTTCGTCGGCAATCCGCTGGAGCGCTTCGACGCGACGCTGGACGGGCGTGAGGCGGTCGGCGGGCGGGATGCGTACGTCCTGACGCTGGTCCCGAAGCAGCCCCAGGGGTACGAGCGGCTCCGGATCTGGGTGGATGACCGCGACTACCTGGTCCGCCGCTTCGAGATCACGGAGGAGAACGGCAACGTGCGGCTCATCGAGCTCCACGGCCTCGAGATCAACCAGCCGCTCGACGAAGAGCTGTTCCGCTTCACGCCGCCGCCGAACGCGCACATCGTGGAGCGCGGCTGAGTCAGCGGATGCGGCGCGGCCCGGCAGCGTTGATCGTCCGCCGGGCCGCGCGTATATTCGGCCGCCTTCCAGCCTGGATTCCTGGAACCCCCGAATCATGCGCCACCAGAGCCGATCCACCCGCGCCCTGCCCGTGCTGAGGGGACCGGTGCAGCCCGCCGGCGGGGCTGCGCCTGCGCGCGGCCCGCGCGTGGGAATGGTCACGCTGGGCTGTGACAAGAACACCGTGGACAGCGAGCGAATCCGGGCGTGGCTCGCGGGCGCGGGCGCGCGTGTCGGCGAGGGGGCGAATGGCGCCGACGTCATCGTCATCAACACGTGTGGCTTCATCGACATCGCGAAAGAGGAGTCCATCGACGCGCTGCTGGACGCGGTACGGCTGAAGGCCGAGGGTCGGGTGCGCGCGGTGGTGGCGATGGGCTGTCTGGTGCAGCGCTACAAGGAGGAGCTCGCGCGCGAGCTGCCGGAGGTCGACCTGTTCCTGGGGCTCACCGAGGCCGGCCGGCTCGTGGAGGAGTTGCGGTCGCGCGGGCTGCTCCAGGCGGACGGTGGTGTGCCGACGATGGAGCAGCCGCTGCGGCTGAGCTCGAACCGGCGGCACACGTCGTTCCTCAAGGTGAGCGAGGGCTGTGACCACGCGTGCACGTTCTGCGCGATCCCGTTGATGCGCGGAAAGCATCGCTCGGCGCCGATCGAGCAGCTCGTGCGGGAGGCCCAGGAGCTGGAAGCCTCCGGCGTCGTCGAGCTGGGACTGGTCAGCCAGGACACCACGTGGTATGGACGGGACCTCTTCCGGCGCGAGGAGGAGACTGGTGGCGGTGAGGGTGGCCCTCTCCCTCGGCCCGGCCACCCGGGTGAGGGGACCGCGGGGGAAATCGCGGACGGGGGGAACG
This sequence comes from Longimicrobiales bacterium, assembly GCA_036381195.1. Classification (GTDB taxonomy): domain Bacteria; phylum Gemmatimonadota; class Gemmatimonadetes; order Longimicrobiales; family RSA9; genus RSA9. Next base: position 72,992 of record DASVDH010000112.1, on the reverse strand, counting down.
GGCTGTTCGTGGGGCGGCCGTTCGCCCGGATGGCCGGTGTGGACGCGGGCGCCGGGGCGCGGAGCGTGCGCGCGGCCGCGGCGGCGGGAAGGAACGGACGCGAGCGGCGCGGCCCTCGCACGGGGCGGCTCTGCGAGCTGCTCGAGGCACTGCTCGCGGAGACTGCGATCCCGTGGTTCCGGCTATTCTACATGTATCCTTCGGGGATCCAGCGGGACCTGGTGGAGCTGATGGCGCGCGAGCCGCGCATCGTGCCGTACCTGGACATGCCGATCCAGCACGGGTCCGACGCGGTGCTGAAGCGGATGCGGCGGCCGGAGCGGCGCGCGACGATCCGCGAGCGGGTGCAATGGCTGCGCGATGCGGTGCCGGACCTGGCGCTGCGGACGACGGTGATCGTGGGATTCCCGGGCGAGACGGAGGAGGACTTCCAGGCGTTGCTCGACCTGCTGGAGGAGATCCGGTTCGACCACGTGGGCGCGTTCGCGTTCTCGGCGGAGGAGGGCACGCCCGCGGCGGAGATGCCGGATCAGGTGCCGGACGAGGTGAAGCGCGAGCGGCTCGAGCGGCTGGAGGACGTGCAGCGTGGGATCACGCTGGAACGGAACGAGGCGCAAGTCGGGCGCGAGCTGGTGGTGCTGGTGGACCGTGCGGCCTCGGAGGGTGGAGCGGGCGTGGCGGTGGGGCGTTCATCGCGCGACGCGGTGGAGGTGGACGGCGTGGTGCTGATCCGTGGAGCGGCCGGCGTGCGTGCGGGCGAGTTCGTGCGCGTGCGCGTGACCGGCGCGGACGAGCACGAGCTGACGGGCGACTTCATCGAGAAGGTGCGGTAGGCGTGGCGAGCGGCGAACGGAGCGCGGCGCTGTTCGAACAGGCGCGGCGGCGGATCCCGGGCGGCGTGAACTCGCCCGTGCGTGCGTTCCGCGCGGTGGGCGGCGAGCCGTTGTTCGTGGAGCGCGCCGAGGGCGCGCGGCTGTGGGACGTGGATGGGCGCGCGTACGTGGATTACGTGCTGAGCTGGGGCGCGCTGCTGCTGGGTCATGCGGCGCCGGAGATCGTGCAGGCGGTGGCGGAGGCGGCGGCGCGCGGGACGAGCTACGGCGCGCCGTGCGCGGCCGAGGTGGAGCTGGCGGAGGCGGTGGCGGCGCTGGTGCCGTCCGTCGAAATGGTGCGGTTCGTGAACAGCGGGACGGAGGCGACGATGTCCGCCGTGCGCCTCGCGCGCGCGGCGACGGGCCGCGACCGCGTGCTGAAGTTCGCGGGCTGCTACCACGGCCACGGGGACAGCTTTCTGGTGCAGGCGGGCAGTGGCGCGGCGACGCTGGGCCTGCCGGACTCGCCGGGCGTGCCTGCGGCGCTGGCTGCGCTGACGCTGAGCGTGCCGTTCAACGACGGCGCGGCGGTCGAGGCGGTCTTCCGGGAGCGAGGCGAGGAGATCGCCTGCGTCATCGTCGAGCCGATCGTGGGCAACGCGGGTTTCATCCCGCCCGCGCCCGGCTTCCTCGAGCTGTTGCGGCGCGTGACCCGCGAGCACGGCGCGCTGCTGGTCTTCGATGAGGTGATGACCGGCTTCCGCGTGGCGGCGGGCGGCGCGCAGGAGCGGTTCGGCATCGAGCCGGACCTGACGACGCTGGGCAAGGTCATCGGCGGTGGGCTGCCGGTCGGGGCGTACGGAGGGAGGCGCGAGCTGATGGAACAGGTCGCGCCTGCGGGGCCCGTGTACCAGGCGGGGACGCTGTCCGGCAATCCGCTGGCCATGGCGGCGGGGCTCGCGCAGCTCCGGGTGATCGCGGACCAGCGGCCGCACGCGGAGCTGGAGCGGCGCGCGATGCGGCTGGTCGAGGGGCTGCTGGGGCACGCGCGGGAGTTGGGGGTGCCGATGTGGGGGGAGGCGGCCGGCGGGCTCTGGGGTGTCCACCTGACGGAAGGGCCGGTGCGCGACTTCGACGATGCGCGGCGCGCGGACGCGGGGCTGTTCGCGCGCTTCTTCCGGGCCTGCCTCGCGCGCGGCGTCTACCTCCCGCCCTCGCCCTACGAGGCGTGCTTCCTCTCGCTGGCGCACACGGACGCGGACATCGACTTCACGCTGGAGCAGACGCGCGCCGCGCTGCGGGAGGCGCTGGGATGAGGGCGCCCGCATGGGCGGGGCTCGTGGCGGCATGCGCGCTGGCGGCGGCGTGCCGGCCGGCAGGGCCCGCGCCAGGGCCCGTGCGGACGAGGATGCCATCGGCGGAGCCGCTGGTGCGGGTCGGCGTCGCCGTGAACAAGGCCGAAGTCGTGGTCGGGGCGGACGGCTCCTACATCGTTCGCGTGGCCGGTGCGGAGACCGGGATCGCGGCAGCGCCGGGCGAGCGGTGGACGTTCACGGCGGATAAGGCGGGGCGGCTGGTGGGGAGAGGCGGACGCGGGCGCAGCGTGGGGCCGACGACAGCCGTGGTGAGCGTGGTGCCACGCGGGGAAGGAGCGGTGGTGATCGGCCAGCGGCGGTACCGGGGCACGGCGCTGGTGCGAGCGGTGGGCCCCGGGCGCGTGACGGCGGTGAACGTGCTCGAGCTGGAAGCGTACCTGCTGGGCGTCGTCCCGGAGGAGATCGGCATCCGGCCCGAGGCGGAGATCGAGGCGGTCAAGGCCCAGGCGGTTGCGGCGCGCACGTATGCGATCGGCAACCTGGGGAACCGCGAGGCGTTGGGTTTCGACTTCTACGCGACGGTAGCGGACCAGGTCTACTCCGGGCTGGAGCACGAGGCGCCGGTGGTCGCGCGCGCCGTGCGGGAGACGCGTGGCGAGATCGTGACGTACGAGGGCGTGCCGATCCTCGCCTACTACCACTCGACGTGCGGCGGGCGCACCGCTGCGATCGAAGAGGTGTGGCCGCATGCGCCATTGCCGTACCTGCGATCCGTCTCGGATGCAATTCCGGGGACGGACCGCTACTACTGCGAGAGCTCCAATCGCTTCCGCTGGACGGAGACGTGGACGGGCAGCGAACTGGCCGCCATCCTCCGGCGCACGCTGGTCGAGCACGCGGGCGTACCGGCGGGACGCGTGGGGCGCATCCTGGGCCTGGCCCTGACGGGCCGGACGCCGTCGGGCCGTGCGGCGGGGCTGCGGGTGGAGACGGATGCGGGGACGTACGTGGTGCGCGGCGACTCGATCCGCTGGATTCTCCGGCCCCAGGCGGGGCGGCTGCTGAACAGCACGTTCATCGAGCTGGACGTCGCGGCCGACGGCGGCGAGGTGCAGGGCGCATCGGTGGGCGGTGGCGGGTGGGGGCACGGAGTGGGCATGTGTCAGACGGGTGCGCTGGGACGTGCCCGCGCCGGGCAGAGCTACCGGGAGATCCTCGCGGCGTACTATCCGGACACACGAATCGAGCGGATCTACTGACGCGGAGCCGACGGAGCCGCGGTACGGGGAGCCGGGCTGCGCCGGGCGGCGACCCGCGCGAACGATGGAGCGAGACCATGATGCGATGCTGGTCTGGAGCGTTGGTCGTGCTGTTCACGCTGGTGCCCGTGACAGCCGCCGGGCAGACGCTCGCGGATTACGACTACGAGAACCTGAAGCTCCGCGGGTTCGGCGTGGACGCGGGCTACATCTGGCCGAACATGGTCGAGCCGACGCTCTCGTACGGGATGCGCGTGGATCTCGGGTACCTCGGACCCGGCGTGCGCATCGTGCCGTCGCTCACGTACTGGAGCTCCGAGCTGAAGCGGCGGGAGCTGGATCGCCTTGCGGCGCAACTGAACAATCTGCCTTCGCTGCGAGACAATGGCGTGGTGGTGGAGGGTTCCGACCTGGGCGAGGTGGACTGGACCGGGCTTGCCCTCGGGCTGGACGGACAGTACGTGTGGGCGATGCCGCTCCGCATCCTGACCTACCTGGGCATGGGGCTCACTGCGCACGCGTTGAACGCCCGGGGCGAGGTGATCGAGGGCACGTTCGTGGAAGAGGCGCTGGATTCGTTCAGCGCGGGCGTGACCGGGCTCGCGGGGATCGAGTTCGAGCCGGTGCGCCGGCTGCGGCTGTTCGCGGAGGCGCGCTACACGCTGCTCAGCGACCTGCGCTACCCGAGCTTGCGTGTCGGGGCATCACTGCTGGTCCCGGGCACGGGTGACGCGACGGAGATCGGGCTCGCGCCGGGGCGGGCGCGAGGCGGCGCGGGGCGATAGGCGGGGACGGGAGGCACAGGCGCGTGAGACGGCGCGGTGAGCGAGACAGGCGGAGGGGACGGCCGAGATGAGCACGGATGGCGAAGTCCGGATCGGGCTCCTGGGGACGGGGGCCATCGCGCAGGTGGTGCATCTCCCGGTGCTCGCGCAACTGGCGGGTGCGCGCGTGGAAGCGGTGTGCGACGTGGACCGCTCGAAGGCGGCGGCGATCGCGAGCCGGTTCGGGATCCCGCGCGTCTACCGGAGAGACGAGGAGGTGTTCGCCGCGGATGACCTGGACGCGGTGATCGTGTGCACACCGAGCCACATGCACCAGGAGCAGGCGATCGCGGCGTTGGAGGCGGGCAAGCACGTGCTCGTGGAGAAGCCCCTGGCGCTCGACTCGGCGGGCGCCGCGCGGGTGGTCGAGGCGGCGGAGCGGGCGGGGCGCACGTTGATGGTGGCGATGAACACGCGCTACCGGCCGGACGCACTCTCGCTGAAGCCGTTCCTCCAGGGTGGTGAGCTGGGCACGGTCTTCCTCGTGAAGTCCGCGTGGATGAACCGCAAGGTGCGGACGGTGCGGCCGACGTGGCGGCACCGGCGGGCGACCGCGGGGGGCGGCGCGCTCATGGATCTGGGCGTACAGGTGCTCGACCTCTGCCTGTGGTTGCTGGATTACCCGTCGGTGGCGCGGGTGACGGCGCACACGCACCCGGGCGAGGGGATAGAGGTTGAGGATTCAGCGGTGCTGCTGCTCCAGTTGCGGAACGGTGCGGCGATCTCAGTGGCGGCGAGCTGGAGTCTCGTCGCGGAGCGCGACCGGCACTATTTGCGGCTGCTGGCGACCCGCGGTTCCGGGTCGCTGGCGCCGTTCGCCGTCTACAAGGAAGTCGAGCACGGGCTCCTGGATGTGACGCCGCAACTGGTGCCCGGGAACGAGAACCTCTACACCGCGTCATACCGCCGCCTGCTCGCGCACTTCGTGGAGTGCGCGCGAGGCTCCGCCGTCACGGATCTCCCGCGCGACCAGATCGAGCTGATGCGGCTGGTGGCGCTGGCGTACCGGTCTGCGGAGGAAGGGAGGGAGATCGAGGCGTGAGCGGGCGGCCGGTGCGAGGCGAGCGCAGCCTGCCTGTCCTGTCCGGCCTCCTCCTTGCCAGCGCGTTTCCGCCGTTCGATCTGCTGATCCCCTCGTTCGTCGCGCTGGTCCCGCTGCTGGTCTACGTGGCGGGGCGCGAGCCCGGACGCGAGGGGCGTTGGGCCGCCTGCCGGGCAGGCTTCATCACCGGCCTCATCTACTTCGGCCCCCTGCTGTACTGGCTTGCCGTCGCGCTCGTCTTCTACTCTGCGCTCGCGATCCCGGCGTACATCCTGACGACGGTCGTCCTGGCCGGCTTCGTGTCGGTGTTCGCGTGGCTGCTCCATTACGCGGGCGAACACGCGCGCGCGCCGCTCGCGATCGCAGCGCCCGTGCTGTGGACGGCAATGGAGTGGGTGCAGGCCAACCTGGGCGACCTGTCCTTTCCCTGGCTCGGTCTGGGGACCTCGCTCACCGGCTTTCCGGAGCTCGCCGGCGCTGCGGACCTGGTGGGAGCGCGGGGCCTGACGTTCTGGCTCGCGGCGGTGAACGCGCTCGTGGCCACGGCGGTGGTCCGCGCGCGTGCGGGGCGGCCCGCGTGGGCGGCGGCGGGAGCTGCGGCCCTGGTGGCAGCGACGCCGGCGGCGTACGGTTTGTGGCGCGCCGAAACACTGGTCGTGCGGCCCGCCGCGCGCGTGGCCGTCGTGCAGCCGAACATCCCGGAGGACATCAAACTGGACCCGCTGCAGGCGATCGACTCCTCGCTCGCGTCGCTGCAGCGGCTCGTGGCGCGGATCGAGCCGGGCTCCGCGGACGTGGTGATCTTTCCGGAGGTCGCGCTGCCCGCGGCCCTGCAGCACCCCTCCGGCGCGCGGTTGCTCGAGGCGGTCCGGACGATGAGCGCGCAGGTCCGCGCCCCCGTCCTCGCCGGTGCGTACGGGCTGGGGGGTGGGCCCGGTCGGCCCGAAATCTTCAACTCCGCATTCCTGATCACCGGCGCTGGGATCGTCGGCCCGCCGTACGACAAGATCCATCTCGTCCCGTTCGTGGAGCGGATCCCGTTCGTGGATCCGGGACGGCTGGAGTGGTTGATCCGCGACGTGCGCTACTTCGGAGGGCTGGCGCGAGGTGGGGACACGCGGGTGATGGTGGTCGGGGACGCCAGGTTCGGTGTCCTGATCTGTTACGAGTCGGCGTTCGCGGATCTCTCCCGCGAGTACCGGCGTGCGGGAACGGACTACCTGGTCAACATAACGAACGACGCATGGTACGGGCGGGAGGCGTGGTACGGGAGGACCAGCGCGTTGTGGCAGCATCCGGCGCACCTGGTCATGAGGGCGATCGAGGAGCGTGTGGGGATCGCACGGGCGGCCAACACGGGGCTCTCGATGTTCGTGGACCCGCTGGGGCGCGTCTACGAGCGCACCGAGCTCTTCGAGCCGGCTGTGCGGGTGGCGACCGTGTACACGACGGATGCCGTGACGCTCTACGCGCGCTGGGGGGATTGGGTCGGCACGGGCGCCGCGCTGCTCGCGGCGCTGCTGGTGGTGGCGGCGTGGTTGATCGAGCGGGAGGGGGCGGCGAGGGCGCAGGGGGCGGGTTTCTGGCCGTGGCGGCGGCGGGCGCCGGCGGGAAGCGTGGCGAGATGGCCTGGCGAGCCCTGACCTCCGGGCGGCGCATGCGGCGCGACGCCGGGAGGGCCGGGCGTGGAGAGGCCCGATCCGGCAGGCCTGTGCAGGCGATCCCGCGCCTGCACGCCACGCGGCGCGCCGTGCGGCTCGGGACGGACGCGGATCTGGCCTGGCTGGCGCGGCTCACGCCGGGCGCGAGCCGGCCGAGACGTCCCGGGAGCGGATTCGAGGGCCGGGGTGGGCAAAGGCAGGAGGGGCGGGAAATGGGGGTGGGCGAACGCGAGAAGAGCTGATTCGAAGGTCGGGGTGGGCGAACGCGGGAGGGGCGGCAAAGCGGGCCGGGGTGGACGAACGCGGGAGCGGCGGCAGAGGGGGCCAGGGTGGGCGAACGCGGGCGGACGGCAAAGGGGCCGGAGCCGCTGCGGCCCTCGATGGCACCGGCTGATCCGTCCAGTTCCGCGCCCTGATCGATCCGTTTCGACGCGGGGGCGGCGACTTGATCCAGGAGCGGGATCGCACTAAATTTCAATGATTCCGAGCCCCTCAGGGGCTTCCTTTTTTTCGGCGAGGGGGGACGGCCATGAAGCAGGGAATCCATCCCGAGTACCAGGTCGCGACGGTGCACTGCGCGTGCGGGAACACGTTCCAGACGCGCAGCACGTTGAAGGACATTCACGTGGAAATCTGCTCGGTCTGCCACCCGTTCTTCACGGGGCGGCAGAAGCTGGTGGACACGGCCGGGCGAGTCGAGCGGTTCCGGCAGAAGTGGGGCGAGGCGAACGCCGAGCAGAAGGGGGAGTGAGAGAGGAGAGCCGGGGCGGGACCCGGCTCTTTCGGCGTTGGAGAAGCGAGTATGGGCTGGGAGGATCGGATCACGGACGTGCTACGGCGCTACGACGCGCTGACGGAGCAACTGGCGGACCCCGCGGTGTTCTCGGATGCGGAGCGGCTGAAGTCCGTGGCGCGCGAGCGTGCGGAACTGGAAGCGGCGGCCGAGGCGGCGCGCCGGCTGGTCCGGGTGCGTGCCCAGCTCGCAGAGGCGCGGGTGCTGGTGGAGCAGGGAGGGGACGCGGAGCTAACGGCGCTCGCGGAGACGGAGATCGCCGAGCTGAGCGAGGAGGCGGAGCGGCTGGAGCAGGAGCTGCGGCGGGCGCTCGTGCCGAAGGATCCGCTGGCTGACCGGGCGGCCGTGGTGGAGATCCGCGCGGGGACCGGCGGTGACGAGGCGGGGCTGTTCGCGGCGGACCTGCTCCGGATGTACACGCGGTACGCGGAATCGCGCGGCTGGGACGTGGAGTTCGTGAACGTCTCGGAAGGAGATCTGGGCGGGTACAAAGAGGTGATCTTCGTCGTGCGCGGGCGGGATGCGTACGGGTCGTTGCGGCACGAATCGGGCGTCCATCGCGTGCAGCGGGTGCCGGTCACGGAGAGCCAGGGCCGGATCCACACTTCCGCGGCGACGGTGGCGGTGTTGCCCGAGGCGGAGGAGGTGGACATCGAGATCCGTGATGAGGACCTGCGGATCGATGTCTACCGGTCGTCGGGGCCGGGCGGGCAATCGGTGAACACGACGGATTCGGCGGTGCGGATCACGCACCTGCCGACCGGGCTGGTGGTGACGTGCCAGGATGAGAAGTCGCAGCACAAGAACAAGGCGAAGGCGCTGAGGGTGCTGCGCAGCCGGCTGCTGGACGCGAAGCTGGCCGAGCAGGAGGCGGAGCGGGCGCGGGAGAGGAAGCTGCAGGTCGGGACGGGCGATCGGTCGGCGAAGATCCGGACGTACAACTTCCCGCAGGGACGGGTGACGGACCACCGGATCGGGCTGACGCTGTACCGGCTGCACGAGATCCTGGACGGCGATCTGGACGAGTTGATCGGCGCGCTGCGCGAGGCGCGGGAGGCGGAGCAACGGGCGGCACCCTCGACAACGGTGGCGTGATGGCTCCGGGTCCCGACCTGACGCGCGGAGCGCTGGCGAGGGCTGGCGCGGAACGCCTGCGGACGGCGACGTGGGTGGAAGATCCGCGGCTGGAGGCGGAGATCCTGCTCGCCCACGCGCTGGGCGTGAAGCGGCTGGAGCTGGCGCTCGCACCGGGCGAGCCAGTGGGGGCAGAAGCAGCCGCGACGTTCGCCGAAGCGGTTGCGAGGCGGCTCGCGGGCGAGCCGGTCCAGTACATCACGGGCCAGGCGGCGTTCCGGGAGATCGAGCTACGGGTGGACCGGAGGGTGCTGATCCCGCGGCCGGAGACGGAAGTCCTGGTGGGGGAGGTCCTGAAGTGGGCGGGCGTCCGGGCGGAAGCAGGGCGGCGCCGGCTCACGGCGGCGGACATCGGCACCGGCTCCGGCGCGATCGCGCTGAGCCTCCTGAAGGAGGGGCCGTTCGAGCGGGTTGTCGCAACGGACGTGTCCGCGGAGGCGTTGGAGCTGGCAGGCGAGAACGCGGCGCGGCTCGGGCTCGAGGCGGGGCTCGAGCTGCGGCAGGGTGCGCTCTTCGCGCCGCTCCGCACGGAGCGCTTCGACGTCGTCGTGTCGAATCCGCCGTACGTCGCGGATGCGGATCGGAGCGCCTTGCCGCGGGACGTGCGGGACTGGGAGCCGGCAGGGGCCCTGTTCGCGGGGCCGACCGGGCTGGAGGTGCTGGCAGCGCTGGTCGAGGGCGCGCCCCGCCACATCGAGCCGGGCGGCCTGCTGGCGCTCGAGGTCGGTGTGGGGCAGGCGGAGGAGGTGGCCTGGCGGATCGGGCGCCGCGGAGCGTACGGCCCGCCGCGGATCGTCGCGGACCTGGGGGGTGTGGACCGGGTGGTGCTGGCCGAGCGACGCGACTCTTGCTAACAGACGAAGAAAGAGCGACCATGCTGGAAGGGACGATGGAGAAGGCGCGGGAGCTGGGCCGGCTGCTGGGGCAGACGGAGGAGTACCAGGCCCTGGCCCGCGCGCGGAAGCGGGTCGGGGAAGACCGGGAGCTGGTGGAACTGCTGAACCGACTCGGGGAGCTCGAGGGGCAGATGGCGCGCTCGCTCGAGCGCGGCGAGGCGCCGGCCACCGAGGTACAGGAAGACTACGAGCGGAGCTTTGCGACGCTGCAGGCGAGCCCCGTGTACCAGGGTCTCGTCGCTGCCCAATCGAACTTCGAACGAGTGCTGGCGCGCGTGAACGGCGAGATCGCGAAGGGGATCGAGGCGGGAGCGCAATCGCGGATCATCCTGCCCTCCTGAGGCCCGCACATGGTCGGTTTGGAATCGCTCCGGGGGTGGGCGTACCGGGTGCTGAACCCGGTGACGGACCTGCTGGCGAGGAACCGGGTTCACCCGAATCTGCTCACCACGCTGGGGTTCCTGGTGACGGTGAGTTCCGGGCTGGCGTTCCACCGGCACGAGGTCCGGCTGGCGGGCTTCCTGGTGCTGCTGGGCGGCCTCTTCGACATCCTCGACGGTCGGGTGGCGCGGCTGACGGAGCTCGGGAGCAAGTTCGGGGCGTTCTACGACTCGACGCTGGACCGGATCAGCGAGATCGTCGTCTACCTCGGGATCCTCTCGCTCTACAACGATTACCGCCTGGAGCTGGGCGACGTGGGCATGATCTACCTGATCATGCTCGCGATGGCGGGCTCGTTGATGATCAGCTACACGCGTGCGCGTGCGGAGGCGCTGGGGCTGGACTGCCGGGTGGGGCTCATGCCGCGCGCGGAGCGAGTGGTGCTGATCGGGTTGTCCTCACTGCTCTTCGGCGAAGCGTGGGACGGGCTGGTCCTGAAGGGCGTCATCTTCATCCTCGCAATCCTGACCAACATCACGGCGTTCCAGCGGATCGTGTGGGTCTACCAGCACGCGCGGGGCGTGCCCCTGAACGAGCAGCTGGCGCCGGTTGGCACCCTAACGGAAGAGGAAAGCCGTGGCTCAAGGTAGTCGGATCGCGCCGGCGGAAGGCCGGCTGGGTGTGTTGCTGCCGGGACTGGGTGCGGTGGCGACGACGTTCATCGCCGGTGTGGAAGCGGTGCGGCGGGGGTTGGCGCAGCCAATCGGGTCGCTGACGCAGATGGCGCACATCCGGCTGGGGCGGCGAACGGAAGGGCGGCAACCGAAGATCAAGGACTTCGTGCCGCTGGCATCGCTGGAGCAGCTCGCGTTCGGGGGCTGGGACCCGATCCCGGATGATGCGTACGAGACCGCGGTCAAGGCCGGGGTGCTGGAGCGCAAGGACATCGATCCGCTGGCGGATTTCCTGAGGAGTATCCGTCCGATGCCGGCCGTGTTCGACAAGGCGTACGTGCGGCGGCTGGACGGAGAGAACGTGAAGCGGGGGCGGACGAAGCGGGATCTCGCGGAGCAGTTGCGCGAGGACATCCGGCGGTTCAAGGAGGAGCAGGGCTGCGCGCGGCTGGTGATGGTGTGGTGCGGCTCGACGGAGGTCTTCATGAAGCCGGGCGAGGCGCACGCGAGCGTGGAGTCGTTCGAGCGAGCGATGGAGCGGAACGACGAGGCGATCGCGCCATCGATGCTCTACGCCTGGGCCGCGATCATGGAAGGAGTCCCGTACGCGAACGGCGCGCCGAATCTGACCGTGGACATCCCGGCGTTGCAACAGCTCGCGCGCGAGCGCGAGGTGCCGATCGCGGGGAAGGACTTCAAGACGGGCCAGACACTGATGAAGACGATCATCGCGCCTGGCCTGAAGGCACGAATGCTGGGCCTGCGAGGTTGGTTCAGCACGAACATCCTCGGGAACCGGGATGGGGCGGTGCTGGACGATCCGGACTCCTTCAAGACGAAGGAGGAGTCGAAGCTGGGCGTGCTGGAGTACATCCTCCAGCCGCAGCTCTACCCGGAGCTGTACGGCGAAGTCTACCACAAGGTGCGGATCAATTACTATCCGCCGCGCGGGGACAACAAGGAAGGCTGGGACAACCTGGACATCTATGGTTGGCTCGGCTACCCGATGCAGATCAAGGTGGACTTCCTGTGCCGGGACTCGATCCTCGCGGCGCCGATCGTGCTTGACCTGGCGCTGTTCCTGGACCTCGCGGCGCGGGCGGGGATGAACGGGATCCAGGAGTGGTTGTCGTTCTACTTCAAGAGCCCGATGGTCGCGCCGGAGCTGTACCCGGAGCACGATGTGTTCATCCAGCACATGAAGCTGAAGAACACGTTGCGGCATCTGATGGGGGAGGAGCAGATCACGCACCTGGGGTTGGATTACTACGAGTGAGTGGAGGTGCGGGCGTCGGGTCGTGGCGAACGCTCCCGATCGAGACGCGACGGATGCGTCATCGAGGCGCGCGGAATTGCACGTGGGTCGAGAGATGGTGACCGCGGGCGGGGCCGCGCGCCGCGGCATCTTCGTGTGCTTCGAGGGGATCGAAGGCTCGGGGAAGAGCACGCAGGCGGCGCTGCTGTCGCAGTGGCTGGCGGAGCGGGGCGTACGGCACCGACTGGTGCGCGAGCCGGGAGGGACGGCGGTCGGCGAGGAGATCCGGCGGCTGATGCTGGCGGGTGAGGAGCTCCCCGCGCGCGCCGAGTTGCTCCTGGCGCTGGCTGCGCGTGCCGTGCACGTGGACGAGGTGCTCGCGCCGGCGCTGGATGCCGGGGAGGTGGTGGTGGCGGACCGGTACGAGCTGTCCACGTTCGCGTACCAGGGCTACGGGCGGGGCCTGCCGCTGGAGGAGGTGCGGCGGGCGAACGAGTTCGCCACGGGCGGGCTGAAGCCCGACATCACGCTGCTGCTGGACGTGCCACTGGCCGTGGGGGAGTCGCGACGCCGGCGGGCAGGGCGTGAGGTGGACCGGATCGAACGCGCGGGGGAGGCGTTTCACCGGCGGGTGGCGGAGGCATACGCCTTGCTTGCGGAAACGGAGCCGGGCGTGGAGAGGGTGAGCGCGACGGCCGGGCCGGCCGAGGTGCATGCCGAGGTCCTGCGTCGCCTGAGATCCAGGTTTCCGGAAACATTCCCTCTGGACGCGGGTTAGTTAACCGCGAGGACGATCGGTCTGCCGGGCGGCCGATCCCCAGGTCTTTGGAGGACGGATGAAGATCAAGCGGTCCATCCTGGCGCCCCTGCTGGTCGCGGCGCTCGCGTTGGCCAGCGGGGGCTGGCTGTTGCAGAAAGGGGCGAGCCAGGAACAGAACGTCTATTTTCAGGCGCGGCTCTTCGAAGAAGTGCTGCACCACGTCTCGGACCGTTTCGTGGAACCGAAGGACCCCGCCGCGCTGTACCGGATGGCGATCGACGGGCTCCTGCACGAGCTCGGCGATCCGCACACCAGCCTGATGACGCCGCAGGACTACGAGCGGTTGCGGGTCCAGACGCAGGGGGAATACGGCGGGCTCGGAATCCAGATCGACATCCGCGATGGTTGGGTGACGGTGATCGCGCCGCTGCGGGACACGCCGGCGGAGCGTGCGGGGTTGCAGGCAGGAGACCGGATCGTGGAGGTGGACGGGAAGAGCACGCGGGGCTGGACGGTGGACGAGGCGGTCGAGCGGTTGCGGGGGCCGAAGGGGCAGCCGGTGGACCTGCGCGTGGCGCGAAGCGGGGTGGACGAGCCGATTCCGTTCCGGATCGTGCGTGATGAGATCCGCGTGCCGTCGGTGCCGTCGGCATACATGCTGGATGACCGTGTCGGGTACGTGGAGCTGCGCGTCTTCAGCGAGACGTCCGCGCAGGACCTCAAGGAGGCGATCGACGGGCTGCGTGCGAAGGGGATGAAGGGGTTGGTGCTCGACCTGCGGCAGAACCCGGGCGGGCTGCTGGATCAGGGTGTTGCAGTGAGCGACCTGTTCCTGGAAGAGGGGCGCGCCGTGGTGGAGACGCGGAGCCGGATCCCCTCGCAGAACCAGGACTTCGTCGCGACAAGCCGGGATGAGTACCCGGGGATGCCGATCGTGGTGCTGGTCGACGAGGGCAGCGCGTCGGCGTCGGAAATCGTGGCCGGCGCGCTCCAGGACAACGATCGCGCGCTGGTGGTGGGCCGGACGACGTTCGGGAAGGGGTCGGTGCAGACGTTGTTCCCGCTCTCGGGCGGCAACCACCTGAAGCTGACGACGGCACGGTGGTACACGGCGTCCGGGCGATCGATCCAGAAGCCGTACAACGGCGCAGCGATGAACGGAGTGGCAGGGGCCACGGATGCGGCCTCCGGAGACAGCACCGGGGTCGGCACGCGCGAGGCGTTCCGGACGGTGGGCGGGCGCGTCGTGTACGGCGGCGGCGGGATCCGGCCGGACGTGATCATGGAGCGGGACACACTTTCGACGGCGGAGCAGACCTTCCTGAGGTCACTCCAGCGGCACGGGTCGAAGTACCGGGATGCGGTGTTCCGCTATGCGGTGGAATATGCGCGGGCGCATCCGGATCTGGAGCCGGACTTCGCGGTGACGCCGGCGATGCTGGACGGGCTGTACGCGGCGCTGCGCGAGGCGGGGATCGACGTGGAGCGGTCCGAGTTCGACCAGGCATCGCGCTGGGTGGGCCGGGACCTCGCCGTGGAGATCACGCACGCGAAGTGGGGGGACGCGGAGGCGCGGCGGCGCTGGAACGCGACGGACCCGTGGATCGAGGTGGCGCGGGACCTGCTGCGGCAAGCGCGGAACATGGACGAGCTGTTCGCGGCTGGAGCGCGGTACGCGGAGGCGCACGAGGTGGGGCCGGAGCCGCAGCAGGAGGAGCAGGGAGCGGAGCAGGAGCTGGAGGGCGCGCTCCGGTAGCGGCGGGCGGAGCGTGGCGATGGGGGCCGAAGTGGTGCTGGGGCTAGCGGCCGCCGGGCTCGTTGTCGGTTTCGTCGCAGGGCTGGTCGGAATCGGAGGAGGGGTGCTGATGGTGCCCCTCCTCTATCTGTTCTACGGTCATCCGGAGTGGAGCGGCACCTGGGTCTCACCGGCCCTGGAGCCGGCGGTCGCGCACGCGACGAGCCTGTTCGTGATCATGCCGACGGCGCTGTTGGGTGTTTCCACGTACGGGCGGGCGGGGCTGGTGCCGTGGCGGCTGGTGCTGCCGGTGGCGCTGGGCTCGACGCTCGGCGCGGTGGCGGGGGCACAGATCGCGATGGCGGTGCCGGGCGCAGTTCTGAAGCTGGCGTTCGGCTTGCTCGTCCTGGCATCGGGCGTGCAACTCGCGGTGGGGCGGCGGAGTGCCGCGGAGCTGCCCTTGCGGGCCGGATGCGCCCTGCTGGTGGGGATCGGGCTGTTGGTGGGGCTGATATCGGCACTCCTCGGAGTCGGCGGCGGTGTGATCGCGATCCCGCTGCTGGCGCACGTGGTGAGGCTGGACCTGCAGCGCGTGACGGGCGTGTCGCTCGGCGTGGTGGCGTTCGCAGCCCTGGCCGGGACGGCGAGCTATGTGGCCGGCGGCGCGGGAGTGGAGGGGTTGCCCCCGGGGAGCCTGGGGTACGTCCACCTGTGGGCGGCCTTGCCCTTGCTCGTGGGCTCGCTGCCCTCCGTGGGCTGGGGTGCGCGCGTGAACCGACAGTTGGGGGTTGGAAGGCTGCGCTGGGTCTTCGGTGCAGCGTTCCTGATCATCGGGATGAAGCTGGTGGTGGAGAACTCCTGGGTGTTGTTCCAGACCTGACGTCCCCCAGGAGGCCGCGCGCGGGCGCACGGGGGTGGTGGAGCCGGCCATGCGCGTGTGCGGGTGCGGTGCGCCGAGTACGGACGGGAAGGGATGGGGACTGATCGCCTGCTGGTGTTCGCGAGGCGGCCCGCGGCCGAGATCGCGAAGACGCAGCTCACGCCGTTGCTGCCGCCGGACGAGGCAGTGTCGGTGTACGAGGCCTGCCTGCGGGACGTGCTGGTGCTGGCGGCGCGGGAGCGGGCGCGGGTCGAGCTGTGGTACGAGGCGGAGGGGCGAGCGCGAGAGTACTTCGAGGCGCAGTTCGCGCACCTTCCGCGCGCGGCGCAGGTGCCGGGCGGCATCGGCGAGCGGTTGCACGACGCGTTCGCCTGGTCGTTCGCGGATGATGCGGGGCGCACGGTGATCGTGGCGAGCGACTCGCCGACGATCCCGGATGGAGTCTTGACGGCTGCGTTCGCGGACCTGCGCGAGGTCGACATCGTGCTGGGGCCGACGCGGACGGGCCACCCGTACCTGCTCGGGCTCAGGGCGGAATCCTGGCCGCGCGCCGCCGGGCTGTTGCGCCGGATCGCGTGGGGCGTACCCTCCGCCGTCCGGGAAACCATCGAAGCGGCGGGAGCGGCGGGCCTGACGCTCCGCGTGTTGCCGGGGTGGTACGGGATCCAGCGACCGGAGGACCTCGTCCGCGCGCGCGAGGACGCGCGACCGGAATCCCACCTGGCGCGCTGGCTCGGCAGCGAAGCGGGGCGCCGTTACGTCGGGCGGGTGGGGGGCGGCACGGATCACTGAGGCCCGCGCACCTTCCCGGTCCCGCGATCGGTGGAGCGTTGCGCGCCGCCTCGCGGCGCGGCCCGATGGGTGCTGGCCCTCGGTCGCGGAGATCACGGCGCAATCAGCCATGGACATGCCACGGGATCGGCGTTTCATTGACGCGGGTCGAACAGCCCCGCATGCCCGGGCGCGTGCGCGCCGCCGGGGGCGTCGCGGCGGGGAGAGGTGGACCCGGTATGGATGAGGCGACGCGCGCGCTGGTCGTGCTGTCGGCGGCGATCGGCTCGGGGGAGCGGTCGGCGGTCGACGCGGCGCTCGACGGCGCGGGAGAGGCAGCGGCGCCGGAGGCGATCGAGGAGGCGCTGCTCCAGAGTTACCTGTTCGTGGGTTTCCCCGGCGCGCTGAACGCGATGGCGGCGTGGCGGGAACGAACGGGCCAGCCGGCGGGCAGGGCGGCGGCGGGGGGGAGTCGGGAGGAGTGGCGGGCCCGGGGCGAGGCGGTGTGCGCGCGGGTGTACGGGACGCAGTACGCGCGGCTGCGCGAGCGCGTGGCGGAGCTACACCCCGACCTCGAGGCGTGGATGCTCGAGGAGGGCTACGGCAAGGTCCTGGCCAGGCCGGGGCTGGCGCTGAGCGTGCGCGAGCTGTGCATCGTCGCGCTGCTGGTGGCGCAGGACGCACCGGCGCAGCTCCACGCGCACCTGCGCGGGGCGCTCAACGTGGGTGCGAGCGTGGAGGACGTGGCGGAGGCGGTGGAGATCGCGTGTGCGGCGGCGCCGCCGGCGCGGGCCCAGGCGGCGCGGGGCGTCTGGGCCGCCGTGCGCGCCCGGTGGGAGGGGCGCGCGAGCAGCGGGGCGGGAGCGGCGGGCCGGGCCGGGGCGTGACGGCGGCCGGTCCCGCTGCCGGCCCGGCAGCGGCGGGCCGATGGGCAGGCCGGGGATCGAGCGCTTGGGGGAGCAATCGGGGCGATGTTCGTCGATTATGCGGTGATCCATGTCTACGGCGGAACGGGAGGATCGGGGGCGGAAGCGTTCCGGCGGGAGAAGGGCGTGCCGCGAGGGGGCCCCTCGGGCGGGGACGGGGGCCGGGGCGGAGACGTGATCCTGCGTGCTGACCGGCAGCTCACCACGCTCCTGGACTACCGGTACCAGCAGCACTACCGGGCGGAGCGGGGGCAGCACGGCCAGGGGAAGAACCGGACGGGTCGCGATGGGGCGAGTCTGGTCCTGCGAGTACCGCCCGGCACGGTCGTGCGGGATGCGGACACGGGCGAGCTGCTCGGCGAGTTGGTCGAGCACGGCCAGGAGCTGGTGGCGGCACGGGGTGGCCGGGGTGGCCGGGGCAACGCGGCGTTCGCCACGCCGACGCGGCGGGCGCCGCGCCACTGGGAGCCGGGGGAGGAGGGCGAGCAGCGCCGGATCGCGCTCGAGCTGAAGTTGATCGCGGACGTGGGACTCGTGGGCCGTCCGAACGCGGGGAAGTCCACGCTCCTGGCTGCGATCTCCGCCGCCCGGCCGAGGATCGCCGATTACCCGTTCACGACGCTGACGCCGAACCTGGGCGTCGTGGAGCTGCCCGGCTCGCGATCGTACGTCGTGGCGGACATCCCCGGGATCATCGAGGGGGCGCACCAGGGCAAAGGGCTGGGCCTGCGATTCCTGCGACACATCGAGCGGACGCGCACCCTGGCCTACCTGATCCCGGTGGACTCGGAGGATGCGCAGGCCGAGTACTCCATGCTTCGGCAGGAGCTGGACGCGTACTCGCCCGAGCTGGCGAGCCGTCCGCACTGCGTGGTGCTCACGAAGGCGGACCTGCTGGCGCCCGGAGAGAAGGCGCCACGTGTCGAGGCGCCGGATGCGTGGGGCACGTTCACGATCTCTGCGGTCGCGCGCCGCGGATTGGCCGAGCTCCTCGAAGCGCTGTGGGCGCGCGTGCAGGAGGCCGTGGAGGAGGCGGCGGAACGGGAGCCGCCCGCGCCGACGTTCCGGCCCTGAGAGCCGCGCCGGCGTTCCGGCGATGAGAGCCACGCCGGCCCCCAACGTCTACCGCAACGTCTACCGCCACCCGGAGCAGATCCGGTCGAGGGCCGCATCATGCTCGCGGAGTCGGAGCTCAGAGCGCTCCTCCACCTGTGTGCATTGCCGGGAGTGGGGAACGGCGGCCGGCTACGGGCGCTGCTGCGGCATTACGGCAGTGCGCGGGCCGCGCTCTCCGCGCCGGCCACGGCGATCGGGGAGGCCGCGGCACTGGTCCGCGACAGCGCCATCATTCGCCGCCGGGTGGAGTCGTCACTGCGGGCGGTGCTGCGCCCGGGCGTGGAGATCCTGCTCGAGACGGACCCGCGCTACCCGGCGCGGCTGCTGCACTTGGAGGATCCGCCGGCCGTGCTCTTCGCGCGCGGACGGCTGGAGCTGCTGGAGCGGCCGGCGATCGCGGTGGTGGGCACTCGCCAGAGCACGGAGTACGGGGGATCGGCTGCGCGCCTGCTGGCAGGCGGGCTGTCGCGGGCGGGCGTGGTGGTCGTGAGCGGGCTCGCGCGAGGCATCGACGCGCACGCGCATGCCGCGGCGCTCGAGGGTGGCACGATCGCCGTGCTGGCAGGAGGGATCGACGTCGCCTACCCGGTGCAGAACACGTGGCTGTACGAGCGCATCGCGCGTGAGGGGCTGCTGCTCAGCGAAGCGGCGCCGGGGACGCCGGCGATGAAGCACCTCTTCCCGCGACGCAACCGGCTGATCGCGGCGCTTGCGCTGGGCGTGACGGTCGTCGAGGCATCGGCCCGGAGCGGCGCACTCATCACAGCGGACCACGCGCTGAGACTCGGCCGTGAAGTGCTGGCGGTGCCGGGGCCGATCGGCCGGGCGACGAGCATCGGGACCAACGCGCTGCTGCGGGACGGCGCCACTCCCGCGATCGAGGTGCGGGACATCCTGGAAGCCGTCGGGCTCGGCGAGCTGGCCCGCCGGGCCGCGGCGGAGGATGCGGAAGGCGGCGAGCGCCCCCCGCCGCCCGTCGGGCTGAGTCCCATTGCGCGCGCGCTGTGGGAGGCGCTCGGCCATGACCCGATGCACGTGGACGAGCTGGCGGACGCCTGTGGTGCGCCGCCATCGGTCCTGCTGGGCGCGCTGCTCGAGCTCGAGCTGGCGGGCCATGCACGCCAGGTCCCCGGCGGGCGGTACACGCGGGCGTGAAGGGCCGGATCGCGCGACGACGCGGCGGAAACCGGCCGGCGCGCGCAGCGGCGGCCTGCCGGGCCGCGCGGCGGCAACCGGCCGGGCGCGCGGGGGTACCAGAACCCGGGAAGACCGGGTCGGATCCCCCAACAGGAGGCGACACTACGCGCGCCACGCCGTCCCACGGCACGCCGCCGCGCGCGCTGTACGTGCACGTCCCGTTCTGCGCACGGCGGTGCAGCTACTGCGACTTCGCGGTTCAGGCGGTGCGACGCGCGCCCACGGCCGAGTGGCTGGCCGCGGTGGCGGCCGAGCTGGAGCTGGCGGTGGCCCGCGAGGGACTGGGGCGGCTGGAGCTGGACACGGTCTACGTGGGCGGGGGGACGCCCTCGCTTCTGGGCGTGGGCGCGCTGCCGGCCTTGCTGGAGCGGATCGGCCGTCACGCGACGATCTCCGCGGACGCGGAGATCACGGCGGAAGCGAACCCGGAGAGCTTCACGCCGGAGGTGGCGCGGGACTGGCGGAGCGCGGGGGTGAACCGCGTGAGCCTGGGGGCGCAGACGTTCCACGCCCCGTCGCTGGCCTGGATGGGCCGACTGCACGGGCCGGAGGGGCCGCGGCGGGCGATCGAGGCGGCGCGGGCGGCGGGGTTCGGGAACGTCAGCGTGGATCTGATTTTCGCCCTGCCCGAACGTCTGGGGCGTGACTGGGCGCGAGACCTGGAGTGCGCGCTCGCGCTGGAGCCGGAGCACGTGTCGCTGTACGGGCTCACCGCCGAGGCGCGCGCGCCGCTGGGACGCTGGGTGGCGGAGGGCCGCGAGCGGCTGCCGGGCGAGGAGGCCTACCGGGCCGAGTACCTGCTGGCCGCGAAGCGGCTGACGGCGGCGGGGTTCCTGCACTACGAGGTGTCGAACTTCGCGCGACCGGGGTTCGAGTCGCGGCACAACGCGGTTTACTGGTCCGGGGCGCCGTACCTCGGGTTGGGTCCGGGGGCGCACTCGTACGTGCCGCCGAAGCGCCGCTGGAACGTGCGGGACTGGAGCGCGTACGCGGCGAGCCTGGGGCGGGGCGAGCTGCCGGTGGAGGGCGAGGAGGAGGTTGCGGGCGAGGCGGCGCGGCTGGAGCGCACGTGGCTGGCGCTGCGCACGGCGGAAGGCCTGCCGCTGGACGGGATGAGCCCGCGGCAGCGGCGACTCGCGGCGGGCTGGGCGGAGCGCGGTTGGGCGGAGCTGGCGACGGACGCGCTGCGGCTGACGCCGGACGGCTGGCTCCTCCTGGACCACCTGGCAGTGGAGCTGGACGCTGCGGCGTAGCGCCGGGCGCCGGCGGCCGTGCCATGCCTGTCCACCACGGCCGCCGGCGA
The DNA here is from genome assembly GCA_036381195.1 of Longimicrobiales bacterium. Taxonomy (GTDB): domain Bacteria; phylum Gemmatimonadota; class Gemmatimonadetes; order Longimicrobiales; family RSA9; genus RSA9. The sequence continues at coordinate 52,257 of DASVDH010000112.1, read as the reverse complement.
CCCGGACGTGCCGGCCGGTGGAGCCTCGGCGGACGGACGCTGCGCGGGTCATCGCGCCCGGTGAGTGCTCGCGCGTGGCGTCCACGACCGCCGACCGCGTCCCCTCGCGCCGCCGGGCGCACGGCGGGGATCCCGGCGTGGTGCGGGCGGCGGCTTGACTGGGATCCGCCGCCGTGGCGACATTTTTCGCGGGATGCATGGGCCCTGACCTGACCGCTGGTAAGTCGATGAGCGGCGACGTGCTCACGGAACGGGAGCGGCGAGTGCTCGAGGCGGTGATCCGCACCTACGTGGAGACCGCGGAGCCCGCCGGTAGCCGGGTCGTGGCCAAGAAGTTCGCGCTGGGCGTCTCGCCCGCGACCGTCCGGAACACGATGGCCGACCTGGAGGAGAAGGGCTTCCTCTATCATCCGCACACGTCGGCCGGACGCGTGCCCACGGATCTGGCATACCGATACTACGTGGACACGCTGATGCGGCCGGTGAAGCTGACCGCTGCGGAGCAGCGGCGGCTGCGGCGCGAGCTGGGGGAGGAGGAGCGGAGCGCGGCGCTGGAGTGGCTCATCCGCCGGGCGACGCGGGTGCTGGGGCTCCTGACGGGCGAGCTGGGCGTCGCGATCGCGCCCCGGCTGGAAGATGCGGTGCTGGAGAAGCTGGAGCTGGTCTCGCTCACCAGCGACAAGGTGCTGCTGGTGTTGACGCTCGGCGGCGGGCGCGTGCGCACGGTCTACGTGGACCTGCCCGGGTCGGTGCCGCCGCAGTCGCTGGTCGCGGTGACGATGGTGCTGAACGAGCGGCTGGCGGGGCTGACGCTGGCGCAGATCCGGCAGACGCTGCCGGAGCGCCTGCGGGATTCGGTTCCCGGGGACGATGCGTCTGCGACGGAGCTGCTCAACATCTTCCTCCAGGCGGCGGAAGAGCTGTTCGACCGGAGCGGCGTGGACGGCCTGCACCTGGGGAACGCGAGCGTGCTGGCGAGCCAGCCGGAGTTCGCGAGCGAGAGCAGCCTGAAGGGCCTGATCGAGTTGACGGAGCGGCGCGACCTGCTGGCGTCCGTGCTGGGCGAGCGGGCGCGGGACGTCTCGGTCCAGATCACCATCGGCGGCGAGAACGAGGACCCGCTGCTCACCCCCTTCACGCTCGTGACCTCGCCCTACCGCAGCGGCGGACTGGCTGGGGTGGTCGGCGTGATCGGCCCCACGCGGATGTCCTACGAGAAGGTGGCGGCGATCGTACGGTACACGAGCTCGTTGCTCTCCGAGCTGATGGGAGGCGAAGCGGAGGCCGCGGGAAGGGTGTCGGCAGGGTAGCGTGGCGCGAGTGGAAGCATGAGAGATTACTACGAGATTCTGGGCGTCCCGCGCGACGCTGACACCGAGGCGATCAAGAAGGCCTACCGGAAGCTCGCCCTGCAGTACCATCCGGACCGGAATGGCGGGTCGAAGGAAGCGGAGGAACGCTTCAAGGAGGCGACGGAGGCCTACGAGGTCCTGCGCGACCCGGAGAAGCGGGCTGCCTACGACCGCTACGGCCATGCGGGCGTGAAGGGCGCGGCCGCGGGGCAGGCCGGGTACGGCGGCTTCGACTTCGCGGACGCGCTCGAGATCTTCATGCGCGAGTTCGGCGGCTTCGGCTTCGGCGACCTGTTCGGCGGACGGGGCGCGGGCCGGAGGGCGCGGAGCAGTCAGCGGCGGGGCGCGGACATCACCGTGCGGGTCCCGCTGACGCTCGACGAAGTGGCCGACGGCGCGCGGAAGACGTTCGAGGTGCAGGTCCTCGACCCGTGTGATGCCTGTGGCGGAAGCGGATCCGAGAACGGGACGCCGCCGGTGCGCTGCAGCACGTGCGGTGGAGCGGGCGAGGTGCGGCGGGTGCAGCGCTCCATGCTCGGCCAGCTCGTGAGCGTGACCGCCTGCCCCGACTGCGGCGGCGAGGGGCAGCGCATCGAGCGGCTGTGCGGGGCGTGCGGCGGGCGCGGCGTGCGCCCGGTCAGGCGGACGTTCGCGGTGGAGGTGCCGGCCGGCGTCTCGACGGGCGATTATCTCACGCTGCGCGGGCAGGGCAACGCGGGCGCCCGCGGCGGCTCGCGCGGGGACGTCATGGTGGTGCTGGAGGTGCAGGAGGACCCGCGCTTCGTTCGGGAGGGCGCGGACCTGTACTGCACGCTCGCGATCACGTTCAGCCAGGCCGCGCTCGGAGCGGAGGTCGAGGTGCCGACGATCCACGGCGTGGCACGGCTGAAGGTCCCTGCCGGGACGCAATCCGGCCGGCTCCTGCGCATGACGGGGCGCGGATTGCCGAAGCTCCGCGGTCAGGGCCGCGGGGACCAGATCGTCCGGATCCTGGTCTGGACGCCGACCGAGCTCACGCGGGAACAGGAGGCGCTGTTCAGGAAGCTCGCGAAGATCGAGGCGCCTCCGCCCGCGAACCCCGAACAGGCCGAGCAGGACCGCAGCTTCTGGAGCCGCATCCGCAACGCGTTCAGCGCGTGACGGCGCTGGCACGACCGGCTCCGACCCCGCTCCTGTCCCGCCGGGAGGCGCCAGCGGCGCCCGACGGCGCGGCATCCGCACCAGCGCCTCCGGCCGCTTGCGCCGCCACTCCGTCGAGTCACACCCCCGAGGAGCGCCGGTGCCGTTCCCCGCTCCTCCCGCCGTACGCCCGTGGGGCGATCACGACCGCGAACATCGTCATCGCCTCCGCGGCGCGACTCCGACCCGCGGGGTGTTCCTCCGCGGCCGCGCGCTTTGAGCCGGCCCCGCCCGGTCGTTAGATTGCCGGCTTTGCACGGCATGCGGGCGCGACGCCCCGGGGCCCGGCCGCAGCGAGCCCGCCGGGCGCACGCGGGTGCGGCAGCAGGCCATGCCGAGAACCGAGAACCAGAGTCCCGGAGGCGATGGACCCCGACCGTTGGCTGGTGCTGTGCGCTCCGGCCGAGGCAGCGGAGGATCGGGCCGCCGTGGCGGAGGCCCTGATCGGGCTCGGCGGCGCGGCTGTCGAGGAGCGGGGCGACGGTCTGGTGACGTACGTCTACCCGCCGCGGGATCTCGAGGCGTTCATCGAGCAGGCGCGGGAGGCGCTGGATGCGGCCGCCCCGGGAACAGGGGCGCGGCTCTCGTGGGCCTGGCAGGCGAACGAGGACTGGGCGGAGCGCTGGCGCCGCGGCCTCGGGCCGCGGCGGGTGGGGCGGCGGCTGGTGGTCACGCCGTCCTGGGTGCGGCCGCGGATGCGGCGGGGCGACATCGTGATCGTCATCGATCCCGAGATGGCGTTCGGCACGGGGGAGCACGCCACGACCCGGGGCGCGCTGCGGCTGCTCGAGGCCGTGCTGGAGCCGCGGAACCGCGTGCTCGACGTGGGCACGGGCAGCGGGGTCCTGGCCATCGCCGCGGCGCGGCTGGGCGCGCGCGAGGTGGTGGCCGTGGAGAGCGATCCCGACGCGGTGGCGAACGCGGCGCGCAACATCGAGCGCAACGGCGTGGCCGGGTGCGTGGAACTGCGCTGCGACGTCGTCGACGCGGCGTACGTACGCGCGTTCGGTCCGCAGCGGTTCGACGTGATCGCGGCGAACATCCTGAGCGGCGTGCTGGTGCCGCTGCTCCCCTCCTTCCGGGAAGCACTGGACACCCGTGGCCGCGCGATCCTGGGCGGGATCCTGGTGGAGGAGGCCCGGGAGGTCGAGGCTGCGGCGCAGGCGGCAGGGCTCGAGGTCGCGGACGTGGACGAGGAGGAGGGGTGGTGGAGCGCGGTGCTCCGGCCCGCTGGTTGAGGCGGCCGGTCCGCCGAGGAGGCCTGCTCGCCGGTTGAGGCGGCCGGCTCGCGGGTTGAGGAGCCCGGTCCGCGGGCCGGGGCACCGCGCTGCGCTGCGACGGACGGGCGGCGGCGGCTGCCGCTGTGCGGCGCGACGCTGACGGCGGGGCGATGACCCGGCGGGCCTCAGCCGGTGCCGCGCTCGGGCGCGGCCGGGGTCGAGGCGGGCGGAGCGACGTGCGATTCGAGCACGCGGCGGACCTCCTCGGCCTGGCCGAGCGCTTCGACCAGCTCGGCCTGGAGCTGCGGATCGCCTGCGGCGGCGGCCCAGAGCTGGACGAGGGAGGCCTGGAGCGCGCGGAGCACGGGCGCGGCGCCGGGCGCAGGGGCGGCGAGCCCGCGCGGGCCGTCATCCGGCCCGGCGATGGCGACGTGCGGCCCTGCCTCGAGCCCGGCGTCGCGCAGGGCGCGCTCGTACTCGCCCTTGAGGTCGGCGGGCCAGGAGTCGTCGGACCAGGGCGCGGGCAGCGGCTCGATGAGGAGGAAGAGGTCGGGCCGGCGGCGGATGCGCTCGCGGAGCTGGGCGTAGGTGCCGGAGCGGGGTCCCAGCTCCGCGACCAGGGCCGCATGGAGCCGGGTCAGCGGGACCATCGGCTCGGGGTCGCTGCGGAGCAGCGTCAGGATGCGCTGCTCGATCTCGCTCATCATCGGCTGGCGCCTCCTCCTCGGGAAAGGGGTGCGCACGATGGTGAGGCGACAGGGGCAAGGCCATAGCGGGGTGGGTTGGGGATGGAGAAGCGAGCGGGCCCGCCGCCTGGCCGCCCCGAGAGGTGGGGGTAGTCCCCGCTCCGCGCTCCGAGAGGCGGGTGGAGTCGGTCGTCCAGTCCCTCGGATATGGAGACCCCCGCTCCGCGCTCCGAGAGGCGGGTGGGGGTGGCCCCCGCTCCGGCACCTCAGCCCGGCTGACAGCCCCGCCCCGGCTCCGGTGGGCGAACCGCGGGTGACAGCCCGGGTTGCCGGGCCGCGCGGGAACGGCTCGACCTGGGGGAACGACTCAGGAGGCACGCATGGCGACGACGGAATGCATCTTCTGCAAGATCGTGGCGGGGGAGCTGCCGGCCACAGTGGTGCGGGAGGACGATCACACGGTCGCGTTCCGGGACATCAACCCGCAGGCGCCGACGCACGTGCTGGTGGTTCCGAAGCGTCACATCCCGGCGGTGGACGCGCTGGAGGAGGTGGACGCCGAGCTGATCGGGCGGCTGGTGCTGGCGGGGAAGGCGGTCGCACGACAGGAGGGGATCTCGGGCGCGGGCTACCGGCTCGTGCTGAACAACGGGCCCGCGGCGGGCCAGACCGTCGACCACGTGCACCTGCACGTCCTGGGTGGCCGCCAGATGCACTGGCCACCGGGGTGAGGCGCGGGAGCGCGGACGATCCGCGCGGCGCGGGCGCGCCGCGCGGCGGACCTGGACAGGGAGGCAGGAGCCCATGGCAGCGGAGCTGAAGGAACGGATCCGTTCGGATCTGAACGCCGCGCGGCGGGAGCGGGACCGGCTGCGCACCGAGTTGCTCACGACGACGCTGTCGGACATCCGCAACCGGGAGATCGAGCTGGGCCACGAGCTGAGCGACGAGGAGACGATCGAGGTGCTCAGCCGCGCGATCAAGCGCCGGCAGGAAGCAGCAGAGCAGATGCGCGCGGGCAAGCGGGAGGAGCTGGCGGAGAAGGAGGAGCGGGAGGCGGCGCTGCTGTCCGCGTACCTGCCGCCGCCGCTGGGTGAGGCGGAGGTACGCGCGCTCGTGCGCGAGGCGATCGCCGGCGGGGCGAAGTCGATCGGCGAGGTGATGGGCCGGATCATGCCGCGGATCAAGGGCCGCTTCGACGGGCGCGAGGCGAACCGCATCGTGCGGGAAGAGCTGGGCTGAGAGGCCATCGGCGGCAGGGGCAGGACGTAGCTGGAAGGGAGCAGGGCGAAAGACATGAACGCGCACGCGCTGCAGGTGCTGCAGTTCCCGGAGGCGCTCGAGCTGGTGGCGAAGTTCGCCGCGAGCCCGCTGGGCGCGGATGCAGTGCGCGCGCTGGAACCTTCCGATGCCCGCGTGTGGGTGGACGCGGAGCTCCGCCGTGTGGACCAGATGGCGGCGTTCCTCCTGGCGAGTCAGGACTGGGTGGCGCCGGCAGTGCCGGACCTGCGCGCGCCGCTGCGGATGCTGGCCGTGGAGGGGTCGGTCTGGGACGGCGCGGCGTTGCGCGACGCGGGAGAACTGCTGCGGTCGGCGCGCAGTGCGCGGCGCGCGTTGCTGCGCCTCGCGAGCGACTATCCGTTGCTGGCAGAGGTCGCGAACCGACTCTTGGGCGGCGGTGAGGAGGACGGAGCGGAAGCGGCGGAGGCGCGTGCGCGGCGGCGCCTGCTCGAGGCGGAAGAGCAGGCGATTCGCAAGGCGATCGACGAGGCGGGCCACGTGCGAGACGAGGCGACGCCCGGGCTGGCGCGGCTGCGGCGCGAGATCCGGGCGGCACGGCTGCGCATCGTGGAACGTCTCGAACAGTACATGGCATCGCTGCCGGACCGGATCCGCGTGGCGGACGCGTCCGTGAGCGTGCGAGACGGCCGGTACGTGATCCCGGTGCGGCGCGAGGGGCGGAGTGAGGTCGGCGGCATCGTGCATGACGAGTCCGCGAGCGGCAACACGCTGTTCGTGGAGCCGCCGGTCGCGATCGAGCTGATGAACCGCCTGCGCGAGCTGGAGCTCTCCGAAGCGCGCGAGGTGCAGCGCATTCTGCGCGAGCTCACGGAGAAGTTGAGGCCGCACCGGGAGGTGCTCCAGGTCACGCTCGAGGCGCTGATCACGATCGACTCGCTGTACGCGCGGGCGCGCTACGCACTGGAGTACAACGGGCGACGACCGGAGATCCTGCCGCGCGGGTCGGGCGGGTACGTCGTCGTCCGGGGCTACCACCCACTGCTGCTGGCGGGGCCGGATCCGGTGGTGCCGTTCGACCTGGCGCTGGAGTCGGATGAGCGGACGTTGCTCGTCTCCGGCCCGAACACGGGCGGCAAGACGGTGCTGCTGAAAGCGATCGGGCTGATCAGCGTGATGGCGCAGGCGGGCATCATCCCGCCGGTCGGGGCCGGGACGCGACTGCCCCTGTTCGGCAACGTGTTCGCGGACATCGGCGACGAGCAATCCATCGAGGCGAGCCTCTCCACCTTCTCCGCGCACTTGAAGAACCTGCGGGAGATCGTGGAGCACGCGGACGCGGATGCGCTCGCGCTGATCGACGAGATCGGCAGCGGCACGGACCCGATGGAGGGCGGCGCGTTGGCCCGCGCGATCCTGGTGGAGTTGACGCGGCGCGGGACGCGCACCGTCGCGACGACGCACCTGGGTCAGCTCAAACTGCTGGCGGGCGTGGAACCGGGAGTGGTCAACGCGTCGCTGCAGTTCGACTCGCGGGAGCTGAAGCCGACGTACCGGCTGGTGAAGGGGATCCCGGGCCGGAGTTACGGGCTGGCGATCGCGCGGGGGCTGGGCTTCCCAGCGGACGTGCTGGAGCGCGCGGAGTCCTACCAGCCGGAGTCGGAGCGCGAGGTCGGGCAGCTCCTGGTCGAGCTGGAGGAGAAGGAGCGTCGCGCGGCTGAGGCGTTGGCGGAGGCGGAGGCGGCGAGGGAGGAGCTCGTGGCGCTGCGGCGGCAGGTCGAGCAGCGCGAGCACGAGGTGCGCAAGCGCGAGCGGGACGCCGAGCGGCGCGCGCGGCAGCAGGCGCGTGACCTGCTCCTCGGCGCGCGCGAGGAGGTGGAGGCGGCGATCCGGGAGCTGCGCGAGGCGATGGGCGCCGCCGTGGACGCGGCCGCGTTCGAGGAGGCGGCACGCACGGCGCGGCGGCGGGTCGAGGAGGCCGCGCGGAAGCAGCTCGAGCGGACGCCCGGGCTGGCGGTGGAGGCGGGTGCGGCCGGCCTCGCGCCGGCGCGCGCGCCGGAGCCGGGCGACCGGGTCCGCATCGCAGCCACGGGCGCGGTGGGCACCGTGGTGGAGATCCGGGACAGCCGTGCGACGGTGGAGACGGGCGGCGTCCGGCTCCAGGTACCGCTGACCGGCCTCGTCGCGCTGGAGCCGGAAGACGCGGAGGCGCAAGCACCGCGGGCGCCGATCGCCGGGCTCGCCGCGGGCTGGAGCGCGCCGGAGGTGGAGGCGCGGCCGGAAGTGGACCTGCGCGGGCTGCGCGCGGAGGAGGCGGCGGGCGAGGTCGAGCGCGCGGTGGACGCTGCGGCGCGCGCGGAGCTGACGACGCTGCGCATCATCCACGGCAAGGGCACGGGCGCTCTTCGCGAGGTGGTCGCGCAGACGCTGCGCGCGGATCGGCGAGTGAAGGGGTTCCGGCCGGGAGCGCCGGCCGAGGGGGGCACCGGCGTGACGATCGCGGAGCTGGAATGATCCCCGACGAGATCGTGGAGGAGGTCCGGTCGCGAGCCGACATCGTCGAGCTCGTGGGCGAGCACGTGGCGCTGAAGCGCGCGGGCAAGGACTTCCGTGCGCTGTGCCCCTTCCATCAGGAGAGGACGCCCTCGTTCTACGTCGTTCCGGCCAAGGGCTTCTACAAGTGCTTCGGCTGCGGCGAAGCGGGGGACGTGTTCTCGTTCCTGATGAAGCGCCTCGGGTTGAGCTTCAACGATGCGGTGAGGCACGTCGCGGAACGGGTGGGCGTGGCGATCCCGGAGGCCGGCCGCGGGCGGGAAGGAGACGAGCGGCACCGGCCGCTGTACGAAGCCGTGGCGTTCGCGGCGGAGTTCTTCCAGGGGCAACTCCGCGAGGAGCCGGCCGGCGAGGTGGCGCGGCGGTACCTCGAGCGGCGCGGCATCCCGCGGGAGGCAGCCGAGCGGTTCCTGCTGGGCTACGCGCCGGATGAGTGGGAGGCGCTGCGCGCGGCGGCTGCGCGGCACGGGATCGCGGACGCGGTGCTGCTGGAAGCGGGCCTGATCAAGCAGAGCGAGCGCCGCGCGGAGCCGTACGACCGGTTCCGCCACCGGCTGATGTTTCCGATCACGGATGCGTCGGGCCGCGTGATCGCGTTCGGTGGACGCATCCTGGGGACGGCGGCGGAGGGCGCGCCGAAGTACCTGAACTCGCCGGAGACGCCGATCTACCAGAAGGGGCAGGTGCTGTACGGGCTCGCGTGGGCGAAGCAGGCGATCCGGCGCGAGGGGGAAGCCCTCGTGGTCGAGGGCTACATGGACTACGTGTCGCTGGCGGCGCGCGGCGTGGAGAACGTGGTCGCGCCGCTCGGCACGGCGATGACGGAAGAGCAGGCGAAGCTCCTCTCGCGCTACACGCGCAGGGCGTTGCTGCTCTATGACAGCGACGCGGCGGGCCTGCGGGCGACGTTCCGCACGGCGGATGCGCTGCTCGCGGCCGGCGTGCACCCGATGGTCGTGACGCTGCCGCCGGGCGAGGATCCGGACTCGCTGGTGCGGGGCGGGGGCGCGGCCGCGCTGAAGCCGCTGCTCGACGGCGCGCTCGATGTGCTGGAGCGGAAGCTCCAGATCCTGGAAGAGCGTCGCTACTTCGACGATGTGGAGCACATCCGCACGGCGCTGGACAAGCTGCTGCCGACGCTGCGGGCCGTCTCGGACGCGAAGCTGCGGGACATCTACGTGGCGCGGGTGTCGGAGCGGACCGGCGTGAGGCGCGACACGCTGGAGCGCGAGCTCGCGCTGGAGCGCCCGGCGGCCTACCGGCGGGTGATGCGCGAGACGAAGCCCGAGACGGCGGTGCAGCGGGATGCCACGGAGCGCATGCTGCTGCTGCTGCTGCTGCGCGATCGGGCACGGGTCCGCGCGGCGGCGGAGGTGCTCGGGCCGGAAGACCTGACGGACGGCCCTGCCCGGGAGCTGTATGCCGCGCTGCTGGCGGCGGGAGACGCGCCGGGGCAGGACCCCGCGGCGTGGCCGCTGTCCGCGCCGGCGCGGCGGCTGCTCGAGGAGCTGCTCGGCGATCCGCAGGACCTCGCCGACGGAGACCGCGTGTTCCGGCACACGATGGGTGACCTGCGGGTCCGCTCGCTGTTCCAGCGGCTGGACGAGCTCGAGACGGAGTCGCTGCGTGCGGACCCGGCGCGCGAGGAGGCGATCTGGCGGGAGCGGCTCGCGATCGCCGCGGAGCTGAAGGGGCTTGGATCGGAGCTGTCCGATCTGGGGTTTAAGCTCAGTCGGAGATACCGGACCTATCCCCGACGGGGGCGGGTTCGGAGGCCGGGACCCTCAACCACGGAAGGGTGAATGGAAGAAGTCTACAGATCGCTGTTGCAGCTACAGGAGATGGACCAGGAGATCGAGGGGGCGGAAGAACGGCTCGCGGAGTACGTGCCGAAGCTGGAATCGGTGGAGGCGCCGGCGCTGGCGCTGGAGCGGGAGCTGGAGGCGCTGCGGGCGCAGGTCGCCGAGCTGAAGCAGGAGGCGCGACGGCTGGAGCGTGGGGCGGAGGAGAAGCAGGAACGGTTGCGGCGGTACCGCGAGCGGCTGGAGCGGGTGAGGAACCCACGGGAGGAGGCGGCAGCGCGGACGGAGCTGGACCTGGTGCGTCGGGCGGCGGAGGCGGATGAGCAGGAGGCGCTCGAAGTGATGGAGCGGGTGACGCGCACCGAGCTGAAGGTGGACGAGCTGGAGCGGGAGCTGGCGAGGGTGCGGGCCGAGGTGGAGCCGAAGAAGGAGGCGCTCCGGGTGGAGCGGGCCGGTGCGGAGGAGGCGCTGGCGATCCTGCGCGACCGGCGGGAGAACCACGCCCAGCGGCTGGCGCCGGAAGCGCTGCGGCTGTACGAGCGGGTGCGTGCGGGCAAGACGCGGGTGGTGCTGGCGCAGCTCATGGCGGATGGGGCTTGTGGGTACTGCTTCAGCATGGTTCCGATCCAGCAACAGGTCGAGATTCGGCAGGGTGGATCGCTGCGACGCTGCGAAGCGTGCGGCGTGATCCTGTATCCGGGCGAATGAGGGCCGCGTTCTGCGAGGGAACGCGGCCCGTTTTTCTCTTGCCCCCGTCCCGGAAGAGCCGCTAGCTTTGCCGCCATGACGCCATCGGTGGCGCTACCGGCCCCGCCGCGGCGCTGGGTGCAGCGGGGAGGGGCGGTGGATGAGCGCGCCGTGGCCGCGCTGATGCGCGCGCTGCGGTTGCCGGAGCCGCTGTGCCGGCTCCTCGCCCTGCGCGGGTACTCGACGATCGAGGGGGCGAAGGGGTTCCTGCGGCCGCGGCTGGACGGCGTGGGCGACCCGTGGGTGATGGCGGGCATGGAGGCCGCCGTCGAGCGGGTCTCCCGCGCGCTGGACCGCGGCGAGACGATCCTGGTCCATGGGGACTACGACGTGGACGGGATCTGCGCGACAGCGCTGTACACCCGGGTGCTGCGGCTGCTGGGGGGCCGGGTGCAGCCGTTCGTGCCGCGGCGGCTGGTGGATGGCTACGACCTGGGCGCGGCAGGCGTGGCCGCCGCGGTGCAGGCCGGGGCCAGGCTGATCCTGACGGGGGATTGCGGCATCGTGGCGCACGACGCGATCGCGGCCGCGGCGGCGGCGGGGATCGACGTCGTGGTCACCGACCACCACACGCCGGGGCCCGAGCTGCCGGCCGCGGCGGCCGTGGTCAACCCGAATCGGGCGGACTGCCCGTATCCGGACAAGGCGCTCTCGGGCACGGGCGTGGCGTTCAAGCTGTGCCAGGCGCTTTGGGCAACGCGGGGCATGCCGGCGGAGGAGCTGTGGTACTTCCTGGACCTGGTCGCGATCGCGACGATCGCGGACCTGGCCCCGCTCACGGGAGAGAACCGGATCCTGACGCGGTACGGGCTGCGCGTGCTCCCCGTCACGCGGAACGCCGGGCTGCGCGCGCTGCTGCGGCGGGCGGGGCTCGCGGACAAGCCGCGCGTGGTCGCGGGTCACGTGAGCCACGTGCTGGGGCCGCGGCTGAACGCGGTCGGCCGCATGGGCGAGGCCGCATGGGGCGTGCGGCTCCTGCTCGCGGACTCGGAGGCGGAGGCGGAGCCGCTCGCGCAACGGCTGGAGGAGGACAACCGGGAACGGCAGATCACGGATCGGGAGACCCTGCGGGAGGCGCTCGAGCTCCTCGAGCGGAGCTACGACCCGGAGCGGGACCGCGCGGTGGTGCTGGCGGCGCCCGGTTGGCACGCGGGGGTGATCGGCATCGTGGCGTCTCGCGTGGTGGAGCGGATCCACCGGCCGACGATCCTGATCGCAATGCGCGAGGGCGGGCGACCTGCGCGGGGCAGCGCACGCTCGATCCCGGCCTTCCATCTGTACGAGGCGCTACGCGCGTGCGCGCACTACCTGGAGCGCTACGGCGGCCACAAGTACGCGGCGGGCCTGGAGATCCGGCCGGAGCGGATCGACGAGTTCCGGGAGGCGTTCAACGCGCACGCGTGCGCCGCGCTGACCGCCGAGGACCTGGTGGCGGAGGTGGAGGTGGACGTGGAGCTCCGCCTGGCGGACGCGAACGCGGAGCTCCACCGGTACCTGCGTCACCTGGGGCCGTTCGGCGCGGGGAACCCGGCACCGGTGTTCGCGGCGCGCGGCGTTTCGGTGGCAGGGTACCCTCGCGTGGTGGGAGACGGGCATTTGAAGCTCGATCTCGTGCAGGACGGGGTGCGGCTGGACGCGATCGGCTTCCGCATGGCGGAGCGGCTGCGGGAGGTGGACGTGAGTCGAGGCGCGATCGACGTGGCGTTCCAGCTCCAGGAGGACCGCTGGGGAAACCGGGTCTCGCTGCAAGCTCGCCTGGTGGACCTGCGGCCAGCGGAGAGCGTCGCGAGGGAGTGAGCGGCACGGCCGCCTGGGTCGGGCGCCGCTGCCGCGCTGCTGCGGCCCGCCCCGTGGCCGCGGCATGAGGATCATCGCGGGGCGGTGGCGCGGCCATCGCATTCAGGCGCCGCCGGGACGGCGGACGCGCCCGACCACGGACCGGGTGCGTGAGGCGTGGATGAGCGCGTTGCAGACGGAGCTGCCCGGAGCAGAGGTGCTCGACCTGTTCGCGGGCTCGGGCGCCCTGGGGCTGGAGGCGCTCTCGCGGGGCGCGGCGCGGGTGACGTTCGTGGAGAATGCAGGCCCGGCCCTGCGCACACTGAAGGCCAACATCGCGAGACTCGGGGCGGAACAGCAGGCCGAGGTGGTGCGTGCGGAGGCACTGGCGTACGCGGCGGCGCTCGAGCCGTTCGCGTTCGATCTCGCCCTCGCGGATCCACCGTACGGGCACGAGCTCGCGGCCGAGCTGGTCCGCCTGTTCGTGCGCCGGCCGTTCGCGCGGCAGCTCTGGATCGAGCACGGCGCAAAGGAGGCGTTGCCGGAGGTGCCGGGGAAGTGGACGCGGCGCTACGGCGACACGGCGCTCACCATGATCCCGGCACCCGAATGAGCGACAGGACCGCACGGCTCGCGATCTACCCCGGGTCGTTCGACCCGATCACCAACGGGCACGAGGACATCGTACGCCGAGCGCTGAGTTTCGTGGACCGCATCATCGTGGCGGTCGCGCACCGTTCGACGCAGGCGAAGCAAGGGCTCTTCTCGGTGCAGGAGCGGGTCGACATGATCCGCGAGGTGTTCGCAGGAGAGCCGCGCGTCGAGGTCACGGCGTTCGAAGGGCTGCTCGTCGAGTTCGCGCAACGGCAGCGCGCCCGTCTCATCATCCGCGGGCTGCGCGCGGTTTCGGATTTCGAGTACGAGTTCCAGATGGCCCTGATGAACCGGCAGCTCTGGCCCGAGGTGGAGACCCTGTTCCTCGCGCCGGACGTGCAGTACTCGTTCCTGTCCGCTTCGCTGGTGCGGGAGATCGCATCGCTGGGCGGGGACGTGAGCGGGCTGGTCGCACCGGCCGTCCACGCACGGCTGAGCGAGAAATACGCGGCCGCACGGCATGGCCGATGAGCGAGTTCCTGGACCAGCTCCCGGTGCGCGCGGCGGCGCTGAAGCGCCGGATCGTGTTCGCCGAAGGGCACGACGACCGGACGATCCACGCCGTCGCCCGGCTGCAGCGGGCGGGCGTGATGGAGATCATCCTGTTGGGCTCGCCAGCCGCGGACCTGCGGCGGGCGGTGGATGCAGCGGAGGGGGACGGAGACGGCGTGCTGGTGCTGGATCCGACGCGCGATGGGCGGCGCGAGCGGTTCGCCGCGGAGCTGGCCGAGCGCCGCAAGCACCGTGGGATGACCCGCGCGGAGGCGCTCGAGCACGTCAGCAACCCGCTCTACTTCGCGGCGATGCTCGTCTGTACGGGAGAGGCGGATGGCTCGGTCGCGGGGGCCGCGCACACGACGGCGGAGGTGCTGCGAGCGGCCCTCTGGTGCATCGGGCCGGCGCCCGGGATCGAGACGATCTCGTCCTCCTTCTACATGGTGGTGCCGCCCTTCCGGGGCACCGACGAACCCGAAGTCCTGACCTTCACGGATGCCGGGGTGGTTCCCGAACCGGGGGCCAAACAACTCGCGGACATCGCACAGGCTGCGGTCGAGGCGCGACGCAAGATCGTCGGTGACGAGCCGCGCGTGGCATTCCTCTCGTACTCGACGCACGGCAGCGCGCCGGGAGCCAGCGTGGATCGGGTGCGGGCCGCACTCACGCTCTTCCGGGAACGCATGCCGGAGGTGCCGGCAGACGGCGAGCTGCAGGCGGATGCCGCGCTCATCCCCGAGGTCGCCGCGCGGAAGGCCGCACGTTCGACCGTCGCCGGGCGCGCGAACGTGCTGGTCTTCCCCAACCTGGACGCGGGGAACATCGCGTACAAGCTCGTCCAGCGGCTGGCGCGGGCAGAAGCGATCGGGCCGATCGTGCAGGGGCTCGCCCGCCCCTGCAACGACCTGTCGCGCGGCGCGAGCGTCGAAGACATCGTCAACGTGGCATGCATCACGGCGCTGCTGGCGTGAAGCGTCGGCGCGGTTGCGCCGCCCGCACGCGGCACCGAACTTGCCCATCCGGCGGGTGTCCGCCGACCCCCGAGATCGCGTGAGGGAGCCATGAACTTCCAGATGAAGAAAGAGAACGATGTCGTGACGATCGACGTCGAGGGCCAGCTCATCGTCGGCAACCGCCAGGAGCTGAAGCAAAAGGTGCTCCAGGAACTGGAGGGCGGGGCGCGCAAGTTCCTCATCGACTTCGCGCGCACGGGCTACATCGACTCGTCGGGCCTGGGCGTGCTGGTGAGCCTGTCCAAGAAGATCCGGGAGCAGGGCGGCGAGCTGCGCCTGGCCAACCTGAACGAGGACCTGCGGACGCTCTTCGAGTTGACGAAACTCGATACACTTTTCCAGATTGCGAATACCAGAGAGGAGGCACTCGCATCGTTCTGAACCTGTCCCTCCGCCGTCCTCTTCGCTAAATTGAGGGGACCCGGCGATTCGCGCCGGGCCCACTGGCGGCCCAGCGGCAGGGGTGCGCGGGCGACGCCGGCAGGCGCAACGGATCGGCGGCCCGTCGGGCCGCGCCAGCGCCGCCGCCCTGTGGCGCGGCCCCCGCCGGCTGGCTGCCGGGAGCACCAGAACGCCATGAATGCCGACTACAGCGTAGAGCTGCCGAACGACCTGCGTGCGATCGCGCGGGCGGTGCAACAGCTCGTGAACCGGTGCCGGGAGGCCGGCTTCGATGATGCGCGGCTGCGGTTGAACCTGCGGGTGGGCGTAACCGAAGCATTGTCGAACGCGATGCTGTACGGCAACGGACGAGACCCCGCCAAGCGCGTGCGCATGGAGGCGAACGTCAGCCCGAGCGAGGTGACCGTGCGGGTGACGGACGAGGGCCGTGGCTTCGATCCGCGCGCGCTCTCGGACCCGACGCTGCCGGGCAACCGGACGCGGCCGTGCGGGAGGGGGATCTTCCTGATCCGGAAGTTGATGGACCGGGTCGAGTTCAACGAGCAGGGGAACTCGATCACGATGGTCCTGGTGTGCGGCGAGCGGCGCGGGCCGACGCGGGCGCGGCGGTGAGCACCGTGCGGGCGGTCGCCCCGGCCCTCGGAGCGAGCGGCGGCGTCAGCGAGCTGCTGGACGTGTTCCGCCGCGTCCACGAGGGCGTGGAGGTCCGCCTGTGGACGCTGGGGCCGGAGGGGTGGACGTGCCTCTATCCCGGGGCGGCGGCGGTCGGTGAAGGGCCCGGGCCGGGCTCCCGCCGCCTCCCGGGGGGGGACGGCGTCTTCGAGCTGGAGGTGGAGGGCGGCGCGGTCACGGAACGGGAGGCCGAGTTCCTGGCCGAGGCGCTGGCGCAGGTCCTGAGCTACGAAACCGAGGCCCGCCTGGCCGCGGAGGAGCTGGCCGAGCGCTACGAGGAGATCAACCTCCTCTACTCGATCAGCGAGACGCTCGGCTCGGTCCTGTCCGTGGAAGCGGCGGGCCAACGCATTCTGGCCGAGGTGGCGGACGTGCTGGGGGCGCGGCGTGCATCGCTCTGGGTCTACGAGCCGGAGGACGGGTACCTGCACCTCGCCGCTGCCGTGGGTGAGGAGGGGCTGACGGGGCCGATCTCGCCGGACGACCCGGAGTCGATCACCGCGCAGGTGTTCCGTGCGCGCCGGGCGCGCAACATCGAGCGGGCCGTGGCGCGGCCCCGCGGCCCGCGGCTGGAGCCGCCCCCGCGCCGCGGAGAGCCGTTTCTCTCCGTCCCGATCCCGTACACGCCGCCCGAGGGTCCGAGCCGGACGGTGGGCGTGATCAACCTGGTGGGGCGGTGGACGAGTGAGGCGTTCGACGCGGGTGACGCGCGGTTGCTGGCTGCGATCGCGAGCCAGATCGGCGCGGCGCTCGAGATGCAGCGTCTGGTGCGGGAGAGCCTGCGGCGGGAGCGGCTGGAGCGCGAGCTCGAGCTGGCGCACGACCTCCAGCTCAAGCTGCTGCCGGACATCTCGAAGCTGGCGACGCCGGCAGAGATCGCGGCGCGCTGCGCCCCGGCCGAGTCCGTGGGCGGGGACTTCTACCACCTGTTCCCCCTCGCCGGCGATCGGCTCGGAGTGCTGATCGGGGATGTCTCGGGCCACGGCTTCCCCGCCTCACTGATCATGGCGCTGACGATCAGTGCGGTCGCGATCTACGCGCTGGAGGCGCGGCCGCCGGGAGAGGTGGTCGCGCGCGTGCACGCGGCGATCATCGACGAGCTGGAGACGACGGAGATGTACGTCTCGCTGTTTTACGGCGTGCTCGACGCGCGCGGCGGGCGCATCGTGTACGCGAACGCGGGACACCCGCAAGCGTTCCGCATCGGGTCGGATGGCTCGGCGCACCGTCTGGGTGCGACGAGCCCGGCGCTGGGGACGGTTGCGCTGCCGGAGTATGGCGAGGCCGCGAGCGAATGGGAGCGTGGGCGCGACCTGCTGTGCCTGTTCACGGACGGGCTGTCCGATGCGTTCGCGAGCGGGGGCCGCGCCGGCGAAGCCGCGCTGCTGGCCGAGGTGGCGCGGCTTCGGGACCGCCCGCCCACGAAGATCCTCGAGCACATCTTCGACCTCACCGGGAACGCGGAGACGGCCGTGCCGCCCGACGACCGCACGGCCGTGCTCGTGCGCATCTGATGCGGCCGTGCGCGCCAAGCGGTCGCTGGGCCAGAACTTCCTGGTCGACCCCAACATCCAGCGCAAGATCGTGGCGGCGCTCGAGGCCGGGCCCGCGGACGAGGTGCTCGAGATCGGCCCCGGCACCGGCGCGCTGACGCGTCACCTCGCGGCGCAGGCGGGGCGTGTCGTCGCCATCGAGAAGGATGATGACCTCGCTGCCGCGCTCCGGGATGAATTCGCAGGGATGCCGCACGTCGAGGTGGTGCACGGGGACGTGCTGGAGGTGGACCTGGGCGCGCTCGTGCGGGAGCCCGATCGCGTCAAGGTGGTGGGCAACATCCCGTACAACATCACGTCGCCACTCCTGTTCCGCCTCCTCGAGTCAGAGCTGAATCCGGAGCGCATCGTGGTCATGGTGCAGCGTGAGGTGGCGGACCGGCTCCTCGCGGAGCCGGGAGAGAAGAACTACGGCGCGCTGAGCGTGGGGATGCGCGCCGTGGCTCGGGTGAGACGGCTTTTCCACGTCGGCCGCGCCGCGTTCCGCCCCGTGCCGGACGTTGACTCGACGGTCGTGCTGATCGTGCCCTACCGGCCGGCGCGGCTGGCACCCGAGGAGCGGGTGGACCTGCGCACGCTCACGCGTGCGGCCTTCGGCTGGCGCCGGAAGCAACTGCAGAAGATCCTGCGTACCGCCGATGGGTATCGGCTCGATGCGCAGGAGTTGGAGGCCGTCGCCCGCGAGAGCGGGATCGAGCCGGAGCGGCGGCCCGAGACACTCTCACCCGAAGAGTTCGTGAGCCTGATGCGCGTGCTGAGGAAGCGAGGGTATCCGCGGGGAGGGTCGTCGCCCGGAGCGCCGGGCGAGGCGCCGGGGATGGAGGGCGCGTGAGCGGGGCCGCCGTCGTACGCAGCCGGGTGGAGGACGCCGGGACGCGCGTGCCGGTCAGGGCGGGGAGCTACTCGTGAAGCCGCTGGCCGCGACGCGGCGAGGCCCGGTCTCGCGCCGGCTGGCAGCCCTGGGGCTCGAGCGCAAGGAGCTGCGGAGCTGGGCGCTCTACGACTGGGCCAACTCCGCGTTCGTCACGACGATCGGCGCCGCGGTCCTGCCGATCTACTACGGCCGCGTGGCGGCGGGGGACCTGGAGCCGGTCCAGGCGACGGCGTACTGGAGCTACACCAACTCGGTCGCGCTCGCGCTGGTCGCGGTCGCTGCGCCCGTGCTGGGCGCGATGGCCGACTACCTCGGTGCCAAGAAGCGCTTCCTCGCCGCATTCATGCTGGTGGGCGTCATCGCGAGCGCCGGGCTGTTCTTCGTGCAACGCGGGGACTGGCTGCTGGCGTCCGCACTGTACCTGGCCGGGAGCATCGGATTTACCGGCTCGCTCGTCTTCTCGGACTCGCTGCTCCCCCACATCGCGCGGGAAGAGGAGAGGGACCGCGTCTCCACGGCCGGGTACGCGCTCGGCTACCTCGGCGGCGGACTCCTGCTCGCGATCAACGCGCTGATGATCGCGCGCCCCGGATTGTTCGGCCTCGCGGATGCGGCCGCGGCGAGTCGGGTGTCCTTCCTGACCGTCGCGGTCTGGTGGCTGGTCTTCTCGATCCCCGTTCTGCGCAACGTGCCGGAGCCCCCGCGGCGCACACGCGCCGGCGAGCTGCCGGGCGGCAATCCGTTCGCAGCGGCGTTCGGGCGGCTGAAGGAGACGCTCGGTGAGATCCGGCAGTACCGCGAGACGGTGAAGTTCCTGCTGGCGTTCTGGCTGTACATCGACGGGATCCACACCATCCAGAAGCTGGCCGCGATCTACGGCACGGAGCTGGGCCTGGGGCAGAGCACGCTCATCGGCGCGCTGCTGCTGGTCCAGTTCCTCGGGATCCCCTTCACGTTCCTGTTCGGCGCCCTGGCGAACCGCATCGGCACGCGCCGCGGCATCTACCTCGCCCTGGGCGTCTACACCCTGATCGCCATCTTCGGCTACTTCGTCACCCGTGCCTGGCACTTCTGGGCGCTCGCCTTCCTGGTCGGCCTCGTCCAGGGCGGCGCGCAGGGGCTCAGCCGGTCCTTCTACGCGGGAATGATCCCGCGCGCCAAGTCCTCCGAATTCTTCGGGTTCTTCAGCGTCTTCGAGCGGTTCGCCGGAATCGTGGGGCCGATGCTGTTCGGCCTCGTGGCCCAGCTCACGGGGACGAGCCGCTTCGCGATCGTCGCGCTGATCGCGTTCTTCCTCGGCGGGTTGCTGCTGCTGAGCCGGGTGGACGAGGCGGCCGGTCGCCGCGCCGCGGCCGCGGAGGACGCGACGCTCACATCGGCAGCGCGGGCCTGACACCGGATCCGCAGACTCCGGTTGCCCGCGTCCACCCGGCCGGAGGCGCGGGGATCGGGAACGCGGCGGGCTCGTGCGGGTCCGAGTGAGGTGATGGCGCCGGCGACGCGCGGCGTGGGTCGGCGCGCCCCGGATCGTGCGCGCGGCATTGACGGGCGTCGGGTTTTCTGGATAGGTTGATTTGTGAAACTGTTCACAAGATGCCGGTGAGCTGGGAGTCCCGCACGATGAAGAAGGTCTCGGACCCCACCGTGAGCCGCCTGTCGCTTTACCTGCGGATCCTGAGCGAGCTACAGGAGCAGGGGCAGAGCACCGTGTCGAGCGACGAACTGGCGCGGCGCGGCGGCACGACAGCGGCGCAGGTGCGGAAGGACCTTTCGTTCTTCGGAACGTTCGGCAAGCGAGGTCTGGGGTACGGGGTTCCGGACCTGGTGGCGAAGCTGCGTTCGATCCTGGGATTGGAGCGGCGGTGGCGGGTGGCGCTGGTGGGGGTGGGCAAGATCGGAGCGGCGCTCCTCGGGTACCAGGACTTCAGGCGGCAGGGATTCTACGTGGAGGCGGTGTTCGATGCGGACCCCGGCAAGATCGGCCAGCGCTGGGATGGGCTGGAAGTGCGGTCGGCAGCGGACATGGAGGCCGTGCTGCGGGAGCAGGAGATCGACATCGTGATCGTCGCGGTGCCGGCGGACGCCGCGCAGGGGGTGGTGGATCGGGCGGTGCGGGCCGGGGTGCGGGGGATCCTGAACTTCGCGCCGACGAAGCTGCACGTGCCGCCGCATGTCACGCTGAGGAGCGTGAACATGACGGTGGAGCTGGAAGGCCTTTCGTACGCGCTGTCGAACGGGGAGCGCGAGGCGGCGGGCCGGCGGCGGGGCGTCGGCTGCGACCGGAGCTGAGGCGGGTATGGACGACTCGAAGGTTCACGTCACGTCGGAGATCGGCCCGCTACGGGCGGTGATCTGCCATACACCCGGCCCGGAGGTGCTGGCGGTGACGCCCGCGACGCGGGAGGACTTCCTCTACGACGACATCATCGACCTCGAGCAGGCTCGCCGGGAGCATCATCGGTTCAAGGCGATCCTCTCGCGTTTCTGCGAGGTGTACGAGGTGCGGGATCTGCTCGAGGAGATCGCGGACCTGCCGGAGGTGCGCCCGTTCCTGATCGAGCGAGTGATGGACGTGGCGCAGTCGGAGCCGCTCGCGCGTGAGCTGCTGGAGTTGCCCGCGGCGGAGCTGGTGGGCCTGTTCATCGAGGGGCGGGAGGAGGAGGAGGGCCCGCTACAGCAGATCCTGAACGTCGCGAGCTACGAGCTGCCGCCGCTGCCGAACCTGTACTTCACGCGGGATGCGGCGATGGTGGTGGGGGATGGGGTGGTGATCGGGTCGATGCGGTACACGGTGCGGTGGACGGAAGAGATCCTGATGAAGGCCCTGTTCACGTACCACCCGCGACTGCGGCGGGAGGCGCTGATCTACGATGGCAGCGAGGAGCGGCGGGCGGGCTACACGCTGGAGGGCGGCGACCTGCACGTGCTGAGGCCGGACCTGGTCATCATGGGGCTGTCGGAGCGGTCGAGCCCGGGCGCGTTCGATGCGATCGCGGACCGGCTGGTGAAGCAGGTCGGGATCCGGGACATCCTGGTAGTGGTGCTGCCGACGGACCGTGCGATGATCCACCTCGACATGATCTTCACGATGGTGGATCGGGATCACTGCGTGATCTTCCCGCCGCTGTTCATCGGGCCGACGCGCTGCAGCGTGCTCCACTATCATGCGGGGCGGAAGGGCATGCGGGAGATGCCCAACCTGTTCGCCGCGCTGCGCGAGGTGGGCCTGCCGCTGGAGCCGGTGTTCTGTGGCGGCACCAAGCGGGCGCTGCAGGAACGCGAGCAGTGGTCGAGCGGGTGCAATTTCGTCGCGGTGCGGCCCGGGCTGGTGCTCGGCTATTCGCGCAACGAGGCGACGTACGCGGAGATGGAGCGGGAGGCCGGCTACCGGATCGTGGCGGGGCTGGACTTCCTGACGGGCGAGGCGGAGATCGAGGAAGACGAGAAGGCGGTCATCACGTTCGAGGGTGCGGAGCTGGTCCGCGGCGGCGGCGGCGCGCGGTGCATGACGCTGCCGGTCAGGCGAGAGGACATCTGGTGAAGGGCGACGCGCGGCGGGGCGACGGCCGCGGCGGCAGGGCGCGCCTCGGCGAGCAGCTCGAAATCCCGTTGCCTGGAGCCAGGGCGGGGGCGGAGGAGCGCGGCCCCGGCCCGGAAGGTGGTGACGGCGCGGCGGCGGGCAACGGCGCCGAGCCGGGGGCGGTGGAGGATGTGCCGCTGCGCTCGCTGGAGTACGTCGTGGTGGACGTGGAGACGACGGGCGGGTCGGTGTACCGGGGCGATCGGATCACGGAGATCGCGGCGTGGTGTCTGGACGGGAGCGGGCGCGTGATCGAATCGCTGGAGACGCTGGTGAACCCGGAGAGGCCGATCCCGCCGGCGGTCACGGCGCTGACGCGCATCACGCAGGAGATGGTGGCAGACGCGCCGCGTTTCCACGAGATCGCGGAGCAGGTGCACCGACTGCTGGAGGGCCGGGTCTTCGTGGCACACAACGCAGCCTTCGACTGGAGCTTCGTATGCAGGGAGCTGGAGTGGGCGACGGGGCGCGCGCCGACAGGCAAGGTGCTGTGCACCGTGCGGCTCTCGCGGCGCGTGGTGCCGGAAGTGCGCAGCCGCTCGCTCGACGCGCTGACGGAGTACTTCGGCGTGGAGAACGAGGCGCGGCACCGCGCGTACGGGGACGCGCGCGCGACGGTGGAGGTGCTGCGTCGGCTGTTCGAGCGGGTGGCGGAGCTGGAGATCGAGGGTTGGGCGGCGCTCGAATCGCTGCTCGCGCAGCGCGCGCCGCGGCGCCGGCGCCGCACGTCGCTGCCGACGTGGATGGATTCGGTATGAAGGGCGAGGGCCAGGGCAAGGGCGAGGGCGTGGGAGGTGCAGGGTGAGGGCGTGCGGGATTCGGCGGCGCGCGGCGGCGCGCGGCGCGCGGGAGGGCCGGTGAGCGCGCGTGAGGCGCTGCCGACGGCGCAGAGCGCGGCAGATCTGCCGCTGCGCCGCACGCGCACGCTGGGACGGTTCCGACTGCACGCGCTGGAGGCGGGGCTCCAGCGGCTGGACGGCGGCGCGATGTTCGGGGTGGTGCCGAAGCCGCTGTGGGAGAAGCGGATCCCGGCAGACGAGCGCAACCGCATCCCGCTCGCGCTGCGCTGCCTGCTGGTCGAGACGCCGGACGCGCTGGTGCTGGTGGACAACGGCGTGGGCAACAAGGAGGACGCGAAGTTCCTGGACATCTACGGCGTGGAGAACGCCGGCTCGCCGACGCGCCTGGAGGATGCCCTGCGGGACGCGGGCTTCGCGCCGGAGGATGTGGATGTCGTGATTGATACGCACCTGCACTTCGACCACGCGGGAGGGAACACGTACCGCGATGCGGACGGTGCGATCCGGCTCTCGTTCCCGCGGGCGCGCTACGTTGTGCAGGGAGGCGAGTGGGAGTGGGCGCACTCCCGCAACGAGCGGGTGCGGGCGAGTTACCTGCCGCACAACTTCGACCCCGTGCACGAGGCCGGGCGCTTCGAGCTGGTGAGCGGAGATCGGGAGGTGGTGCCGGGCGTGCGCGTGGTGCACACGCCGGGCCACACGCCGCACCACCAGTCCGTGGTCCTCTCTTCGGAGGGCGAGGTCGCGTGCTACCTGGCAGACCTGGTGCCGACAGCCGCGCACCTGCCGCTGCCCTGGATCATGGGGTACGACGTGGAGCCGCTCGTGACGCTCGAGACCAAGCGGCGGCTGCTCGCGCAGGCGCGCGAGGAGAGTTGGCTCCTGATCTTCGAGCACGACCCGGCGGTAGCGTGGGGCCGGCTCGATCCGGCCCAGGAGCGGCCGACGCTGGTCCCCGAACCGTAGCGGGGGGATGAACGTGCCCGGTCGCCGAGCGAACCGGCTCCCCTCGCAGGGCAGCGCGGCGGCGCGGGAGGCGGGCGGGCGTCCACCGCAGCCAGCACCGGCACCACGCCCCCTTTCGCACGGCAGCGCGGCGGCGCGGGACGCGGGCGGGCCGGTGGCGGTGGTGGGGGCGGGCCCGGCGGGCGCGCGTGCGGCGGAGCTGCTCGCGCGGGGCGGCATGGACGTGCTCCTGTTCGACCCGCGCGCGCCGTGGGAGAAGCCGTGCGGCGGCGGCATCCCGGTGCACGCGCTGGATCATTTCCCCGAGCTCCGGGAGCTGGGCTCCTCGGGGCGCTGGGTGGAGCGGGCGCGGCTGGCAGAGCCGGTTGCGGGGGGCCTGGAGATCGATGCGGCGGCGCCGCTGCTGCTGGTGGACCGGCGTGTGCTGTCCCGGTTCCAGTTGGAGCGGGCGACGGCCGCGGGTGCGCGCCACGTCGCGCGGCGCATTCGCGAGCTGAGCCCGGCGGCCGCCGGATACCGGCTGGTGGACGACGAGGGTGGCGTGTACGACGTCGCCTTCGTCATCGGCGCGGACGGCGCGAGCTCCCGGATGAGGCGGCTCCTGTCTCCTGCATTGCAGCCGGTGCAGACGCCGACCCGTGGGCGGTTCGTGCCGATCGCACGGGATGCGGCGCCGGAGCTGGTGGTCGCCTTCCCGGAGGGGTTCCCGGGGTACGTCTGGGAGTTCCCGCGCGGCGAGACGACGTCGGTCGGCGTCTGCCACCTGGAGCGCGGTGCGACCCGCGAGGACCTCGAGGCGGTCCTGCTGGCGCACATCGCGGCCGCGGGCGGCACCGCGGATCACCCCGACTACGGCCACCCGATCCCCCTGCTGCGCGGCGAGGACTATCGCAGGCCGGAGCGTTTCGGGGGAGCGCGTTGGGCGCTGTGCGGGGATGCCGCGGGGCTCGTGGACCCGATCACCGGAGAGGGGATCCATTACGCGCTCCGCTCGGGCGAGCTCGCGGCGCGCGCGCTCCTCGCGGCCGGCTCGCTCGCGGGGTACGCGCCCGCGTTGGAGAGGGAGATCCTGCGGCAGCTCGCGGTCGCGCACCGCTACGCCGGCCGGTTCTACCGCCGCGGGTTTCCGCGTGTGGTGATCGAGGTGTGCCGCGCGAGCCCGCGGATGCGGCGGGTGCTGGCGAACATCCTGGCGGGCCGCCAGAGCTACACCGCCCTGCGGCGCAGCGCGCTGGGCGCGCTGCTGCGGGACCGCGTGGGCTGGAGGTCTGTGGCGGCGGTCCTGCGCTTTGTCCGGTGACGGCGGAGAGGGCAGGGCGGGCGCCCTTCCCGCCGCGCCGGGCCGCGGGTATTATACGGTGCCGGGGGCGGCCGCCGAGGCCGCTCCGCCACGAAAAGAGGACGAGATGGCGGATGCACGACATACGCCGGTGATCGTGAGCGCAGCGCGGACCCCCATCGGCCGGTTCATGGGGGGGCTGAGCCCGCTTTCGGCGACGGAGTTGGGAGCGAGAGCGGTGCGTGCGGCGCTCGAGCGCGCCGGCATCGACCGCGAGGACATCGACGACGTCATCCTGGGCAACGTGGTCTCGGCCGGGTTGGGGCAGGCGCCCGCCCGCCAGGCCGCGTTGCGTGGCGGTGTTCCGGAGACGGTGGGTGCCATGACGGTGAGCCGCGTGTGCGGCTCCGGACTCCAGGCCGTCATGCTCGCGGCGCAGGCGGTCAAGGCCGGCGACGCGCGTGTGATCGTGGCCGGCGGGATGGAGTCCATGTCCAACGCGCCGTACTACCTGCGCGGGTACCGCGAGGGCGTGAAGTTCGGCGACCAGACGATCGTGGACGGGCTGATCCACGACGGCCTGTGGTGCAGCTTCGGCGAGTGCCACATGGGTGGGCACGCGGAGTACACCGCATGGAAGGCGGGCATCAGCCGGGAGGAGGCAGACGCGTTCGCGCTGGCCTCGCACCGCAAGGCGGTCGCCGCACAGGATGCGGGCAAGTTCCAGGCGGAGATCGTGCCGGTCGAAGTGCCGGGCCGCAGGGGCTCCACGGTCGTGGACGTGGACGAGCCGCCGCGGCGCGACACGTCCATGGAGGCGCTGGCGAAGCTGCCGCCCGCGTTCCGCAAGGACATGCCACCGGAGGTCGAGACGCCGGTCGTCACGGCCGGCAACGCGCCGGGCCTGAACGACGGCGCGGCGGCGCTGGTCATCACCAGCCAGGAGTATGCGGAGGCGCACGGGCTCGAGATCCTCGCGCGCATCAACGCGTACGCGACCGGCGCGGTAGCGCCGCGCGAGCTGTTCTTCGCGCCCGTGCGCGCGGTGCGGCGGCTGATGGAGAAGGAAGGCAAGGCGATCGGGGACTACGACCTGATCGAGGCGAACGAGGCCTTCGCGGTGCAGGCGATCGCGGACGGCCGGGAGCTGGGCTGGGACTGGGATCGCGTGAACGTGCACGGCGGCGCGGTCGCGCTCGGGCACCCGATCGGCGCGTCGGGCGCGCGCATCCTCACCACGCTGCTGTACGCGCTGAAGGACCGCGGCGGCCGCACGGGGCTGGCCACGCTGTGTCTCGGCGGCGGGGACGCGGTGGCACTCTCGGTGGAGCGGATCTGAGGTGAGGTGGGTAGCCGTGACGGTACGGGGCATCGTACGTCTGGGTGCGCTCGCGGGCGGGGCCTGGAGCACGCGAGCCGTGCGCACCCTCGGGTGGACCTGACCACCCGGGGGTTTTTCGTGGGCGTGATGGACTGGCGCCGCGCGTTCTACGCCCATGGCCGGCTGCGCGCCGGCTGGAGGGCGCTGCTGTTCATCGCGCTGTTCGTCGCGCTCTCGGTCGTGTTCGCAGGCGCAGCGAGCCTCGCGGCGCCCGTGGATGGGGTGGGAGCCCTGGCCTGGCAGGGGTTCGCCCTGCTGGCTGCGGCGCTGCTCGCGGGCTGGCTCCTCATGAGGCGGCTCGAGCACAGGCCGGCCGGGGCGCTGGGGTTCGCGTGGACCTCGCACTCCGCGCGCGAGCTGGGGCTCGGGCTGGCCGTGGGTGGGGTGCCGTTGCTGCTGGGAGCGGGCGCGCTCGCGCTGGCGGGCTGGGTGGGGTACAGGCCGGAGGCCGGGGACGCAGGGTCGTACGTGGCTTCGCTGGCCGGCGCGCTGCTGGCCCTGGCGGTGGCGGCAGCGTGGGAAGAGGCGGTGTTCCGCGGCTACCCGTTCCAGGTGCTGGTCGAGGCGCTGGGCCCGGTTGCGGCCACGATCATGGTGAGCGCCGCCTTCGCGGCGGCGCACGCGGGCAATCCCGACGTGGGCGTGTTCGCCCTGCTGAACATCTTCCTTGCCGGCGTGCTGCTCTCGGTCGCGTACCTGCGAACGCGCAGTCTCTGGTTCGCGACGGCAGTGCACCTGGGCTGGAACTGGACGATGGGCAGCGTTCTGGATCTGCCCGTGAGCGGGCTCCAGACGCTGAACACGCCGCTCTACGAACCAGTGGTCAGCGGCCCGCCGTGGATCACCGGCGGCAACTTCGGGCCGGAAGGCGGCCTCGTCGGGTCGGCCGCATTCGCGCTGGCGCTCCTCGCGGTGGCGCGGCTGCCGACGCTCGAGGAAGCGCCGGAGATGCGGGCGCTCGGGCCGCTGGTGGACCGGCGGCTCCACGTGGCGTGAGAGGAGGAGAGGGACGCATGGCGCAGGCGGATCGTGTGGCGGTGGTCGGCGCGGGCACGATGGGGAACGGCATCGCCCACGTGTTCGCGCAGTACGGCTACGACGTGGTGCTGATCGACATCGCGAAGGACCGGCTGACCGCCGCGCTGGAGACCATTGCCCGCAACCTGGAGCGGCAGGTGAAGAAGGGCGTGGTCACGCCGGAAGCGCGCGCGGCCGCTCTGGAGCGGATCCAGACGGCGACGGAGACGGATGCGGTGGCCGGCGCGGGGCTCGTCATCGAAGCGGTGCCGGAGGACCCGCTGCTCAAGACGGATGTGATCCGCGCGCTGGACGCGGCCGTGGACGAGGGGATCCTGGCATCGAACACATCGTCCATCTCGATCACCCAGCTCGCGCGGCTGACGCGGCGCCCCGACCGGTTCATCGGCATGCATTTCATGAATCCGGTGCCGGTGATGAAGCTGGTCGAGGTGATCCGGGGCCTCCAGACATCGGACGAGACGGCGGCGGCGGTGATGGAGATCGCGCGGCGGCTGGACAAGACGCCGGTGGAGGTGAAGGACTCGCCGGGGTTCGTGTCCAACCGCGTGCTCATGCCCATGATCAACGAGGCGATCTTCTGCCTGATGGAGGGGGTGGCGGGGCCGGAGGAGATCGACTCCGTCATGAAGCTGGGGATGAACCAGCCCATCGGCCCGCTGGCGCTGGCGGACCTGATCGGGCTGGACACGTGCCTGGCGATCCTCGAGGTGCTGCACCGGGAACTGGGCGAGGACAAGTACCGGCCGTGCCCGTTGCTGCGGAAGTACGTGGCGGCGGGTTGGCTCGGGCGCAAGACGGGCCGGGGATTCTACAGCTACTGACGGCCGATGGTGGATGCACTGACCGTGGCGTTCGCGAGCGACGAAGAGCAGCAGGTCCGCGGGCTGGCGCGCGAGTTCGCAGAGGGGGAGCTGCGGCCCCACGCCGAGGCGTGGGACCGGGAGCGGACGCTGCCTGCGTCGGTGTTGGGGCAGCTCGCGGAACTGGGTTTCCTCGGGATGATGGTGCCCGAGGAGCACGGCGGAATGGGGTTCGATGCCCCGACGTTCGTCGCGGCGGTCGAGGAGCTCGCACGGGGCGAAGCGTCCGTCGCGATGCTGGTGGCGCAGCACGCGGCGGCGGCGGACATCATCCTGCGGCTCGGGAGCGAGGAGCAGAAGGCGCGCTGGTTGCCGCGGCTGAGTGGGGGCGAGACTGTGGCGGCGCTCGCGCACTGGGATTCCGATGACGACGCCATCACGGCGGCGCAGGTGGCGCAGCAAGATGGCGCGCGCGTGCTGCGCGGCGCGCTGGAGCACGTGTGGCGTTGCGCGCAGACGGGCCTGATCGTCGCCCGGGTGCGCGGAGAGGCGGCCGGAAGCACCGGGGTGCTCGTGCCCGCCGATGCCGGCGGGGTCCGCGTGCGCGAGGCCCACGCTCCGCTGGGGCTCCGGCCGCTCGAAGTGGTCACGCTGGCGCTCGAGGACGTGCGTTCCGAGGCGGACGCGGAGGTGGCCGGCGCGGCCGCGGATCCGGGCGGCGGGGACGTGGGCCGGTTGGGTGTGGCAGCGGTGGCGGTGGGGCTCGCCCGGGCGGCCCTCGAGCACGCTGTGGCCTACGCGGGGGTGCGGGAGCAGTTCGGCCGCAAGATCCGCGAGTTCGAGGGGCTGCAAGTCAAGCTGGCGGACATGGCGATCCGCCTGGATGCGGCGCGCGGCCTGCTGCGCAGCGCGGCGGCGGCACCCGGCCCGCGCGTGACGGCAGAGGCCAAGGTGTGCGCGGGCGAGGCGGCGATGTGGATCGCCACGCAGGCGGTACAGGTGTTCGGCGGGTACGGCTACATGCGCGACTACCCGGTGGAGAAGCTGATGCGCGACGCCAAGGTGACCCAGATCCTGGGCGGGACGAACCAGGCGCTGCGCCGCCTGATCGCGCGGGAGCTGTACCGGACGTGATCGCCGGCCGCGCGCCGGCCGACGCTGCCAGCGCGCGGGAAGCGGCGTGGCTCGATGCGCCGGGGCCCGTGAGGTGCGGGCGAGTGCGCCGGAATCCAGGAGAGGGGGATGGAGATCTTCGACCTGATCAGCGAGCACGAGCACGAGCAGGTGGTCTTCTGCTACGAGCCGGCGGCGAACTACCGTGGGATCATCGCGATCCACGACACCACGCTGGGCCCCGCACTGGGCGGGACACGGCTCTGGAACTACAAGTCGGACACGGAAGCGCTGATCGATGTGCTCCGGCTCTCGCGCGGGATGACGTACAAGGCGG
Organism: Longimicrobiales bacterium; assembly: GCA_036381195.1. Classification (GTDB taxonomy): domain Bacteria; phylum Gemmatimonadota; class Gemmatimonadetes; order Longimicrobiales; family RSA9; genus RSA9. The sequence goes on along the minus strand of DASVDH010000112.1, from coordinate 22,743 downwards.
CGGTCGCGGGGGTCAACCTGGGCGGCGGGAAGGCGGTGATCATCGGCGACCCCAAGACGCCGCGGCGCGAGATGCTGTTCCGCGCGCACGGCCGCTTCGTCGAGTCCCTGAAGGGGCGCTACATCACGGCGGAGGACGTGGGCACCAGCGTGGAGGACATGGACTACGTCCACATGGAGACGGAGTACGTGACGGGGATCGCCGGCCGTTCCGGAGACCCTTCGCCCGTGACGGCGTACGGCGTGTATCGCGGGATCAAGGCGTGCGCGCGGGAGCGGTACGGGAACGATTCGCTGGCCGGCATGACGGTCGCGGTGCAGGGGCTCGGCCACGTGGGCTATCACCTGTGCAGCCATCTGGCGGCCGAAGGCGTGAAGATCGTTGCCACGGACATCGATGAGGAGAGGGTCGCGCGTGTCGTCCGGGATTTCGGCGCGGAGCCCGTGGCGCCCGACTCGATCTATGGCGTGGAGGCGCAGATCTTCGCTCCATGCGCACTGGGCGGCGTCGTGAACGACGAGACGGTGCCGCAATTCCGCTGCGACATCATCGCGGGGGCGGCCAACAACCAGCTCGCGGAGGAGCGGCACGGCGACGAGCTGGTGCGGCGGGGGATCCTGTACGCGCCCGACTACGTCATCAATGCCGGCGGGCTGATCAACGTGTACGGGGAGCTGTCCGGGTGGCCGCCGGACCGGAGCAAGCGGAAGGCCGGCGAGATCTACGACACGCTGCTGCAGCTCTTCGAGCTCGCCAAGGAGCAGGGAATCCCGACCCACGACGCGGCGGACCGGCTGGCGGAGCGCCGGATCGAGCAGGTGGCACGGATCCAGAAGACGAGGGTTTGAGGGAGCGGGCGCTTCGTCCGCCCGGGCGCCGGGGGCCGGCGGCCGCCGGCTCGCGTGCTTGCGGCGCGGCGCGCCGGCGGCGCCTGGCGATGTCAACAGGATGAGGGGAATGCAGGCACTTCGAGATACAGACCCGGAGGTCTTCGAGGCGATCCGGCGCGAGGCGGAGCGGCAGCACGCATCACTCGAGCTGATCGCGAGCGAGAACTTCGTCTCGCCGGCCGTGCTCGAAGCGCTCGGCTCCGTGCTGACGAACAAGTACGCGGAGGGCTATCCGGGCAGGCGCTACTACGGCGGCTGCGAGTGGGTGGATGTGGTGGAGCGGCTGGCGATCGAACGCGCGTGCGAGCTGTTCGGCGCGGAGCACGCGAACGTGCAGCCGCATGCCGGGGCGCAAGCGAACATGGCCGCCTACATGGCGTTCATGGAGCCGGGCGATGTGCTGCTGGGCATGAATCTCTCCCACGGCGGGCACCTGACCCACGGCTCGCCGGTGAACTTCAGCGGCCGCTGGTTCCGCGTGGTCGCGTACGGCGTGGACGAGAAGGACGGTCGCATCGACTATGACCAGGTGCGCGAGCTCGCGCTGCGCGAGCGGCCGAAGGTGATCGTGGCCGGCGCCTCGGCGTACCCACGCGTGATCGACTTCGAGGCGTTCGGCGCGATCGCACGCGAGGCCGGCGCGGCACTGGTCGTGGACATGGCGCACATTGCGGGACTGGTCGCGGGCGGCGTGCACCCCAGTCCCGTGCCGCACGCGGATGTGGTGACGTCCACGGCGCACAAGACGTTGCGCGGTCCGCGCAGCGGCTTCATCCTGTGCCGGGAGCGGCACGCGAAGGCGATCGACAAGCAGGTCTTCCCGGGGCTGCAGGGTGGGCCGCTGATGCACGTGATCGCGGCGAAGGCAGTGGCGTTCAAGGAGGCGTTGGATCCGTCGTTCCGCACGTACGCGCGGCAGGTGGTCGCGAACGCACGCGCGCTCGCGGACGAGCTGATGGCGCAGGGCTTCGATCTGGTCAGCGGGGGCACGGACAACCATCTCCTGCTGGTGGACCTGCGGCGGCGGGATCTGACCGGGAAGGAAGCGGAAGAGGCGTTGGGGCGGGCGGGGATCACGGTCAACAAGAACACCGTGCCAGGCGAGACGCGCTCGCCATTCGTGACCTCCGGGATTCGGATCGGGAGCGCGGCGCTCACGACCCGAGGGATGGGCGAGGCGGAGTTCCGGATGATCGGCCGCTGGATCGCGGAAGTCCTCGCGGCGCCGCGGGACGAGGGCGTGGCGCGGCGGATCGGGGCCCGGGTGGCGGAGCTCTGCGAGGCGTACCCACTGTACGTGGGGTACCGGCAGGCGGAGCCAGCGGCCCGGCCGGCGTAACGGTGCACCTTCGAGAGCCCGAGCTCCTGCCCCAGCACGACGCTGAGGCCCGGCATCGGCCCATCGCGATGCCTCGAGCGGCTCCAGGGAAACGACGGCGCGCAGGGCGGGCCGGCCGGCCCAACGGCGGCGCGTCATCGGTCGGTCGCGGCAGGCCCGCGCCGCCCCGGGTGGCCGGCGCAGCGGCGAGAATCTTGCACGCGCATCTGGCGCGCGGCGGGCCGTAGGGCGAAATTCCAGGCGGGCTCGCAGGGGTGGGGCGGCGGCGGACCAGTTCCGGAACCGGCGTGGTTTGCTGCGCCGGGGCGCATTGCATGCCGGAACCTTCTGCGACGCACGTGAGGGGGTAGTCGCACTCTGACCTCGATTCAGGAGTCACGCGAGGCGTCCGGGCGGGAGTGGACCTGGGTGGGGCGGCACGCAGCCGGTGTCGGACCGGGGGGTGGCGTGCCCGGACAGGAACCGTCGTTCCCATGAGCGGGATCAACTTCGCGGAAGACGTGATGAGCCGGCTGCGCCAACGCCATCCGGCCTATCACGAGACGGCCTACCTCTTCATCCTCAGCGCGCTGCACTACGTGCTGGAGCGGCTGCCGGAGCCGCGGCACATCAGCGGCCGCGAGCTCGCGGAAGGGGTGCGGGACCTGGCGCTCGAGCGCTTCGGGCCCATGGCCCGGACGGTGCTGGAGTACTGGGGGATTCGCGAGACGGCAGACGTGGGTAAGATGGTCTTCGCGCTCGTCGACTGTGGCATCCTGATCCGCCAGGAAGACGACGCCCTGGAAGACTTCGAGGAAGTCTTCGACTTCGAGGATGCGTTCGAGCGCAACTATCCGTGGGGAGCGGGGCTGTAGTCGGGTGGGCGGCCGTCCCACGTACCCGTGCGCGCTGGTGCGCGTGTACGGCGTGGCGGGCCGGCGTGTGTCTGGCACCGTGACGTTGCGGTGATCTCGATGTCGCGATCGTTGGTTCTCGGCAACGGCCGATTCCTCGTCAATCTCGATCACCTCTACCAGATCCGGGACATCTACTATCCGCGCATCGGGTTGGAGAACCACACGGAGGGGCATCCGTTCCGGTTCGGCGTGTGGGTGGACGGAGCGACGCACTGGGTGGACGATTCGTGGGAACGGGAAATCGGCTACGAGGAAGGCACGCTCGTTGGCCGCACGGTGCTGCGCAATCCGTGGCTGGGGATCGAGCTGGAATGCCGGGACGCGGTGGACTTCGAGGTGGACGTATTCTGCCGAGAGCTCAGGGTGCGCAACCTGAGGGACCAGCAGCGGCTGGTGCGGGTGTTCCTGCACCAGGACTTCTACATCTCTGGCAGCGAGGTCGGCGATACGGCGCTCTACGACCCTGAGCTGGACGCGGTGGTGCATTACAAGCGCGACCGTTACTTCATGATGGGCGCCGGGCAGCCACCGGATCATCGCATCACGCGGTACGCGACGGGGAAGAAGCGCGTGAACGGGGCCGAGGGGACGTGGCGGGACGCGGAAGGCGACGGCATCCTGAGCGGGAACCCGATCGCGCAGGGCTCCGTGGACTCGACCATCGCGGTGGACCTCGAGGTGGCAGGTCGGGGGGAGGAGGTGTTGTACTACTGGATCGCGGCGGGCGAGCGTTACGGCGAGATGCTGCAGCTCGATGCGTTGATCCGGTCGCAGGGGCCGCTGGCGCTGATCGAGCGTACGGCGCGGTACTGGCGTCTCTGGGTTGAGCACCACGGCGTGGACTACTCGGGGCTGCCCGAATCGCTGGTGTCGCTGTACCGGACCAGTCTGCTGGTGATGCGGACGCACGTGGACCAGGGTGGGGCGATCATCGCGGCGACGGACTCGGACATCGCGCAGTTCGCGCGGGACACGTACAGTTACATGTGGCCGCGGGACGGCGCCCTGGTGGCGGATGCGTTCAGCCGCGCGGGGTACGCATCGCTCGCGCAGCGCTTTTTCGATTTCGCGGGCCGGCTGATCAAGAAGGAGGGCTACTTCCTCCACAAGTACAACCCGGACCGGACGCTCGCGTCGTCATGGCATCCGTGGGTGGACGCGAAGGGGCAGAAGGTGCTGCCGATCCAGGAGGACGAGACGGGGCTGGTGGTTTGGGCGTTGTGGCGGCATTTCGAGCGCTACCGCAACGTTGAGGAGGTGCAGCCGCTGTACCGGTCCTTCATCATCCGCGCCGCCGATTTCCTGGCCGAATACCGGGACGCGGCGACGGGTCTGCCGTTGCCTTCCTGGGATCTGTGGGAAGAGCGGCGCGGGGTGCTGACGTTCACGTGCGCCGCGGTGTGGGCCGGGCTGGATGCGGCGGCTCGCTTCGCACAGGCGTTCGGGGACGCAGACCTGGTGGCGCGCTACCGACGCGCGGCGGATGAGGTCCGGCGCGGGATTCTCGAGCACCTATGGGACGAGGAGCGTGGGCGGTTCCTGCGCATGCTGGTGTTCTCCGACGGAGGTCCGGGCGGCCAGGCGGTACGTGATGATACGCCGGACAGCTCGCTGTTCGGCCTGCACTTCCTCGGCGTGCTGCCCGAAGACGACCCGCGGCTCGTGAGCACCCTGGACGACGTGATCGAGGCGCTCACGGTGCGGACCGAGGTCGGCGGACTGGCCCGTTACCGCGGGGATTATTATCATGCGGTGACGCAGGATTGGGAGCGGGTCCCCGGCAACCCCTGGTTCATCGCCCAATGCTGGCATGCGGGGTGGCGGATCGCGCGTGCGGAGGACCCGGCAGCGCTGGAAGCTGCGCTGGAGCCGCTGGAATGGGTCGCAGAGCGGGCGATCGGATCGGGACTCCTGCCCGAGCAGCTCGATCCGTTCTCCGGCGCGCCGCTTTCGGTGACGCCGCTGATCTGGAGTCACGCCGCCTTCGTCACGGCGGTGCAGGATTACCTGGCCCGGCGGGACGCGTTCGAGACGTGTCCCACGTGCGGCGCGGTTCGCTCGGGGGTTGAGCGCGCGCTGCTCTGAGTCCGCACCGCGCGCCGGGCCAGCCGGGCGGAGCCGGCCGCGGATCAGCCGTTGCAGGAGAACCTGCCGAGGGGAGGGGATGAACGATGCCGTCCAACATTGAGTTCCCGCAGTGCCGTAAGTGTGAGCACGGCCAGATGCTGCCGCTCTCGGACTACGGTCGGGACGGGGCGCCCATCACGTACAAGGCGTGGGTCTGCTCGAATCCCGAATGCGGGTTCAACATCCGAATCGACAACGGCGAGATCAGCTTCGGCCGGACCATCGGGCAGAGCTACAAGTAGCGCGCCCGGCCCGCCAACCTTCCCGGGGCCGCCGGTCGCGACGCGGATCCGGATGCCTCACCCTCGATTCCCAGCGGTCAGCGGACGGCTTCCTCCCGCAGACCGGGATGCGCAGCCGCGTGCCGTTGTGGCCGTGGTCAGGGCGCGCGCGCCGGCCGTGCCGCGCGCGGCGGCATGGCGCGTCGTCGTCCATGGAGCGGCGGGATGAGTGACCGGGATGTCTGGGGCGTTGCATCCGTCCCGCTGCTGACAGTGACGGAAGCGGCGGCCACGGATCGCGCCGCGCGGGAGAGGCAGGGCGTGCCGGAGCGCGTGCTCATGGAGAACGCGGGCCGGAGCGCGGCGCAGGTGCTTGCCCGTCTGTTCCCGGACGGGCCGGTCGTGGCTGCGGTCGGCTCCGGCAACAACGGCGGCGACGCGCTGGTGCTGCTGCGCACGCTCGCGTCCTGGGGGCGGGAGGTTGCGTACGTGCAGGCGGGCGCGCGGCCGCCCGATGCGGCGCTCCTGCACGGCCACGCGGTGGACGCGCTGCCTGCGGGGGATGCCGCGGCGGCGTTCCGACGAGCGGCCGTGCTGGTGGACGGCATCCTGGGAACCGGGAGCCGGGGCGCGCCGCGCCCCCCAGCGGCGCAGGTCATCGATGCGCTGAACGAGAGCGGGCGGCCCGTGGTCGCGCTGGACCTGCCCTCCGGCGTTGATGCCACGACGGGCGAGGTGCCGGGCATCGCGGTGCGCGCGTCGGTCACGGTCGCGTTCGGGTGGCCGAAGACGGGACTGTTGTTGCAGCCCGCGCGTGCACACTGCGGCCGGCTCGTCGTCGTCGAGATCGGGTTCCCGCCGTACGGCCCCGAGCGGCCGGGCGCGGAGCTGATCACCCCCGGCTGGGCCGAAGCGCGGCTGCGGCCGCGCACGCCGGACGCCCACAAGACCAGCGTGGGCCGACTCCTCGTGCTCGCGGGCCACGCGGGCATGGCAGGCGCGGCTGCGATCTCGGCACGCGGCGCGCTGCGCGCGGGGGCCGGGCTCGTCCGCATCGCCTCGCCGGAGGCCAACCGGCAGATCCTCCAGACGCTCGCGCCGGAAGCGGTGTTCGCGGACCGGGGTGATGAGGCGGCGCTGCGCGCGGCGGCGGAAGGATGCGAGGCGGTCCTCGCGGGGCCCGGGCTCGGCCTGGACGACGATGCACGGCGCGCGCTGGACACCGTGCTCGAGGCGACGGCCGGCAAGCCGGCGCTGCTCGATGCGGACGCGCTGACCCTGCTGGCCGCTCGCGGCGGCGAGGCGCTCGCGCGCCTCGGAGGCGAGAGGCCGACCGTGCTCACGCCGCACCCCGGCGAGATGGGCCGGCTGACCGGGCGGAGCGTGGCGGAGATCCGGCGGGACCCGCTGGAGTCGGCGCGCGCGCTCGCGGACGCCTCGGGATGCGTCGTGCTGCTCAAGGGACTGCCGTCCGTGGTCGGGGCGCCGGGCGAGCCCGTGCTCGTGAACACGATCGGCTCGTCGGATCTCGCCACCGCCGGCATGGGAGACCAGCTCGCGGGCGTGATCGGCGCACTGCTCGCTGCGGGCCACGATGCGCGGACGGCGGCCGCGCTCGGCCTCTTCTACAGCGCACGCGCGGCAGACCTGGCGGCCAGGGGCCGCTCGCTCTCGCCGTTGGACGCGTGCGAGCACCTGCATCGCGCCTTCGCCAACCCCGGCGCGCGGCGGCCGCCGCTGGGCCTGCCGTTCGTCACCTTCGATCAGCCGCCGCGGCATTGACGGGATCTTCGCCGACGGCGGGCCGGTACCATGCGTACGGGTCAGCAGCCGTGCCCCCCGCCGATGGGCGCGTACCCCTGGACAAAGGGATCTGCATGGAGGCCGCCGCCGGTACCGCCGCACCACCCACACAGGCCGCCCGCGAGCGTCGCGGCGGGGCCGGGCACGCGGTTCTGCCGTCCCCGGGGCGGATACTCGCCGCGACCCTTGCCGCCACGTTCGTCGCTGCATCCGCCGCACGCGCACAATCCGGAAGGCTCTGGCGGCCGGACGAGCGTATCCTGATCACGAGCTTCCACGAGCTCGGCGCCGTGACCGCCGACCTGCGGCGCGTGTTCGCTGCATCGCCGGAAGGGATCGAGGTCTACGACTACGCCGCGCGGCGCTGGGAGCCGCCGATCACGCTCGAGGACGGGTTCCCGCCGGGTGAGCGGCCTTCTGCGTTGCTGTACGACCGGTTCCTCGACGCGCTGTGGATGGGCACCGAGATCGGCAACGTCTACCTCTACCGGATGCATTCCGGCCGGTGGGAGTCGGTGGGTCCGGTGCCCGGCGGGCCGGTGCTGCGGATCGTGTCGGACGTGTCCTCGGGCGAGGTGTTCATCGCCACGCCCGCTGGCTGGATGCGCCTCGGGCGTGGCTCGCTGTTCCCAGAGCCGGTTCCGCCGGGCGCCGTGCCGGACCGGCTCGGGGATCTCTCGCCGGAGGCGGAGCTGCGCCGGCTCGACCCCTTCTTCGAGGCGATCCGCGGCACACTCACTCTGGATGAGCGGCTGCGGCGCTGGCCGATCACGGACGTCGAGCCGGCGGACCGCCCGGCGCGCTTCTGGGTCGCGACCCGCGGCGGCAACCTGGTGTACTACGACAGCCGGCGCATGAGCGTGGACTGGCTGGCGTACGGTGTGCTGACGCGGGGCGTGGGCGCACTGGGATCGGATGGCGGGCAGATCTGGTTCGGCGGCGACGGCCGGGGGGTGCGCCGGGGCGTGACCGTGGCGGGCGCGGGCCTCCAGAAGTGGAAGCATTACGAGCCGGAGTACGATGGGGCGCCCGCGGGTCACGTGTGGGACATCCTGGCTGCCACGTCGGCGGTGTGGTTCGCGGCGAGCGATGGGCTCTATCGGCTGGACCGTGCGGCGGGGAGGTGGCAGCGGCTGACGGAGCGGGAGGGGCTCCCGGCCCGGGAGGCCCTGGCGCTCGCACCGGGGCCCGGCGGCGTGTGGGTCGGGACACGCAACGGCCTCACCTTCGTGACGGATGGCGGCGAGGTGGAGCGGAATGCGCTCTTTCCGGCGCGCCGCATCCTCGGGCTGCTCTCGAGCCGGGACACGCTGTGGATCGCGACGGAGCTCGGGCTGTGGATCTTGCCCGATGCATCCGCCGCACGGCAGCCGGACGCGGGTGGGCGGGGCGGGATCGCGCCGGTGCCCGCGCCGGGCAGCCAGGCACGGCCGGGGCTCCGTGGGGAGGTCCGGGACGTGCGGCCGCTGGGGGATGCGCTGTTCGTGATCACCGCGGACGCGCTGCATCGGCTGGACGGCACCGGCTGGGCCGGCCCGTTGCGGGACGGCGTCGCGGGCCTCGGCCAGCTCCACGCGCTGGCCGCGGCGGACGGGCAGCTCTGGGTGGCTGGAGACGGCGGCGTGGCGCGCTACGACCAGGAGTCCGGCGTCTGGACCCGCTATCTCCAGCCGGCGGACATCCCGGAGGGCCCGGTGTGGGATGTGCTCCCTGCGGGGGACGACGTCTGGCTCGCCACGCCCGCGGGCGCGCTCCGCCTCCGCTGGCGTTTCTGACCCGCATGGCCGCGCCCCCGCCTCCCGGGCCGATCCGGCTCGGCCCCGGCCCGGAGTTCGACCTGATCCGCCGATTCCTGGCGTCCGCGCCGTCCGGCCCCGCAGCCGGAGCAGTCGGCGTGGGTGGCGGCGAAGCGCCGATTTCCTCCCGGGTGCGGGTCGGCCCCGGCGACGATTGCGCGATCGTGGAAAGGATCGCGCTCAGCACGGACCTCTCCATCGAGGATGTGCACTTCCGGCGTGCCTGGCTCGAGCCGGAGGAGATCGGCTACCGCGCGACGGCGGCCGCGCTCAGCGACCTGGCGGCAGTGGCGGCGCGCCCGATCGGGATCCTCTGTTCGCTCGCGTGCGCGCCCGCCGATGCGGCCGGCTACGCGCCACGGGTCGTGGCCGGCCTCCACGAAGCCGCGTCCGAGCTGGGCGCGGTGCTGCTGGGCGGTGACCTCGCGCGCTCGCCCGGGCCGCTCGCGCTGGACATCGTGGTGGTGGGGGAGGCGGCGCGGCCCGTGCTGCGTGCCGGCGCGCGACCGGGTGACGCGCTCTGGGTCACGGGCGAGCTGGGGGCCGCCGCCGCGGCCGTGCTCGCCTGGCAGTGGGGCGAGTCGCCGCCGGCGGCCGCGCGCCGTGCGTTCGCCCGTCCAAAGGCACGCGTCCGGGAGGCGCTGTGGCTCGCGGAGCGCGGCCTGCCGCATGCGCTGATCGACCTCTCGGACGGCCTCGCCGGGGATGCCGCGCACCTCGCCGCGGCCGGCGGCGTGCGGGTGGTCCTGGACGCGGCAGCCATCCCGGTGCACCCGGCAGCGAGCGCGGTGTCGGCCAACGCGGAGGAGGCGCTCCGCCTCGCCCTGGCCGGCGGCGAGGATTACGAGTTATGCTTCGCCGCGGCGGAGGGCGCCGTGGAGGCCGTGGCGGAGGCCTTCCAGACAGCCTTCGGCGTGATGCTGCACCGCGTCGGCAGGGTAGAGCAAGGCGGTGGCGCGTGGATCCGGCACGGGGATGGGCGCCCGGAGCCGCTCGCCGCGGGAGGGTACCAACACTTCGGAGGGCAGGCGGGTTGATCCGAACGCTCTGGGTCGGGCTCAACCTCGTCGTCGTGACGGCGATCCTCGCGACGATGGTGTTGATCGCGGCGCTGCTGCGCGTCCGCGGCCACGGGATCTACGACTGGGCGGCACGCACGTGGGCCGCGCGCATGCTCCGCGCGAGCGGCGTGGAGCTCCAGGTCGAGGGGCTCGAGAACGTGCGCCTGGACCAGCCCCAGATCTTCGTGTCGAATCACGTCTCCTGGTACGATGTCTTCGCCCTCGCCGTGGCCATCCCGAAGCGCTACCGGTTCGTGGCCAAGAAGGAGCTGGGCTGGATCCCGCTCTTCGGCACGGCGTGGAAGGCCGCGGGCCATATCTCCGTGGACCGCAGCGATCGCGCCGCGGCCATCCGTTCACTGGACGAGGCAGGCCGGCTCCTCAAGCAGGACAACAGCTCCGTCGTGATCTTCGCGGAGGGGACGCGCTCGCGCGATGGCCGGCTCCAGCCGTTCAAGAAGGGCGCGTTCATGCTCGCGCTGCACACGGGCGTGGACATCGTGCCGGTCGCCGTGCTCGGGACGGGCTACATCATGCCCAAGGGCGCCTGGCGCGTCTGCGCAGGCCGGATTATCGTTCGCTTCGGCGAAGCCGTCCGCGTGAGCAGCTACAGTGAGGCGACGCGGGACGCGCTGATCGCGGACGTGCGGGGGTGCATCGGTCGGATGCTCGAGGCGCCCGCGCGCGGCACGATGCGGAAGCGCGCCTCCTGAAGGTGGACCCGGCCGGCGGCACGGCGGGGCTGGCTGCGAGCGCGGGCGGACCCTGGTCACTTCGAGACGAGATCCCTCATGTCTGCGATCCGAGAGGTGCGGGCCCGGGAGATCCTGGACTCGCGCGGCAATCCCACAGTCGAAGCGGACGTGTTCCTGGAGAGCGGCGCATCGGGCCGCGCCGCGGTGCCGAGTGGGGCGTCTACCGGCGAGTTCGAGGCGCTCGAGCTGCGTGACGGCGATCCCAAGCGTTACGGCGGCAAGGGCGTGCTTCACGCGGTGAGCAACGTGAACACGCGCATCGCGCCGGCCGTGCGCGGCCTGGAGGCGAGCGACCAACGGGCGGTGGATCGTGCGATGATCGAGCTGGACGGCACGCCCAACAAGGCGAGTCTCGGCGCCAACGCGATCCTCGCCGTCTCGCTGGCGTGCGCGCGCGCGGCGGCGGCCGAGGCGGGCCTGCCGCTGTACCGCTACCTCGGCGGTGAGGACGCGACGCTCCTGCCGGTGCCGCTCATGAACATCTTGAACGGCGGAGCCCACGCGGCCAACAACGTGGACCTGCAGGAGTTCATGATCGCGCCGGTGGGCGCGTCCAGCTTCCCAGAGGCGTTGCGGATCGGGGTCGAAGTCTTTCATGCGTTGAAGCGCGTGCTCTCCGAGCGGCGCAAGGGCACGGGCGTCGGCGACGAAGGCGGCTTCGCGCCGGACCTCGGCTCGAACGAGGAGGCGATCCAACTCATCCTCGAGGCGATCGAGGCGGCCGGGTACCGCCCGGGCGAGGATGTGGTGCTCGCGCTGGACGCGGCGGCGAGCGAGCTGTTCCGCGACGGCGCCTACGTGTTCCACAAATCCACGGGCGAGCGACGGAGCGCGGCCGAGATGATCGAGTTCTGGCGCGAATGGGTCGAGCGCTACCCGATCGTCTCGATCGAGGACCCGCTGGACGAGAACGATTGGGCCGGCTGGCAAGCCTTGACGCGCGCGATCGGCGATCGGGTGCAGCTCGTAGGGGACGACCTGTTCGTCACGAACACCGAACGGCTGGAGCGCGGCATCCGCGAGGGCGTTGCCAACGCGATCCTGATCAAGGTAAACCAGATCGGCACGCTGACCGAGACGCTGGACGCGATCGACCTCGCCCGTCGCAGCGGCTATCGCTACATCATCTCGCATCGCTCGGGCGAGACGGAGGACACCTTCATCGCGGACCTGGCGGTCGCGACGCGCAGCGGTCAGATCAAGACGGGCAGCGCGAGCCGGACCGACCGCGTCGCCAAGTACAACCAGCTCCTGCGCATCGCGGCGGAGCTCGGGGAGCGGGCCGGGTACCCCGGCCGGGAGGCATGGTGACGTGAGGATCCGCCGCGTCCTCCTGCCTGCGCTGGTGGGGGCGGCGGCCTACTTCGCGCTCTTCGGCGGGGAGTACGGCATGCTGGAGCTGTGGCGGCTGCAGCGGCAGTACGAGCGGGAGACCGCGGAACTCGCCCGCCTGCGCGACAGCCTTGCCGTACTGCGTGCATGGGTGGACTCGCTGGAGTCGGATCCCGGCGTGCTCGAGCGGCTGGCCCGCGAGCGGTACGGCCTGATCCGCGAGGGCGAGCGGCTGTACCTCTTTGCCGAGGACAGCGCCGCCGTCGAAAAGGGCGGCGCGCGTGGCGACCCGCCGGGGAGATCGGTGGCGCGCTGAGGGACGCGCCGGCGCGGGCCTCGCCTCGCACTCCGTTGCGCGGCGTGGGTCGGCGGCGGGGCCGGCGGGCGAGCCGCCAGAAGCCGGGTTCGCGGAAAAACGGGCGGCACGGAAGGCCGCGCGTCGGTTGACACTGCGCCGCCGCCGCGCTAGCTTTCGATAGCTCGGAACACATGCGTGGCAGGGTAGCTCAGCTGGTGAGAGCACGGCACTCATAATGCCGGGGTCGCGGGTTCGAGTCCCGCCCCTGCTATTCCGCAAGCGATTCGCCGCCAGCGCACCGCGAGGTGCCTGGCGGCGTGCTGTTTCTGACGCGGCGCGTCGGCCGGCGGGCACGGCCCCGCCCATCTGGCCGCGCGACGCGCCGGCGCCCGTGGTCCGCGCCCGCGGCGCGTCCCCCGGGGCGGCGGCGCTGCGCCCGTCCGGTCGCGCCACGGCGCGGCGCCGTGGTGTCCCCCCGCGCGGCCCCGGAGGGCGCGGAGTGGCCGGAACCGACCGCGGCGTCAAGGAGTGGCCGGAGCCGGCTGCGGCGGCTATCTTCGCGCCGTCCCCCGGCCGGGCCCCTGCTCATGAGCCGCGGCTGCCTCGTCGCGGACGGCGGGGTGGGCGAGCTGCCGGACCGCCAGCGCTCGGCTCGGCGTGCCACACCAGACCGGAGTCGACACACCCATGATGCAGCGTCTGCTCCTGACGGCACTCCTCAGCGTTGCGGCGTTCGCGCCGGCCGCGGCTCAGCGCGTGCCCACGCCGCTCGAACATTTCGGCTTCGAGATCGGTGCGGACCGCAAGCTGGCCAACTGGACGCAGCTCACGGCGTACTACGAAGCGCTCGCCAGGACGAGCCCTCGCGTGACGGTGGACACGCTGGGGCTGTCCACGAAGGGCCTGCCGTTCGTCATGCTCACCATCACGAGCCCCGAGAACCACGCTCGACTGGACGAGCTCCGGGAAGTGCAGTCGAAGCTGGCGGATCCGCGCAGGGTGAGCGGCCCCGAGGAGCTGGAGCGGTTGCTGGACGAGGGCAGGACCATCGTGCTGATCACCCACCAGATTCACTCGACGGAGGTGGGCAGCGGTCAAGCGGCGGCGCGTCTGGCGTACGAGCTGGCGTCCTCGAACGAGCCGCGCATCCTCGAGATCCTGGACAACGTCATCCTGCTCCAGATCCCCTCGCTGAACCCCGACGGCACGCAGTGGGTGAGCGACTGGTACATGCGTCACGTCGGAACGCCGTTCGAGGGCACGGCGCCGCCGTGGCTGTACCACTTCTACGTGGGCCACGACAACAACCGCGACTGGTACGCCTTCACGCAGGTCGAGACGCAGCTCACGGTGGAGAAGGTGCACAACGTGTGGCACCCGCAGATCGTGCACGACATCCACCAGATGGGCGGCAACGGCGCGCGCATCTTCGCGCCGCCGTTCATTGACCCGGTGGAGCCGAACGTCGACCCCGCGATCGTGGCGGCGCTGAACCAGCTCGGCAGTTATATCGCGGCGGAACTGATCTCGCAGGGCAAGCAGGGCGTGGTGATCAACGCGATCTACGATGCCTGGACGCCGGCGCGGGCGTACCAGCATTACCATGGCGGTGTGCGGATCCTCACCGAGACGGCGAGCGCGCGGCTGGCCACACCTGTGGAGGTGCCGAAGGAGCGGGTTCGGGGAGGGCGGGAATACGATGCGAGCCAGCGGAGCTGGAAGCATCCGTTGCCGTGGACGGGCGGGACGTGGCGGTTGCGGGACATCGTGGAGTACCAGACCTCCGGAGCTCTCGCGTTGCTCGTCAACGCAGCGAAGAACCGGCGTTTCTGGCTGGAGAACTTCTACCGGATCAACGAGCGAGCCGTGCGGGGCTGGCCGGAGTGGCCTGCCGCGTGGGTCATCCCGGCGGACCAGCCGAACGAGAGCGGGCTGGCATACGTGCTCCGCATCCTGACCATGGGCGCGGTGGAGGTGCACCGGGCGACGGAAGCGTTCAGTGCCGGGGGGCGGCAGTTCCCCGCGGGCACGTACGTGATCCCGATGCAGCAGCCGTCCGCGTCGTTCGCGCAGACGCTACTCGAGGTGCAGGAATACCCTGACCTGCGCGAGTACGCCGGTGGCCCGCCCAAGCGGCCGTATGACGTGACGGCGCACACGTTGCCGCTCCTGATGAACGTGGAGGCGGTGGCCGTGGACTCCTGGGAGGGCGAGCCGCCCGCGCTGTCCGAGCCCATCTCGGTGCAGCCGTTCCGGTTCGCTCTGCCGGATGCGTTGCGCGGGGCGCGGGCGCCGCGCATCGCGCTCTACAAGTCGGCGGGGGAGCCGATGACGGCTGGCTGGACGCGCTGGGTCTTCGATCAGCACGGCCTGCGCTACGACACGCTGAAGGATGCGCGGGTGCGGGCGGGCGGCCTGGAGCGTGACTACGACGTCATCCTGTTCCAATCGCAGAGCGCGAACGCCATCCGGCGCGGGTACCCGGAGGGGTCGCTGCCGCGCGAGTACACAGGCGGCATCGGCGATGCCGGCGTGCAGGCGTTGCGCAGCTTCGTGGAGGCAGGCGGCCGCATCGTGGCGGTGGAGGAGGCGACCGACCTGTTCATCGAGCTGTTCGGGTTGGGCATCGAGAACGCGGTGGAGGGGTTGCCGAGACAAGAGTTCTACGTGCCCGGGTCCATCCTGCGGTTGGATCTGGATGCCAGCCATCCGCTCGCGCGCTCGGTCGGCGCGAGCACGCACGCCTGGTACTGGGGCTCGAGCCGTGCCTTCGAGGTGACGGACCCGGCGATCCGGGTCGTGGCGCGTTACGGCGAGGGCAACCCGGCGGCTTCCGGCTGGATCCTCGGGCCGGAGGCGCTCGCGGGAAAGGCTGCGCTGGTCGAGGCGCGCGTGGGCCGGGGCTCCGTCGTGCTGTTCGGGTTCCAGCCCAACTACCGCGGCCAGAGCGTGGCCACGTGGCCTCTGCTCTTCGACGCGCTGGCCGGCGTGCCGGCGAGCTGATCCGCCCGGCTGTTCTTGCGCGGTGCGGGGAGGGGCGCCATACTGGCGCCGCTCCCCGGCTCGCTTCATTCCAGGAACGTTGAGATGAGGCCGTTCCGTCCGGAGGCCGGTGCGCCGGCCGTCGTCCTCGGACTGGTGACCGCGACGCTTCAGGGTTGTGCCGCGCCGGCGCCCGCGCCGGAGGCCGACCTGCTAATCGTGAATGCGCGCGTGTACACGCTCGCATGGGGCGAGCCGGCGGCGGACGGAACCCCCGCTCCCGACGCGCCATTCGATCGAGAGGAGGGCTGGCGGCCGGACGCGGAAGCGGTCGCGATCCGGGACGGCCGCATCCTCTTCGTGGGGTCCACGGCAGAGGCGGAGCGGTTCAGGGGGGAGGGGACGCGCGTGCTGGACGCGGCTGGCGGCACGCTGATCCCGGGGCTGGTGGACGCGCACGTCCATCTGAGCGCGCTGGGTGAGTCCCTCACGCAGGTGAACCTGGTGGGCGTGACGAGCGAAGCGGAGGCGGTGGAGCGCGTGGCGGAGCACGCGGCGAAGCTGCCGCCGGGCGAGTGGATCGTGGGGTACGGCTGGGACGAGGGGGCGTGGGCGGACCGCTACCCGGACAACCGGCTGCTCAGCGAGCGCGTGCCCGACCACCCGGTGTACCTTCGCGGGCTGCACGGCTACGCGGGCTGGGCCAACCGGCTTGCCCTGGAGCGCGCGGGGATCACGCGCCGGACGCGGGCGCCGCGCGGCGGCCAGATCCGGCGGGACCGGCGGGGGGAGCCGACGGGCTTGCTCCTGAACCGCGCGGTGTCGCTGCTGGAGGCCGCGATCCCGCCCCCGACGGCGGCGGAGCTCGAGGCAAGCATCGCGGCTGCCCTCGCGGAGGTCGCGCGCTCCGGCTACACGATGGTGCACGAGGCCGGCGCGGACTCGGCGACGCTCGCGGCGCTGGCCCGTCTGGATTCGGCGGGCCGCCTGCCGGTGCGGGTGTTCGTCATGCTTTCCGTGCGGGATACGGCCCTGGCGGATGCGTGGCTCGCCCGCGGTCCGGACACGGCCCGTACCGCGTGGCTGCGCGTCGCCGGGGTGAAGGCGTTCTACGACGGCGCCCTGGGCTCCCGCGGCGCGCGGCTGCTCGAGGATTACACGGACCGGCCGGGCTACCGCGGCGTGAGCGGGAGAGAGGCCGGCTTCGACGAGGCCCGGGTCTCCGCGCTCATGGGGCGCGGCTTCCAGGCCGCCATCCATGCCATCGGCGACGCAGCGAACCGCGCAGTGCTCGACTTCTACGCGCGCGTGTTTGCGGAGGCGCCAGAACTGCGCGCGGCACGGCACCGCATCGAGCACGCTCAGGTGGTGCATCCCCGGGACTTCGGACGCTTCGCCGAGCTCGGGATCATCGCCTCGATGCAGCCCACGCACGCCGTGGAGGACAAGGCGTGGGCGGAAGCGCGGCTCGGACCTCACCGCATCAGGGGCGCCTACGCGTGGCGCACGCTGCGGAGGCGGGGCGCACGCCTGGTGTTCAGCTCGGACCTGCCCGGCTCCGACCACAACATCTTCTACGGCCTGCATTCGGCGATCACTCGCCGGGATCGGGAGCTGCAGCCCCCGATGGGCTGGTACGCGCGGCAACGGCTGACGCCCGAGGAGGCGGTGCGCGCGTACACCACGTGGGCGGCGTACGCCTCGCACCTCGAAGGAGAGCTGGGCGTGATCGCCCCCGGTCGGCTCGCCGATCTCACCCTCCTGGACCTGGATCCCTTCGTTGCCGGCATCCGCGATCCGGCGCGGCTGCTGGACGGGCGCATCGTCGCGACGATTGTGGCGGGTCGCGTCGTCTACGAGGCCGGCACGGGTTCAGCTCCGGTGGCCTCCGCGCACTGAGCACCCACACCCGCGAACGCGCGAGCACCCCTCCGGCGGGGTCGATCTGGTCGGCTTATTGCAGATCCTTCGCCAATGGATGGCGCGCGCGACCGCCGGTGCCGCGCCGGGATCCCGCTCGGGCGCGGCCGGGTGGGTTCCCCGGCCGGTGACTGCGGGCACCGTGGTCGGCGCGTACCGGCCGGGTAGCTCAGTGGGAGAGCTCGGGGCCAAAGCCCCCGCGGACGGCGGTTCGATTCCGCCCCCGGCCTCTGCTCGATGCAGAGGGCGGCGCCGCAGTCGCTCTCGTTCGCACACCTCCGGATCAGGAGGCGCGGATGCGAGATGTACGCGGGTTCTGGCATGCTCTCGAGCGGCGGCTCCCCGAGGTCGATCGGGATCGGGAGCGCGAGATCGCCTCCTCCGTGCTGCTCGTCCTGCGCAGCCGTATCCGCCCCGCGGAAGCGCACGACCTGGAGCGTGCCCTGCCCTCCGATCTCGGCTACATCTGGTCGCTACCGGGAGCCGAGCCCGGGACCCACGTGTCCGGTGGGGAGGAGGAGCTCGAGTACGAGGATTTCGTGAGGCGGGTGCGGGCCCTGGCGCGGCTGTCCGGCGTCGCCGAGGCGGAGCGCGCCACGTGCGCCGTGCTCGGGGCGCTCTGCGAGGTGATCCCGGAAGAGCAGGCGCGCCGGCTGGAGGACGGGCTCTCTCCGGGGCTCCGGGCGCTGTGGCGAGGCGAGGAGTGGCCCGGCAGGAAGACGGCGGGCGCCGCGGGCGGACCGGCCGGCCCGGGCGCGGGCGCCGCGAGGTGAGGCCCGCCGTGCGGGCCGGGACCGTGCGAGCCCGCGGCGAGCTGAGGCCCGCCGTACGTGCCGGGAGCGTGCGAGCCCGTCGCGAGGTGAGGCCTGCCGTGCGAGCGGGGAGCGTGCGCGGGCGCCGGCACTGACGCCACTCCGTGTGGCGGCGGGGGCTCTGGGCGTCCGCGCCGCCGCCTGGGCCGCGTCTTGCACCCCGCTGGGCCCCGACCGGCCGGAGGCGCCGGCCGGAGGACCCGAGGAGGTTCAATGGCCCTCAGAATCCCTACCCGTCGTGATGCCCTGCTCGCGCCGACCGCCGCGCTCCTGCTGCTCGCCGGCTGCGGAGGCCCGAGGGCGGACGTGGACGGCCAGCCGGCGCCGCGCGCCGTGCTCTCGGACGCCAACGTCACCTCGATCTTCACCACCGCGAACAACGCCGAGATCGGCGAGGCGCAGCTCGCACTGACCCGGTCGACGAACCCCGCGGTGCGGCAGTTCGCGCAACGGATGATCAACGATCACAGCGACGCGAACCAACGCCTCATGCAGGTGGCGGCACGCACCGGGATGCAGCCGGATGAGACCACCAACCAGATCCAGACCTCGGCGCAGAGGGCGCGGCAGTCCCTCCAGGTTCGGACGGGCGCCGACTTCGACCGCGCCTACATCACCAACCAGGTCAACATGCACCGCTGGCTGCTGGAAACCATTGACGAGGCGCTGCTGCCCGCTGCACGGGACAGGCGGCTCGAGAACCTGATCGCGTCGCTGCGGCCCACGATCGTCGACCACCTGCAACACGCGGAGCGCATCCAGCAGGCGCTGGGACGCCCCTGAACTCCCCGCCGCCGCAGCCCTTCCGCCCCCGGTGCACGATGGGCGGCACGACGGCCCGCCGGCGTCCATAGAAAACGCCGAACGGGCCGCCGGCCGGCACGGCGCACCGGGGGCGGGCACACGCGGCTGGGCGCCGCCGCGCGGGAAGCGGCCGCGCCCCGCCGGCGCGGCCGCCGCGCTCTCCACGCACCCATCCACCGCCCGGAAAGCGACAGACGCGGCGTCGGGGGATCCCTTGTTGTGGGTCCGCCGCGCGGCCATCTTGCCCGCGTTTCCAGCCAGCACCGGCTGCGGCAGGACTTCCCGGAGGTGACCGCCCGTGAACGCCCCCGACGCTCCGGACCGCCTTCACGATCGATGCGTCGCCGACCACCGTGCTCGTGATCACGGCGACGTGCGTGGCGGCCGACCCGGCGGAGGCTCCGCTCGGCTCCCGAGCAGGGACGATCACCGGCCGGTGCGCGGAGGGCCCGCCGGCCCGCGCCACGTCCGGGTTCGCCGTCACCACGGCCTCCGGCCCGCTCGGCGCCCGATCCTCGCCGGGCCCCACGTGTACTTGCCGAACGCGCGGCACGCGATCCGGTGTCATCGGCTGGGTGACGGCCCCCGCTTCGCGCTGGCGGGTGACGACCTGCGCCGACTCGTCGTCCTGCGGCACCGGGTCGAGAGGATCCATGCCTCGTACGTCGGAGCTGCGGAGAGAAGGCGGCGGAGGGCAACGTGGCACACCCTTTCGGGATCTTCCGATGATGCGGGCGCTTGCGGCGTGGCGCATGCGGGGCCGCGTCGTCCACCCGTACGCTCTCCCGCTTCAACGTTTCGCGTGGCAGCCGTGTCAAGAGAGTAGACATGCGTGATGCCGATGCTCGCCTGGTCGAGCGTGCCCGCGCTGGCGAGGCATCCGCTTTCGAAGAGCTGGTGCGCCGTCACCTGCGTGCCGCATATGCGGTCGCGCTGGCCGTGGTCGGAGAGCCGGCCGACGCGGAGGACGTCTGTCAGGATGCCTTCCTCACGGCGCTCGAGCGCCTGGAGGAATGCCGCCGGCCGGACCGCTTCGCGGGCTGGCTGCTCCAGATCGTACGGAACCGGGCGCGGAACCTGAAGCGCGCACAGGCGGTGCGCCGGAGCTTGGCGCTGGAGCACGCCGCGCAGGTCGCGGGCCGACAGGACACCGCGCAAGGCGCCGAGCGGGCTGAGCTACGTTCGCGGCTCCTCGCGGCGATGACGGAGCTGAGCGTGCCCCAACGCGAGGCGCTCCTGCTGCACGATCTCGAGGGCTGGCGCCACAGAGAAATCGCCGCCCACCTGGGAGTGCCCGAGAGCACGGCGCGCGCTTACCTGTTCCAGGCGCGCAGGAAGCTACGCGCCCGCCTCGGGGCCGAGCTCATGGAGGAAAGCTGATGGACGAGCATCCCATCGACCTCTCCCCGCTCGACCCGACGACCGATCCGGTCCGGTGGGAACGGCTGGTCCGGGCGATCACGGGGGCCGCCGCACCCGAGCTGGCGCGGCGCGCGGCGACACGCAGCGTGATGGCCGTGCTCGGCGATTGGCTGCGCCCGGGCCTCGCCGCCGGGTTGGTGCTCGCGGCGACGGCGGCGCTGATGCTCGCGTTCCTCGGCCGGAGCCGCGACGCGCTGCCCCCGCCGACGGCAGGGCTGGAGGAGGCCCTGGAGCTCTCGGCGCCGGTCTCGCTCTGGATCTCCGAGCAGCGGGCGCCAACGACGTCGGACATGCTCCTCGTGCTCGAAGGAGAGGCGCCATGACGCTCGCGAGCTCCCCACGGAAAGCGCGGTTCCTGGGGTTCGCTCTGCTGGTCGCGACCTTCGCCATCGGTGCGTTCGCCGGGGCCGCGACCGACCGCATGCTCACGGCGCGCGCGCCTGCCCAGGCGGCGCGCGAGGAGGGCCGGGGTAGGTCACGCGATCGGGACCGCATCAGCACGCTGGAGCAGCTCGATCTGACGCCCGAGCAGCGCGTGCGCATCGACTCGGTGCTCGAGCGAGGCCGGCGGAAGGCGCAGGCGTTCTGGGACGAGCACGGTCCCACGCTGCGCGCGATCGTGGACTCGACGCGCGCCGAGATCCGGAGCCTCCTCACGCCGGAGCAGCGTGCGGAGTACGACCGGCTCCGTGCCGAGCGCCGGCGCCGGTCGCACGAGCAGGACCATTCGGGGAAAGGCCGTGATCGATGAGTTGCAGGCTGTCTGGACGTTTCGCCTTTCTCGCCGGCTGTCTCCTCGGGCTGGCCGGAACGCTGGCAGGCGCGTTCGTGCCGGGCCGAGCGGCTGGGCAGGAGGCCGAGAAGGTGGTCACGCTGGAAGAGGCGGTGGCAGCGGCGCTGCAGAGCCACCCGTCGCTGATCCAGGGGCGGGGTGCGGTTCGGACGGCGGAGGCGGGGGAGCGGACGGCGTGGGGAGCGTTCCTGCCATCGCTGTCGCTGAGTTCCGGCGCGTCCCTGTCCAGCACCGAGCGTTTCAACCCACAGACCAATACGACGGTCAGGGGGTCGAACGACAGCTACAGCGCGGGGGTTTCTGCCAGTCTGGACATCTTCACGGCGGGCCGGCGGGGCGCGGAGCTGCGTCGTGCCCGGGCCGCGACGGAGGCCGCGGAGGCTTCGCTGGTGAACCAGCGCTTCGCGGTGATCCTCTCGGTGAAGCAGGCGTTCTTCGACGTGCTGCGTGCGGATGAGCTGATCCGGGTGGCGGAGGCGGGCCTGAACCGGGCGAGAGAGGGGCTCGAGGCCGCGCAGCATCGGATGGACGCAGGAACCGCCACGCGCTCCGACGTGCTGCGCGCGGAGCTCGAGATCGCCAACGCGCGGCAGGCGCTGCTGCAGGCGCAGGCCCAGCGTCGCACCGCGGCCTTCGCGTTGGGGCGGCTGATCGGCGTGGATGGCGCGGTGGGCGCGCGGCTGACACAGCCGCTGGAGCCGCGGCCGTTGCCGGTCAGCGATGAGGAGCTCGCGGCGATGGTACTGCAGAGCGCGCCGTCGGTGCGCGCGGCAGAGAGCGCGGCGCGGTCCGCGGAGGCCGGGGTCGCAGCGGCGCGGACAGCGTACTTCCCGTCGCTGCGTTTCTCGGGCGGCTACGACTGGTTCAACCAGAATGCGGCGCTGAACGGCGGCAGGACGAGCTGGGGCATGCGCCTGAGCCTCTCGTATCCGCTGTTCAACGGTTTCGCGCGGGAGGCGAGCGTCGAGCGTGCGGAGGTGGAGGCGGACGTGGCGCGGGCGCAGTTGGAGGACGCGCGGCGGGCTGCTCGGGCGGAGCTCGAGCGGGTGCTGGCGGACCTGCGGCTGGCCGAGCAGCGGATCGCGCTGACAGGGGAAGCGGTCCGCGTTGCGGAAGAAGACCTGCGCGTGCAGCAGGAGCGTTACCGCCTGGGTGCTTCGACGATCCTCGAGCAGATCACATCGCAGGTCAATCTGCTGCAGGCCGAGTTGGACCGGGTGGCGGCGCGCTACGACTACCAGATCGCGCGGGCTCAGCTCGAGGCGCTGGTCGGGAGGGAGTTGTGAGCCACGGCGGCTCGGAGCGCCCGGCCTCGGACGTCGTCATCCGCACCATCGGCCTGCGGAAGGATTACGTGGTGGGAGCGGAGGTGGTGCATGCGTTGAGGGGTGTGGATCTGGTGGTGGAGCGGAACGAGTACGTGGCGGTGATGGGTCCGTCGGGGTCGGGCAAGTCGACGCTGATGAACCTGATCGGGTGCCTGGACACGCCG
>DASVDH010000111.1:0-21502 GCA_036381195.1 Longimicrobiales bacterium | reverse complement strand
GACCCCGGCGCCAGCGAGGTCTTGACCCACGGCTGGCGGCGCAGCCCGCGCTCGACCGCCTTCTTCGCGAGCAGCCCGGCCGCCACCATCACGGACGGGTTCGACGTGTTCGTGCAGCTCGTGATCGCCGCGATCACCACCGAGCCGTCCTGCAGCTCGACCTCCTCACCATCGATCACGCACTTCACCGCCGTCCGCGCCGGGGCGACCGCCACCCCGCCCGAACCCTCCGCCTGTCCCGCCGCGGGCGCCTTCGCGCCGCCCTTCACCAGCGACGGCAGCGCCTCGAGGAACTGCCGCTTGGCGTCGGACAGCCGCACCCGGTCCTGCGGCCGGCGCGGCCCGGCCAGACTCGGCTCGACCGTGCCCAGGTCCAGCTCCAGCGTGTCGCTGAACACGGGCTCTGGCGAGTCCGCCGCGTGGAACAGCCCCTGCTCCTTCATGTACGCCTCGACCAGCGCGATCCGCTCCTCGGACCGCCCCGTCAGCCGCAGGTAGCGCAGCGTCTCCGCATCGACCGGGAAGATGCCGCACGTCGCGCCGTACTCCGGCGCCATGTTCGCGATCGTCGCCCGGTCCGCCAGCGGCAGCGACGCGAGCCCCGGCCCGTAGAACTCCACGAACTTTCCCACCACGCCCTTCTGCCGCAGCATCTGCGTGACCGTGAGCACGAGGTCCGTCGCCGTCGCGCCCTCCGCCAGCTCGCCGTACAGCTTGAAGCCGACGACCTGCGGGATCAGCATCGAAACCGGCTGGCCGAGCATCGCCGCCTCCGCCTCGATCCCGCCCACGCCCCAGCCCAGCACGCCGAGCCCGTTCACCATCGTGGTGTGCGAGTCCGTCCCCACGAGCGTGTCGGGGTAGGCGAGGCGCGCGCCGCGCGCGGCGGAGCGGGACGATGCGACGTCGTCCTCCTCCAGGCCGAACACGACCCGCGCCAGGTACTCGAGGTTCACCTGGTGCACGATCCCGGTCTCCGGCGGCACGACGCGGAAGTTGTCGAACGCCGTCTGCCCCCAGCGCAGGAACGCGTACCGCTCGCGGTTGCGGCGGTACTCCATTTCCGCGTTCGTCTCGAACGCGATGCGCGTCCCGAACTCGTCCACCTGCACCGAGTGGTCGATCACCAGCTCCACGGGCTGGAGCGGGTTGATCCGCTTCGGGTCCCCGCCCATCCGCCGCATCGCATCCCGCATCGCGGCCAGGTCCACGACCGCCGGCACGCCCGTGAAGTCCTGGAGCAGCACGCGCGCCGGCATGAACGCGATCTCGCGCGACGGCTCGGCCCGTGCGTCCCACCGCGCCAGCGCCTCGATGTCCTGCGCGCTCACCATGCGCCCGTCCTCGTGGCGCAACAGGTTCTCCAGCAGGATCTTCAGCGAGTACGGCAGCCGCGCGACCGGCAGCCCCGCACGTTCCAGCGCGTCCAGCCGGAACAGCTCGACCTCGCGCCCGCCCACCGTCATCTTCGCCCTGCTGCCGAAGCTATCCTTCATCGGATGCCCCCTCGTCTGACGTCGCCAACGCGCAACCGTGTCCAATCCAACGTACCCGCCGCGCCCCCGCCGGTTGCGCGGCGCTCCCCCTCCCCGGGCCGCTCCACCCCTCTGCGCTCTCGACTACCCCTGCCCTGCCGGCGTCTCGACCCGCCCGATCGCGATCGGATGCTCGACCGGGTGCGGCACCAGCGCCTCGCCCTCGCTCCGCGCGACGAACGCCGCGGCCGTCAGGTCGCCCGTCACGTTCACCGCCGTCCGCATCATGTCCAGGATCCGGTCCACCCCGAGGATCAGCGCGATGCCTGCCTGCGCCTGCGACCCCAGCCCGACCGAGTTCAGCACCAGGATCAGCGTGATGATCCCCGCGCTCGGCACGCCTGCCGCGCCGATGCTCGCGAGCGTCGCCGTCAGCACGATCGTGAGCTGCTCCGCGATGCCCATCGGCACGCCGTAGATCTGCGCGATGAACATCACGGCCACCGCCTGGTACAGCGCCGTCCCGTCCATGTTGATCGTGGCGCCCAGCGGCAGCACGAACGACGACACCTCCTTCGAGACGCCCAGCTTCTCCTCGGCCGTCTCCATCGTCACGGGCAGCGTCGCGTTCGAGCTGGAGGTCGAGAACGCGACCAGCGGCACCTCGGCGATGCGGCGGAAGAACGTCACCGGGTTGAGCCGCGCCAGCAGCCGGACCAGCGCTGCGTACGTACCGAACACGTGCAGCGCGAGCCCCGCGATCACGGTGAGCGCGTAGAACAGCAGCGAGCGCAGCAGGTCCAGCCCGAACTCCGCGACCACCGCCGCGATCAGCGCGAACACCGCGTACGGCGCGAGCTTCATCACCCAGTCGATCACGACCATCACCGCGTCGTTCACGCCGTTGAAGAACGTGAGCACCGCGTCCCGCCGCTCGTCCGCGACCAGACTGACCGCCGCGCCGAAGATGATCGTGAAGACGATGAGCGGCAGCAGCTCCATCTGCGCCGCCGCCTGGAACGGGTTGGACGGGATCATGCCCAGCAGCACGTCCACGATCCCGGGGCTCTCCGCCGCCAGCGCCACGCGCCCCGCCGCCTCGCCCGAGAACTGCGCCGCCAGCGAGTCCCGCGTCGCCGGGTCGATGCGCGAGCCCGGCCGCACGATGTTCGAGAGGATCAGCCCGATCGTGACCGCGACCGCGGTGGTGATCAGGTAATACGCGACGGTCTTGCCGCCGATGCGCCCCAGCTTGCGGATGTCCCCCAGGGAGGCCGTCCCCACCAGCAGGCTCGCCACCACCAGCGGCACGACCAGCATCGTGATCAGCTTGATGAACGCCGTGCCCACCGGCCGCAGCGCGACCAGGGCGTCCTGTAGCCAGACGAGCCCCGCGAGGTTCGCGACCAATCCGACCACGACGCCCGCCAACAGCCCGATGAAGATCTTCGTGTAGAGCTGCATCACGCCTCCATCCGGGGGCTATCCTGTTGTGCTCACTCCCGTTGCGAAAGCGGGCCCGGAAGTTAGGCGGGGGAGGGGGTAGGGTCAACCACAGATGGGCGTGACGGTGGGGGCGCAGTGTCGTGCGGCTTCTGGGGAGGGGGCGGGAGATGGGGCGGGCGCTTGCGGCATCGTCGCGACGAGGTCAGCCCCGGGCCGAAAGCTCGTGCCGCTCCGTGAATCCGCCTTTGCGCCTGCAGCTCGAGCGACGCCTGGCCAGCGCTCGATAATGGAGGCCGTCCAGCGAGATTCTAGCGGTTCTCGCAGAAGCCGGTCAGCGCCTGCTCGTCTCGGCCGAGCCGCCCGAGCGATCACCCGCGCCCCCGCTCACCTCGATCCCGCCTTGCCGGCCGAGCGAGAACCGGAGCGAGCCCCTCGAGCGGTAGTCGAGCCGCCAGCCGTTCGCCGAGTCGAACGCGACGACCGCCTCGCCGAACGGCCCGATGTCGATGGTCTGCGCGACATCCCGCGCAGCCGTCTGCTCGGCGGCGAGCGCGTGCGCGGGCTGCGCGTCCGGCTGCGGCGCATCCGGCGCGAGCCGGCGCGCGAAAACCGACACCACCAGCGCCGCCGCCAGCCCCGGCGCGAACCACCCCGCGGCGCGCAGCACCCGCCTCGACGCGCTCTCCGGCGCCTGACGCAACGCAGCGCCCATCCAGTAGAGCCACGAGCCGGGGATGACGCCGAGGATCAGGACCAGCCCCCACCGCCGCTTCGCGCTACCGGGATAGTGGATGCCCCAGTGATACAGGGCGAGCGCCCAGCCGACGAGGCATGCCACCGGCGTCGCGGCGAACAGCATCGCGAGCACCGACCCGAAGGCCGCCCGGTCGACGAGCGTGCGCATCGCGGGAACGCTCGTCCCCAGCACCATCGCGATCGCCGTGAACGTGCCCACCACCGCGATCAGCGTCGCAATCCGTCCGATGACGATCATCTGCCCTCACCTCGTGCGCTGGACGTATCGGAGCGCAGCGTGCCGCGGCGCGGCGTCATCCGGCCGGCGCCACGCGTGCACGTCGTCGCCTGCCGCATGCAGCGGATCAACGGTCACCGCGTTGCTGAGCGCAGGCGCAACGGCCGCCGCCGCGATCCCGAGAATCGCGAGCACGACGATCAGCTCGACGAGCGAGAAGCCGCCCTCTCCGCGCCTCCGCGTCTCCGCGTGAGCTTCCCTGAACGCCCTCTCAGTCACGGCTCCGCGTTCTCCAACTCACCGGAACGCCCCCGCGTTCACCCCGTAGATCGCCTGCACGAGCGACAGCGCGACGAACGCGACCGCCGCGCCGAAGCCAAGGATCATCGCCGGCTCCGCCAGCGCGACCAGGCGCTCCATCGTCCGTCCCGTCCGCTCCTCGAACACCTCGGCCGACTTCAGCAGGAACTCCTCCAGCCGCCCGGACTCCTCGCCTATCGCCAGGAGTTGCGCGAGCAGCGGCGTCACGTCGGGTTCGGCCCTCGACACCCGTCCTGGCGAAGGGGAGCGGCAGGCGCCCGGGTGCGGCTGCGCAGCGCGTCGCGCTCTTGTGGCAGGGGCGCGGCGAAGTCCTCACGCATCGCCGTGCGGCCCGGCGCGGTGGAGATCGGCCGCGCTTGGCGCGGCGAAGTCCCCACCCAGGAGGCGGCTGAACCGGCTCATGCAACTCGACCGCCACCGGCACGGTCAAGCCCGCACGCAGTCGCGCACCGGGTGCACGGGTGCGGAGGTTCTCCCGCGCGCAGGGCCGCGTCCGGCGCAGCGCGGGCGAGGAGCGCGCCCGGCTCGGCAGGCCCGGACCTGACAAAGCGGTGTTCGGTGCGGTCGGCGGAATACCGGCTGTGGGATCGGCGGCCGGCACGTGGGCGGGGCGAGATGGTTCAATCGTGAACCATCGGCCATCGGAGGGGGCACGTTGGCGACGCCGCCCGGGGGCGCTGCGTGGTCGAGAGAATCCCGAGATGGTTCAAGATTGAACCATCAGCCATCGGGGGGGCACGGCACGGGCGGGCGCGGAGGGCCGATAGCGACGGTCGCCCCCGCCCTCACCCCGCTCGCGCTCCCACGCCGGCCGCGCCCCCACTCGCAGCCGGCCCGCCTCCACGTCCGCGCGCTACCCCGACTCCGCCCGGGCGGTGGGCGGCGCCCTCGCCCTTGCCCTTGCCCACCCTCCACAACCCGCACCCCTTCACGCCCGCCGCCCCTCGTGATACCTTCCGGTTCCCCGGTAACCAGCAACGACAGTGAAATGCGCCGACTGCTGCTCCTGATCCTGCTGATCGCGGTCCACGCGTGCGACCGCCCCGCCCGTGACGCGGGCGCGGCCAGCGCCGCCGCCGGAGTCGACTCCCTTGCCGCGCGCCCGCCCGCGGCCTACGAGCGCCGCATGCTCTTCCTCGCCGGCCCGGAGACGCGGCCCGTCGTCGCGCTGTTCGACTTCGCCACGCTCCACGGCGGCGCCGGCCTCCGCCGCGCAGCACGCGCGTGGGTCGGGCGCAGGGACGGCTGGGATTCCATCTTCGTCGCAACGTGGGACTCCGAGCCCGTGCGCGTGCCGTGGCTGCTCGTGCCGCACCGCGCATTCCGCTTGCTCGTGGGCGACGACGGCGAGATCGAGGCGCTCGTGTACCGCGGCGACCCCGAGCTGCGCCTCGTGCCCGCGCCGCACTTCGCGTCGTGGAGCCGCGGCCGCGGCGCGCAGCTCCTCCTGCGCAGCGCACAGCTCGTGCAGAACGGCACGTCCACCCCCGGCGTGGTGCTGGACGTGCAGCTCGGCCGCGAGCTGCCGCGCGCGTGGGCCGCCGACCGGGTGGCCGCGTCCGGCCCGGCCGACGGGACGCCATCCGCCGACGGCGCGCTCGCGCCCCCTACCGCGCCCCCGGACCCGGACTCCGCCACGTACGACGAGGTCTACGTCACGGACGGCGAGGAGCTGCACGTCGTGGTGACGAGCGCACCCGCGACAGGCGACCTGCTCTGGATCGTCGCCGGGCCGGAGGAACGCATCGTCGAGGGCCTGCGGCTGGAGGCCGGTGCCGCGCGGGGCGGCCGCACGGGCGCGACCTGGCGGATCGCCGCGCCGGATGCCGCGCTCCAAGGCGAGCTGCGCGCGGTCGGCTCGCCGCTCGAGGTCGCGGCGGGCGACGGGGTCACCCCCGCGCCCATCGCGCTCTTCGTCGTGCGCGGGTGGGTCGAGCTGCGCGGCGTGCGGCGCCCGGTGTACGGTCTCCTGCGCCGCGGCCAGGGGTGATCACGCAGCTCCTCCAGCTCGCGCTCACCGTGCTGTTCGGCGCGCTCGCGGGCGGCATCACCAACAGCATCGCGATCTGGATGCTGTTCCACCCGTACGAGCCGCCACGGCTGTTCGGCCGCCGCATCACGTCGCTCCAGGGGGCGATCCCCAAGAACAAGGCCCGCCTCGCCGCGGCCGTCGGCCGCACGGTCGGCACGCGGCTGCTCACGGGCGAGGACCTCGCCCGCACGGTCGCGGAGCCGGGGTTCCGCGAGGCGTTCGACGAGCGGCTGCGCGGGTTCCTCGAAGCGATCCTCGCGCGCGAGCGCGGCCCGCTCGCCGCCGAGCTCGCGCCCGGACTCGCGGCCGAGCTGCGCCGCCTGCTCGAAGAGGCTGCGGCCACGCTGCTCGCGCGCCTCGACGCCTACCTCGAGTCCGACGAGTTCCGCGCCGCCGCGCTGCGCTGGGCCGACTCGTTCGCCGCGGAGTTCGGCGACCAGCCGATCTCCGACGTCCTCACGCCGGAGCGCGAGGCCGCGCTGGCCGAGCGTGCGGACCACTGGATCGCGCAGCTCGTCGGGGGTGAGGGCTTCGAGCGCACGGTGCGCGAGTACCTGGACCGCTCTGCGGAACGGCTGCTCGACCCCTCGCGCACGTTCCAGGACATCCTGCCCGTCGGCCTCGTCGCCGCGGTCGAGCGCGCGATCGCCTCCTATCTGCCCATCGCGCTCGAGCGCCTGGGCGGCTTGCTCGAGGATCCGGGCGCACGCGCCCGCGTCGAGCGCGTGCTGCACGAGATCCTCGATCGCTTCATGAAGGACCTGAAGTTCCACCAGCGCATCGTCGCCGCGCTCATCATCACGCCGGAGACGATCGACCGCGTGCTCGAGGCGATCGAGGCGGAGGGCGCGAACAAGATTTCGGAGCTGCTCCAGGACCCGGACGTGCGGGACGCGATGGCGCGGAGCGTGAACGACGCGATCGTCGACTTCCTGCGCCGGCCCGTCACGTCCGTGCTGGGCCAGCCGGGCGACCGGAGCGTCGAGGAGGCGAAGGAGACGGTCGCGGGCTGGGCGCTGAACCTGGCGCGCGACCCCGCGACCCGCGCGTTCCTGCTCGAGCGACTGCGCGCGATGCTGCACGCCGCGGAGAAGCGCACCTGGGGCGACGTGCTGGGCCGCGTCCCGCGGGACCGCATCGCGGACGCGATCGTCGCGGCGGCGCGGAGCGAGCGGGCGCGCGCGCTGTACCGCGACGCGGCGGCGCGCGTCGTCGCCGCGATCCTCGAGCGTCCGATCGGCCGCCCGCTGGATCACTTGCCGCCGAACACGATCGAGCGCCTCGAGGCCGCGCTCGCGGAGCCGCTCTGGGCGTGGCTCCAGGAGCAGGTGCCGCCCGTGGCGCAGCGGGTGGACATCTCGCGACGCGTGGAGCAGAAGATGCTCGCGTACCCGACGGAGCGGCTCGAGGAGCTGATCCGCGGGGTGACGGACCGCGAGCTGCGCCTGATCGTGCGCCTCGGCTACCTCCTCGGCGCGATCATCGGCCTCATCTCCGGCACGCTCTCGCTCTTGCTGTAGCTGGAGGGCGACGACGGCGGGAGGCCGCGCGCGCGGGGTGCGGCGGACGGCCCGGCGCGCGCGAGGGCATCGGGGCGACGCCGCGAGGCGGCGCGCGCGGGGTACGGCGGGTGGCCCGGCGCGTGCAACGGCCTCGAGGCGACGGCGCGCCCGCGTGCGCGGCGTGCGCCGGGCGGCCCGGCAGGCGTCAGGGCATGGAGGCGACGCCGGATGCGACGCGCCCGGCACCGGATCGGCGCCGGGCCGGGCGCGCCTGGTCTCCGTGGCGGTCGCACTCTGAGCTAGCCGCGGGGCCGCTCCCGCGCCAGCAGGATCGAGCCGCGCTGCGCAGCGCGGCGCAGCATGCTCCCCGCGTAGTTCTCGTCCATGGCGGCGATGCGGTTCTGCGGGGTCGCGGGGTGGGCTCGGCCGCACACCGAGCAGACGATCAGGTTCTGCTGGAGACGCCAGCTTCCCGTGCAGTCATCATGCACGTGCGCGAGCATGGGCCCCTCCTTCAGGACGCCGGGGGGGCCCGCCGGCCGCCGTGGCCGGCGGGCACCCGCTCCCGCGGAGCGGGATGGGCACAGACTAACGCGAGCACGGGGAGGCCGCCAGCCCGGCGCACAGGATCGAGGGAATACCGGGACCACGATGCGCCGGAGGCCGCCCCACCAGCCCGGCGCGCGGGAATCGAGGCGATCGCGGGCGCGGCGCGCCGGCATGCTGGGCTGCGGGGCCCGGCGGGCCGGGACCGCCGCTGCGGGCTGCGACCCGCCAGCAGCACGGCTCGCCGCGACGGCGCCAGACGGGGTGGGGTCGTATAGGGGTCTGAGGAGTCCGAGGCCCTCGGCGGCGGCTGCGGAGCGGGGGAGGAAGGGGGCAGGGGCCGCTCAGGCCTCCCCCGCGATCTCCCCTTCGAAGGCCAGGATCCGCTCCTTCAGCTCGGAGGGGACGGGGATCGAGCGTCCGGCCGCGTAATCGTACATGACCTGGACGGTCCGGCCGGTGGCGAGCAGCTCCCCCTCGGCGGAGCGCAGCTCGTACTCCATGACGAAGCTCTTGCCGCCGATCCGCGAGACGCGTGCGCCCACCTCGAGCCGTGCGGGGTAGCGGATCCTCTGGTGGAAGCGGACCTGCACCTCGCCGATCACGTAGTCCACGTCCTCGACGCCGGCCCGGCCGGCCACCTCGCGCCAGTACGCGGCGCGCGCCTCCTCGAAGTAGATGAGCGGCAGGGTGTGGTGCGCGTGGCCCATCGCGTCGAGGTCCCGGAAGCGCACCTCCACCGCGTGGCGGAACCGCATCACCCGGCGTCCTCCGGCCCCCCGGGCTTCCATGCGAGCCACACCCCGCCCGCGCCGCACACCGCCACGCCTGCCGCCACCAAGTAGACGCCCGGCAGGAACGTGCCTGGCACGACGACGCCGAGGATCACGCCGGCCATCCCGATGCCGATCAGGAGGACCCCGAGCAGCAGCAGCCCGTGCGGACTCGCCATCAGCGCCGCCGCGTCCTCAGCCAGTCCAGCATCTGGATCTCCCGCCGGCGCCGCCGCTGGAAGCCCGGCGGCAGCACGCGGTCCTCCTTGCCGGGGAGCCCGGGGAAGCCCAGCCCGATGTAGATGCCGGCGCCGAACACCAGCACCCCCACAACGATGAACCATGTCGGCATGGTCTCAGTCCCCTTTCTCCCCATCCGGGGGCCGGGTCCGCCGCGTCGGCGGCAGCATCGCCACGACGCCCAGCAGATACCCGTGCAGCCGGCCGTTCGTCGCCAGGATCCCGTTCACGCGCGGGTCCGGCCGGTTGTACTGGAGCTCCTCGCCCGCCAGGTCGGTCGCGCGTCCGCCCGCTTCGTCGACCAGCAGCGCGCCCGCGCACACGTCCCACTCCGCCTTCGGGCCACGGCTCAGGAACACGTCTCCCGCACCCGCCGCGAGCCGCGCCAGCTTGTAGGCCGTGCTCCCCGTCGGCACGAGCACCCACCCGCCATGGAACGGGTCGAACTCGCCCGCCGCGATCTCGCTGCGCGAGGCCAGCAGCACCGCCTGCTCGCTCGTCTCCCGCGCCGTCACCTCGAGCCGCCGCGCGCCAACGCGGCCCGGCGCCTCGAGCCACGCCCCGCGCCCGCGCTCGCCGTAGAACAGCTCGCCCGTCGCCGGGTTGTACACGACCCCCAGCACCGCCCTGCCTCGCTCCGCCAGCGCGACGGAGATCGCGAACTCCGGCCGGCCCGCGATGAAGGACCGCGTCCCGTCCAGCGGGTCCACGATCCATACCCGCCCCCGCCGGAGGCGATCCGGCGCGTCCGCCGTCTCTTCCGAGAGCCAGCCGTAATCGGGTCGCGCGCCGAGGAGGCGGGCCCGCAGCACGTCGTCCGCTTCCAGGTCCGCCGGCGTCAGCGGCTGGTCCGGCCCCTTGTAGGTGACCGGCTGCTCGCAGCCGAACCGCCGCATGACGACCTCTCCGGCCGCGCGCGCCGCCTCCACGGCGAGCGCGAGGTCCGCGTCACCGGCTCGGCTCAATGGACCTCCTCCTCGCCGCGAGCCGCAACGATCGGCTGCGTGTTCTGGGCGTCCCGGCGCTTCCACCCGGCGCCCGGCTCCGGGGGGTCGGCTGGAGCGCGCCCGCTCCGCGCCCTCAACGTCCGAGCGCTTCCATCCGCCGCACCGCGACGCGCAGCGGGACGACGATGGCCACCAGCGTCACCAGACCCGCCAGACCCAGGCCGAGGGAGAGCCGCAGCACCTCCGGGCCCTCCACCGCCGCGCCCTCCAACCGGGCCGAGAGGTAGGCGTGCACCGGCCACGCCTCCACCCCGATCACCACGGCGAGGTACACGATGGCCGTCATCATGAACGCGAAGCCGCCGAACCCCGTCGGGATCTGCGCCGCGTTCTCCATGTCGAAGCGGGGGAAGGCCGCGCCGAAGCCCAGCGCCAGCGCCGCCAGCGCGGCCGTCACGCCCGTAATGGTGACGAGCGAGACCGCCATTATGAACCCGCCGACGCGTAAGATCGCATTCGTCGTCGCCGTCAGCAACAACGCCAGCACGAGCAGCGGCACCAGCCCCACCACGAACTTGCACCACAGCATGGTCCGCAGGTCCACCGGCGAAGAGCGCAGCAGCCAGAAGGTGCGCCCCTCGAGGCTCACCGCCGGGAACACGAAGCGCGCCGCGATCGCCGCCAGGACGAAGCCCGCGAGCCCCAGGTTCAGGAACGAGATCACGTTCACCAGCAGGAAGCTCACCTGCTCCCCGGTCCAGAGCGGCAGCACCTTCACGTTGTACGTGTACATCAACACCAGCACGCCCAGCAGGATGAGCTGCGACCACTGCGACGTGTCCCGGAAGAACGTGCGGACGTCCTTCGCCATCATCACCCACACCGGCGTCGGGACGCGCGCCGCCACCCGCGCCGCCATGCCCCCGCCGCTGCGCCTCTCCCGCCGCCGCTCCGCCCCCTCCTGCGCGCGGCTGAACCCGCCGCGGTACCAGCGCTCGTTCGCCCATGCCCCCAACACCAGGAACGCCGCCGCCGTGCTCGCGAGCAGCAGCAACGGGAACAGGTCGCCGCCCGAGCCGAGCGCCGCCATCAGCGCATCCGCCGCCCACTCGCTCGGCAGCCACGGCGAGCTGGGCGCCCGCAGCGCCGCGACGAAGTCCACCAGATCCCGGAACCCTTCCGGCCGCGCCAGCCGCTCCGGCCGCAGCAGCCGCACCAGCACCACCAGCCCCGCTCCCGCGAACAGCGTGAGCAGCGCCAGCAGGTCCCGCGCCCGCCGCGCCGGGAACACGTTCACCAGCAGCAGCGTCACTCCGGCGCCGACGACCGCCGGCAGCACGAGGAAACACGCGAGCGTGGCCGCCGCGACGGCCGCGTACGCGACCCGGCCGCCGTACACCTGGCCATAGGCCACCAGCACGGGGACCAGCACCAGCACGACCATCCACGACGAGTGCAGCATCGTCTCCAGCAGCCGGGCCAGGTACAGCCGCACGCCGTCCACCGGCGCGGCCAGCAGCATCTCGAGGTCGCGCGCCAGGAAGAACGTCGACAGCGCTGTCACCACGTTGGAGAGCAGCAGCACGGACAGGAAGGTCATGAGGATCAGCCCCAGCAGCTTGGCCGCCAGCACATCGCCGATCCCCTCCGCGCCGCGGAAGTAGACCAGGAGCCGGTGCAGCACGCCGTACAGCACCAGCCAGAACACCAGCCCGATCCCGCCCAGCACCGCGATGCGCAACCCCGAGGCCGCGCCGCCCGCCCGGCGGCCCGCCGCGCGGAGCTTCGGCGCCAGCAACGCGGGCACGCCCGGCCCCGCCGCCGCCTGCACCGCGGCGCTCATCTGCCGCTCCCCCCCGCCCCCACCCCGGGCCCGGGCGAGCGCGCCTGTGCGCGCTCACCCTCTTCGTGGATGGGCGCGGGGGACGCTGGCCCCCCGGGAGCGCCACCCCCACCCGTCACCAGCCCGACCACCTCGCCGACGCGCTCCGCTTGCGTCAGCTTCAGGAACACCTCCTCGAGCCCCGCCGCGCCCGCTGCCGCCTCCCGCCGCAGGTCGTCCATCGTGCCGACCGCGCGCACCCGCCCCTCGTGCAGGATCGCGATCCGGTCGCACAGCGCTTCCGCGATCTCCAGCGTGTGCGTGGAGAGAAACACCGTCCCACCCTGCTGCACGAAGGTGCGCAGCAGGTCCTTGATCAGGCGCGCGCCCTTCGGGTCCAGCCCCACCATCGGCTCGTCCACCACGATCACCGCAGGCCCGTGCACCAGCGCGGCGCTGATCAGAAGCTTCTGCCGCATGCCGTGGCTGTAGCTCTCCACCAGCGTGTGCTTCCACGGCGCGAGGTCGAACAGCTCGAGCAGCTCTTCCGCCCGCCGCTCCGCGTCCGCACCCCTCTGGCCCCACAGCCCGCTGGTGAAACGCAGGAACTCCAGACCCGTCAGCTTCTCGTACAGGTACGGCCGGTCCGGGATGAACCCGATCAGCCGCTTCGCCGCCGCCGGCTCGCGCACCACGTCGTGGCCGCCGACCAGGATGCGCCCGCCGCTCGGCGCGAGCACGCCCGCGATCATGCGGATCGTCGTCGTCTTGCCCGCGCCGTTCGGCCCCAGGAAGCCGAACAGCTCGCCCGGCCGCACGTGCAGGTCCAGCGGATGCACGGCCGTGAACCGGCCGTACCGCTTGTAGACTCCCTCGGTTCGGATCATAGGACCTCGAGCCTCAATCTGCCGATCAGCCGCACCAGCTCGAGCTGACGCGCCAGCCCGCCCACCACCATTCTCAGGTGCGAGGCATCCGCCGGGAACTGCCCCAGCGTCGGATCCACCGCCACCCAGCGGCCGCCCAGCCAGACCTCCGGCCACGCGTGGTAGTAGAACCGGCCGCGCACGTGGACCAGACCCGCCGCCGTCCGCGCCGGCAGCCCCAGCGCGCGCGCCAGCGCGACGTACAGCACCGTATGCTCGTTGCAGTCGCCCTTCCCGGCCTCCAGCACCTGCACCGCGCTCGGCACGCTCGCGACGACGTCTTTCTCCAGCCGCGCGTACACCCAACGGTTCAGCCGCCGCGCGACCTCGGCCGGGTCCGTCTCGTCCCCTGCGATCCGCCGCGCCACCCGTACCACGCGCGGGTCGTTCGACTGCACGAGCGGCGTCGCCGCGAGCTCCTCCGCCGCTTCGCCGCCGCCCCGGTACGGCAGCCGGTACCCCGCCTCGATCGCCGCTTCGCGCTCCACGGTGAGCGTGTCGCCAGAGAGCGCCTGGCGCCCGCCCGCCAGGTCCAGGCCTTCCAGCTCCACGTCCAGCAGTCGCACGCGCAGCCGATCCCGCACCTCCACCGAGTCCAGCGGCGCATTGCTCGCGATCGCGGTCGACTCGATGATCGCGCCGTACCCCGCCGCCAGCGCCGCATCGTCGCGCGCCGCGCGCCACTCCTGCCGCGCCAGCTCGAATTCCGTGCGCTCCAGCGTGAAGCCCAGCGGACTCTCCGCCCGGATCAGCCGGCCGTCTTCGTCCACCCAGCTCGTGACGACCAGCCCGTCCAGCCGCTGCTCGATCTGCCATGCCGGCACCGTGTCGTAATGCGCCGGCACCCAGCGCTCCGCCGCCGCATCCCACTGCACGCTGTCCGGCACCTCCAGCGTGTCGTGCGCGGCGACGCGCAGCGTCGTCTCGCGCACCTCCATCACCGTCGGGTCGAACACCCGCGCCGTCGCCTCCTCCCCCACGGCGAGCCGCCCCGCAGCCGCCAGCCGGGGCGCCACGAGCGCGTCCACCGTCAGTCCCGGCTCGAGCCGCACGCGCCCCCGTTCCGGCTCGCCGCCCGCCCGGATCTCCAGCTCCAGCAGCGAGTCCGCGGTCGCGCGCCCCGAGACCGCGAACCGACCCACCTCGGACTGCAGGCTGAACCGGAACGTCTTCAGGTCGAGCGCTCGGCCCAGCTCGACGTGCGTGGTCGCAATGCTGCGGTGCAGCCGGCCCAGAGCCGGCACGTCCAGCGAGAGCACGTCCTCGAGCACGAAGCCCGTCGGCACCGTGTCCACCCGCGTCGTCGCCATCCCGATCGCTTTCTCGCCCATGCGCGCGACGTACACGTGGGAGCCCGGCGCGATGCCCCTCGCACCTTCCTCGAGCCGCAGCGCCAGCGGCTTGAAATACTCGCGGCGGACGTGTATGGCGACCGTGGCCGCCCACACGCCCAGCACCACAAGGGCGAAGATTTTCCTCGTGACACCCGGACGCATGCTCGCAGAACGATCTGAGCTGTTGGGATTGCCGCCCGGGGAGAGAGAGGGAAGGCGGGAAGTTCAGCGCGCGGGCCGGTGCCGCAGCAGGCAGCGCTCGAACACCTCGCGCTCGTACTCGGTTTCCACCACCACCACGATCCGCGACGGCGAGCCGCCGTGCTCGAGCTGCTCCAGCAACACCGGGATCATCACCTCGGCCGCCTGCTCCGCATCGAGGTTGCCCGCCCCGGTCCCGAGCGGAACGACGGCGATGTTATCGATAGCCCATTCCTTCACCCGGCGCAAGCCGTTGAGCAGGCCCAGCCGCACGCCCTGCACGCTGACCGGCTCGTCCCGCGAGCGGACGGAAACGTGCACGACGTACTCCGCCGCCAGCGCACCCCCGGCCGTGATCACGGCCGCGCCCACCGGCAGCTCGCCCACCCGCCGGAGCTGCTCCTCCAGCGCGGGGCCCGCTGCCTGCTCGAGCCGCCGCATCGCCGGGGTCACCGCCGATCCGTCCGCCGCGACCGGCCGGATCAGCGCTCCCGCCTCGACCACCGCCGGGTCCGCGATCCGTACCTCGATCACCTCGCGCTCACCTCGCGCGCCTTGCGGAACAGCGCCGCGGCCTTCTCCGGCATCTGCTTCTTGTCGTACAGGATGCCCATCGTGTAGTACGCGCGCGCGTTGCGCGGCTGCAACTCGACCGCGCGCTCGAGCATCGCCAGCGCCTCGTCCACCCGGTCGAGCTGGTTCAGCGACTCGCCCCGATAGAAGTACGCCACCGCATGGTCCGGCTCCAGCTCGATCGCGCGCTTCAGCTCCATTTCCGCCGCACCGTACAGCCCTCGCTTGAAGTGCAGGATCCCGATCGTCGCGTGCACGTCCGCTCGGTTCGGGTCCAGCCGCTGCGCACGCTTCAGCTCGCGCTCCGCCTGCTCGAACCGCCCCAGCGCGGCCAGCACCACGCCGATCTTCGAGATCACCGTCACGTTGTCCGGGTCCAGCGCGCGCGCGGCCTCGTACTGCTCCAGCGCCTGCACGTAATCCCCGCGCCGATCGTAGATCTGGCCCAGCGCCAGGCGCGCGCTCAGCTCCGCGGGACGCTCCTTCAGCACCTCGCGGATCAGGTCCACCGCCGCTTCCGGCTCCCCGGCGCGCGCCAGCGCCTGCGCTTCCGCCAGCCGCCGGTCCTCGGCCGCAATGGCCGCCGACGTGCCGGCGGCGTCCCCTTCCACGCCCTGCGCCACGCCCTCCGAGGCGCCCCCTGCTCCCCGCTCTCCTGCTGTCCCCTCTCCCTCGCCCGCCTCCCGAGGGCCGCTGTCTCCGGCCCGGCCGCCAGGCGCCGCGGCGGATTCCGCCGACGCCGTCTCTCGCCCGCTCGTCATCTCGCTCGATCCTTCCTGTCTGCCGCCGTGCAGCTCTCCGTCAGCCACGCCAGGTACGGGCCGTGCCCCGTCTCCACCGGCAGGACCAGGACCTCCGGCACTTCGTACGGATGCAACGCCGGGGCACGCTCCAGCAGCCGCGGCACGGCGGATCTCGTCGTCTTCAGGATCACCAGGACCTCCGCCTCCCGCTCCACCGCCCCACGCCAGCGGTAGATGGAGGTCAGCCCTGGCACGATGTTGCCACACGCCACCACCCCCTCCTCCACCAGCGTGCGGACCACCTGCTCCGCCACGTCCACGCTCGGCGCCGTCATCAACGCCAGCCGCGCCTCTTCCATCACGACTCCCCCGCAGGCACCCGCGTGTCCCCCGCGTATAGCGCCTCGATCACTTCGCGGTAACGCTCCATGACCACCCGCCGCTTCACCTTGAGCGACGGCGTCAGGTGCCCGTTTGCCACCGAGAACTCTTCCGCGAGGACCGCGAGCTTCTTCGGCGTTTCGAAGCGCGCGAGGCCCGCGAGCATCCCGAACACCTCCTCTTCCATCTTCTTCTGCACGCGCGGATCCGCCACCAGCGCCGCCCGGTCCGCCGCCTCGATGCCGCTCGCCGCCGCCCACTCCGCCAGTCGGTCGAACTGCGGCACCACCAGCATCACCGGGTACGGACGGCGGTCGCCGATCATCACCGCTTCCGCAACGAACGGGTTCAGCTTCACGCGGTTCTCGATCGGCTGCGGCGCGATGTTCTTCCCCCCCGCCGTCACGATCATGTCCTTCTTCCGATCCGTGATGCGCAGGAACCCGTCTGCATCCAGCTCCCCTACGTCGCCCGTGTGGAACCAGCCGTCCGCGTCGATCGCCTCCGCCGTCTCCTCCGGCCGGTTGTAGTACCCCTTCATGACCTGTGGGCCGCGCACCAGGATCTCGCCATCCTCCGCGATCATGATCTCCGTGCCCGGAACCGGCCTGCCCACCGTCCCGAGCCGGAGCTCCTCGGGCGTGTTCACGTTCGTCACCGGCGACGTCTCGGTCAGCCCGTAGCCCTCCAGGATCAGCACGCCCGCGCCGTAGAAGAACCGCGCGATCTCCGGGTCCAGCGGCGCGCCGCCCGAGACGAAGTAGTGCAGCCGCCCGCCCGTGCGCGCGCGCAGCTTGGAATACACGAGCCGGTCTGCGAGCGCGTGCTGCAGCCGCGTCTTCAGGTCCGGCGTCCGCCCCGCCAGCCTGGCATCCGCCCACCGCTCCGCCACCCGCTTCGCCCACAGCACCAGCTTGCGCCTCAACCCCTCCGCCGCCATCACGCGCGCGTAGATCTTCTCGTACAACCGCGGCACCGACGGGACCAGCGTCGGCCGCACCTCCACCAGGTTCTGCGGCACCTCCTCCAGCGACTCCGCGTACGCGATCGTCACCCCGTTCCAGAACTGGTGGTACGCGTTCGTCCGCTCGAAGATGTGCGACAGCGGAAGCAGACTCAGCGCGACGTCATCCGGCGTCGCCGGCAACACGCGCGTCGTCGCCTGCACGTTCGAGTAGATGTTGTTGTGCGTCAGCATCACGCCCTTCGGCTCGCCCGTCGTGCCCGACGTGTACAGGATCGTCGCGACATCGTCCGGCCGCGCCTCCAGCGCCCGCGCGCGGAAGTCCGCCCCCTTGCCCGCCGCCTCCTCCGCGCGCCCCCGCTCCATCACCTCCCGCAGGCCCAGCTCCCCCGCCTGCAGCGCCTCCACCGCGTCGAACACGACGACCAGCTCCAGCTCCGGCACCCGCGCGCGGACGTCCCGTGCCTTCGCGAGCTGCTCCGCAGTGGACACGAACATCGCGCGCGCGCCCGAGTCCTTCACCAGGCACGCGACCTGCTCTGCCGGCAACGTCGCATAGACCGGAACCACGATCGCGCCGAGGCTCAGGAGCGCGTAATCCGTCAGCGCCCACTCCGGCCGGTTCTCCGAGAGCAGCGCCGCGCGATCGCCCCGCTCCAGCCCCAGCGCCGCCAGCCCCAGCGCCAGCGCGCGCACGTCCGCCTCGAGCTGGCGGTGCGAGATCGACCGCCACTCGCCGCCCGCCTTGTAGCGGAGCGCGTCCGGCTTGTCGTATCGGTCTACCGCCTCGAAGAAGAGCTGGACCAGCGTACCGCGGGGGAGATCCGCCGGATTGGCGGCGTAGGTTCGGGTCTCGGGTCCCGTTGCCATCCGAGTCCTTCCACCAGCACAGATTCCAGACCCGCCGGCCGCATCTTCAGACCACGACGAGCTCGGTCTCGAGGACCACGTCCGGCCTCAGCGTGTGCAGCACGCTGCAGTATTTCTCGTGCGAGAGGGCCACCGCACGCCTGACCTTCTCCTCCGCACCACCCGGCACCTTCACCCGGTACTCGATCCGGATCCGCTCGTAGCGCCGCGGCGCTTCCGCCGCGCGGTCCCCCTCCACCGCCAGCTCCAGGCCCTCCAGAGGGACCCGCATCTTCGTCAGGATGTCCACCACGTCCGCCGCCGTGCAGCCGGCCAGCGAGAGCAGCAACGCCTGCATCGGCGAGACCGCCGTCTTCCCGTTCCCGTCCACCTTCGCCGCCGGCCCACCCGGCGGCCCACCCTCGAACTCCAGCCCGGCCCCCGTCCAGCGCACCTCCAGCCGAACGTCCGGCATCACTCGCCTCCGGCCTCGCCGACGAGCTCCGCCAGCGTCCGCCGAGCGTGCGCCACGTGCCGCTCCGCCTCCGGCCCCCCTGGCGGCGACTCCAGAAACGCGCGCAGGTGCCGCACCGCCTCCTCCTGACGACCCTCGTGCAGGTGCAGGAACGCCAGCCCGTAGTGAGCCCCGGCGGCCCCAGGGTCCCGCTCCAGCACCGCGCGATACGTCTTCGCCGCCTCGTCTGTCATCCCGATCCGCGTGTACGCGATCGCGATCTGCTGCAGCACCGCCGGATCGCCCGGCGCCTCACGCAACGCGAGCCGGAACGACGTGAGCGCCTCGTGGAATTGCCCGGCCTGCAGCAGCGCGAGCCCTTCCTGGTAATAATCCACCCTCTCTTCTTCGGCGTTCCGGCCGAAGAGCTTCCTGAACCAGGCCATTGGCGAGCGTCTTCGCGGGCTTGATCGCACCCGTCCGGTTCCTCCCGGGCCGGGCGTTCGCCCAAGATAGACGCGCCCCGCGGCACCCGCAATCGGCCCGACGACGGCCGCACGGCAACGAGCGCACCCGTCCCGGTGAGTACCGGTGACCGGCCGGAAATGGGTGGACGGTCACCCTACTGCCGCACGGCGACGAGCTGCGCTCCCTCCTGGACCAGCACCCTGAACCCTACACGCTCCAGCCGCTCCCGTGCGTCGTCACCCGCCTGCTCCACCGCGAGCCGGCCCAGCCGCGCCACGACGCGCGCCGCTTCCTCCAGCGCGATGCCGCCGCCATCTCCCGTCAGCGCCACGGCCCTCATGCTCCCCGACGCCAGCGGAAGCTCGGCACCCACCCCGATCCGGCTCACCCCGGCCTCCTCCGGCTGGCCCGCAAGCGCCTCCCCGACCGCCACCACCTCCACGCCTTCCACGAGCCGGGCCAGTTCCGTCGCAAACCTCACGGCAGGCCCGGCCACCAGCACGAAGCCCGGCCCACGCGTCACGCCCATCATCGCCGCCAGACGCATCACCTCCGCCGCCCCGCCCGCTGCGTCCGCCGCGGCGCCCGAACCCTCGCCGGCCCCGCCGTCCTCCGCGCGCGCCTTGCCGCCGCGCAGGTCCGCGAACCCGCCTCTCACCGCGTACTGCTCACGGCAGGTCGCACACCCCAGCACCCCCTCCAGCACCCGCCGCGCCTCGAGGCGCTCGGCCAGCAACACCAGCCCGTGCTCGGGCCCGCAGCGCGGGCACCTCAGGTGGTCCGTCAAAACGATGTACACGACTGCTCCCGTCTGCGAAAACGCCTCCCGGCCACGGCCGGTCTGGCCCGGAGTCACGCCACCGGCCGTGCTGCGGCCCGCGAGCCGCGCTGCCACGCGTGCCCCGTCCGCACCGAAGATTGACCCCGATACCGCGCGAGAGTTCAGAAGCCCGGGATCGGCCGCTCCGAGTACTGCGCCCACTGCGTGGGCGTCTCCCAGACCCGGACGTACAGCACCGCGTCCCGCATCCGCTCGGGCAGCCGGCGCTTCATCTCGTCGAAGAAGTAGCGGGCCTGGTTC
The DNA here is from genome assembly GCA_036381195.1 of Longimicrobiales bacterium. Classification (GTDB taxonomy): domain Bacteria; phylum Gemmatimonadota; class Gemmatimonadetes; order Longimicrobiales; family RSA9; genus RSA9. The sequence continues at coordinate 1,451 of DASVDH010000111.1, read as the reverse complement.
TCGGCGGTCGGCTCGACGTCGGTGAAGGGAGGGAGCTCGTTCAGGTTCTGGTGATCGAGCCGGTCGGCGACCTCGCGCAGGTGCCGCTTGATCTCGACGAAGTCGAAGGCGAGGCCGCTCTGATCGAGCTCTTCCGTGGCGAGCGCGAGCTCGACGACGTACCGATGGCCGTGCAGCCGCTCGCACTTGCCACGATAGTTGCGCAGGTAGTGCGCGCTGTCGTAATGGGCCTGGACGCTGACGACGTACATGCGTCTCCTTCACGTGCGCTCGAGGGCGAGGGCGCGGACAGCCACCTCCGGCGGCTGCGTCACCGCGAAGACGATCGCGTCGGCGACCGCACGCGGGCTGAGCATCTGCTCGCGCGGCGGCAGACCAGGGTGCCGCTCGCGATCCACCGCATCCCAGATCCCGGTGGCCGTCGCCGCGGGCTCGATCAGCGTGGCGCGGACACCGGTCCCGCGCAGCTCCGCATCGAGCACGGCGTGCAGGCCTCGTACCCCGAACTTGGATGCGGAGTACGCGCCGTTGTGGGGGAAGGCGTGGCGGCCCGCGATGGAACCCACGGTGACGACGTGCCCCGATCCCCGCGCCAGCATCGCCGGCAGGAACGCGCGGATCATCAGGAACGGCCCGCGCAGGTTCACGGCCAGGTGGCGGTCGAACTCCTCCGGCTCCGTCTCCGCGACCGGCGCGAGCCGGAACGTGCCGGCCGCGTTCACCAGTACGGCTGGCGCCGCACCGCCCAGCAGCTCGAACAGGTACGTTGCCAGCCGGTGCACCGCTGCGGGATCCGAGACGTCCGCCGGGACGGCGTGGCCGCCCACGCTGGCGGCCGCCGCCCGCAGGTGCTCCGCGCCGCGCGCCACCATCGCCACCCACGCCCCCTCCTCGCGCAGACGCCGGGCCGTCTCGAAGCCGATCCCGCGGGACGCCCCCGTCACCACGGCCGTCAGGCCGCGCAGACTGCCCGCCTCACGTGACGATGCCATTGCCCATCGACAGCCGCAGGAACTCTTCGCGCGTCCTCAGGTCCTCGAGGAACACGCCCCGCATCGCGCTGGTGATCGTCTTCGAGTTCTGCTTCTCCACGCCGCGCATCATCATGCACAGGTGCTCGCACTCGATCACGACGCCCACGCCCTCGGGCTTCAAGACCTCCTCGATGGCCTCGGCGATCTGCTCTGTCAGCCGCTCCTGCACCTGCAGGCGCCGCGCGAAGACTTCGACGATGCGCGGCAGCTTGGACAGTCCCACGATGCGGCCCTTCGGGATGTACGCGATATGCGCCTTCCCGAAGAACGGCAGCATGTGATGCTCGCACATCGAGTAGAGCTCGATGTCGCGCATCATCACCATCGATTCGTGTTCTTCATCGAACACGGCATCGCCGACGATATCGGCCACGCTCATGTCATAGCCGCGCGTGAGCCAGGACAGCGACTTGGCCA
>DASVDH010000110.1:0-3441 GCA_036381195.1 Longimicrobiales bacterium | reverse complement strand
AGCCGCGCGGCCTGGCGCGCGGGCACGTAGCTGGCCAGCAGCGCAGCGGCCGCCACCAGGAAGACGACGGCCGCGAACGCGACGGGATCCGTCGCGCTGATGCCGTAGAGCATCCCGGAAAGCAGCCGGGTGAGCGCAAGCGCCGCGACGAGCCCGAGCAATGCACCCGCCGCGACGAGCATGGCGCCGCGGCCGATCACCAGCCGCAGCACGTCCCGGTGCCCGGCGCCGAGCGCCATGCGGATGCCGATCTCGCGCGTGCGCTGCGCGACGAGGTACGAGACGACGCCGTAGATCCCCATCGTCGCGAGCACCAGCGCCGTGGCAGCGAACACGCCGAGCAGCAGCAGACTGAACCGGCGCCCGGCGAGCGCGTCGTCGAACATCCCGGCGAGCCTGCGCACGCGCACGGGAACGTCCGGGGCCAGATCCCGCACGATCCGCTGCGCCGCGCCGGCGACCGACGCGTCCTCCGTGCCGTACACGACGACGCTGAAGCTCGACGCCTGGCGCGGCCGCTGGCGGTGCTCGGCATAGAATAGCGGCTCGGGTCGTGACTCGAGGCTGGCCTCACGCACGTCGCCCACGATGCCGACGATGCGGAACGCGCGCAGGTCGCCATCCATGTTGCCGAACTGGATGTAGCGTCCGATCGGGTCGGCATCCGGCCACCGGGCGCGCGCCAGCGACTCGCTGATCACGGCCACGTGGGGCGCGTCGTACGCGTCGCCTTCCTCGAACAGCCGGCCGCGCACGAGCGGGATGCCCATGGCGCGGAAGTAGCCCGCGCTCGCGACGCGGAAACCGGCGTGCCCCGCGCGCTCTCGGCCGGTGGGCCCCAGCCGCTCGAAGTCCTCGAGGCTCTGGATCTCGTCCGGCCGCGTCATCTCGATGAACATGCCGTCCGCGTATCCGTCGGCGCCGAGCGGCAGGCTGTTGATGATGCCCACCTCGCGCACGCGGGGCAGCGCCCGGAGCCGAGCCACGAGCTCCTCCCGGAAGGCCGCCTGCTGCCGGCCGGCGGCCTCCCGGTCCTCACTCTCCCAGACCGACGGGAGCGCGATGTCCAGAACCAGCGCATCGCTCGTCCGGTAACCCGGGTCCACGGCGAGCAGCCGGCTGAAGCTCCGGGCCAGCAGGCCTGCCCCTGCGAGGAGGATCAGGGTCAGGGCGATCTGCGCGACGACGAGCCCGCTCCGCACGCGCTGGCTCCGCCCGCCGCCCGCCAGCGTGCGCTGCGCGTCCGTCAGCGCGCCGCGGATCTCACGGGCGGCCGCGCGCATGGTCGTCGCGAACGCGAGCGCGAGCGCGCAGGCCAGCGCCGCCGCGAAGGCGAACGCGAGCGCCGCCCAGCTCACAGCGACTTCGCGCACGCGCGGCAGGTCGCCCGGCTCCAGGGCCAGCAACGCGGCGACGCCGCCGTACGCGATCAGCACGCCCAGCGCGCCGCTCGCCGCGCACAGCACCACCGATTCGGCGACGAATTGCCTGACCAGCCGCCCGCGGCCGGCGCCCAGCGCCAGCCGCACGGCCAGCTCGCGCTCGCGCGATGCTGCACGCGCCAGCAGCAGGTTCGAGACGTTGGCGCATGCGATCAGCAGCAGCAGAGCGGCCGCGCCGAACAGGATCAGCAGCGTGCTGCGGACGCCGCCGGTGACGACTTCCTGGAGCGGGATCGCGGTCGCGTCCCACATCCAGGTCTCCGACCCGTAGCGCGCCTTGACCGCGCGCGAGATCGCGCTCAGCTCGCTGCGCGCCTGCTCGAGCCCGACGCCCGGCGCCAGCCGCCCGATGGCGCGGTAGTTGTGCGCGGTGCGGTTTTCGGTGCTGGGGTCGTGGGCGAATGGCAGGACCACGTCCGTTCCCGCGGGATAATCGAACTCCGGCGGCAGCACGCCGATGACCGGGTGCGAGCGCCCCTCCACGCGCAGCGACTTGCCCGTGAGATCCGCAGCGCCGCCCAGCCAGCGCTGCCAGTAGCCGTAGCTCACGAGCGCCGCCGGCGGCCCGCCCGGCCGGCGCTCCTCAGCGCTGAACGGGCGGCCCACCACGGGGCGCACGCCCAGCACGTCGAGGAATTGCTCCGAGACCCACAGCACGTCCGCCCGGTCCGCCTGGCCGTCCGCCACGACCGACACGGGCCCGCCGCCCGACAGCAACGCGAGCGCCTCGAAGCTCCGGCTCTGCTGCCGCCAATCCTCGAAGTTGGGACCCGACACGTTATTCGCCGGGCGGCCGGCCGAGTCCACCTGCAACACCCGCACGATCCGGTGAGACTCCGGGTACGGCAGCGGCCGCAGCAGCACGCCGTTCACCACGCTGAACACGGCCGTCGCCGCGCCCAGCCCCACGCCCAGCGTCAGGATCGAGACGGCCGCGAAACCGGGCGCGTTGCGCAGCGCCCGCACGGCGAAGCGCACGTCGCGGGCAAAGTCCTCCAGCCAGGCCGGGCGGACCTCGTCCCGCACCCATTCCTTCGCGCGCTCGACCCCGCCGAAGCGCACGAGCGCGTCCCGCCGCGCCTCCTCCGGGCCCATCCCCCGTGCGATGTTCTTCTCGATCTGCTTCTCGATGTGGAAGCGGATCTCCTCGTCCAGCCCGCTCTCCTGCTCCGCCCGCCGCCACAGGCGCATCAGCCGCCGCCACGTCTCGCGCGCGTTTTCCACGGCTGCCTCCTCACGCACGGATACACGCGCGCGGAACGCGTACGCGTGCACACGTGCACCGTTGGACCGTCAGGCCGTCTCTACCCGCAGGACCAGCTCGATGGCGCGCGACAACCGCTGCCAGTGACGCAGCTCCGCCTCGAAATACTTCCGGCCCGCTGGCGTCAGCGAATAGTAGCGCGCCCGCCTGTTGTTCTCCGTCATCCGCCACTCCGAGCGGATCAGCCCCTGCCGCTCCAGCCGGTAGAGCGCAGGGTACAGCGAGCCCTGCCCCAGCCGCAGCACGTTCTCCGACCACTGCTCCAGGCGCTCGGTGATCCCCCAGCCGTGCATCGGCTCGAGCTGGAGCGCCTTCAGCACCAGCATGTCGAGGGTCCCCTGGAGCAGGTCGGGCCGGTCGCGTCGTTCAGCCATCGGCGTCGCTCTCTCCTTTCGGCGGTCGAAAGGATGCTCCCGTTCCTTTCGATTGTCAAGGGGAGCGACCGGCGTGCCGCGGGGCGCCGGGCGCACGGCGCCTCGCGCCACGCCGCTTCACAGCGCCCGGGGTGGCGGTGCAGGCCTCCATGGCCGTGCGGCCCGGGGCGGGTGGTGCCCGCGGCAGGACGTGAGGGGAGGCGTCAGTGGCGTGGGGGGATCTCCGCGGCGGCCGCGCTGCTGTCCGCCGCGACCGGGACGGGCCGGGCGACCGGCGGGGCCCGGCCGCCGTCCGGCTCGGCGAGGGTCGCCGGGCACTCCGCCCGCGGCGCGCTACGCGCCAGGAAGTACTCCGTCCTGA
>DASVDH010000109.1:0-30176 GCA_036381195.1 Longimicrobiales bacterium | reverse complement strand
ACCATCGTCGGCGAGCTGGGCGGCCTCGCGCACCTCTCGTGGGTCGTGACGGCCTACCTGCTCGCCCAGACGGTCGTCACGCCGCTTTACGGCAAGCTCGGCGACCTGTACGGCCGCAAGGGCGTGATGCAGAGCGCGATCGTCCTGTTTCTCGCGGGCTCGGCACTGTGCGGATCCAGCCAGAACATGACGCAGCTCATCATCTACCGGGCCATTCAGGGACTCGGCGGCGGTGGGCTCATGGTCACGACACAGGCGATCGTCGGCGACATCGTGCCGCCGCGCGAGCGCGGCCGCTACCAGGGCATCTTCGGCGCCGTGTTCGGGTTCGCCAGCGTCGCCGGCCCGCTGGTGGGCGGCTACTTCACGACGCACCTCTCCTGGCGATGGATCTTCTACATCAACCTCCCGCTCGGGCTGGTGGCGCTGGGCGTGATCGCGGCGACGTTGCCGCGGCGCGAGGAGCGCGTGCGGCATGCGGTGGACTACGCGGGCGCGGCGCTGCTCGCGCTCACGCTCGGCGCGCTGATCCTGCTGACGGACCTGGGCGGCATCGCGTACGCGTGGACGTCGCCGCAGATCCTGGTCCTGGGCGCCGTCGCGCTGCTCGCGCTCGCGGCGTTCCTCGTGGTGGAGCAGCGGGCGAAGGAGCCGGTGCTGCCGCTGAGACTGTTCGCGAACCGCACGTTCCGGGTGACGGCGGCGATCGGGCTGATCGTGGGGTTCGCGTTGTTCGGCTCCGTGACGTACCTGCCGCTGTTCCTCCAGGTGGCGCATGGCGCGAGCCCGACGGGATCCGGGCTCCAGATGGTCCCGATGATGGGCGGGATGCTGCTCACGTCCATCACGTCCGGACAGATCATCAGCCGCACGGGCCGCTACAAGGCGTTCCCGGTCGCGGGCACGGCGGTGACGGCGGTGGGGCTGCTGCTGCTCTCGCGCATGACGCCGGACACGACGGTCGCGGGCGCGTCGCTGTCCATGGCCGTCGTCGGCCTCGGCATCGGCATGGTGATGCAGGTGCTGGTGATCGCGGTACAGAACGCGGTGGACTACCGCGACCTCGGCGTGGCCACGTCCGGCGCGACGCTGTTCCGCATGATCGGCGGCGGGCTGGGCACCGCGATCTTCGGCGCGATCTTCTCCGCGCGGCTCGCCGCGCACCTCTCGCGCGCGCTTCCCGCCGGGACCGAGCCGTCGGGAGTGGGCCTCGGCCCGCAGATGCTCGAGGCGCTGCCCCCCGCGCTCCGTGCGGTGTACGTCGACGCCGTCGCGGCGTCGCTCTCCACCGTGTTCGCGACCGCGATGGTGGTCGCGCTGCTCGGCTTCCTGCTGACCTGGCTGCTGCCGGAGCGGCCGCTGCGCGAGACGGTGGCCGCAGCGGTGGGAGACGTCGGCAGGGAGGCCGAGGACATCTTCCCCATGCCGAAGGACGACGACTCGCTCTCCAAGCTCGAGCGCTTCCTCTCACTGCTCGCGGACCGCGAGGCGAAGCGCGGCTACGTCCGGGCGGTCGTCGCGCGCGCCGGGCTGGACCTGAGCCCCGCGGCGGCCTGGCTGCTGGTGCGCCTCGGGATGCACCCGGAGCTGGACATTGACGCGCTCGCGCGCAGCCACGGCATCGATCCCGCCCGGCTCGCGGCCGCGGCCGCCGAGTTGCGCGAGCGCGGGCTGGTGGTGGAGCGGCCGGGCGGCAACGGCCGTGGCCCACGCCGCGAGATCGCCGGCGACGGCCGGGACGCGCTGCGGCGGCTGGGCGAGGCGCGCCGCGCGCACCTCGCCACGCTGATCGCGGAGTGGGAGCCGCAGCAGCGGGAGGAGATCGTCGCCCGGCTCCGGCGGCTGACGAGCGAGCTGGAGGAGGAGGAACCGTCGTGAGGGACGCGCGCCGGCGATGCGCCGGCGGAGCGTCGCCGCTCAGCGCGCCGCGGCCGGGCCCGGCTCGACCTCCAGCCCCAGCACCCGGTACAGCCCTTCCCTCCCCCGCACGGTCAGGCGGAGCGCCCGCGTGCCCTCGATGCGCGCCAGCCAGCGCCGCTCCAGCATCGTCGCGGCGAGCGCGGCGCCGACGGCGCCGGCCAGGTGGTCGCGCCGCTCGCTCCAGTCCAGGCACGGCCGCGCGAACGTGCGCCGCGCACGCCGCAGCGTCTCCACGTCGATTCCCAACCCGCGCAGCCAATCCTCGCCGCGCGGCGTGACGTCGTGGCAACTCGCCGGGATCAGCCCGCGCGCGACGAGCGTGTCGGTCACCAGCACGCCCAGCCGGCCCGCGAGGTGGTCGTAGCACGTGCGCGCGAAGCGCAGCGCCTGCTCGCCCGAGGCCCGGGCGGCAGCCGACCGGCCACCCGATGCCCGCGCGCCCGCGGCGCCGGCGCGCCGCGGCGCGATGCGCGCCAGCGCCTCGAGCGCCGCGGCGACGCCCCTGCCCGCGAGCGCGTACTCGCGGCGGCGCCCGGCCACGCGGCGCGCCACCAGCCCGGCGGCCACCAGGCGGGCGAGGTGCCCACTCGCGGTCTGCGGCGAGATGCCGGCCTGCCGCGCAAGCTCGCCGGCCGAAAGCCACTCGCCACCCAGCAGCGCCGCGAGCATCGCTGCGCGCGCGGGCTCGCCGATCGCGGCCGCGACGCGGGAAAGGTCGGGTTCGGTAATGCGGCTCATGTCGGTCTCCTCCGCGTGCTCGGGTGCGCCATCCCTCTCACGATAGCGCGCGCTCGTTTCGGCGCAGATCGAAATGTGGCGGGTTTACCTTGCACGGCAAGGGCGGGCGGCGCGGCCCCGCGGGAGGGGGCAGCCCCGCCCGCACGATCGGACCCTGCGAGAAACGGAGGAATACGATGCGCGCGCTGGACGACACCGCCATCAGTGAGCGATGGGGCAGGGCGCCCGCGAGGACGCCCCACCGCTACGCCACACGCATCATCTGGACGGGCGACCGGGGCAGCGGGACGTCGAGCTACACGAGCTACGGCCGCGACTACCGCGTGCTGGTCGACGGCAAGCCCGAGCTGGCGGGCTCCGCGGACGCTGCGTTCCGCGGCGAGCCGGACCGGCACAACCCGGAGGACCTGTTCCTCGCCGCGGTCGCTGCGTGCCACATGCTGTTCTACCTGTCGCTGTGCGCGCGGCAGGGCGTGCGCGTGTTGTCGTACGAGGATGAGGCGGCCGGCACGCTGGTGCTGCATCCCGGCGGCAGCGGCCGGTTCGACGCGATCGTGCTGAACCCCGTCGTGGTGGTCGCGGAAGGGAGCGACGAGGCGCTCGCCCGACGGCTCCACGACGAGGCGCACCGACTTTGCTTCATCGCGAACTCGTGCAGCGTCCCGATCCGGCACCGGGCGACGGTGCGAACGGCGGCGCGGGCCCTCCGGCCGGTCGTCCGCGATCCCGCCGCTGAAGAGTCGTCGGCAGCCGCCACGGAGGGGGAGCGATGACGGACCTCTCGATCGAGATCGAAGATCGCCCGGGCGCGCTGGCCGAGCTGGGCGAGGCAGTGGGGCGGGCGGGCGTGAGCATCGAAGGCGGCGGCGCCTGGGTCGTGGACGGCCGCGGCGTCGCCCACTTCCTGTTCGAGGACGGACGCGCGGCGCGCGCGGCGCTGGAGGCGGCGGGGATCCGCGTGCTGGAGGAGCGGGAGGTGGTCGTGCAGCGGCTGGACCAGGCGATGCCGGGGCAACTCGGGATGCTGACGCGGCGCATGGCCGAAGCGGGCGTCAACATCGAGGTGCTGTACAGCGACCACGAGCACCGGCTGATCCTGGTCGTGGACGACGCCGCCCGGGCCCGCGCCGTGTCCGAGGCGTGGGAGGCGGGGCGACGCTGACGCACGGCGCAGGGTCCAGGTGACGCCGTGCGCGGCCCGGGCCGGGCCACAACGTCACACGCGCGCGCGCCGGCACCACGAAATCGACGAAAGGGGTCGCCATGCGACCCTTTCGTCACACGCAGCGTCACCGCTGCCGCGCGTGTGACGTTGTGCCGCTGAACGCTTCCGCGACCAGCTCGTAGGACCGCAGGCGCGCCGCGTGGTCGTGGATCATCGAGGAGATCATCACCTCGTCCGCGGCGGTCTGCTCGACCAGCGCCTCGATGCGTGCGCGCACGGTCTGCGGGCTGCCCGCGATCAGCAGTGCGCGGTACTTCCGGACGGCGATCAGGTCGGCGGGCGAGTACTCGTACGCCGTCGCCTCCTCCGGGCTCGGCAGCGGGCCGAACTCGCCGCGCTGGAGCCGCGCCCAGGCCAGGTCCATGCTGCGGGCCAGGTAGTCGGCGCGCTCGTCCGTCTCCGCGCACACTACCGCGACGGCGAGGATCACGTGCGGCCGCTCGAACCACTCGGACGGCCGGAAGGCCTCGCGGTACGCGTCGAGCGCAGGGCCCGGCGGCGTGGGGCTGAAGTGGCTGGCGAAGCCGTAGCCCAGTCCCAGCGAGCCGGCGAACCGCGCGCTCGCGCCGCTCGAACCGAGCAGCCACATTGGCGGCAGCCGCACGTCCGCCGGCACCACGCGCACGCGGTGGAACGGGTGGTCCTCGGGAAAGTCCTGCCGCGTGAGCGAGAGCAGCTCCATCATCTGCTCCGGGAACCGCTCCGGGTCGAACGGGCGCAGCGCGCTCGACGTGACCGGGTCCGTCCCCGGCGCGCGGCCAATGCCCAGGTCGATGCGCCCGGGATGCAGCGCCTCGAGCGTGTGGAACGCCTCCGCGATGCGCAGCGGCGCGTGGTTCGGCAGCATGATCCCGCCGGAGCCCACGCGGATGCGCTCCGTGGCCGCGGCCACGTGCGCGATCAGCACCTCGGGCGAGGAGCTCGCGATGCTCGGCATGCCGTGATGCTCCGCGAGCCAGAAGCGCGTGTAGCCCAGACGCTCCGCCAGCCGCGCCAGCTCGACCGTGTTGCGCAGCGCGCGCGACGCCGTCGAGCCCGAGCCGACCGGCGCCAGATCCAGGACGGACAGCGCCAGCGCCATCCTCACACCGCACACGCGCCGTCGTCGCACGCCGCCGCGCCGCCGCCGCCCTCGGCGTCGCTGCCGGCCGCGCGCGACGCGACCTCCTCCAGGACGCGGAGGAAGACGGACGCCGGCTGCGCTCCCTCGACCACGTACTGATCGTCGAACACGAACGTCGGCACCGCCCGCACGCCGATCCGCCGCGCGTGCTCCAGCTCCTCACGCGTCTCCAGCAGGCCCTCGCCCGAGTCCAGGTACTCCCGCACGCGCGCGCGATCCATTCCCGCCGAGGCGGCGAGGTCCGCGAGCAAGCCGTGATCCGCGACGTTGCCGCCGCGCGTGAAATGCGCATCGAAGAGCTTCTCGAGCAGCGCGTGCTGCACGGCCGGGCCGTGCTCCCGCCCGGCGAGCCGCAGCAGCCGGTGGGCGGTCAGCGTGTTGACCGACAGCGCACGGTCCCAGTCCACCTCGATGCCCTCGCCGCGCGCCGTCTCCGAGACGCGCCCGAGCATCCCGTCCACCCGGCCGCCGAACCGCCGCTCGAGGTACGACCGCACGGGGATGGGCTCCGCCGGGGCGTCCGGATCGAGCTGGTACGGGCGGTAGGCGACGTCGACCTGCTCCGCTCCGGCGAACGCGGCCAGCGCCCGCGCGAACCGGCGGTCCCCGATGTAGCACCAGGGGCAGACGACGTCGGAGTAGATCTCGACCTTCATCTCGCCTCCGCCGAATAGTTCATGCATAAACAATACATGGCTACCAGACCCGCGGTCAAGCCGCGGCGAGCGGCGGCCGCCCAACCGGCCGACTCCGCCCGGCGCAACGCGGGGTAACCAATCACGGAGCACCGCGGGCCGTACGGGCCCGCATGAGGCAAACGGAGCCAATGGAGGACTGGCGAGATGACGCAGACGGCGACCCGGCGTTCGGCGACGGTCCCGTGCCCGTTCTGCGGGACCCTGAATCGTGTGGACCTGGCCCGGCTGGCGGACCGGCCGAAGTGCGGCGAGTGCGGGCGGCCGATCCTGCTGGACCGGCCGATCAAGGTGCCGGGTGAGAGCCTCGACCGCGTGGTGGCGGATGCCGAGGTCCCCGTCCTGGTGGATTTCTACGCGGACTGGTGCGCGCCGTGCAAGATGATGGCGCCGGTGCTGGACGAAGTCGCGCGCGAGCGCGCGGGGGATCTGCTCGTCGGCAAGCTGGACACGGACCGGAGCCCGGCGGTTTCGGAGCGCTTCGGGATCCGCGGCATCCCGACGCTGATCCTGTTCCGCGGCGGCAAGGAAGTCGCGCGGCAGACGGGCGCCCTGCCGAAGGCGAAGCTCGAGGAGTGGCTGGCCGCGGCAGCGGCGTAGAGGCGGCACGCGCCTGGCAGCCGGTGGCACGCGCCTGGCGCCCGGCGCAACCCCCTCGGGCGGCGGCCGCGGCACGCGCGGCGCGCCCCGAGCCGGTTGACCTCTCACGATGGGACCATACCCATGCCTGAACGAACCGCTCGCTACGCCCTGGCCCGCACGGTGGACCTCTCCTTTGAGGAGGCGGACCGCCGCGTGCGGGAGGAGCTACAAAAGGAGGGCTTCGGCGTGCTCACGGAGATCGACGTGGCGGCCACGCTGAAGAAGAAGCTCGACGTGGCTGTGCCGCGCTACGAGATCCTGGGCGCATGCGCGCCGCAGCTCGCGTACCGGGCGCTCCAGGCCGAGCCGGACGTGGGATTGCTGCTGCCCTGCAACGTGGTGGTCCGTGCGGCCGGAGAGCAGGGCCGGACGGTGGTCGAAGCGCTCGACCCGGTCGCACAGCTCGAGGTCGCGGACAACCCGGAGCTGGCCGCGATCGGGCAGGAGGTGCGGGCGCGGCTGGAGCGGGTGCTGGATCGCGTCGCTGGCGGCTGAGGCCGCGGACGGGCGAGGGACGAAAAGGGTCGGCGAGGCGCGCCGTCCCGCCACGGCGGCCGGGGGTCCACCTACGCCGCCGCGCCCGGGGCTGCCCCGCCATCCTTCCGGGCCGCCACGCCCGCGCCCCCATCGCCCCGGCGCGGTTCCACCGGAGTCTTGCGAGCGCCGTGGCGGCCAGGCCGGGGAAAGCGGAAAGGGGCAGGCGCCCGGGCGCAGCGCCTGCCCCCGGTGCATCACGCCGCCTCGTTGCCTCCCTCCCCGCGCTCGGCGGGGTTGCCGCGGCGGCTCCACTCGACGATCCCGCCCTGGAGGTTGATCACCCTCTCGATGCCGCGGGCCTGGAGCAGGCCGGCCGCGATCGCGGAGCGGCCGCCAGTCTGGCACTGGAGGACGACCGGCCGGTCGCGGGGGATCTCCTCGAGCCGATCGGCGAGGTAGCCGAGCGGGATGTTGGGGACGCCGGGGATGTGGCCGGCCTCCCACTCGGCGCGGCCGCGCACGTCGATCACGGCGACGTCGCCCGCCTCGATGCGGCGCGCCAGCTCGTCCACGGTCATCTGCGCGGTCGTCTGGAGCTCGCGGCCAGCGGCCGTCCACGCTCCGAGCGCATCCGTGCCGAGGTAACCGGCGAGGTCGTCGAGCCCGATCATCGCGAGGTCGCGCACCGCTTCGTCCACGGCGCCGGGGCGCTGCTGCTCGTCCACGATCAGGTAGAACGGCCGGTCGTACGGGACGAGCCACCCCGCCCACGTGTTGAAGCTGCGGTTGAGCGGGATGCCGATCGTGCCGGGCACGTGGCCGCCGGCGAACTCCGGGGAGAGGCGCGTGTCGACGACGAGCGCGCCCGCGTCCATCAGCTCCGTGATCCGCGTGCCCGGCAGCCGCTCGGGCCGCCGGAAGCCGCCGAGGATGCGCGGCCCCTCCTTGTTGATCCGCTTCATCTGGGCGAAGTAGCGCGGCGGCTCGGGCTGGCCCGCGAGCACCTGCCGGACGAACTCCTCCTCGTCCTCGATCGCGAACGCCCAGTTGAACAGCTTCTCGTAACCCACCGTGCTCTGGGGAACGGCGCCGAGCGCCTTGCCGCACGCGCTGCCCGCGCCGTGCGCCGGCCAGACCTGCACGTAATCCGGCAACTCCGCGAACCGCCGCAGACTGTGGAAGAGAGAGCGCGCGCCCTCGACCATGGTTCCCGCGTAGCCCGCAGCCCGCTCCAGCAGATCCGGCCGGCCCACGTCCCCGACGAAGACGAAGTCGCCCGTGAACACGCCCATCGGCCGGTCCGCGGCCACGGTGTCCGTGACCAAGAACGAGATGTGCTCCGGCGTGTGGCCGGGTGTGTGCATCACGTCGATGTGGATGTTGCCGACCATGAAGCTGTCGCCGTCCTTGACCAGCACCGCACCGGCCTCCTCGGCGAAGGCGTACGTCCAATCCTCGCCGCCCTCGTCCGAGAGGTAGAGCTTCGCACCGGTGCGCGCGGCCAGCTCGCGGCTGCCCGAGACGTAGTCCGCGTGGATGTGCGTCTCGGTCACGTGCGTGATGCGCATGCCCTGCGCGTCCGCCTCGTCGATGTACTGCTGGACATCCCGATTGGCGTCCACCACCAGCGCCTCACCCGTGGCAGCGCAGCCCACCAGGTAGCTCGCCTGCGCGAGCTTCTCGTCGTAGAACCTCTTCAGGTACATGGTCCGCTTCCGTGTCCTGGTACGTGATCCTTCACCCGCTCAGTTCATCACCACGCCAGGAACCGCGGCGCCTGCATCCGCTGCGGGAAGGATCACGCCCCGGTTCTGATAGAGGATGAAGCCGGCCATGACGACGAGGAACACCGCGAACGCGCGGCGCAGCGCTTCCTGCGAAACGAAACGGACGAGCGACGTCCCGACCAGGATCCCCGTCACCGTGACGGCCGTGAACAGCCCCACGAACGCCCATTGCACGTCGACCTGGCCGAGGTAGCCGTAGAAGCCCGCGGTCGAGTTCAACGCGATGATCAGCAGCGAGGTGCCCACCGCTTGCTTCATCGGCAGCCGGCCGAGCAGCACCAGCGCGGGGACGATCAGGAACCCGCCGCCCACGCCGACCAGGCCGGTCAGCACGCCGACCGCGATCCCCTGGAGCGCGACGAGCCCCAGGCGCATCCCGGCCGCGGCGGGTGCAACGTCGCCCTCCACACTGGACGCCGGCGAGCGGCGCCAGAACATGAACACCGCCGCGACCAGCATCACGACCGCGAACAGCGCGAGCTGCGCGGCGGGGCTGAAGAACACGGCCAGCCGCGCACCGAGGTACGCCCCCAGCATCGCGACTGCGCCGAAGCCCAGCGCGACGCGGAGGTTGACGTTCCCCGCGCGCCAGTGGCCTGCCGCGCCGAACAGGCTCGTCACGCCCACGACAGCCAGGCTCATCGCGATCGCCTCCCGGGCGCCGAACCCCAACATATAGACGAAGATCGGCACCGCCAGGGTCGAGCCTCCGCCACCCAGCAGGCCGAGCGAAAGCCCTACCGGCAACCCGAGCAGCACTCCGAGCAGGCCCATCCCGCCCCCTCAGGCGCAGCAAGCGCCCGGCCCGGCCAGTCCACCCGGCCCGCCCTGCGCGGCTCGCACGCTCCCGCGCGCGGCGGCCAGCGCCGGTGCCGCCTCGCCGTTCTTCAACGCAGCGACCATCGCGTTCACGTCGCACGCGGCGACCCGGTTGTACGGCAGCTTCCCGAGCAACAGCGCCATCAGACAGAAGTCCGTCACGCCCGCAACGACCAGCCCGCTCCCGATGAGCGCCGGCACGAGCGCGAACAACGGGTTCACCAGCAGCGCCAGGATCCCGCCCGTCGCCGCCAGCGCCCCGGCACTGATCCGCACCTGCCGCTCCAGTGAGAGCCGCGGCCGGCCCCGCTCCACCGGCAGCTCCGCCGCCTCCCACGCGTTCATCCCGCCGTCCAGGATGTGCAGGTTCTGCATCCCGATCTCGCGCAGCGCCTGCTCCGCCTGCCGCGCCCGCTGGCCCGAGCGGCAGACCAGCACCACCGGCTCCCGCACGTGCCGGCGCAGGTCTTCGCGGTGCTCGGCCAGGGTGTCCAGCGGGACGTTGTACGCGCCGCGGATGTGCACGGCCTCGAACTCCGCCGGCGTCCGGACGTCCAGCAGCCGGAGCGCGGCGCCCTCGGCCAGGAGCTGGCCGATGCGCGCGGGCTGAACCAGGGGGGGCAGCGTTCCGTTGGGTGTGACGGCCATGTGGACCCATCCTCCGTGCTTCGTTGGGTTGCTGAGCAAGAGCGAGCCGTCCGGCGCGAGGTCGCCGCATGACGACTGCACAACCATATGGTAATATGGTATAACTTGGCGCCGCGTCAAGCCGCGCCCACGCACCGCAACCCGGTGGATCGCCGGCACTCCACGATTCCAATCCAAAGCAGCAATGCGGTCCCGGTCGAGCGCAGCCATCCGATTGTCCAGCCCGTCCATCCGCTGCTGAGGGACCTGCGGGACCGGGTGCCGTACCGGGCGACGGACCTGGCGGGCAACGCGAACCTGCTCAAGGCCGCGCGGGCGGAGGGCGTCGGGCGGTTCGTCTATGTGTCGGTCTATTCGACGCCGGCGATCTCGCGCACGGCATACGTCGAGGCGCACGAAGCGTTCGCGGAGCGGCTCGCGCGCTCGGGGCTCGCGTACGCGGTGGTGCGGCCGACCGGCTTCTTCTACGTCTTCCTCGAGTACCTCGCCATGGCGCGCAAGGGGCGCGGCCTCGTGATCGGGTCGGGCGAGGCGCGGACGAACCCGATCCACGAGCGGGACGTCGCCGAGCTCTGCGTCGAGGCGCTCGATGCGGAACCGGGAACGGTGATCGACGCGGGCGGGCCCGACGTGCTCACGCGCCGGCGCACGGTCGAGCTGGCGTTCGAGGCGCTGGGCCGCGGGCCGCGGGTCACGACCGTGCCCGCCGCGGTGTTCGGCGCGGCGGCCGCGACGGCGCGGCCGTTGAACCCGCGACTCGCGGAGCTGCTGCGGTTCGTGACGGCGGCGTCCACCAACGACGTGGTCGCGCCGCCGCGCGGCCGGCGCGACCTGCGCTCCTATCTGGAGCAGGCCGCAGGCCCGGGAAGTCCGACCTGAGGCAGCCCATCCGCGTTTGCCGAGCGTGACGGGCGGCGCTGAAGCGCCCGGCCCGCCCAGCTGCCACCGCGCCTGCCCGCGCCCGCGCCCGCTCCCGCTCCCACGCCCGTCCGCTCCCACGCCCGTCCGCGCCCACGCCCGCCCGTGCCGTGCCCCGTCCGATGCCCGATGGTTCAAGCGTGTACCATCTCGGGATCCTCTGGACCACGCGTCGCCCCCGGGCGGCGTCGCGAACGTGCCCCCTCCGACGGCCGATGGTACACGCTTGTACCATCCCGGAATCCTCGCACCATGCCCCGCCCGCGTGCCGGCCGCCGGCCGGTGTCGAGAGCCGGACGCGACGTGGCAAAGCAGTACTCGCGTGATTATATTTCGATATTGGAATCCAGCAATGGAGACGAGAACCATGCGACGTCGCTTCAGCGACGAGGCCCTCGAGCTCGTGGCCGGCCGCTTCAAGGTCCTCGCCGAGCCCATGCGGCTCCGGATCCTCGACGCGCTCCGGGGCGGTGAGAAGTCCGTGTCCGAGCTCGTCGCGGAGACGGGCGCGAGCCAGGCGAACGTCTCCAAGCACCTCAACCTCCTGTTCCGGCACCGGATGGTGAGCCGCCGCAAGGAGGGCCTGAACGTCTACTACCGGATCGCCGACCCGACGATCTTCGAGCTGTGCGAGCTGGTGTGCAGCAGTCTCGAAGCGGAACTGGAGGCGAGCCGCAAGGCCCTGGCGCGCCGGCCGGCACGCACATGAGACCGCGGCTCGCCCCCGAACGCCGCCCGCGGCTGGCCCTTGAGCGCCGCCCGCGGCTTGCGCCTGAACGCTTCCCGCGGCCCGCCCCTGAACGCTGCCCGCGGCGCGGGAGGGCGAGGTCGTGATCTTCGACACCAACCGCTGGAACCGGATCCGGTACTCGCTCATCGCGCCGCTGTACGACGCGGTGGTCCGTTTCTCTGGCCCACGACGGCGCTCCATCGCGCTGCTCGATCTGCGGCCGGGGGAGCGCGTGCTGATCTCCGGCTGCGGCACGGGCGCCGACCTGCCGTACATCCCACGAGGCGTGGAGCTGCACGCCGTGGACATCACTCCCGCGATGGTGGGGCGGACCCGTCGCCGCGCGACCGCGCTGGGCCGCGAGATCGAGGCGCGCGTGGGAGACGCCCAGGCGCTCGATTACCCGGACGCATCCTTCGATGCGGTGATCCTGCACCTGATCGTGGCGGTCGCGCCGGATGGCCGCCGGGTGATCGAGGAGGCGGCCCGCGTGCTGAAGCCGGGCGGCCGCGCCGCCGTCCTGGACAAGTTCGCTCCGGAGGGGCGTCGGCCCTCGTTCCTGCGGCGCGCGGCGAACCTCGTGACTCGCATCGTCGCCACCGAGATCACCCGCCAGCTCGGGCCGCTCGTGGAGGGCACGGGCCTCGAGATCGTGCTGCGGGAGCCCGCGGCGTTCGGCAGGCTGTTCGAGGTCGCGCTGCTGCGGAAGCCGGCGCGCAGCGCTTGATCGGGCGCGGTCGGGCGGCGTAGCGCGCGACGCTGCCGCGTTTCCTCCGCTCGGGCCGCGGTCCACCTCGCCGGCACGGGTCACGCGAGCCGCGGACCACCTTGGCGGGTCCGGCGACGCGGGCCGCGCCCGACCCCGGCCGCCCCGGCCGCCGCTGCTTCCGCCCGCTCAGTCACGCACGCCGACGATCTCGCGCGCCGCGCGCTTCATCAGCGCTGCGACCTCCGCGGCGCTGCGCCCGCCCTCCGCCAGGTACTCATAGCTCTCGAAGCTGGTCAGCGCGTAGAGGAGGGCGACGACGTCGTCCACTTCCTCCTCGGCAGGCACGCCGTGCCGTTCGCGGATGCGCTTCACGATCGTATCCAGGGCCTGCCTGCGCCAGCGGTCGCGTTCGCGCGCGGCCTCCCCTCCACCCTCCACCCTCGCCCATGCACGCATCCGGCGCATGCCGGCCGGGTCCGTCGCCCAGAAATCGCAGAAGACGTCAATGAACTGCGCGAGTGCGTCGAGCGGCTCGGGTTGCACGAAGACGTCGGGCAGGCGGTCGAGCCGGCCCCGGGCGGCCATGTGGTCGAAGAGCGCTTCGAGCAGCTCGTCGCGCGTGCCGAACTGGTAGTAGACCGTCATCCGGGAGACGCCCGCGCGCTCGGCGACCTTGCCGATGGAGAAGCGCCGGAAGCCGGCCTCGATCGCGAGATCGCGGGCCGCCTCGAGGATGCGGGCCCGGGTGCCGGCATCCGCCGGGTTGGCGCGATCCGGTTGCGTTTGCCTCGGTCTCATCCGCTCCGTCGCTGCTCCGTCTTGACAATCTGTATAGACACGCTGTATATCTCACCCGCCGGCCTGACTCCCGGTCCCGACCCGCACCGCGGGCCGCGCGGCAGACGGCCGGCGGCAATGTAACACGCAGCCCGGCGCCGTGCCTGGCCGGGGATGGCGCAGTGCGGAGTGTGGAGACATGACGGCGTACCACCTGCTGAAGTTCGTGCACGTCGCCGCAGCCATCGTCTGGGTGGGCGGCGTGATCACGCTGACCGTGGTGACGAGGCGGATGGCCCGCGTGCACGGCGGCCCGATCGCGCAGGCGCTCGCGCGCGAGCAACCGTTCTTCGGACAGAGGCTCATGATGCCTGCGGCGCTCACCACGCTGCTGAGCGGGCTGGCGATGGTGGGGCTGCTCGGCGGGCGGCCGCCCTTCTGGGTGGTGTGGGGGCTCGCGGGCGTCTTCGGCTCGAGCGCGATCGGCGCGCTGCTGGGACGCACGGGGCAGGAGCTCGGGCGGCTCTCGGCGGCCGGGACGGAGGAAGCGCGGCTGCGGGGGCTGCGGCGGCGGCTCGCGGTGCTGGCCGGCATCAACATCGCCGTGCTGCTCTCGACAGTCTGGGCGATGGTCGTGAAGCCGACGCTGTGATGGAGCCGCGCGTAGAACGCCTGGCGCCGGCGCCAGGTGTTCTACGCGTTCGCCGATTCCGTGTGGATCGCGGGCTACCTCTGTCCTCCCGCCTCCACCGCGCGCACCGGCTCCTTGCGGATCAGCGTGCGGTCGAAGAAGTCGTCCGCCGCGTTGAAGACGCGCATCCAGTGCGAGTGCAGCAGGAAGTCGTGCACCTCGTCCGGGAACACGATCAACTCGAACGGCACGTCGTGCGCGCGCAGGAGCTGGACCAGCCCGACAGTCTGCGAGAACGAGACGTTGCGGTCATCGTCCCCGTGCACGAGCAGCACGGGCGAGGTCCAGTTCGCGACCAGCGGCGCCGACGAGGACTTGTACGTGACGGCGGCGGTGTCCGCGACGTCGCCCCACATGTGCACGCCGGCGATGTCCACGCCTGCGGAGAACAGGTCCGAATTGCGCGCGAGCGCCTGCGCGGTCAGGATGCCGCCGTAGGAGAGCCCCCACACGCCAATGCGCTCCGGATCCACGTCCGGGCGGCTCGCCAGGTACTTGCCCGCGGCGTAGATGTCCCGGTACTCCGCCATCCCGCGCCGGCCCACGTCCGGCGCCATGCGGAACTCCTTGCCGTAGCCGATTCCGCTCCGGTAGTTCACCGAGAGGACGATGTAGCCCTTGCTCGCGAAGTACTGGTTGATGGCGTACGCCATGTGGTAGAAGTACATGTAGTGGTAGCCGAGCAGCATCTGCCGGCGCGAGCCGCCGTGGATGAAGATCAACGCGGGCCGCTTCTCGCCGCGGCGCAGGTCCGGCGGCAGGAAGAGCTGGTTGTGGAACTGGACGCCGTCCTCCGCCGTGAGCGTGACGTTGGTCGGCACGACCTGCTGCGCCAGCGGGAACGTCTCCGGCAACTCCGCGATCACGCGCGCGCGCCCGCCGTCGGCCGGCACCAGCGCCACCGATAGCGGCCGCTTCGCCGTCGCGTGCAGCACCGCGACGAGGTCACCGGAGGCGAGCGGCGCGGGGTAGGTCTCGATGTCGTCGCCCTTCGTGAGCTGGCGCGGGCGGCCGCCGGAGGTCTCGACGCGCCAGATGTCGCGGCGGTCGATGTCGCCCATGTTGGCGGCGTAGTACAGGTAGCGCCCGTCCGCCGACAGCCCCACGAACTCCACTTCGCCTTCGCCCGGCGTGAGCTCGATCGGCTCCGGCTTCGGGTCCTTCAGCGAGATGCTGTACCAGTGCCGCCAGTTCCCCGGCTCCGCCTGGAAGATGATGTGGTCGCCTGCCCAGCGCATCGCGGCGAGTCTGGTGAAGGCCGTGTCGCCGGGCTGGTTGTGCCAGACCCTGCGGCCCGCACCCGTCTCGGCATCCGCGACCCACAGCTCGAGGGTGTGTCCGCCGCGGAAACGCCCCTCGAACATGCCGGGCAACGCTCCATCCACGGTGGGACGCTGCTGCCCGGAGAAGCCGCCGCCCTGCCGCCCGCGCGCCGCCATCTCGCCGAAGCTCAGACCAGGCCGCCGCTGGAACGCGATGCGCTTGCCGTCGGGCGACCATACGGGGCTCGCATCGCGGTCCACGCTCGGCGCCATATACGTGATGCGTGGGTTGTCCAGGTCGTAGACGCCGATGTACGAGTGGTCGCCCCGATCGCTGACGAACGCGATCTTCCGCCCGTCCGGCGACCACACCGGGTCGCCGTTCTCGCCGAACGCGCGGAACAGCGGCGGCGCCTCATCCACGTCCCGCGACGCCTCGAGCCCGGGGTTCACCGGCGCGCGGTGGATCTGGCCATCGCGCACGTAGAGCACCCACTTGCCATCCGGGGAGAGCTCGAAGCTCCTTGCCGCCACCACCCGCCAGGGCTCGCCGCCGCGCGTGCTCACCGCCCACACCGCGCGCTCCGTGCCGCGCGGGTCGCTGGACGGGTTCGCGATCCAGCCGTCCCGGTTCGGCGTGTGGCCGCGGATGAAGGCAACGACGGCGCCGTCGTCCGAGATCCGGAGCCCCGAGAGGTCCACGCCGTCATCCTCGGTGAACGAGGTCAGCCGCACCGGCTCGAAGTCCGGAGCAGCCGCCGTGTAGACGTTGCGGCGGCCCTCCTGGAACTCGATCCACGCGATGCGGTCCGCCTTGCGTGCGGCGACGAGGTCGTACGGGAAGGCATAGGAGACAGCGTCTTCGATCGAGAAGCGGGGCTTCAGTCGCTGCGCGGCGACGTTCGATGCTGCCGGCGGCGCCAGGGCCAGGGCGAGGGCGAGGGCGGGGGCGAAGGTGAGGCGGGCGCGGGCGGTGCGCATGCGGTCTCCTCCGGGCGGATTTGGCCAGGGACGAGTGGGGGCCGCCGGGGACGATCGTGCGGGAGCGGCGACCGGGCGTTGTATCCGTGAGAGCATACAATGTGAGGCGCCCGGCGTGATCACGGCAAGGCCGCTACCCCCCGCGGCGCGCGCCGGCCGCTCGCGCACGGGATGGACGGCGGCCCCGCGCCCGGCAGCTGCTGCCGCCCCCGCCCGCTGCGCAAGCGGCCGGGTCAGAACCCCTACCGCGCCTCCATCGCCATTTTCTCGTCCGCCGTCGGGCCGTAGATGGACGGCAGCGGCACATCGAGCAGCCGGAGGTACACGCTCAGTTGGCCGCGATGGTGGATGAGATGATTGATGTGTTGCCGCACCACCACGCCCCGCGGCAGCGTGTAGAGCACGCGGTCACGCATCTTGAGCGACCAGGGCACTCCGAAGTCCGCGTCCTCCGCGGCGGCCAGCGCCTCCCGCGCCTCGCGCACGTTGCGGTCGAAGTCCTCGAGCAGCTTCTCTGTCGGCTCGAAGGTGTAGCCTCCCCCGCCGGCGGCGAGGTCCAGCTCGCTGGAGCGGAGCGTGCTCGAGATCCAGCCCGGCATCCACGAGATGAGCTGTGCGAGGTGGCCGAGCGGGAACGACTTCTCGTGCGGCTTCCAGGTGCCCTTCTCGCCCGGCACGCGCTCGAGCAGGCGGCGCGTCGTCGCCATCTCCTGGTCGAACTCGGGCAAGAAGGTCTCGGCGATGGTCATCGGCATGCCTCCTCGGCTGGTCGGTGGATCTCCCCGCCCACGGGCCATTGCGCGGCGCTGCGTGCATGTGTGGCGCCCGGCGCGGGGCCCCCGAGAGTACCCGAACAAAACTCGAATATCAAGAGAGCCGCACGCAATCCCTAGCGAGCACGGCCGCGGGCGCCCTGTCCGCCCGGGCCGCCTCTGCGGCGGGCGGGTCAGGGAGTGGCTGGATCAGGACGAGCCGGCAGGCGGCGCCCGGGGCCGCTCCTGCGGCGGGTCCTCGCGAATCTTCCGGGTTCCGGGCGCCGTAGTACACGGGCATGCGCGGCGCGCCGCGGCCCTGGGCGGTGGGCGTCACCCCGCGCCGGTCGCGGCCCGCGCCGTTGACGGGAACAACGGCACGTTATAGCCTTCGCGAGCCCGCAACGCAAAGCGGAAAGGAGCTCCGGATGACCTTCCGAAGCATCGTCGCGGCCGGTCTCGCCCTGGGACTCGCCGCGGGCAACGCCGGTGCGCAGACCGTCGCGCCGATCGAGTTCAGCGAGTTCACACTGCCCAACGGACTCCGCGTCATCGTGCACGAGGACCACTCGACGCCCGTGGTCGCGGTCAACGTGTGGTACGACGTCGGGAGCGCGCACGAGGAGCCCGGCCGTTCGGGCTTCGCGCACCTGTTCGAGCACATGCTCTTCCAGGAGACGGAGAACCTGGAGGCGGGCGAGATCATGCGGATGATCCCGGCCGCGGGCGGCTCGTTCAACGGCACGACGAACTCGGACCGGACCAACTACTTCGAGATCCTGCCCGCGAACCGGCTGAACCTCTCGCTGTGGACGCATCGGGAGCGGATGGCCAAGCTCCAGGTGAACGCGGAGAACTTCGCGCGCGAGCGGGAGGTGGTGAAGGAGGAGCGGCGGCGCTCGTACGAGAACGCGCCGTACAGGGAAGCGATCGGCGTGACGCTGGATACGCTGATCAACGACTGGAAGCCGTACGACCATCCGACGATCGGCAGCATGGCGGACCTGGACGCGGCCACGGCCGATGACGTGCGCCGCTTCTACGAGCGCTACTACGTGCCCAACAATGCGACGATCGTGATCGCGGGCGATGTGACGGTCGCCGAGGTCCGGAAGCTGGTCGAGCAGTATTTCGGCGACATCCCGCGCGGCCCGGAGCTGGCGCCGCTGCCCCGGCCCACGCCCACGCCGCGCACGGATGGCGAGCGGCGCGTCACCGTCGAGGACAAGCTGGCGACGCTGCCCCTGCTCGCCATGGGGTTCAACATCCCACCGCACGACCACGCGGACACCTACGCACTGCAACTGCTGTCGTCCATCTTCAGCGAGGGCGAGTCGAGCCGGCTGCACCGGCGGCTGGTCAAGGAGGAGCGCGCGGCGCTCCAGGTCGTGTCCTTCCTGAACAGCCGGCTGGGGCCGGGCTCGTTCCTGTTCTATGCGCTTCCCAACCAGGGCGTAGAGCTGGCGCGGCTCGAGGCGCTGATCGCGGAGGAGATCGAGAAGCTCAAGAACGAGGGTGTCACGGAACGCGAGCTCCAGAAGGCGAAGAACCAGTTCCGTTCCGGCCAGATCATGGGCCGCCAGACGGTGTTCTCGAAGACGCAGTCACTGCACCACTACCGGCGGTTCCACGGCGACCCGGCCGAGATCAACCGCGACCTCGACCGTTACATGGCCGTCACCACCGACGACATCCGCGCGGTCGCACGCAAGTACCTCACCGAGGCCAACCGGACCGTCATGACGGTCGTGCCGCAGCAGCGCGCGTCAGACACCGACGCCGCGTCCACGTCCGCATCCGGCGCCGAGTGAGGAGGGCACGATGACGAGGACCAGGATCGCGATCAGGACCGCCACGCTCGCCGCCCTCGGCCTGGCGGCCGGCAGCGCGCCCGCGTGGACCCAGGAGGCGCGGCAGAAGGAGGCGCCGCCGGCACCCGCGCCGATGCGCCCGGTCGAGTTCCCCGAGTTCCACGAGCGGACGCTGGAGAACGGGGCGAAGGTCATCATCGTCGAGAACCACGAACAGCCGGTCGTCTCGCTGGAGCTCCGCATCGCCAGCGGCGCGAAGTACGACCCGGTGGGCAAGGCGGGCGTCGCCTCCCTGACGGCCTCGCTGCTGGACAAGGGCACGGCCACGCGGACGGCGGACCAGATCGCTGAGACCATCGACTTCGTGGGCGGCAGTCTGAGCGCGAGCGCGAGCGATGACGCCATCAGCGTCGGCGCGAGCGTGCTGACGGAGTTCCTGGACACCGCGCTGGTGCTCGTGAGCGACGTCGTCCGGAACCCGACGTTCCCGGAGGACGAGCTCGAGACGGAGCGGCGCCGCACGCTCTCCGCGCTCCAGGCCAACCTCGGCCAGCCGCAGTACCTGGCGGAGCGGCAGTTCCTGCGCGAGGTCTACGGCGAGCATCCGTACGGCGCGATGCCGTCGCCCGAGTCCGTGCGCGCGATCACGCGTGACGACCTGGTCGGCTTCCACCGCACGCACTTCAAACCCGGCAACGCGCTGTTCGTGGTGGCCGGTGACGTCCGGCCGGACGACATCGTGCGGCGGCTCGAGCGGCACTTCGGCGGCTGGACCGGCGCCGCGCCGGCGAAGGCGAGCCTGCCCGCGCCCCAGCCGCGGAGCGCGCGGGAGATCGTGTTCGTGCACAAGCCCGGCGCCGTCCAGGCGGTGATCCGGATCGGACACCTGCTGCCGCCCGCGACGCACCCGGACTGGATCGCGCTCGACGTCGCCCAGCAGATCCTGGGCGGCGGCACGACCGGCTGGTTCTTCCAGGTGCTGCGCCAGGAGAAGGGGTACACGTACGGCGCGTACGCCGACTTCGCGCAGCGGCTCGAGCCGGGCTACTTCCAGGCCTGGGCGGAGGTGCGCAACGAGGTGGCGGACAGCGCGCTCGCGGAGTTCTTCCGGCTGATCGCCAAGCTCCGGGACGGAGACGTGCCGGCCGCGGACCTGGAAACGGCCAAGGACTTCATGACCGGGTCGTTCCCGCTGCGGATCGAGACGCCGCAGCAGGTCGCGCGGCAGATCGCGGGCGCGCGGCAGCTCGGCCTGCCGAACGACTACGTGGCGACGTACCGCGACAAGGTCGCCGCCATCACGGCCGCGGACGTGCGGCGGGCCGCGCAGGCGCACATCCACCCTGACCGCGCGGTCGTGGTCGTCGTGGGCGACGCGACGCAGATCCTGGACAAGGTCGAGAAGTTCGGGCCCACGCGCCTGCTGGACGCGGACGGCAACGCGCTCGCGCGGTCCGACCTCGAGGTGAAGGCGTCGGAGGTCGCGCTGGACGGCTCGAGCATCCAGCCGGCCACGCGCGTCTACGACGTGGTGTTCCAGGGGAACCCGGTCGCCTCCGCCACCACGACCGTCACCCGCGAGCAGATCGAGGGCGTGGATGCGGTCCGCTCGGTGACGGAGGTGAGCGGCATGGGCACCACGCGGCAGGAGATCGCGTTCGAAGCGGCGACGTTCCGGCCGCTGTTCTCGAAGGTCGAGCAGCAGATGGGGCCGGCCACGGTCTCCATCGACCTGCGCGTCGAGGGCGGGAAGGTGGTGGGCAAGATCGCGCTGCCCGGCGCCGAGCCGCGGGACGTCTCGCTCGACGTGGTCCAGGGCCTGCTGCTCCCCGGCATGGACGAGTACGCGATCATGGTCGCGGACCTCGCGCCCGGCGCCTCCCTCACGCTGCCGTCCGTGAACGGGCAGACCGGCGCCCTGGGCAACCTCACGATCGAGGTCGTCGGCGAGAGCACGGTGACGGTCGGGGCCGGAGAGTTCGAGGTCTACGAGCTCGAGCTCACCGGCGGCGCAACCCCCATGAAGCTCTACGTCACGAAGGCGGCGCCGCACGTGGTGGTCAAGCAGGAGATCGCGGGGCAGCCGGTCTCGATCGAGCTGAAGGAGCAAGGGTAGCGGCGACCACCCCCGCCCGGGGGAAGGGCCGGGGTGGGGCGGTCGCCCCCGCCCCGGCCCGCCGTTCACTCCCTCATCGCGCCCTGTACTTCGCCTCGACGTACCCGTCCAGCAGCCGCAGGAATTCCTCGACCAACCCCTCGCCCCTGAGCGTGGTGTGGAGCTGACCGTCGATGTAGACCGGCGCCTTGGGCTCCTCGAACGTGCCGGGCAGCGAGATGCCGATGTGCGCGTGCTTCGACTCGCCCGGGCCGTTGACCACGCAGCCCATGACCGCGACGCGCAGCTCCTCCACGCCCGGGTAGCGCACGCGCCACTCCGGCAGGCGCTCCCGGATGTAGCCCTGGATCTGCTCGGCCATCTGCTGGAAGAACGTGCTGGTCGTCCGGCCGCAGCCCGGGCACGACGTGACCTGCGGCGTGAAGCTGCGGATCTCGAGCGACTGGAGGATCTGCTGCGCGACACGCACCTCTTCCGCGCGGTCGCCGCCGGGCCGCGGCGTGAGCGAGACGCGGATCGTGTCGCCGATGCCCTCGTGCAGCAGCACGGCCAGGCCGGCGGTGGTGGCGACGATGCCCTTGGTCCCCATGCCCGCCTCGGTCAGCCCGAGGTGCAGCGGGTAGTCGCACCGCGCGGCGAGCCGGCGGTACACGTCCACCAGGTCGCGCACGCCGGAGACCTTGGCGGAGAGGACGATGCGGTCGTGCGGCAGGCCGGTCTCCTCCGCGAGCGCGGCCGAGCGCAGCGCGCTCTCGAGCATCGCCTCGATCATCACGTCGCGCGCATCGAGCGGCTCCGGCCGGCGCGCGTTCTCGTTCATCAGGTCCGTGAGGAGCTGCTGGTCCAGCGAGCCCCAGTTCACGCCGATGCGGACCGGCTTGCCGTGCTCCAGCGCGACCTGGATGATCGTGCGGAAGTTCTCGTCCCGCCGCTTGGCGCCGACGTTGCCCGGGTTGATCCGGTACTTGTCCAGCGCCGCCGCGCACGCCGGGTACTTGGTGAGCAGGAGGTGCCCGTTGTAGTGGAAGTCGCCGATGATCGGGACGGCGACGCCGTCGTCCCGCAGCCGCTGCACGATCTCGGGCACGGCCTGCGCCGCCTCGTCGTTGTTCACCGTGACCCGGACCAGCTCGCTGCCCGCCGCCGCGAGCGCCGTGACCTGCGCGGCCGTCGCCGCCGCGTCCGCCGTGTCCGTGTTCGTCATGGACTGCACCACCACGGGGTGCGTCCCGCCCACCTTCACGCCGCCGATGTCGACGACGACCGTCTTCCTGCGCGCTTCGCTCATCTCGCTCCGTTCGATCTCGCGATCCAGGGCCCGGCGGCCGGCGCCGGACCGTCCACCCTCTTGCCGTGATACCCCGGAGGGGGTGGGGGCTTCCGCCCGCGCCCCCGTATCTAGCCGGCCCGGCTGGCTCAGGCCAGCCCTGCCGCGGGCGCCGCGCGGCGGGCGCGTGCTCCAATGCAGCCTCGACTATAACGCGGGGGACCCATGATGCTAGGCATGGCCGTGATCCGCCTCGCAATCGGCACGGCGCTCCTGTGCATCGCCGCGCCAGCGGCCGCGCTCGCGCAAGGGCTGCGCCCCCGGCCATCCGAGGCCGATTGCGCCACCTGGCGCGAGGACCTCGCCGCCGGAGACAGCGCCGCCCTGCATGCAGTGACCTACGGCTGGCTCGCGGCCTGTGACGACGTGGGTGCCATCGCGCTCGCGGACGCGATCCGGGCCGCCGGCGCCGAGCGGGATACCGCCTACCTCTTCCGCCTCGCGACCCAGGCCGCGCAGATCCGGGATGCGCGCGTGTTCGACGCGGCCATCGGCCTCGCGGAGGAGCGGGGCGCGAGCGTGCCCGCGCGCGCCGCGGCGATCCTGATCCTGACCGCGCAGCTCGGCAGCGGCTGGGATTACCCCGGCGTCAGCGGTGCCGAGCTGTTGACGCAGCCGCTCCCGGGGAACGACCTTTGCGGCCCCGGCACGTCGAGCCCGGGTTTCGCAACGGACAACGGCTTGCCTGCCGACCACCGTCGACGCGCCGCGGCGGTGCTGGACGCGATCGCACAGCACGGCCACCCGCTGCTTCGCAACCTCGCCCGTTGCAGCCGCGCCGCCGTCGGTGCGGGCATCCCGCCGCAGATCGACGTCAGCCGCGTGAGGCTGCGGAACGTGTGCGGGACGACGTTTCGCGTGCACAACAACACGCCCGAGTTCCTCGTGTTCTCCTACACCGTCGTGGGCACGGACGAAACGCGGGATCTGCCGATCCAGGCGCACGATCACGCCGAGTTCACGACGACCAACGAAGGGACCGTCCAGCTCCTCTACGACGGCCGCGTGATCGCGGAGGAATCCACGGGGAAGAAGCCGTGCCGGTGACCCGAGACGGCGCCGCCATCCCGCCGGGACGCTCGTCCTTGCTGGGGAACGAGTAGCGCGCGGGCCGGCCCCCGCTATCCCCCTGACACGGGTGGCGCGGCGGCCCCCGTCGGGCGATGCGCCCGGATCCGCGACGTCGCACCAGCCGCGGCGGCCGCTCAACGCAGGTGGATCAGGAAGATCAGCCCGCCGCCGTAGGCGCACAGCACGAGGAACGAGTCCACCCCCATCCCCAGGAACAGCCGGTTGCGCCGCTCCAGGCAGCCGGCGAGGAAGATGGCGCTGACCGCGGCGCCGAGCAGGACGGCGAACAACCCGAACCGGCCGACCTCGTTCAGGATCGGGCCGCCGGGAAAGGCGAGGTCCGCGATGCAGATCGCCATCGTGGAGAACAGGTTCGAGCCGTAGGCATCGGAGAAGACCAGCTCGAACCGGCGGATCCGGACCGCCGAGTAGATCGTGCTCGCCTCCGGCAACGACGTCACGATGCCGCCCAGCAGCAGCCCCGCGAAGCTCGCGCCGAGGCCGGTCTGCTCCGCGATGGCATCGCCCAGCCGACTCAAGAGGAAACCCGTGCCGGCCGTCGCCACGGCCACCCCCATGGTGGCGAGGAGCAGGCCGGCCGGGACGCGCCGGCCGTGCGGCCGCCCCTCCTGCCCCTCCGCCGGCTCCGGCCGCGCCGCGCGCCCCCCGCGCCGGCGGACGTCCTCCTCCGGGATCCAGGCGCGGTGCCACTCGTAGTGCCGGATGAGATTCGCGAACAGGAGGTAGAGCGCGAGCAAGGCAAGGGACCACGCGCCGACGCCGAAGACCGGGACATCGCCCACCACGATCCCGGCCGCGGCCACCACCAGGAACAGCACGGACAGCGCCCCCTGCAACAGCACCACGGGATGCGTGATGTCCGTCGAGAGCGGCCGCTCCCGCACGACGGCATCGATGACGGCGATGGTGACCATCGTCGCCGCGATCCCGCCCAGCAGCGTGTTGATGGCGAAGCGGGCGTTGCCCGTGAGCGCGGCGCTCGTCGCCGTGCTCAGCTCGGGCAGCGAGACGACCCCGCCGAGCAGCAGGAGGCCCGCGAACGCGCGGCCCACGCCCGTGCGCTGCGCGATCTCCTCCGTCTGGCGCGTCAGGCGGGTGCCGGTGAGCCACACCGCAGCCGCCGTCGCCGCGAACACCGCCAGGTTCAACCACAGCGGGAAATGGCGAAAGTCGACGAGTTCCATGGCGCGCGCCGGTTCGCCGCCCGGGTGCCTCGCCCGAGCGGCCCTCCCCGCGGCAGACGGGAAGAACCGGGCCAGGCCGTCCGCCCGCCGTTCCCGCGGCCGCCGGATCGCCGCGGCGGCCCGCAAGCTCGCCCGCGGGCTCGACGGGCGGCGGGGGCGGCGCTCGAGGCGGCGGGCCCGGCGCCCCCTATCTCGCGACCGCGGAAGCCCACGCCAGCACGATCGCGGACACGTTCGCCATCGCGTCGTAGTAGCCCACGAAGCGCTGCGTCTCGAACGCGTCGTACGGCCGCAGGTTGTTGGCCCAGCGGAAGGAGATCGGCTGATACCAGAGCTTCGCCTCGACGCGGAACGGCCCCCGCGCGCCGGCGAGCTCCACGCGGTAGCGGACGCGGTCGGCGCCGGCCCGGAAGCCCGCATCGTCGGCGGCGCGGCCGTGGACCGCGATGTCCTCGTGCGCGCGGGCCTTGTCGAAGCCGTGGGGCAGCAGCCGGTTGTCCTTGATGTAGCGCACGCCGGTGAGCAGGCCGGTGGTCACCGCGCCCGCGGTGTCCACCATGATGGACTCATAGACCTGGACCTGGTCGGCCGAGTCGATGAGGTCGTGGTGCGGCTCGTACCGGGCAGGGTCATCGTCGTTGGCGTTGCCGGCGATGGAGCCGTCCGGCCGCAGCGCGCCGGACTCGAAGATCCGGTTGCCGTCGCGGTCGTACACGGCGACGTGCAGCCACGCGCGCCGCGAGGGGTACGCGGTCGGGAGCTTGTGGCCGGTCAGGTTCTCGATGGCGACGACGGCGTCGAGCCGCCCGCCGGCGACCTCCGCCCGCTCCACGGCGATGCGCGCGGTCCGCGTGCGCAGGAACTCCTCGGTCGCGCGGGTCAGCGCGTCCAGCTCCTGCGGCAGCGCCTGGACGCCCAGCTCGTCGCGGTAGCGGTTCAGCATGCGAAGCATGAAGAAGTTGCCGCCGATGAACGTGTGGCGCGAGACGTCGGGCCGCGGCTGGCCGAGCACGGCCGTGATCGCGGTGCTGTCCGCGACCGGCGGCATGTGGCAGTCCTGGCAGGTCTGCACGCCGCGGTACGCGCTGTTCAGCCACTCCTGGTAGGGCGTCTGCTCCGGGAGCCGCGCGATGATCTGGCCGCCCGGCCCGAGCGCGGTGGTGTAGAGCACGTGGCACGTCGCGCAGTGCTCGGACGTCTGGATGTGCGCGGCCGCGGTGGGCCGGAAGCCGGTGGCCGAGCGCATGATCGTGCTGCGCCCGGTGTCGATCTCGAACGGGCCGAAGATGCGACCGTGCTCCCCCGCGCGCGTGGTGTCCACCACGAACCCGCCGGTGAAGCTCTCCTCGGTGCCGAGCCGATCCGCCGTGATCTGGTGGCACAGCGAGCACGAGACGCCGTCCGCGGCGAGCGTGTCGAGCGGCGTCACCGGCTCGCTCACCGGCAGGTGGTCGAAGATGCGCCCGTGCCCGCCCCGCCGCCGCTCCAGCTCGTTGGACATGGGCATGTGGCAGCGCGAGCACTCGTCCTGGATCAGCTCCGAGGATTCCGGGTGATCCATGATCTCGCGTCGCACGCCCGCCTGCCAGTACGGGTCGCGCGACGAGTTCGCCATGATGGACGCGCGCCAGTCGAAGCCGATCGAGATGTCCTCGCCCGCCGGCGTGACGAGTTGCCCGTGGCACGCGATGCACTGGTCGCCGGTGAGGAAGACGGGCGGGTCCGCGACGCCCGCGGCCTCGAGCGCGAGGCGCGCCGCGCGCGGCGCGGTGGCGAGCAGCAGCAGCGCGGCGAAGGCCGGCACGATCCGCGAGACGTGCGCTCGCATCGTCGTCACCACCCCTCGAAGAAGCCGCCGTCGAACCAGTCCCAGAGCAGGTAGATCCACAGCTCGGTCTGGCGCGCGTCCCTCTGCTTCAGCGGCACGCGGACGCCGATGTTGGCCATGACGTGCTGCCGCCTGCTCAGCGTGACCTGCACCTGCGGCAGCACGTCCCACTGCGCGCCCGGGCCGCCGGAGAGCTCGCGCGCGCCGAGCAGCTCGAGCATGGGCGACCACGCGCGGCCCCACCGCCCCTCGGTCCACGTCCACCCGATGACCGCGCGCCAGAAGCCCTCGTCCTCGGCGCGCTCCCGGTCGAACGGGAACTCCGCGCCGGCCTGGAGCTGGACGAACGCGTCCGCGGGCAGGAGCTGTCCCAGCGCGACGAAGGGCTCGAAGATCGCGGTGCCGGCGCCAAAGCCGTCGTCCTCATCACCGGTGGGCAGGATGATCTCGCCGGCGGCGCTGAAGATCGTGCCGCTGCCGAGGCTGTGGAGCAGCGCGCGCTTGACGCCGAGCGCGATGTCTCCCATGCCGCCCGTCCACTCGCCCGTGGCGCGTTCGCGCACGCCGAACGGCACCGCGACCTCCCACTGGTTGCGCGCGCCGAACCGCTTCTCGTAAACGAACTCGTTCATCCACGCGCCCGCGCCCTCGACGGCGAAGACGGTCGTGAAGACGAGCTCGTCTTCCGGGTACGCCTTCTCGGTGACCTGCGCGCGCGGCAGGTTGAGCTCGCCGCGCGGCCAGTCGTCGTCGCCGCAGAACGTGCGGATGTAGTCCATCACGCTCTGGAGCTCGTCCACCGTGAGCGCGTCGCCGAACGCGGGCATCAGCCGGCTGAACCCGCGCACCGGCCCGCCCTGGTGCGCGACGGCGATCCAGTCCGCGTCCGGCTCGCGAGAGGCGAAGCTGCAATCGGTGAAGTCGGGCAGCGGCACGTCGAACCCGACGAGCGCCTGCGTGGTGCCCGTGCCGTCCGCGCCGTGACACGCGGCGCACGCGGCGCGGTAGAGCGCTTCGCCGCCCGGGATGGGCTGCGGGCCGGCCGCCTCCTGTCCTCCCAGCGGCCCGGCCAGGCAGAGGGCGGGCAAGGCGTGGAGTGCGGCGGCGCGTGCGCCGGCGCGCCAGGGGGCCAGTGGGCGAATCATCGGTGCCGGTGGTGGAGGCGTGGGGCATCACTCCGCGAGGCGGCGGCCCGGCACGTGCCGTGGCCGCAGCCCGCCCTTTGCTCCCATGGCGGATCCATGATGGTGCGAGCGGCCGGAGCGCGCCACGGGCCCGACCCGCCCCGCCGCCTCGGCTTCGCGGCGAAGGTGCTGGGCCGGCCGGGCCTGCCCAGTCACGACACCCGGCGCTGGCAGTCCGGCCCGGACGTCGCCGTGTCCATCGAGCGGCTGCACCGGATCCTCGAGTACCTGGACGACGTCGGGATCCGCATGTACCGGCTCTCCTCCGATTTCGTCCCGTACGGCACGCATCCGGCGCTGCCGCGGTTCCACGGCCAGATCGAGCGCGACGCGGACGCACTCGAAGCCGTGGGCCGCCGCGCGCGCGAGCTGGGCATCCGGCTCTCGCTCCACCCCTCGCAGTTCGTCGTGCTGAATGCGGCGGACGGCGCCATCGCCGCCAGGGCCGCGGCGGACCTCGACCTCCAGGCGCGGCTGCTGGACGCGCTGGGCCAGGGTCCCGAGGCGGTGGTCGTCCTGCACGTCGGCGGGTTGTACGGCGATCGCGCGTCGGCGCTGGCGCGCTTTGCCGAACGGTTCCACGCGCTCTCCGAGCCGGCGCGCCGCCGGCTCGCCATCGAAAACGACGAGGCGTGCTTCACCATCGAGGACTGCCTCGCGCTCCACGCGCGCACGCGTGCGCCCGTGGTCTTCGACCACCAGCACCATCGGCTGAACCCCGGCACGCTCGGCGCCGTGGACGCCGCGCGTCGCGCGCTGGACACCTGGGCACCCGGCGTCACGCCCAAGATCCACTTCTCCTCGCCCCGGCTGGACGGCCGCGTGGTGAAGCGCGGACGCGAGCAGCGCATCCAGCCGCCGCTGCTGCGCCAGCACGCGGACTTCGCGGACCCCTTCACGTTCGCGGACTTCCTCTCGGCGCTGGCCGACCGCCGCTTCGACGTGATGGTCGAGGCGAAGGCCAAGGACCTGGCGGTGCTGAAGCTGCGGCGAGACCTGGCGGCGATCGGGCGGGCGGAGGTGCTGGCGCAGCCGTGAGGAGCACGGCGGGAGGGCGCGGATCCGGAAGGCGCGCCGGCCCCCGCGTCGAGCGACGCGCGCGGACCCGCGACGTCGCCCCCCGCCGCGGCACGCGGCGACCGGCAAGCGCGGCCCGCGGCCGGGCGGGGGCGTCCGCTCGGTGGGCGAGGTGTTCAGCGCTCGGCGCTCAGCGCAGGTGGTACAGCAGGACCAGCCCGCCCACGTACACGCACAGCACGATGAGCGAGTCCAGCCCCATGCCGAGGATGCTGCGGTTGCGGCGCTCCAGGCAGCCGGCGAGGAAGATGGCGCTGACCGCCGCGCCGAGCAGCACGGCGAACAGGCCGAAGCGCCCGACCTCGTTCAGGATCGGGCCGCCGGGATAGGCGAGGTCTGCCGCGAAGATCGCCATGGTCGAGAACAGGTTCGAGCCGTACGCGTCGGAGAAGGCCAGCTCGAAGCGGCGGATGCGCACGGCCGCGTGGACGGTGCTCGCCTCCGGCAGCGACGTCACGATGCCGCCGAGCAACAGCCCGGTGAAACTCGCGCCGAGCCCGGTCTGCCCGGCGATCGCATCGCCGATGCGGCTGAGCAGGAACCCCGCGGCGGCGGTCGCGAGCGCCACGGCCGCCGTGGCGAGGATCAGCCCGCGCAGCGGGCGGCGGTCGCGGCGAGGAGGCCGCGAGCGCTGCTCCGGGCCCGGGGCCGCGTCCGCGCGCGCCGCACGGGTCCCGCGGCGGCGCACGTCCTCCTCCGGGATCCACGCGCGGTGCCACTCGTAGTGCCGCACCAGGTTGGCGAAGAACAGGTAGAGCGCGAGCAGCGCGACGGTCCACACGCCCGCGCCCAGGATGCCGAGGTCGCCCACCACGATCCCCGCCGCCGTCACGACGAGGAACAGCACCGAGAGCGTGCCCTGGAGCAGCACGACGGGGTGCGTGATGTCGGTGGAGAGCGGCGGCTCGCGCACGACCGCGTCGATGACCGCGATCACGACCATCGTCGCCGCGATGCCGCCCAGCAGCGTGTTGACCGCGAAGCGCGCGTTGCCCGCGGAGGCGGCCGCCACCGCCGTGCTCAGCTCGGGCAGCGAGACGACGCCGCCCAGCAGCAGCAGCCCGGCGATCGCACGGCCGGCGCCCGTGCGCTGTGCGATCGCCTCCACCTGTCGCGTGAGCCGCGTGCCCGTGAACCATACCGCCGCCGCGGTCGCCGCGAACACGGCCAGGTTGAGCCAGAGCGGCAGGTCATGGAAGTCGAGCACCATACGCGCCCACGCCAGGGTTTGCGGTCGTGCCGCATGGCCGGAGCGCGGGAAGAAGCGGGCCAGGCGAGCGGAGGCGTGCCCGGGCCGGGGCGCCGGCAGTGCGGCTGCCGCTCCGCCGGCCGCCGGGCGTGCCGGCCGGGCTCAGGTCGCGATCGCCCCGAGATACCGCTCCAGCAGCAGCGCCCGGTGATGCAGCTCGTGGCCCGCGATGATGAAGGGAATGGCGCGGACGGTGACGCGCACGCCGGCCGCGATACCGGCGCGCCTCCGGGCGTCGGCGGGCAGGCCGCGGAACAGCGCGAGCGTGGCGGCGCGCACGATACGCAGCTCCTCGAGCAGGTCGGCGAGCGTGCGCCGGTCGAAGCCCCCCGCCCGCACGAAGTCGTCCTGCTCGAACGGGGGCAGCGGCCCCTCGTACCCCCGCGCGAACCAGAGCGCGCGGTAGCCGAACAC